>NZ_JBEPRQ010000040.1:0-46163 GCF_040548425.1 Bradyrhizobium sp. i1.15.2 | reverse complement strand
GACTCGCAACCGCGACACTGAGGCGGGCGGTGTTGGCCATCTCTTCCCGCTGGTGCTTGGGAAAGCCTCCAAGAGACCCGTCAAGCAACAGTGGCTGCCGTTCTCTCAGAACTCCGCAACGAAATCGCAACGAATTGGGTGGAACAACCGTGAACAAAACGGCATGGAAACGCCTGCCACAGCGAGAAAGATCAATTACATAGAAGAGGTGCACTGCGTTCAGGAGGCAGAGGACTGTCTGCTCCAAACAGTCGCGATCAGTGAGTCTAGATCCCGACATGACGACACATGGACCTAACGGCCATCTCGACCATCGGCATTGGATCGGTCCAGTCCATCGTCCGCGTGTACATTGGAAACGCCGCCCGTAGACTGCCGCGATCAGGCTGTCGACGGCGCATTTGGCGTCCAGCGGCTTACGCTCATAGGTCGCGAGCAGATCGCGGACGATGCGGTCGTAGAGTGAGTATCAGCGGGTCACGATCGGCGACCGTCCGAACGAAAGCCCGGTGTCGACGATCGCATATGGCCCGGGCAGCGGGTCAGCGGGGAGTTAACTCTCTACGCCCGATCTTGGGCGGCTCGAGCAGCACTTCCTTCAAACGGTCGCCGGTGGCGACTACGACAACGAAATTGAGCTTGCCGTCCTGCCTCATCAGTCCGCCAGCGAGCGCTTTTCCCTCCGCCGCTTTCTCCGCGACCCGCACCGCATCCGACAGCTCCTGCTTGATCCACTTCAGGGCGACGACCTTGGCGAGATCTTCCCGATCGAGTTCCTTCAATGACGATGCAATCTCGCGCTGCGACACGCTCCCGGTGCTCGCATCAATCACGTTCTCGTAGATATGCTCGTTCTTGACCGTGCGTACGCGGTAGACGGGCGGACCAGATATCTCGAAGTTGACGTCAGCGGTCCTTGAGCCGTCGTGCAAGCGCTCGGCTATTGTCATCGCCTGATCCAGCGGCACGCGGGTGGTATGGAACTGCTCGATCACTCGGCGGATGGCCGCTTCGTCGACATCGTCCTGCGCGGCAGCGCTTTGCTGTGCAGCGTCGGAAGGAGCTTGGGTGATGTCGGCCATCGCTCCCGTCCCGGTCAGGGCGGCGGAGCAAACCATAAGCGCAAGCAACTGCATTTTTGGCATCGGATAGTCCTTTGGTGTTCATTCAAAAATGGCTGGGTGATTAGTTCGGCGACCATGCGGTTCGGCAATGGCGGCGCTCGCGGATCGATGAACCGCAGGCACCAAGCCCGTTTGGGGAAGCAGGATGCAGATCGTGCCGCCGCTTTACGGGATGCGCTCGAGCGAATTTACGCTCTCGCGCCCCGATCTCCTCTCGATCGGCGGTTTGGCCTGCGTGGTCGTGAACGTCGGGCTGCGACTGCGCTAGGCTCTGCCGAAGGCGCAGATCAGTCGGCTGTGTCGGACTGCCGTCACTACTTTCGAGGTGAGTTTCGGGCAGCCGGGATGGAGCTTCGGCAGCGATGTCATGCTCGGCAGCCCTCGCGCGCAGTCCGAACCCGCTGGTATCGATGACGACCGCCTCCGGTGCCTTGGTTTCGGAGCGGATCCGGATCGGCGGCAGCGCAGAACGCGAGTCCGTGAGTGGGCTCGGCGCAGGAGCAGGCAGCGCCCAACCGGCTGCCAGAAGCAGCAAGAGCAGCGCGCCTCCGACCCAGAGAAAATAGCCCCGCAGGGGTAGCTCCGGTGCGACGAGGCCGCTCGCACTTCGTGACAGCATGGATTGCCTGCTCATGGCAGCTCGATCCTGGACATGGCACGAGACCTGCTCATTGTCAGATGCCCCAGGGGCGCGGATGCCGGCGCGCGAGCTTGGCATCGAGATACCCGCGCTCGTCGATCCATTCGACCGGGCAATAGGCCATGGCTTTTGGATCGATCTCGTGCCCGTCCCGCTTGAGGGCTGTGCGCGTGCCCGTGAGGCCGGTCCACACTGGATGGCCGGTGGCCGGATCCGGGTGCATGACGTCGAAAACTTCGATCACGCCGAGCATGTCAGAATTTCCGCCAGGATTGTCGTGGGGTGCAACCGAGCGTCGTCGAAGGCATCCGGAGCCCGGTCGGCTCGCCACATCGCAGGGGGGCGGGCTCCCGGTCGGCAAGGTCGTGAAGCCAGGCGAGTGCCCCGATGGTCACCGTCAGCAGCAGGCTCATGCCCACGAGCGACAAGGCGACCATGAAATTGAGAGATGCGAGTGCGATTCCGGGCCAGGGATTTTCCCTTGCGAGCGTCAACAGCAGGCTTGACATCGTTCCACCATTAAATAAACTATACCGTATATTTCGCATACCGCATGGGGCGCGAAAGTGTCAAGTGCAGAGACTCACAAGCGCGTGTTCGCGCTGCTCGGCCGCGGGGCTTCGGGTCCTGCGATGCGCGGTCGAATGACTCAACCGGTGAAAGGGATCGGATATGTTTAGGAAGCGAGCGGTGCTCGTCGGTGCGACGTTAATTTCAGTGGCCAGTGCGGCGTTCGCGCAGGAGGACCGCGGCACGGCCGAGCAGAGGGCCGCCTGCGCGCCTGACGCGTTTCGCCTGTGCATCGGCTACATTCCCGACCCCACCGGTGTGGAAGCCTGTCTCCGGCAAAGAAGGTCGGACCTGAGCGAAGCTTGCGGAGCCGTCTTCGACCAGGCAGCCGCCGCCGCAGCCTCGATCAGAACGATGGAAGCGCGTCGGCATCGCGGCGCAAAAGATGAGGAGTGATCGCATGAACACGATCTATTTCCCCGCTTTCGCCGCGTTCGGAGGCTCGGCCTTCGGAGCGATTTCCACGATCGTGACGGGGTGGGCGACCCGCCGTCGGAGGGTACGCGAACGCCATCATGCTCACGCGTTCGTCAAACGTGAAAAGCTGTATCGATGCTTCATCGAGGAGGCGTCCCGGCTCTATGCGGACGCGCTGACCAGCGACAAATCGGAGATTCCGGCACTGGTGAATTTGTATGCGCTGATCGGACGTATGCGGATACTGTCCGACGACGAGGTGGTCCATGCCGCAGAGCGGGCGGGACGGCTGATCATCGAGACCTACCTGGCACCGAACACCTCGTTCGTCGACCTGCCGGGCTTCCTCGAAGAGATGGATCCGCTGCGTGAATTCGGCGAGGCTTGCCGGCGCGAGGTGCAGGCAATTCCGCCGCATTGAGCCCGAAGATGAACAAGACCCAGGCATCCCCGGGCGGATCGCCGTGCCCTCGCGAAAGAATCGTGCAGGCCGCCATTCGACTGTACCGGGCCATCGGCTATCGGAAGACGACCGTTGCGGACATCGCCCGCAGCGCCTCCATGTCCCCGGCAAATATCTATCGGTTCTTTCCTTCCCGCCAGGCGGTAGAGGAGGCCGTGGTGGCAGGACTCCTCGGCGAGATGTGCGCCGATGCGGGAATCGAGGCCCGCAGTAATGTCTCGGGCGAAGAGCGCCTGGAGGCCGCTTTTTGGGCGATCTGCCAGCGGCATGAACATAGGCTGGCGCACGATGCGAGGCTGCACGAGCTGGTGATTGCAGCAGAACAAGCGGATTGGCCGGTCGTGTTGTCCCATGCCGACACGGTCCGCGGCCTGGTCCGGTCGATCATCGCGGCCGGGCAGGCGAGTGGCGAGTTTCGGGCAGGGAGCCCGACGGCGCTGGCCCGCTGCACGTGTGAGGCAATGGGTGCATACCTCGATCCGTCGCGCATGAGAACGATGGCCGGCAGGGCGGCCTTCGACGAGATGATGAGCTTCTGCTCGGGCGCGCTCCGCAGCGCCACGCCGGCGCAGGTCGCCAGCCAGCCGCTGCACTACCGCGCGACGTGCCGCGCCTAGCGGCTGGCGAAGGTGCGGTTCAAGGCGTCCAATCCGCCTCGCACGCCGAGAGGAAGAACCGGACGCGTTCCCGCACGAAAGACGGCAACTCCCGTCGCAAGTCTTTCGGCGTTTCTCCCACCAGTGAACGGAAAAGCATCGGGAGCAGGATCAGATCCAGGAAGATCTGAGCGGTGGCGATGCTGCGCTTGCCCGTGAAGGGACCTTTCGGTGCGCGTGCGACCTTCTGGGTCGTCTCGTTCAGCAGTTGAGAAATGGCGCCGACGGAACGATCCCGCGCGGCGTCGTGGACGTTGCGGCTCAACTCCGGGAAACGCTGCGCTTCCGCGATGGTGGCGCGAACCATCCCCAGAGATTCTTCGATTACCTTCTCCACGATCGCGGTGCCCAGGCTCATGAGCTTGTCCTGCAGGGTGCGGCCCTCCGGCTCGAAGCCTTCGAAATCGGACAGGCCGCTGATGGTCCGGGCCACCACCGCCGCGAACAGCGCCTCCTTGCCCTGGAAATGCGCGTAGATCGTCGGCTTGCTCGCAGGGGCCAGTTCGGAAATGTCGTCGATGCTGGCGCTGCGGTAGCCCTTGTCGAGAAAAAGCTGCTGGGCCGCATCGAGGATCCGGGCCTGGACGTCGCCGGCGAATTCCTTCGCCGGCCGGCCCCGTTTCGGGGTGGTCTTCTTCGTCATCGACGGTCTCCCAATCACGAGTCTGTGCGTACGCAGAAGCCACTTGACATAGGCGGCACTGAAAGGCAAGAAAAAGAAAATATACGGTATAGTTTGATTAACGCTTTGCAGCGCCTTCGGGTGATCGGGGCCGCAAGAGCCTTCGCGCCGAGGCCGATCATCCGAGCCCACTTCAGGAGAACGCAGTGCCGGTTTTGAGCCAAGATTCGCATCGTCTGCCGGAAGGCGTCCTGTTGCGGGAGTCGCATCACAGGGTCGCGGACGGCGTCGCCTCGGCGCTCGATCTGGTCTCGGCTGCGATCGTCCGGGCCGAAGGGGCCGAAGCGAAGGCCGCCTTGAACGATGTGGCCTCCCTGCTGCACGGACATGCCGAAGTGCATCTGATGCTCGCGCGGCCTCAGGGCGAAGCCCTCGTCGATGCCGCAGCGCACGTCCACAAGTTGGGCTGCGCGATGCGCCGGTCCCGACTGGACGGCATGAACATCCAGCTGATCTTCGACACCGAGTGCGTCCCCCTTCAGTCGGAGCGGTGCTGGCGGCTGGGTCTGATCGTCCATGACCTGATCGGGACGGCGGCCAAACACGCCTGTTTCGATGCGCGTGCCGGTGAGATCAAGGTCAAGCTGACCCGTCGCGGCGCACTGGTGAACTGCATCGTGCTGGACAACGGCTCGCGTTCGGTGCGGTCGGATGCCGGACGGCGGGTTCGGACCGACAACGACCTGGCGAGGAGCCTGGGCGGTCGGATCGAGCAGGGTTTCGGCAGCGAGTTCACGTCGGTCGTTCTCTCGTTTCCGCTGACCGAGCGAGAGCGGCAGACGAATTGGGGGATGGCGACGCGGCGCATGAGGTTGACGCGGTCCGTCAAGGCCAAGTCGGCCGACACCGCGGCTCTTCCTCCGCCTGCTGCCGTCTCGCACCAGGCCAATCATCCCGTTGCAGCCAAGCCGGATCCGAAACCGTCCGATGCCTTGGGTCAGCTGTTCTCATCCCCCAACCGCATGGTCGCGCTATGAAACCTCCCTGTCCGAAATTCGTCCGTGAGAAGCGCTTGGTGAAGCCCATCGGCGGACTGACGCTCGCGCTCGTCGCCGCCGCGCTCGCAGGCTGCGACGATCACGCGGCCGCTCCCGCTGCGCGCGCCGCCTTCGTGCGCACGGAAATCGTGCAGCCGAAGGATCGGCAAGCCTCCCTCACCTTGACCGGGGAGGTCCAGCCTCGCTTCCGCGCCGATCTGTCGTTCCGTGTCAGCGGACGTGTGATCGCGCGCTTCGTCGAAGTCGGGACCCACGTCGAGGCGGGCGAGGTGCTGGCACTGCTCGACCCGGCCGAGCAGGAGGCCGATGTCGATGCCGCGACGGCTGCAGTGCTGGCGGCCGAAGCCCAGCTACGTGTGGCGAAGACGACTTTCGAGCGCCAGAAGTCGCTGATCGCAAGCGGCTTCACCACGCGCACGGCCTACGACCAGGCGCAGGAAGGATTGCGAACCGCTGAAGGTGCGCTTGAATCGGCGCGAGCGTTGCTGGGGACGTCGAAAGACGCCCTCGGCTACACCGCGCTGCGGGCCGAGGCAGACGGCGTCGTCACCGCCCGCAACCTCGAAACCGGTCAAGTCGTACAGGCGGCGCAGCCGGTCTTTTCGCTGGCGCAAGACGGCGAACGGGACGCGGTCTTCGATGTGTACGAGTCGATGTTTCTTGGAAATGCCGACGGCGGCGACGTTTCGTTGAGGCTGGTGGCCGACTCGGGCGTGACCGCGAACGGCGAGGTTCGAGAGATCTCTCCGGCCGTCGATCCGAGGAGTTCGACCATTCGGGTGAAGGTGGCGATCAAGGCTCCGCCCCCCACGATGACGCTTGGAAGCGCCGTCGCGGGAACGGTGAAAGTGAAGGCTGAGCGGCAGGTCGCCCTGCCATGGAGCGCCTTGATGGCGGCGGGCAACAGACCCGCGGTCTGGATCGTCGATCCGGCGACGCGGATCGCCTCCCTGAAGCCGGTGATCGTCGGTGGGTACGAAGCCGGCGAAGTGTTGATCAAGGCGGGTCTCGAGCCGGGCGAGCGAGTGGTGGTGGACGGTGGCAAGCTCCTGAGCGTCGGCCAGTCCGTGACTTACGAAGGAGATCACTCATGACGAGCCCCGTGACTATGGCGGGCGCGCTGGCATGCGCGCTTGCGCTTGCCGGATGTCAGCAGGAAGCGAAGGCGCCTGAGCCCACGCGTCCCGTCCAATCAATGCTCCTCGAAGCCGATCATTCCGCCGATACCGTCGCAGTGGGCGTCATCGAGCCGCGCTACAAGACCAATCTCGGGTTCCGCGTGCTGGGACGCCTGACGAGCCGTCCCGTCTACGTCGGTGATCTCGTCAATGAGGGACAGACGATCGGCACCATCGACGCGACGGCCCTCGAACTCGCCGTTCGCGCCGCCAAAGGACAGCTTGCCAAGGCCGAGGCGCAGTTCGCCACGGTTCGAGCGACGGAGGAACGGCAGCGGACGCTCATCACCACCGACGCCACCACGAAGCAGACTCTGGACAATGCCGAGCAGGCGCGCGCCGGCGGCGAAGCAACGGTAGCGCGCGAACAGGCAAATCTGACCAAGGCGATGGAGCAGCTCGGATATTCGCAGATCAAGGCCGACTTCGCCGGCGTGGTCACAGCGATCGGCGCAGAAGTCGGCCAGGTGGTGTCCCCTGGTCAAACGGTGGTGACGATCGCGAGGCCGGACGTTCGCGAAGCCGTCGTCGATATCGGCGAGGACTTTCCGCTGCCGCTGGAGATCGGGCTGCCGTTCACGGTCTCCCTACAGCTTCTACCGGCTGTTCAGGTGCAGGGGACCGTCCGGGAGATTGCGCCCCAAGCCGATGCGGTCACCCGATTGCGGCGCGTCCGGATTGCCCTCGACAGTCCCCCCGACAGCTTTCGGCTTGGCGCGACCGTGACCGCCAGACTCGACAGGGCTCAACCCCGGGCCCTGCACGTTCCTGCCTCGGCGCTGCTCGCCAAAGAGGGCGCAAATTTCGTCTGGGTCGTCGACCAGACCGCCA
The DNA here is from genome assembly GCF_040548425.1 of Bradyrhizobium sp. i1.15.2. Taxonomy (NCBI): domain Bacteria; kingdom Pseudomonadati; phylum Pseudomonadota; class Alphaproteobacteria; order Hyphomicrobiales; family Nitrobacteraceae; genus Bradyrhizobium; species Bradyrhizobium sp. i1.15.2. The sequence goes on along the minus strand of NZ_JBEPRQ010000040.1, from coordinate 38,604 downwards.
ACACCGCCTCGCTGCAAAAGGTCGATGTCGTTGCCGATCCCGCGGGTCTCCGGGTCATCGGCGGTCTTGCCTCCGGCGCCCGCGTTGTCACCGCCGGAATCCACAGCCTCAAGCAAGGACAGCAAGTCCGCATCGAACAGGATCAGAAGCCATGAAGTCGTTCAACCTCTCCGACTGGGCGCTCAGTCATCGTTCGCTCGTCTGGTATTTCATGGTCGCCTTCATGGCGGCGGGATTGTTTGCGTACCTTCAGCTGGGCCGGCAGGAAGACCCAGACTTCACCATCAAAACCATGGTGATCCAGGCGCAGTGGCCGGGCGCCTCGCCCGCGGAAATGACCCGGCAGGTCACCGACAGGATCGAGAAGAAGCTCGAGGAGCTGGAATCGCTCGACTACACCAAGAGCGTCACCGTCGCCGGCCAGACCACCGTCTTCGTCTATCTGCGTGACACCACCAAGGCCGCCGACGTGAAGCCGACCTGGATCCGGGTCCGCAACATGATCGCGGACATCAAGGGCGAGTTTCCGCAAGGGGTGATCGGGCCGGGCTTCAACGACCGCTTCGGCGACGTGTTCGGCAACATCTATGCGTTCACCAGCGACGGTTTGAGCCAGCGTCAGCTGCGCGATCACGTCGAAGACATCCGCGCCAAGGTGCTGACCGTGCCGGACGTCGGCAAGGTCGACATTCTCGGTGCGCAGGACGAGGTGATCTATCTCGAATTCTCGACCCGGAAGATCGCGGCCCTTGGCCTCGACGTCCACGCCATCATGGCCTCGCTGCAGGGGCAGAACGCGGTCGCGCCCTCCGGTGTGTTCCAGGAAGGGCCGGAGCGGATCAGCGTGCGGGTGAACGGCCAGTTCACCTCGGAGGCAAGCCTGAAGGCGGTCAACCTCCGCATCAACGACCGCTTCTTTCCGCTGACCGACGTCGCAACCATCACGCGGGGCTACGCCGATCCGCCCAGCACCCTGTTCAGGTACAGCGGCGAGCCCGCGATCGCGCTGGCCATCGGCATGAAGTCCGGCGCGAACCTGCTTCACTTCGGCGAGGGGCTGAAGGAGGAAATGACCAAGATCATCGCCGACCTGCCGATCGGCGTCGGCGTTCACCAGGTCGCCGATCAGCCCGTCATCGTCGAGCATGCCGTCTCCGGCTTCACGGAAGCGCTGTTCGAGGCCGTGATCATCGTGCTCGGCATCAGCTTTCTTAGCCTGGGCTTGCGCGCAGGCCTGGTGGTCGCCGTCGCGATCCCGCTGGTGCTCGCCATCACCTTCGTCGTGATGGCCTATGCCGGGATCTCGCTTCAGCGAATTTCGCTTGGCGCGCTGATCATCGCTCTGGGCCTGCTGGTCGACGACGCCATGATCGCGGTCGAAATGATGGTGGCGCGGCTAGAGATCGGCGAGCCCCTGGAGAAGGCGGCGACCCACGTCTATACGTCGACTGCGTTTCCGATGCTGACGGGCACGCTGGTCACGGTGGCCGGGTTCATCCCGATCGGGCTCAACAGCAGCAATGCCGGTGAGTTCACCTTCACGCTTTTCGTGGTGATCGCCGTCTCCCTGATCGTGTCCTGGATCGTCGCGGTGCTGTTCACGCCGCTGCTCGGCGTCACGATCCTGCCTGCCAAAATGAAGGGCCATCATGGAGAGAAGGGCCGCGTGGCGCAGATGTTTGCGCGTCTGCTTCTGTTCTGCATGCATCATCGCTGGACGACCATCTCGGTGACTGCCGCAGCCTTCCTGGGCGCCTTGTTCGGTCTTCAATTCGTGCAGCAACAGTTCTTCCCGTCCTCGGACCGCGCCGAACTCGTGATCGACTGGAACTTGCCGCAGAACGCCTCCATCGCCGACACCAACGTGCAGATGGCGCGGTTCGAGCGCGAACAGCTTCAGGACAACCATTCGGTCGATCACTGGTCGACCTATGTCGGGACCGGCTCGCCGCGTTTCGTCTTGTCTTTCGACGTGCAGACGGCGAACACCTGGTTCGGCCAGATGGTGGTCGTGACCAAGGGCGGCATCAAGGCGCGTGACCAGGTCAAGGCGCAGTTCGAGGCGTACCTGAAGAAGACGTTCCCCGGCACCGACACCTACGTCAAGCTGCTCGAGGTCGGTCCTCCGGTGGGGCGTCCCGTGCAGTACCGCTTGAGCGGGCCCGACATCGGCAAGCTGCGGGATCTTTCGCAGAAGCTTGCCGGGATCGTCCGGAGCGGCCCCGATTTGGGCAACGTCGTGTTCGACTGGATGGAGCCGGCGCGGGTCGTCAAGGTCGACGTTCTCCAGGACAAGGCGCGCCAACTCGGCGTGACCTCCGAGGACATCGCCACCACCCTGAATTCGGTGCTCGAGGGCACGCCGATCACCCAGGTGCGCGACAGCATCTACCTGGTCAATGTCACGGGACGGGCGACCGCGGTGGAACGAGCGTCCATCGATACTCTGCGCGATCTGCAGTTGACGGGCGTCGGTGGTCAGTCCGTGCCCCTCGGGGCCGTGGCCAATCTGCGCTACGAGCTCGAGCAGCCGACGATCTGGCGGCGCGCGCGGATCCCGACCATCACCTTGAAGGCGGGCATCGTCGGCACCGCGCAGCCCAAGACCGTGGTCGATCAGCTCGCGCCCAAGGTGGCGGAGTTCACGAAGGAGCTGCCGGCGGGATACTCGGTGAATATCGGCGGCTCGGTGGAGGAGAGCGCCAAGAGCCAGGCGCCGATCGTGGCCATCGTTCCGCTCATGCTATTCGTCATGGCGACGGTGCTGATGATCCAGCTGCAGAGCTTCCATCGCCTGTTCCTGGTGTTCGCTGTCGCGCCGCTCGCCGTGATCGGCGTCGTCATGGCTCTGTTGCCGAGCGGAGCGCCCCTCGGCTTCGTCGCTATCCTAGGCGTGCTGGCCCTGATCGGCATCCTGGTCCGAAACTCCGTGATCTTGATCGTCCAGATCGAGGACCTCAGGAAGGAGGGACGCCCGGCCTGGAACGCCGTGGTGGAGGCGACCGAGCATCGCATGCGGCCGATTCTGCTGACGGCCGCCGCCGCAAGTCTCGCCCTCATTCCGATCGCGCGCGAGATCTTCTGGGGCCCGATGGCCTACGCGATGATGGGCGGCATCATCGTCGGCACGCTGCTGACGCTGTTGTTCCTGCCGGCACTGTATGTGGCCTGGTTCCGCATTCAGCCCGATCTCGACCACGAAACTTCGGCTGAGGAGCCTGCCGTGCCTGCGCACGACGCCCCCCGTCCGGAGGCGCCGACGCCGGCACTCGCTCCCGCGTCCAAGCCGACGCCGGTCCTCGAAACACAGTCCTGAGAGAGAACGCCATGAAACGAATGACACTGATGCTGTCGCTCACCGCGACGCTCGCAACATTGACGCTGTCGACGCACGCCGCGTTCGCGCAGTTTCCGCCGCCGCCCCCGATGGCGGGACCTCCGCCGATTGCAGCCGGAGGTCCGCCGCCGCTGGCAGCCGGGGGCCCTCCGGCCTTTGCGGCTCGTCCTCCGATGGGACCCGGCGGTGCGCCGCGTGCCGGCCTCGCCGGCGGGGCGCCTCGTCTCGGTGCCGGACCTGCGCCGCGCGGCGATCTCGCCGGCGTCGGAAGGGGCGGACCGGCGAACGCCACCCGTGCCGCATCGGCCGGCTACGGCCGCTTCGGCGGCTATGGCCGTTACGATGGATCGCGGTACGGCTATCGTGGTGCGTATGCGGCGAGCGCTTACGCGGGAGCCGCTGCGGGTTACGCGTACGGACGCGGCTACTCGTCCGACAGCGACTGCTACTACACCTACACGCGCCACCGTCGCGTTCTGGTCTGCGACTGACGACCACGAAAGTCCGTCCTTTGGGGTCGCGTCGGCCCGCCGAACAGATCGGCGTGGCTGACGACTCCGCACCCGGCACCCATCAGCTCCAGCACGCGCATGTGAACGCGAGTGTCTTGACCATTTAATAAACTATACCGTATAGTTCATTAAATGATTGGCTATGCGGGCCGGCCGGCGGAACGAGCCGCCGGCTTGAACAACCGAAAAATCAAGGGCAAGAACCATGAACTTTCAGCCTCGACAAAATCTCGCGACCGCCGACCGGCGTCTGCCGTTCGATTGCATCGCCCTGCTGCTGCAGGGCGGCGGCGCCTTGGGGGCCTACCAGGGAGGCGTCTATGAGGCCTTGGCCGAAGCCGATATCCATCCCGACTGGATCGCGGGCATTTCGATCGGGGCGATCAATGCGGCGATCATCGCCGGCAATCCGCCGAACGTCCGGGTCGATCGGCTCCGCGAGTTTTGGACGCAGGTGACGCTGGACGCGCCGTTCACCGATCTGATGAACGGCGATCACACTCGCAATTTTCTCAATCAGGTGAATGCGGGCTTTGCTGCGGTGTTCGGGGCGAACGGATTCTTTTCCGCGCGGCCGTTCGCGCCGTGGCTTCAAGCGGGTGGAACGCTTGCCGCCACCAGCATCTACGACACCAGCGCGCTGAAGACGACGCTGGAGCGTCTCGTGGATTTCGACCGCATCAACGCTGGTGTGACGCGGTTCAGCGCAGGGGCCGTGAACGTGAGGACCGGCAATATGGTCTATTTCGACACTGCCACCCATACCATCCGGCCGGAGCACATCCTGGCGAGCGGTGCGCTGCCGCCGGGCTTTCCGGCCGTCGAAATCGACGGCGAACAGTATTGGGATGGCGGGCTCGTATCCAACACTCCGTTGCAGTGGGTGATCGAGTGCGGCGCCCGACAGGACACGCTTGTGTTTCAGGTCGATCTCTGGAGCGCGCGCGGCCAGATTCCGGGCAACATGGCGGAAGTGATCACTCGCCAGAAGGAGATCCAATACTCCAGTCGCACGCGGGCGAGCACGGACCAGTTCAAGAGCCTGCACCGGTTGCAGCGAGACCTGGCGGCTCTCTTGAGCAGGCTGCCGGAAGACCTGCGCGATCAGGAGGACGTCAAGCTGCTCAGGACCGCTGCCTCCAACAACGTGCATAGCCTGGTCCACCTGATCTATCGCGCGCGGGACTACGAAGGCCACTCCAAGGACTACGAGTTTTCCCGTCTGTCGATGCAGGATCATTGGCGCGCCGGCTATCACGACGCCTTGCGCACCCTTCGGCATCCCGAGGTGCTGGCCCGCCCGACGAGTGCGGACGGCGTCTCCACGTTCGATCTTGAGCACGACGGTCGCGAATAGGCCGGCTCTTCCCAATCACAGGACAATTCAAATGCGCGAGAGTGAAGTCGTGAGGCGTGCGTTCGCCATGCCGCTGACGAATCCGGCATATCCGCCGGGACCGTATCGTTTCGTCGACCGCGAATACCTGATCATCACCTATCGCACCGATCCGGCGAAGCTGCGATCGGTCGTTCCGGCTCCGCTTGAGCTCGATGAACGCGAAGCGCTGGTCAAGTACGAATTCATTCGCATGCCGGATTCCAACGGTTTCGGCGACTATGCCGAGAGCGGCCAAGTCATCCCCGTGTCGTTCCGCGGTCGCAAGGGCGCCTACACTCACTGCATGTTCCTGAACGATGAGGGACCGATCGCGGGCGGCCGGGAGCTCTGGGGCTTTCCGAAAAAGCTCGGCCAGCCAACGTTGCGGACCGAGCTCGATACGCTGATCGGTACGCTGGATTACGGTCCGCTGCGGGTAGCGACCGGCACGATGGGATACAAGCACCGCGAAGCCGACGTGGCGCAGGTGAAGGCCGCGCTGCAGGAGCCGAACTTCCTGCTCAAGATCATTCCGCACGTCGACGGCACTCCGCGGATCTGCGAGCTCGTCGAATATCACCTCGAGCAGCTTGTCTTGAAAGGCGCGTGGACCGGACCCGCCGCTCTCTCCTTGACGCCCCATGCCCTCGCTCCGGTGTCCGATTTGCCGGTGCTCAAGATCGTGTCCGCGGTTCACATCCGCGCAGACCTTACGCTGGGATTGGGCAAGGTCGTTCACGATTATCTGCAGCAGCCGGTCCGACGTCCGGTCGGGAGCTACGAGCGAGCCCTTGTCACCTGAGTGACGGTCTCAACGGGCTGCGTAGGTCCGGAAACACCGCGGCGAGGAGCCGCAGCACCTCACAAGAAGGAAAGACCAAATGAGTATACTGAAAGGTAAAGTCGCAGTCGTGACCGGGTCCACCAGCGGCATCGGTCTCGCGTATGCTCGTGCTTTCGCGGGCGCCGGGGCCAACGTCGTGCTCAATGGAATGGGGGCGCGGGCCGATGTCGAGAACGAGCGCTCCGCGATCGAGAGGGAATTCGGCGTCAAGGCGGTCTATTCGGCTGCGGACATGGACAGCCCGGACCAGATCGCCGAGCTCATCGCGCTGGCGGAAAGCACCTTCGGCAGCGTCGATGTCCTCGTGAACAATGCCGGCGTCCAGCACGTCGCCCCTGTCGAGGAGTTTCCGGTCGACAAGTGGAATGCGATCATCGGGATCAACCTGTCGTCCGCCTTCCACGCCATCCGTGCAGCCGTGCCCGGCATGAAGAAGCGCGGCTGGGGCCGGATCATCACCACGGCCTCGGCGCATTCGATCGTCGCTTCGCCCTTCAAGTCGGCCTACGTCGCCGCCAAGCACGGCATCGTCGGACTCACCAAGACGGTGGCGCTGGAGCTCGCCCGGTCCAAGATCACCTGCAACTGCATCAGCCCCGGATATGTCTGGACACCGCTCGTAGAGAAGCAGATCCCGAACACGATGGTGGCGCGCAACATGATGAGGGATGAGGTGATCAGCGAGGTTCTGCTCGCGGCCCAGCCGACGAAGGAATTCGTCACGGTGGAACAGGTGGCTTCGCTGGCGCTGTTCCTGTGCAGCCAGGACGCCGCCCAGATCACCGGCGCCAACCTTTCCGTCGACGGCGGCTGGACGGCCGCATAGCCCCAGAAAAGCGTCAGAGACGGAGAGGGGGGTCGCGAAGAATTGCTCGCGAACACCTGCGCTTGATCAAGCGCCGGCGCTCCGACCTATGACCCCTTAGTACCAACATCAACAAATCATGTGGAGAGAAGATCATGAACAAGCGACTAATCGCGAGTGTCGTCGGCTGTGCGTGCCTTACCATGGCGACGGCCGCCGAGGCTCGAACCTCTTACGATGGATCCTGGAATCTACTTTTCGTCACGCAGCGCGGCAGCTGTGATCCGACCTACAGCTTTACCGTGAACATAAACGACGGCTTCGTCACGCATCCCAATCTGGTGAAGTTTGCCGGCCACGTCGGACGTTCGGGCGCGGTTCACGCTTCGGTTACGGTCCACGACAAATACGCAGCGGGGTCCGGGAGGCTGACGCGAGACGCCGGCCGCGGGAGCTGGAGTGGCCACGCAGCAGGCGCGCGCTGCTCGGGATATTGGACCGCGCAACGAAACGGGTAGGAAGCAAGGCACGGCATTTGGCTCCGAAACCGCTCAGACCCTGCATCGGCGCTGCGTTTGCGAACCGGCGCCTCGCGCCGGTGCGGGGCAATGGACGCGGAGCGGCGAGGCTAGTTGATCCTGGTCAAGGTGGAGCAGGCGCAGGGTGCGTACGCTGATCGCATCGATGAAACCGATGGAGACGAGCGATGAGCACGCAAGCGAACTTTCAGTCCTGGGCTAAGGAGCGGCTCGACGAAATGGAAGCTACGCTCACCTTTCTCGATAGCAAAGCGGGGGAGGTGCAGGCGGAGCTTCGAGCCAAGGCCGACGGACTTCGCACCGACCTTCGCGCCAAGCAAAGTGCATTCCGAGACATCGTCAAGAAGCACGCCGAGGCGAACGAAGCGGCCTTCGTTGCCGCCAAGGCAAGACTGGAAGTGGACTGGAAGGCTTTCGAGGCCGATGTGGCGAAATACGTCGATGGCTTCAGCAAGCGGCTCGAACAGCAGCGGGCCGCTTTCGAGGTTCAGGCCGCAGCCCAACTGAACGCCTGGCGCGAAGCGGCCGACAAGATCGCCAGCGATGGCACGCAGTTTGCTGCAGAGCGTCGGGCCCAAATAGAGGAGGCCGTGAAGCGCATGAAGGCCGAGGCGGCCGAGGCGGAGGGAAAGCTCCAGAAGCTAAGCCAGGCCGGAGCGCAGTCATGGTCCGCCCTGATGGTGGCTCTGGCCGAAACGCGGACCAGCTTCGATCGCGCCAACCAGGCCGCGCAGGAAGCGTTCAAACGAGCGGCCTGAGACTCGACCTTTCGGGGGAGACTGCCGCGAGGCGGTCTCCCCCTGTTCACTCAAGTCGGCCTCGCCGAGCCGCCGCTCTCGACGCGTTGCGGAGAGCGCCGACCATCTGAGCCGGTCGGTGAATGACGCTGGCCCGCTGCAGCATCTGGATCTCGCGCTTCTGGGCTCGGACCAGCCCGCCCAAGCAGGCGGATCTCCGTCCGGAACCAGTGAAGTCTCACAGGGCGCTGAGATCGTCCGGCACCTCGCCGAACTTCCGGATCAGCTTGGCGTCCCTGAAGTCGCCGCTGGACGGGTCCCCGGTCCGCGAGAACGCGATGGCGCCGGCATGGCCCGGCTTGCGGGACAGCGCCTCCGCCCGCATGACCGCGGCGTTGGCGCTCAGGCACTCCGCCGCCTCGCCGGCGGCTATGCCGTCGTCGGAGGAAACGAACGGTAGAGCGACATAGTAGGTCACTTCAGCCATCTGCCTCATCCTTGCGTTCGCGCGTCCCTGGGAACCGTCCCCGGGCGTAGCCTTTGGGGACCTTCGTAGCTCGTCGGCCTCGGCCTCGAGAAAGTCGATGGCGACGAGCAGCGCCTTGGTCGCCCCCCCTGCGTCGCCGCCGCACGCCGCGATCGCCTGGTCGGCGGCGGCATCAAGGTCGTCGGGGGCCGGACCGGCCTGCTCGAAGGTAGCGTTCATCCGATTATGTTCCCGTTTTGTTCTCAATAGTCAAGAGACCCTCTCCCGAATTCCCATGGTGCAGCCGCGGGCTTTGAAGGAATCTCGGGGACGCGCGCCGGGCTTGTCGGAACCGCGCCGCCCCGTTCGTCTTGAGTCCGTGTCCCCGTAGTCTGGAGCGTTGCGTACCCATGGCCCCCCGCGCGAACTGGAAAGGCTTCCTCCGTCTGTCCCTCGTCACCTGTCCGGTCGCGCTCTACCCGGCGACGTCGGAGAGCGAGAAGATCTCGTTCAACCAGCTCAACCGGCAAACCGGCCACCGCATCAAGTATCTCAAGGTCGACGCCGACACCGGCGACGAGGTCCCCAACGAGGACATCGTCAAGGGCTACCAGCTCGAGAAGGACCAGTTCATCGAGGTCACGAAGGAGGAGCTCGAGGAGATCGCGCTGGAGTCCACGCGCACCATCGAGATCGACGAGTTCGTCGACAAGGCCGACATCGACTCGCGCTACCTGATCCGCCCCTACTACATCAGGCCGGACGGCAAGGTCGGGCACGATGCCTTCGCGGTGATCCGCGAGACCATCCGCGAGATGGACAAGGTCGCGATCGGCCGGGTCGTGCTGACCAACCGCGAGCACATCATCGCGCTCGAGCCGATGGACAAGGGTCTCGTCGGCACGCTGCTGCGCTACCCCTACGAAGTGCGCTCCGAGCAGGAGTATTTCGACGAGATCCAGGACGTGAAGGTCACCAAGGACATGCTGGATCTCGCCAGGCACATCGTGAACCAGAAGGCCGGCAACTTCGAGCCGGAGAAGTTCGAGGACCACTACGAGACCGCGCTGATCGAGCTCATCAACCAGAAGCGCGCCGGCAAGCCGATCACGCCCAACGAAAAGCCCGCTGCGACCAACGTGGTCAACCTGATGGAGGCGCTGCGGCGGAGCGTCGGACAGGAGGCCGCGCCGGCGAAGGCGGGCAAGGCCGCCAAGAAACCGCGCAAGGCTACCGCGGGCCAGAAGGAGATGCTGATGCCGATCGCCGGCAAGAAGCCCGCGAAGGAGGCGGGAGCAAAGAAGCCTGCGGCCAGGTCGCAGCGGAAGTCCGCCTGACAAACAGGAGAGCCGCATGGATATGAAAGAAGCCTCGGCAATGACGGAAGCGTCCGGCCTGACGAACGAGCAGGACGGCGTCGATCATGTGTCCGCGGCGAGGTTGCGCGCCGAGGCGGAAGCGAGCCGGCGCCCGCTGCGGCCGACGTCGCGGGATGCCGCGATGCGCTGGGTCGACCAACTTCGCGAGGTGACCTTGAAGGCGCCGCTGCAGTCGCTGTGCGTAGCGTTCCTGCTCGGAGTATGGGTCGCGCGCCGGCGCTAGACCTTTAGCCGGCAGCGCCCGCCAGTTGGCTGTGGCAAACGGTTCGCCTACATGCAGATAGTCCGGAGAGCGGGTGCGCGGAGGGAGATGTCGGCCGGCATCGTGCTGGTCGCGGTCTTGACCTTGTTCGTCGCAGTGCATCTCGGCACGCGCGCCTCGATCTGAGGGCGGTTCCTGAGTTCCGACGGGCACTCGCTGGTCGAAGACCTCGCCGTCAGAGTCCGAACGGATAGGTGTCCGGGAGGCCGGCGCGGCGATGTTCCGGTCCCAAGGGCCTGACTGCCTTCGTCTCATCGAACCACAAGAATGCATCAAACTGCTGAGGCAGCGACGCTTCGGCGTAATGGCTTTGCAGTTCGGTGTTCGGCCGGTAGATCACGCCGATGAACCGTTCGAGGCGCGGCTCGAGCAAGCGCCGCCGAAGGCTCTCGTCCCGGCGAAATTCGAGCAGGCCGCGCGCCACACCGGCGTCGTGAAACTGCCGCTCGTAGCTGTCCGGTCGAGAAGGCCGCACCTGCATCACTTCCATCTCGCCGTCCCAGTCCGACGCGGCGGCCACGGTGCCGGTATGGGTGCCGAAGCCGACCAAGAACGCCGCCTCGGCGAGCTTCTCTCGACAAAGCTGACCGATGTTGAGCTCCTCGCGGACCGCCCCCATCTCGGTGAAGCGTGCGTCGCCGATATGGGAATTATGCGCCCAGACCACCGCCTTGGATCGCGGGCCCTGGGCGTCCAGGACATGGCCCAAGGTTTCGAACATGTGCGTGTCGCGCAGGTTCCAGGATTCGGCCCCGCCATAGTACATGATCCGGTAGTAGCGCTCGGCGGAGGCGATCAACCGCGCGTTCTGCGCAGCGTCCAGGAAGCTGTCCGGGTCGTTCGCGGCGTAGTTGAGTTGCTTTCCCAGAATGTCCTGGCACTGGCGAACCACCAACGCCTCGCATTTCCGATAGGCTTCGGTCAGGACGGCACGGCCGTAGGTCGAAGGTTCGCGCTGCCAAGGGGTTAGGCATCCGTAGCGCTCGCGCGCCACGGCCGCGGCTTCTGGATCTACGCCATCGAGGTAGGCGAGAACGGCCGCGATCGAGCTCCGCATGTTGTAGATGTCGAGCCCGAAGAATCCGGCCCGCTCGCCTGCGGGCTTGCTTTCGTTGTGCTCGCGCATCCAGTCGATGAAAGCGGCGACGTCGGTGTTTCGCCACATCCAGGTCGGGAAGCGCTCGAACGGCTTCTCGCCCGAACCGCGCGACGACCGGTGGCGAACGTAGCGGTCGACCGCCGCGGCGTCGGGCCAATCGGCTTCAACCGCGACGGTCGTAAATCCGTGCTTCTCGATCAGGCGCCGCGTGATCGCAGCGCGCGCCCGGTAGAACTCCGACGTGCCGTGGCTGGCTTCGCCCAGCAGGACGACCCTGGACTGCGCAAAGCGATCGAAGAGGGCGCCGAAGGCGGGATCTTCGAAAGCCGGCAAGGGTTCGAGGGCGGCGCCGATCATGTCCGTGAGCGAGCGGAAACGCGTGCGCCCGGGGAGGTGATTGCTGGCGGAGCGCGTGCCGTCCTCGGCCCATCCGTGCTCTCCGATCAGGGGCACGAAGCGAACGGCCCCGAAAGCTTCTTCGTCGTATTGGGTGTCGCTCCGGCGCGTGATCCGCAGCAGCGATTGTTCGTGCTCCAAATCGCCGATTGGGATGACGAGACGCCCCCCAATGGCCAATTGGCCCTTGAGCGCGTCCGGTACTTCCGGACCGCCGGCCGCGACAAGGATCGCATCGAACGGCGCCTCTTCGGGCAACCCGCGGGTGCCGTCGCCGGTATGGACGACGCAATTGTCGTAGCCGAGCGCCGCAACCCGCTCGGCGGCGACCCTGGCCAGGGCGCGATGGCGCTCGACGGTGTGAACCGTTCTGGCGAGCCGCGATGCGACCGCCGCCGCATAGCCGGAACCCGTTCCGACCTCGAGCACCTTGTCCGCTGGCTTCAGCTCGGCCGCCTCCGTCATCAGCGCGACGATGTAGGGTTGCGAGATGGTCTGCGCGTTCGCGATCGGCAGGGCGCCGTCCTCGTAGGCGAATTCCTCGAAACCGGATTCCACGAACCGCTCCCGAGGGACCTGTGCCATCGCGTCCAGAACGCGCCGGTCGCGGATGCCGCGGCGTGCAAGTTGAACCTGGACCATGCGGTCGCGAAGCTGTGCGAATTCGACCATGGCCGCGCCGTTCGTCAGAGTTCTGGTGCGACAAGCCAATCGGGACGAGCCGGACAGGTTCCTCCTACGACAAAGTAACAGGTTGGGTGGCGCGCCGGCGCTAGGACGGCCTCGACACGGGCCGTCGGCTGCTTCGGAACGAACGCAACGCAGCCGGGTTGGTCGCCGATAATCGGAGTGCTCGATGCACTTGGTCCGCCGGTCACATGGACGGAAAACGATCTCCGCGGGAACCTTCCTGACCGCTGTCTTGGTCGTCATGGCCGCGGTGCATCTCGCTACGCGTTCCGAGACGTGACGTGTTCGGGCGGATCTCGCGTGGCGCGAGAGGCATTCCGCCATGATCGTGCAGACCATCGAGATCGCTGCGGGAATGGTCCTGGTCGCGTTCGCGCTGCGCGATGTATTCGACACGGTGGTGGTCCCGGGCGAGAGCAGGGGCGCACTGCGCGTGGCGCGGCGGCTCCTCGCCGTCGCGCTGCCGATTCGGAAGTGGGCTCGCCGCGGCAAGAGCGGGGTCTCGACCAGCTTCGCGCCGTCGATCCTCATGGGCTCCTTCCTGATCTGGATGGGACTTCTCTTGCTCGGCTACGGGCTCATCGCGCATGCGCTGGGGGGCTGGTTCTCTCCGCCGGCCGATTTCCAGGAGGCGCTCTTCATCGTCGGAAGCGCGTTGTGCACGGTGGGACTGAGCGGCATCGAGGCGCACGGACCGGCTCGCTGGGCTCTGGTCTGCGCGGGCCTTTCAGGCCTCTCCGTTCTGACCATGGCCGTGACGTACCTGCTCGAAGTGCAGGAGGGGATCTCCCGTCGCGACACCGGAATTCTAAAGCTCACCACCGCCGCAGGGGAGCCGCCCTCGGCGCTCGGTCTGCTGGAGCGCTACTCGGATCTCGACTCTCCCGAGGAAATCAGGCGTGTGATGTATCGCGGGCGCGACTGGTGCGCGTCCGTGCTGCAGAGTCACGCTTCGCATCCTTCGCTGATCTACTTCCGATCCGTCGGCGTCGGCTCCGGCTGGCCTGCAACGCTCGGAGCCCTGATGGACCTCGCACTGATCTTCGAACTGCTGATCGAGGACCGCGAGAGCCGAGCGCTGGCGATCCTCCTTCGAAGTGAAGGATTGCGCCTCATCGACGATCTGAATGGACTGATCGGCCTCGAGCCAAAATCCGACGACACCACTGCTGGGGCGGTGCCTCGGGTGTGCGCCCGCTTGAAGGCGGCTGGATACAAGCTGCGTTTGCCGGTCGACGCAGCGGAGTTCGCGGAGCAGCGGCGAAAGCACGCTGGCCGGGTACGCGCCGCTGCTGAGCATCTTGGCACCACGGCGGCGCCCCTGATCCCTTGATCGACAGCGGCATCGGACCGTGGGTTGTCAGTGCGGTTCAGTCGGGCGGGCATTCAGGGCAGGTATCGCCGATCGAATCCAGCACTTCGCGGACCTCGGCGACAGCCCGGTCCGGAGACAAGCCGTCTGGAGGCTCCTGCCTCGCGAGGTCCAAAGCGCGCTCGCGGGCGTGAGGGTCGGCCCGATCCTTTGCCCAGCCATGCTCCTCGCATTCATGGATGGCGCCCGCCTCCTGCAGCACGCCGAGTGCCCATCCACGCAGCGTTCTGATTGCCGGCCGTCTTTCTTTCGTCATCAGCATCGAGCTCGCTCCTGCCGGGACGAATCCTTTCGCCCGTCTTCTCGTTCCGGGCGGTTAGCACGCAGCAGGGATTCGCAATCGGCAGGGCTGAGGTTTGTCCCCGTGTTCCGCGGTGCTGTGCACAACGCCACCTTCCGGTGCCGCCATGAGGCGCGCGCCAGTGCCCTGCAAGCTGTTCGGCATTGCTATCCCGACCGCGGAAGCTGTAATTGCACTCGCGGGTACCTCCGAACTGACAGGAGGGGTGCATGGGTAACTGGCTCGTTATTCCCAAAGGGACAAGCTTGCCGAGGCGGACCCGAGCGCGCCGTGCTGCGCAGTACGTTCGAATGTCGAGGGAGCTCCAGCGCTACTCGATCGCGAACCAGATGGCGGCCATCGCCGCCTATGCCGAGACGAACGCGCTCACGATTGTGCAGACCTATCGCGACGAGGGCCGCAGCGGCCTCCAGATCAAGGGGCGTCCTGGTCTTATCGAACTGATCGAAGACGTTCAGTCAGGCCGAGCCGATTTCGACCACATCCTCGTTTACGATGTCAGTCGCTGGGGCCGGTTCCAGGATGTCGACGAGAGTGCCTATTACGAATTCCTGTGCAAGCGGAGCGGCGTGCAAGTCGAATATTGCGCGGAGATTTTCAAGAACGACGGCGCCTTTGTTTCCGGGATCGCGAAAAGCCTGAAGCGCGGCATGGCCGCCGAGTGGAGCCGGGAACTCTCCGTCAAGGTGCACGCCGGACACTGCCGGGTCGCGAGCCTTGGATACCGCGTTGGCGCTCCCGTCGGCTACGGCCTCCGACGCTTGATGGTCGACGAAAGCGAGCATCCGAAGGCCGTTCTCGCAAAGGGGCAATTCAAGGCTCTGCAATCGGATCGCGTTCGGCTGCAGCATGGCTCGGCCGAAGAGACCGCCGTGATCCGGGAGATTTTCGATCAGTTCGTCAACTGCCGGAAGTCCTACAGCGACATCAGTCGCCAACTGAACGACGCGGGCATCGCCAATCACAACGGTAGGCCCTGGACCGACGGCATGATACCCACCATTCTCGGGAACGAGAACTACATCGGCAAGACCGTCTACAATCGCACCTCAAGACGCTTGGGGCAGAAGCTAGTCAAGAATCCGGATAACGCTTTGGTCCGAGGCGCTGCGGCGATCGAGCCCATCGTGGACCAAGGCATCTTCGCTCGCGCCCAGAAGCTGCTGGCCGAACGCCGCGTGGAGATTCCGGAAGAAGAGATGCTGTTGCGCCTTCGTCTCACCCTCCGCCGGCGCGGTAAGCTCAACTCGCACATCATCAATACGACGCTGGGTCTCAATCACGTCTCCTCGTACGTGAAGCACTTCGGTTCGCTGCGGAAGGCCTATGCGCTGATCGGATATGTGTCGCCGCGCGACTGCGACTGGATCGATACCCGGGATTTTTGGGCCGCCGAACAATCGAGGCATGCGACCGAACTCGCGGAGGCGCTGCGAATGGACCTTGGCCTCCAGGCTGATCTTGTTCCGGACGGCATAGGGCTTGATGTGGGAGGCGCGCGCGTGATTTCGTTTCTCGTCGCGCGACGACTGGCGCATCGTGGAAAGGACCACGCTGCGCAATGGAAAGCCTACCGAAGGCAGATCTCATCGGGCCTACTTGCCGTGATGCGGCTGGATGCGGCGAATCGGGAGATCGAGGACTACGTGCTGATGCCTGCCCCGTTGAGGTCAGGACGGTACGTCTGGCTCTCATCCGATTCCCTTCGTCGACGTCAGGGCGCACTTTACGAAGAAAAGGGGGCATTGTTCTGTGCCATCAAGGCAATGCTGGCAAAAACCAGCCGTGTCGCCCCAACCAGCTCAGCGCCGCCGAAAAAGCGATCGAAATCAGGCCGGCCCAAAGCCAAGGGCTTCGGCGGGCGGCGCTCACCGTGCGGAGATACAAAATCGCTCCGATGATCGTGCCGTAGTTCCTTCGGAAGTCACCATTCAGTTTGGCAATCTTGGACAATTCCGAGGATGTATCGACGTCATTTGCCATCGGGCTGGCTCCTTCGTCCTGCTAGGACCAGCGCCTTATGAACCACTGTTTTGCCCGACGGAGCAAGTGATATTTCGCGTTATCAGAAATGACATGGTCGCAGTGGAAGTTGGCCGGAAGCTTTAGAGCTCTCAGATGCGGCCACAGTCCAGGCCCCTGCTTGGTTATGAATTGCTACGCTGCTTCGCGGTACCCCTCTTCGCTCCGCTTCTTGTTTATGAGATTCAACAACTGCGCCGAGGCCCGCGCATCGCATAAGGCTCGATGATGATTGTCGAGCGAGATGCCATATATCTCGCAAAGCCGCCCAAGTCCGTAGGACTTGTGTCCTGGATAGCGCCGCCGCATTCCGGCGCACGTGCAGAGCTTCGGGAATCTGAAACGCCGCTCGATCCTATCGAATTCGTAGGACATGAAACCGTAGTCAAAGCTGACATTATGGGCGACGAAAATGCCGTCTCCCATGAACTCCATGAAACGATCCGCCACCTCCGCGAACAAAGGTGCGTCCCGAACCATTTCGTTCGTGATGCCGGTCAGCTGAACGATCTTTGCGGGAATGGAACGCTGAGGATTGATGAGAGAATGCCACTCGTCGACGACACAGTGATTGCGAACCTTCACCGCGCCGATCTCGGTGATGCGATCGCCATTCGACCAGGAGCCGGTCGTCTCGATATCGACCACCACGTAGTCCTGCTCGGGGTCGAAACGATAATCCACCCGACCGATCTCGGCCATGATGCCGGCTGCGCCGAGCTGGCGGAGGCGGGTCAGCTGGTTGCGGCGGATCACATCCCCTTCGGCCTTGACCTCCACGAAGGACGCTTTGCCGTCTTGCACCAGCATCAGGTCGGGGAAACCGTCCCGCATGCCGCGGAAGTCGTCGCACATGCTGCGGACAATGCTGGCTATCGCAATCGGATCGCATCCTTCGAGCAACGCGCGGAGCGCCTCCACTTGCACATGATCCCAGCTGAAGATCCCATTCGGGCGGCCCCATTTTGCTGCGACAGTGCGGAGGATCAACGGAAGAGAAGCTCCGGACGCAATGGCGGCCAGCTTCTCGTCGATCGTCACAGCGAAGAGCCACGCTCGGGACCGTAAAACTACGGCTGAGACGGTGATGAGACGACCGTCGCAAGCACCGCAGCTGTTATTCGGGTCGTAAGAAAGAGTTGGGAGACTGATAAGCTTTCGAGCAAAACAGAGTCAGTTTGCAGACTGATAAGGTTTCATACGAAACGGAGTCAGTTGGCCAACTGATAAGGTAATTGCCAAAAGCTTATCAGTACTCCTGCTTGACGCTGTTCACGGTGGAGAGATATGGGCCTGACTGGCTGACTGACGGATCACCGCTTCTCCAACCCATTTTCACTATCGACCTGATCTTACAGTGTGTTTACCAAACAGGGTGTCATTTCCATGCCTTAGCTACGGTAGTGATCTACGCTTTGTCGTCCCATCGCGCCAGCCCAGGGCGGCTCGCTCGGCCGCGATAAGGCATGATTACCAATAGTTGGATTGGACTTGGTTCAACACCGGCGCGGCTACCGGCGCTTTCGCCTTCCGCGCCCGGCGCCCGCTCCTGGAATGGTTGCCGAGCGGAGCGTACACGTTTTCGTTAGCAGCACGTCGGGCGGGGACCTGTGGATGACCTCCATGCCAATGGCAACAGCTCTAACGTCCTAGTACTCGCCGGACGCAAAGCATTCTGATTTCATTAGTTTGGCGTAGTTGCTCAGCGCTCGGGGGATCAATGGAGCCGAGAGTCTCGGTACTAAATTTCGCTTCCAATTCTGAGGCCATGCAGTTGCAAATCTGCGAGCAAGCGTCCGTCGAAAAGCCACCATGCTGCGCGCAACCGTTTTGGCACGCCGAGAGAAACTGCGGTCGCCATTCTGCGGCCGTGGCGATTGTTATCAAATTGATAGCAGCTATCGTCAGAGCTGGAAGAAACGCGGACATCGCTTCGCTACCTTTTTTTGTTTGCTGAGGGGCTGCTCTAATTCGACTCCATCTTTTTCGCCTCTAGCAAATCGAGCTACTTGCGTAGTTGTCCCCTGAAGCGGAACCACAAATGACCGATCAATGATAGGGCTATGGCGGTCAGAATTATCGGGAGCCAGATCGACGTGGTTATGAAGAACAAGGATATGATGACGACGCGTCCAAAGACCGATTCGCTGACCGGATTCTTAAGGCGAGCGAAATAGGCGTAGATAATAAAAATGGTGGCCGGCACCATCCACGCGGCGAAAAGCACCAGTAACAGGTCAACAAGTTGGCTGGCATAATGGTGCATGAGCGCACCTCCTGACAGCGTCGGTGCGAATTGCTGTCACCGCCGCGAGAGATGCGGTGATTGTCGACGATAATTGGTCTTTGTTCGCGTTGGTGGGCATCTGCACGCTCGGGGTCGCTGTCACGGTCGGTGCCCAAACTCATGCGAACTCGCAACCTTCGACCCGCCTGAGCTAGGGCCTCTCAACGCGCACTCGTTGAGATGGCTCGGGCAAGGCCTCGTCCAATGCAATCATAACCATCGGCGGTGTTGTGCAATCCGTCCCATGTTACAAGCGCGCTTTGCGCAACCCCGGCACTGACCGAGTTTCGCATCAGCGCAAAACGAGAGAACAGCCCGACCCGTTCCTGTTTTGCGACATCGATTATGATGTCCTCCATTGTCGAATAGCCAACTGAGGCGAGCACCTGTGGCGCATATTGCAGATCCATCAACACGACATCGGCAGACCCCGCCTTAAGTGCCCTTACCCCTTCAAGAACGCTTCTTTTGAGCCCTTGGTCCGGCCGGCCACCCCAGGCGACGTCATTAGTACCTAATTGCCAGATAACGAGATCAGGCGTGTGCGCGAAAACGTCACGCTCGAACCGTGCGACGTTGTTCGGAATCGTATCGCCGACTCGACCGCTGTTGATGACCTCGATCGTGGCGTTGGATCTAAGTCTCGAGAGTTCTCGGCGCATCACCTCCGGATATGTGGCCGCGGACCTAAGTACCCAAAGTCCCACCGTCGACGATGATCCAATCGCTACAATCTTTAACGGCTCACCAGATTTCAAACGCGACGCCGTGCGGGGCAATTGTGCACCCAGCGAGGCGTTGGAATTTGCTGAAAGGCATTTCTCGGCAGATGATAACTCGTCCTGCGCTTGAGAGGACCCACTGCCAGACAATCCGATAAGCAAGACCGCGCCGATTGACGCTATTGTTCGAGCGGTTCGGCTTACGCATGGAAGAACAAATCGACACATGTTCCCCAATAACTGGTCGATTCTCTCTTGACAACCCTTGGCGTCAAACGTCTGTGTTTGATTACAGGTCGATTGACGCGTGGGCAGCGAGCAGCACGATGAGTCCGGGGATAAGACCATGTCCGGAAAGCCTGTAGCGAAGCGGCTGGTAGTTCATATCGGCGGCTATGATCCAATCACGTCGCATGTCAGCGCGCAACGACGCTTTGTGCGCGAAATTGCCAGGTTCCAACGAACCTGGTCAGTGAAAGCGACCGTTGACGGTTTGCAGGATACCCCTGATCAGATTCGATGGAATGTGACGACAACCGGCCCCGATTGGCTCGTCGAAACCGATTACCGTCTGGTCCGGTGGCACGACGTCATTGAGGCATTCGGGCGTCGGAGCATTGGCTCACGCATTTCCGTCGGCATTCTTGCGTTTCTGGATTTCGTTTTAACCGGCACTCTCTGGCGGTACTTGCTGACCAACTGGCGCTACGCACTATTCTTTCTCTATCCCTTGGTCATGTTCGGACTGCTCATCGTGGCCGCCTTTTTGATTGGCGTGGTCGCATTCGAGATTACCGGATCCATCGCTATCGCTGCCGGTGGCGGTCTCTTCGGAATCGTAGCTGTTTTGGCGGGTCCGTGGCGCTGGCTCCACCTAGGCGACTTGTTCGACGATTGGATTTTTTCTCGCGAGTATATTCGATGCGTTAATTCGGAAATTGAGCAGAGGCTTGACAGAGTGGCCGCCGAGCTCGTGGCTGCGGCGAGCAACTCCGCCGCAGACGAAATTTTGGTCATAGGGCACAGTCTTGGCGCCGTACTTGCGGTTGATCTACTTGATCGCGCTTTGAGGCTGGACCCTACGCTCGATCGGAACAAAACTCCCGTGACATTCTTGAGCGTTGGATCATCCATACTCAAGATCGGCCTGCACCCGAAGGCAATACGCTTTCGCACCGCTATGGAACGCGTCGCCAATTCACGCGCGATCTTCTGGGGCGACTATCAAGCCCTCATCGACCTGTTGAACTTTTACAAAAGCCGGCCAATGGCCGAAATGGGCTTGTCGACAGAAAACGAGGCGATCGTTAGGATCGTGAGACTTAGTCGTATGCTTGACGCCGACATGTATCGACGCATCCGCTTCAACTACTTCCGCTTGCACTGCCAGTTCGTTAGCGGAAATGATAAGCGAACATCGTATGACTACTTTATGCTCACTTGCGGACCTATTTCAGCCAAATCCCAGACGCTCGCGCCGGATGGCGCCCTGTCGATGATCGCTGACGGCGGAGGACTTATTGCGAGCGCGCCGCTGTCAGGAAGCGAACTGCCCGGTATCCCGGGCGCGGCAGCCTAGTTCAAATGACGCCCACCATTTCGAAAATCATCTTCGTTGCGTTGGTGATCGGCTGGTACGTTATACGTTATAAGTACGCGCGGCGTTCTCGCCGTGCCAGGATCGTGTGGAGCGCTCGCGGCCCCCTGGAAATTGCTCTCCTGCTTACATCTCTTTCGGGACTCGGACTTGTTCCGCTCGTCTACGTAGCGACTGGAATGCCTCGTTTCGCAGCTCACAGCTTTTATCCCTCGTTGGCGTGGCTGGGGTCTTTCTTTGCGATTGCGGCTTTGGGCGTGTTTCACCTTACTCACCGTGCACTCGGCCGGAATTGGTCGATAAGTCTCGACGTGCGGGAGAATCATGAACTCGTGACGGAAGGGATTTACCGGAGAGTTCGACACCCGATGTATTCGGCATTTTGGCTGTGGGCTATCGCCCAGACATTGCTGCTGCCTAATTGGATTGCCGGTTTCGCGGGCCTGGCCGGCTTCGGGATTTTGTTCTTTGGCCGCGTCGCACGAGAAGAGCGAATGATGTTGCAGACGTTTGGCGACAGCTATCGCGAATATATGGCGCGGACCGGTCGAGTCTTCCCGTGGATACTCTGAGGTAGGTCCCGGCACGTCTCGACCTGTGGTACCCACGAGATTGATTTGGAACCAAACGCCTCAATTTGCGTGCCATTTCCGCAACATGCGGCGGAAAAAGCTGTCGGAACCGCCGACTCCCCAGTCTATTCGTTAGTGTCGTGGCGAGTGTCAGGTTATTTCTATACGTGTCAGGTGAATTCCAATCCCTCCCGAACAATGGTGAGAACCCGATGTTGAAATTCGTTGTCCTTGGAATCGCTTCTCTGGCTTTCGTGGGAACCGCAGTTGCTGCCGACATGCCACGGCCTCAGCCGGTTGCCGCCGCCGCCGCGCCGGTTGGCAAATATCCCGTTGGCAAATACCCCGTTGGTAAGAGCCCGGTGGGCAAATACCCGGTCGCTGCCCCGGCTCCGTTGGTGACCAAAGGTTGATCTGACTTCCATTCCGACGCCAGCGGCGTTCGTGTGGGGTAGCAGACTACCTGTGGCATCGGTTCTTGGATCCAAGAGGATTCGAAGATGGTGGGAGTGATTCGGAAATATCCGGGTCTAAAGCTCCTTGCAAAGGCCGCCATGCTGGCGGCCTTTGTGGGCTTGGGGTCCGGGATCAGTAGCGCACAACCACTCGCGGCGCGTACCGACCAGCAGCGACGGGACGTTCTCCCCAGTTCGGCGATGAAGCATGCGGAGAGCATGGCTGCTGCTACGCCGGCCACATCAGATGTAAAGCCAGTTCGAAGAGCTGCCGCCACGGGTCCCTACTACGTTGATTTTCGTGCCCGCACGGCAGCAACGTACGGTCATGCATTCGTCTGGTACGGGAAGACGAGCGAAAAGCAGGTCGAGGTCGCTGGTCTGGCTCCGGCCGGCGACGAGATACCGTACCTCTTGGGACACCTCATATTTGTCCCCTCTGAGACGGGTGCGAGCTATGGTGATCTTGACGAGCAATATCTGACGGCCAGCTATCGCGTCTATTTGAATGAGGCTGACGCAAAGAAGGTCTTTGCTCATATCAAGCACCTGCAGGACACTTCGCCGCTGTGGAATGCAGCAACGATCAACTGCACTGCTTTCCTTGGCCGCATAGCGACTTTTATGGGCCTCAATGCTCCGTTTCACCTGCTAAAGCCTGAGGAATACGTCAACAAACTCAGAGAGCTGAACGGGGGGCGAAAGACAGTCCAGCTTGAACCCGGCCGAGGCTAGAATCCTCGGATTGAGTTCATCTAGTTTTCCTTGCGTCAGGATAGGTGTGAGGTTTTCAAGAAATTCAAGCGAGCTTGCTCTTTGAGGATGCGGTTCGATGTCGAGATCTGTACCATCAGTTCGCCTATGTTGATCCGCGATCATGATCACGGCGGATCCGACCTTTGCGACGGCAACGGCGCGGAAAGCTGCGTATTATAAAGTCGACACTTCGGCTTTATGGAAGGAAGAGCTGAGTTCACGCCGCTCTTATTTAGACGGTGGATCAGACGCTTTTTATCAGCTAAGCCGTCGGAGCCGCTTGGAACGGCGCGGGCGGCCGCTTTATTGCGGCATACTGAATCCAGTAAGCTGTCGCGCCGCTGTTCGGGGGACGCCGATGCGGGTCCATATTATTGTTGCCGGCCTAATCCTATCGGTCATCGGGAAGGCGAGCGCCACGGTTGTCGATAAAGGAAGCGACGCGCAAAAGTACTGCGAACTGCTTGTTCAGAACTCGTTTCGGAATCAGGACGAAGCTCGGTCCGCTGGCGTATGTGAGGGAATGATCGAGACTGCGATGCTCTTTTCACCAAATCTGCCAGCTGACGTGCGTGCATGCCCCCCCGCCCAAGGCAGCACTTTGCAGAGTGCCAAGATTCTTCTGCGATATCTTGATAACAATCCGGATCGAGTGGATGCACCGGGGATCACCGTCGCCATCGAAGCATTCAGAGATGCTTGGCCCTGCCGTGGGGACGACGCTCAGTCGTCCACCGGAACTGGATCGAAAAAGCGTGCCCCAAAAAAATCCAATTAGAAGGCGTATCTGCGGATACTGATACTAGGCTTATGGTCCGTCTTCATATTCATCTCTCGGCTGAGGATATGTTCCGTCAGGCTTGATTGATTCGCAATGCACTGCCGCGGAGGTGCGAAACGGGACCGCAGTGCACACCTCCACGATCAGCACTCAACGTCTTATCGACGAGCGAAAGCGAATCCTTGAGCCCCGATAAACAGCGGGGCATTGCGCCATCAACGCCCGGGCCTGTAACAGCATGACAATCCCCTGCCGCGTCCTGATGATCTATCCGAAGTTCGTTCCGAATTCGTTTTGGAACTATGCGGAGGCCTGCGAACTCGTCGGTGCGAAGTATCCAACGGCGCCACTCGGCCTGATCACCGTCGCCGCTATGTTGCCGAAGCATGGGGACATCCGCCTCGTCAACCGCAATACCGAGGCTTTGACAGAGGCGGACCTCGATTGGGCCGATCTTGTGATGATCGGCGGTATGCTCAACCAGCAACCGGATGCCATCTACCTGATCAATCTCGCTCACCTGCGCGGCAAGCCAGTATGTGTCGGTGGGCCGGACGTCTCCTCCAGCCCGCATCTTTACGCGGACGCGGATTTTCAGGTGATCGGCGAGGCCGAGCATGTCATCGAGCAGTTCATTGCCGCTTGGGAAAGCGGCGAACGCAAAGGCGTGTTCATCGCCGAGAAATTCAAGATAGATGTCACGCTGAGTCCGATGCCCCGCTACGATCTTCTCAACTTCGATCACTATCTATACGTCGGCTTGCAGTATTCGCGTGGCTGCCCGTTCACCTGCGAGTTCTGCGATATTATCGAGTTGTATGGTCGCGTACCGCGTACCAAGACCAACGACCAGATTCTCGCAGAGTTGCAGGCACTCTACGATCACGGTTATCGCGGGCATGTCGACTTCGTCGACGACAATTTCATCGGCAACAAGAAGAACCTCCGCACCTTGATGCCGCGGCTCAAAGCCTGGCTGGAAGACCACGACTATCCATTCGAGTTCTCAACCGAAGCCTCGATCAACATCGCGGACGACAGCGAGTTGTTGCAGGCAATGAAGGATGCGAACTTCTTCGCGATCTTCGTCGGCATCGAGAGCCCGGATCCCGAGACGCTCGTGCAGATAAGAAGAAGCAGAACACCAGGCGCAACATCGCCGAGTGCATTCACAAGATTTACGGCTACGGCATGTTCGTCACCGCTGGCTTCATCGTCGGGTTCGATAGCGAAAATGCCTCGATAGGACAGGCGATGGCCGACCTCATCGAGGAGGCAAGCATTCCAGTCTCCATCGTTGGACTGCTTTATGCGCTGCCTGGGACGCAGCTTACACGCCGGTTGGCCGCGGAAGGCCGCTTGCACCAGGGCCATGATCTCATGAACGTCGAGCAGGCGGGCGATCAGTGCACGCTCGGCTGTAATTTCGATACCAAGCGTCCGCTTCGTGACATCCTTGCCGATTACAAGGCCGTGCTCGGGCACGTCTATAGTCCGGCGGCATATGCAGGACGGCTGTCGCGTCTCGCAGCCATGCTCGACCGGTCCGACCGGCGCCGCGACCTGCCCGATGGCGATGTGCGCAAGAGGCTTGGTGGCATCGACAGCGTACACAAGATCATGCGGGCCGTGCCGGAGGTTCGCGAGCCGTTCTGGAAGACCTTCGTCGAGGTCGCCAAGACCAATCCAGGTGCACTGCGTTACATCGTCATGCTGATGGCGCTGTACATGCACCTCGGGCCGTTCTCGGAGCGCGTGATTGGCGAGATTGACCGCCGCATTGCCGAACTGGACGATGTGCTTCCGCTGCCGGCCGCGGAGCTTGAGCGGGTGCTACCGCCAGCGACGGTGTAGCCACAGCCACTGATCGGGATATTCGCGGATCCAGCCCTCAATCACCGACGTGACCGCCTGCATCGTTCCCTGAACGTCGATTTGTCCTGCGGCATCGCGGACGGGCTTCACTTCTTCAGACAGTTCGCCACGAAAGCGGTGTCCGGGTAGGCGGATGATGCGCACGCCATGAACCGGGCACTCGATCTGCCGCAGCAGTCGGGCCAGCATCGGATTGGCCTTGGTCTTGCGGCCAAAGAAAGTAACCTCGACCCCGTTGGTCAGATATTGGTCGACCAGCATCCCGACGTGCTGTCCGCTTTTCAGGGCTTCCGCAAGTCGTAGGGGAGCGTCACGACCAGCCGCAATAAGCGTCCCCATGTTCACGGCCCGCATATCCTGGATGATGCGGTCGGCGGACGCGATGTTGGGTCGGCGATACAGGATCGCGGTGTCCAGCCCGTGTGCGACGCCTGCCAGCGCGGGAAGTTCCCAGTTGGCAAGATGACTTGCAAAGATCAGCGCCGGTTTGCCGTCGAGTCGCAGTTGTGTAAACAATTCATACGAGCGCTTGTCGATTTCGATCCGGCTATCCTCGGGCCGTGCGGGATCGTACTTCCAGATGTGATCAAGATGCGCGAATTCGGCGCCTACACGACCGAGATTGTCCCAGACGCCTGCGAGAATGGTCTCGATCTCTGCAGGCGATTTCTCCGGAAATGCGGCGGTTAGATTGGCTCGACCAGTCTTTTGCTCCCGCATCATGGGCCCGATTGAGCGAGTGATCCGGGCGAACAAGTTGGCAGTCTTGGTCGGATCGAAATGGCGGGCGGTGCGCAGTATGCCGATCGTCAACGCGCCCACCGCCGCTTGGCCCAGGAGCTTGGCTACGTCACGAAAGTGGGGCCTAGTGCGCATAGCAACGACAGCCTTGGCTAACACTTTTCAGCTTTCGACCTCTTCAGCGTGCATCATCATACCACCGATACGCGATGCGATCAAAGACACCAACGAGTTGCGCAGGGCGCGCCTCTCGGATCGAGCTTCGTTCGGAGTAAATGTCCGCCAATGGGACGGACCGGTTGCTTCTCCCGCGAGGATAGTCTGCAGGGACGACCCTGCGGCATTCGGTGAAGTAGCCCATGGACACCACCACTCAGCTGCTAGCCTCGATCGGAATCGATTCGCGAAGGAAGTCTTCCACGTTGTTGGTCATGCCCTCGTTCGATGCAAACTGGGAGGGCTTGCTAAAGGTGATGTTTCGAGACTTCGCTTCAAGCTTGCGCGAGGCGCTCTCAGACCGCACCTGTCCTGCTAAACGCTGCCGGGAAGGCACTTGAGCCCATAAGAAATCCCGCCGTGAAGCGGCCGCTCGCCGCGCGCTTGACTGACGCGATTATCGAGCACGAAAAACGGTCGTGACCTTTAATGTGCACGAAATCCTGACCGACCTCCTTGTCTTGGCGTCAATCAACCCAGCTAAGACTGAGGATAAGCCGAACGGACATTCGCCACGCGCAGGAACGGGAAGGGCGCCCGACACCTATCGTGCCCAACTCAGAGCGCGCTCGTGTAGCGTCGACATATCGCTTGGAAGTGCAAGTCGTTGCGAAGGGATGCTCGACCGTCTCGCATGGCGTCGGACTGGCCTTGGCGAAACTGGTCTGCATAAATTCGAGCGACTGATTGCGCATGCCCCGTGTAGAAACCCAGTGCATTCACATCTTGGCGCTGGTCGCAGGCCCGATGCCGTGAAATCTGCCGACGGGCAAGGCTTCGACGAACGCCGGCCCCATATCTGGCGAGATGACGTACTGTCCGTTCGGCTTGCGGTGATCGGAGGCGAGCTTTGCGAGAAACTTGTTATAGGAGATGCCGGCTGAAGCGTTGAGGCCGGTTACCTCCTTGATGTTCGCACGGATCTCCCCCAGCGCCCGGAGTGGACCAATCGAAGCACTCGGGCCGAGTTTCCGCAAACTCGCGCCGCGCGACCTGCTCCGGAGCATCCGCGGCATCAATTTCGCCCTTCGGAATGGACCAGGCGCCGTTATCCTTTGTGCGCCAGAACGGACCGCCGGGATGAACGAGCAGAACCTCGAGCCCGCGAGCGCCCTTGCGGTAGGCGAGAATGCCCGCACTCAACATTGATCTCCTGGAAGTTTTTTTCAGCGCAGCCATATCGCTCCCTGCCGCGGACGACGAAGTAACGGCCGTCTAGCGTCACTGGATGCTTAACGACAAGTTAGGCTGACTTCCGCTGCGGTCTGGCCGCTGGCCTCTTCGCGGCCTCCTTCGCCGGTTGCTTGCCGGCAATCGGCATCAGCATTTCCTTCTGCCCGGCTGTTGCTTTGCGCGCCTTCTTGGCTGGCTTCTTCGGCGCCTCTCTCGTTGCCGCCGCGTCTCGTCCGATGCTCTTGCGCAGCGCATCCATCAGGTCCACCACGTTCTCGCCGCGGGGACGCGCTTTCGCGGTGATGGGGTTACCGGCGCGCTTCTGGTTGATGAGATCGATGAGGGCGGTTTCGTACTGGTCTTCGAACTTGTCCGGCTCGAAGTGTCCCGCCTTCTGATTGACGATGTGCTTGGCGAGGTCGAGCATGTCCTTGGTGACTTTGACGTCCTGGACATCGTCGAAATACTCATCCGCGGAGCGGACCTCATAGGGATAGCGCAGCAGGGTCCCCATCAGCCCCTTGTCGAGCGGCTCCAGCGCGATGATGTGTTCGCGATTGGTCAGGACCACCCGACCGATCGCGACCTTGTTCATTTCCCGGATCGTTTCGCGAATGACGGCAAAAGCGTCATGGCCAACCTTGCCGTCAGAGCGCAGATAATAAGGACGGATGAGATATCTCGGATCGATCTCGCTGCGGTCAACGAACTCGTCGATCTCGATGGTTCGCGTCGACTCCAGCGCGACGTTCTCAAGCTCCTCCTTCGTCAGCTCGATGAAGGTGTCGGTGTCGACCTTATATCCCTTGACGATGTCCTCGTTGTCGACCTCCTCGCCGGTGTGGCGTCGACCTTGGCATACTTGATCCGATGGCCGGTCTTTCGGTTCAGCTGATTGAACGAGACCTTTTCGGATTCGGAGGTGGCGGGATAGAGCGCGACCGGACAGGTGACGAGGGAAAGACGCAGGAAGCCTTTCCAGTTCGCGCGGGGGGCCATGGCGGGGAACTCCGATACTGATGCCGGATTCAAGACGAACGGCCCGGCTTGGTTCCGACATCGCGGCCCGTCCACCAGGATGATTTTTTCTCGCCGCGCGGTTGAGTGGACTCGACTTTTGTTCTCTTTATGTTCTAATTCCGGCATGACTGATCGACCCGCAAGCTGGCGCATGCCGACCCCAAAGCAGATGGAAAAACTGGCTGCTGAGGCCGCTCGCAGGCCGGCTTCCCCCGCCGCGGCTCCAGATGCCCCCCTCCCGGCCGAATATTGGGAATCGGTCCTCAAAGAGCCTCGCGCCGACGCGACCGGAGCCCAGATGCGGCAGCGGCGTCTTTCCGAGATTCAGCGCCACGTGCTGCGCATCTCCTGCCGTCGTTGCGAGCGGACCGTGGAAATCCAGACCGCCGACGCAGTCCGATTGTATGGCGGCAACGCGGTCTGGAAGGACGTCGCGCAACGGCTGCTCGACAACACCTGCCAGCAGCGCACTGGCAGACATGAAGAGGACGGGTGCTGGCCGGCGTTCGAGACGCCGTAGCCCGCTCCGGATCGCCAATCCGATCTTTTCGCGTCTGGATGTGGATGGCCCCGAAGTATCACCCTACGCTGCTGTCGGGCGGCGACCGCAAGGCTCTGGCGAAGGAGCTTGGCAAGGCGAGGGCAATGGCCAACATTCTGGCTACCCAATCGGCGGAGACGCGGGCGAAGGGGGAAGCGCTCATCCAGCGGGCGGACAGGCTGCTATGCGAGAGTTGGAACGAACGCATGTGGTCAGACGGAGAGCCGATTGATCCGTCCCCGACGATCGACCAGGCCGTGAATGGAGGCTTCCCTTGGCTGGAGATCCAGTGCGCGCGCTGCAAGACGCCGAGCGATGTTGACCTCGCGGCGATGAAGCATCCGCCGACCACCTTCGTGCACGATCTCGGCAGCCGGCTGCGCTGCCGCAAATGCGCGAAGGCGGGCCGGCGTCCTTCCGCGACTCTACTACAACTAGCTTGGCAGCCGCGCCACCCTCGGACCGAAGCCTGACCAATGTGCTGGTGTGGACGGCCTCTCATCCCCACGGTTCTATGGCGCTGTCAGCGTCACAGCTAGATGAGAGGAAAGTCTGATGAATCTTCCTGTTCGCATCGGTATGGACACTTCCAAGTCGGTTTTCCAGCTTCATGGTGTTGATGAGAACGAGGTGGTGGTGGTCCGCCGCCAGTTCCGGCGAGCCGAGATGATCCGCTACTTCGAGCGGCTTCCACCGGTTCTCGTCGCCATCGAGTCCTGCGGCAGCTCGCATCATTGGGCGCGCCTGCTGCAGTCGTTCGGTCACGAGGTGAAGCTGATCCCACCTCAGTACGTGAAGGCTTACGTGAAGCGGGGCAAGAACGACGCGGCCGATGCCGAAGCGCTGTGCGAGGCGGTCACCCGGCCGAGTATGCGGTTTGTACCGGTCAAATCGAAGGAACGCCAAGCGGCCTGCATGTTAATGACTGTGCGGGAACGCCTGGTCAGCGTGAAGTCGCAGCTTTCCAATGCTTTCAGGAGCTATGCGGCTGAGTTTGGCATCGGCGGCCCCGCCGGTCGGCAGAATGTCGCGCAACTTATCAAGCGGGTGCTCGAGGATGATAGCTTACCGGAAATGGCAAAGGATCTCTTCCGACTCCAAGCAGAGGAATATGCCACGGTCGAAGCCCGCCTGGCAAAGATCGAAGCCAAGCTAATGAGGTGGCACCGCGACGATGATGTCAGCAGGCGGATCGCGACGATTCCCGGCGTCGGTCCGATTGGGTCGTCCATGCTAAGCATGAAGGCGCCGCCGCCGGAGACGTTCAGGTCAGGCCGCGACTTTGCCGCTTGGCTCGGACTGACACCCAAGGATCATTCGACGGGCGGCCGGCAAAGATATGGCGGAATCACAAAGGCCGGAGACTCAATGCTCCGATCGACGTTGATTGTCGGCGCGACCGCGCTGCTAAGGCACATTCGAAAGGGCCGTCATAAGCCCACACCCTGGCTTGCATCGCTACTGGAGCGAAAGCCGCCGAAATTGGTGGCGGTGGCCTTGGCCAACAAGTTCGCCCGTATCGCTTGGCGATTGATGATATCGGGCGGAGTATACAACCGACCGGTAGCCGCCATGCCCGTCTGATCTGAAATCGGCACCGCGAGCGAGTTGCTCGGCGGATAGCCCACGAACTTGCAGGACGCAGTAGATGGAAGGACCGATCGGTCGATACGCGCGAGCTTCCGTAGATTACACTGGCATCATCAAGGTCGCCTATGTGCTTGGAGCGTGCGTAGCGAACACCATCTTGGCCAGCGGACTTTGTCCGAGCAAACAGGCCGGACATCTGATAGCAAGCGATCAGGTCAAAAGTCTGCTACCATCCTGACAAGTGGGGGGCCGTCCACATCTGCAATCTCTACTCGATCACGACCAATCAAGCCGCGATTACCGCGTTGTTCCGCGTCGTGAACCGATACGTTGGCAATCTGGCGCCGATGCCGGGCGTGTTTCCCGATTACAAGGCACCGATCGTGCGCAACGGGGCCGCGGGCCGCGAACTCGCCACGGCGCGCTGGGGAATGCCGTCGTCGTCAAAAGCGCTGATGGACGCCACGAAGAAACGAGCCGAGAAGCTGCAGGCCAAGGGCAAGGCCGTCGATTTCAAGGAGCTGCTACGGATGGAGCCGGACGGCGGCACGACGAACATCCGCAACGTGAAGAGCAAGCACTGGACGAGATGGCTGGGAGCCGAAAACCGCTGCGTGGTGCCGTTCAACTCCTTTAGTGAATTCAACAAGGCTGAGGGCGGTGATATCTGGTTCGCGCTCGACGAGACCCGTCCCCTCGCCTGCTTCGCCGGCATCTGGACCAACTGGACGTCCGTCCGGAAGGTCAAGGAAGGTGAGACGACCAACGACCTCTACGCGTTCCTCACGACCGAGCCGAACGGCGAGGTCGGCGCCATCCACCCCCAAGGCGATGCCGGTGATCCTGACGACGCCAGACGAAGTCGAGACCTGGATGACAGCCCCTCGGGACGAGGCCCTGAAGCTTCAGCGGCCGCTGCCGGATGAGGCACTCCGGATTGTCGCCCGCGGCGTCAAGGAAGATACGGTCGGGCTAGCGACCTGACCATCGAGGACGAGGACGACCAGGCGGCTTCCCCGGGCCGCCAACGCAAGATCATCCACATCGGACATGGACGCCTTCTATGCGTCCGTCGAGCAGCGCGACAATCCAGATCTCCACGGCAAGCCCGTCGCGGTCGGAGGATCCCGCGAGCGCGGCGTCGTGGCGGCAGCCAGCTATGAAGCCAGGAAGTTCGGGGTGCGCTCGGCCATGCCGTCCGTCACGGCAAAACGGCAATGCCCCGATCTGATCTGTCAAGCCGCGCTTCGAGGTGTACAAGGCAGTCTCGCAGCAGATCCGCGAGATCTTCGCCGAGCATACGCTGATTATCGAGCCGCTGTCGCTGGACGAGGCTTACCTTGACGTGAACGGAAAATCTGCAGGGCATTCCGTTGGCGCGGGATGTCGCGTTGGCGATCCGACAGCGAGGAGGGAAGCGCGTTAGCGCATTCGCCGGAGAAGGCCATTTTGACCCGGCGACGCTGACCAGCAATACCTTCGATATCGAATGGCCGAGCGTGAACGCCGTCAGCAGGCGGTCGACAAGGCGCAAGCTGCATTGGACAAGGCCGAGCAAGAGCACGCGAAGCGGGTAGCTGATATCCAGGCAGAGCTTGAGGCTCTCGAGAAGAGATCGCAGGCCGAAAAAGCCCGCTCGGATAAGGAGAAGGAGCGATTGGGAGCCGCGCTGCGGCGCGCGGGGTTGGTCAAGGGTCCTTAGTCGGTGGCACCCACGCGCAGCGCCATCAACCTGCATTGGCTCGGTCCGCTCCGCCCATTCGCGTCCACCCGTTTGAGATCCTCCATGACGGCGAAGCCATCCGGATAGCTCACCAGGATCTTGAGGACCGTCACCTGAAAGTTCACGCCCCCTCCGGATCGATCAGCGCCACATCGTGGGTGCACGGGACGAGGCATCGCGGCCGACCCGCCTAAGCCCCTCCAGTGAGACCTCGCCTCTGGTAGCAGCTTCCAGAATGTTCGTTGCGACGTGGGTACGTGCTCCGATGCCGCGGTGCGAGACGCCTTCACATACTTGGTCGGGGACCGCGCGCACTAGCGCGGTGGTTGCCGTGTCGAACATGAGGTGCCCCCATCAAGGGAAAGCCCATCCTAGCCCGGTTCTTCTGGCTTGGGAGTCACGCATGTTAGATTTTTTTGCGCGGCAGGCGTGCCGATGTCGTTCTTTCAGAGACTCTGTACGTTGTCTCGTACGGTCTCAGATCAGTGTCGCTGAGACCGCATTGATGGGACGTCGATTTGCCATGCGCCGAGCGCGGGTGGTCCCATGCCTACGTCAGCGTCCAGATCCGTCCATAATGCGATGGGACATTCAGCCCCACTTGCCGAAGCGAAAGCACGTTCCTCAGGTCGAGAGCGCCGCCATGCAGCTCTTCGACGTAGTCTCCGGCCATTGGAAACCAGAACGGGACGGTCCGGTCAGTGTCTCCAAAATTCACGGCGATCAAGGTGTAGCGACCGCCGTCGTAGCGGGCGAACAGAAGCACTCCGAACTGCTGATACCGGTCCCAGTCATTGAAGAAGAAGTACGTGCCCTGACGAATGTGGTCGCGCTGCCGCCGGATCCGCAGCAGCTTGCGGACCAGGCTCACAATCGGCCGGCCGGACCCGTCGTAGAAAAAATCCCAGCGCATCGGCCGCAGGAGCGAGACGCGGCCCATTCCGAAATCGGGCAGAAAATAGTTTTCGGCGAATTCCTCGCCTTGCCAGAGCATCGGAATCCCCTTGCTCAGCAGCAGACCGATCAAATAGGGCTGCAGCATGTACCAGCGCGCCCGGTCACCCTCGGCGAACAGCGGATTGCCGGCTTCGTCGGGATTGGAGGTGCCGAAATTGCAGAGGAACCGTTCGTGATCGTGGTTCTCGATGTACTGAAGCGCGCTCTTGGGGACGTCGTCGCTATTGACGGTCTCCCGGTCGGGGTAGCCGAAGAGACCAAGCTGCAGACCCAGGTCGGCGAGCCGGCCGCGGTCCCCCTGCGCTACGGCGCGTGCCGCGCCATAGGTGCCGTTCTGCCACGTGCAGTTGGAATACGTCGAGCGCAGGACGTCCTCCGGAGCTTCGAGCTGTTCGGCCATCTGCACGAGCGACAGCGGCTTGCCGGCGCCTGCGTCGAAGCGGCTCCAGTACGGGCGACCCGCCGCGATGTTCGCCTTGGTCAGCTGGTGCGTTTCATAGACCAGGCTCGCATAACCCACGCCCATCGGCCCGTCCCAGTAGTTCGGGACACAGTCGTAGCGGAAGCCATCGACGTGGTAGACCTCG
Source organism: Bradyrhizobium sp. i1.15.2 (assembly GCF_040548425.1). Classification (NCBI taxonomy): domain Bacteria; kingdom Pseudomonadati; phylum Pseudomonadota; class Alphaproteobacteria; order Hyphomicrobiales; family Nitrobacteraceae; genus Bradyrhizobium; species Bradyrhizobium sp. i1.15.2. Next base: position 4,872 of record NZ_JBEPRQ010000040.1, on the reverse strand, counting down.
AGCCAATGGTTACTGGCCGTATAGAAGTAGTCGCGCGTGATTTCTCGATTGAAATCCGTGCTCTTGCCGAAATTGCTGAAATAGTCCTTGGCAAACGGCCCCATGAATGGATTGTCGCGGTACTGCAGCCGCGTGTAGGCGTCGTAGTAAGGAAAATCCACGCCCGTATGGCCATAGACGACGTCCACGATCACCGCGATCCCGTGTTGGTGGCATATGTCGACCAGCTGCTGGAAATCCGATCGCTTGCCGAAGCGCTCATCGACACCAAAATAGCCGATTGGGAGATAGCCCCAATCGACCGAGTTGCCGACGTTAGACAGCGGCATGATCTCGATGGCGTTGATCCCGAGGTCGGCGAGGTAGGCCACGAACCCGCGGGCGCGGTCGAAATTGTTGCCGAACTCCGCGATGTTCACCTCATAGAGGATCAGGTCTGCCAGCGCCGGTGTTCGCCATTGCGTCTCGCCGGCGCTCCAGAGGTAGGGCTGATAGCCCAGGGTGAAGGCGGATTGCTTGCCGACACCGAACTCGCGCGCAAAGGGATCCATTATCCAGTCGAGCGTTCCGACGTTCGGGTTGGTGATGGTGTAGCGGTAGACATAGCGACCCGGACTGCCCCAGGCCGAGCCCGGCACTGCGGGCGGCGTCCCGGCGAGGGGGACCGTGACCGACCAGAAGTCGCCATACGGAGCACGAACGCTGTGCGCGAGTGCAAACTCCCGGGCCGGCATCTCTTGCAGGAACTGGTCCGCCTCATGGATGATCTTCACCGTGACGACGTTGCCGTCGGCCGCCGACAACCAGGGCATCCAGAGTCCGAACGTCACCGTGCCGTTGGTTTCCACGGCGCCCAACGATCCGAGTGGCATCAGGTTCATGCCACAAGACCCTCCAACGACTTCCACTGAATGCTGCGAAAGAGCACGCGACCCGTATGCGTCTGCAGGCCGATGAAGCGCGGGTCCTGCGCAGTAGACGGCAGCCCGCGGCGCGGCGACTGCGGGTCGCCCGCGAAATGGAAAATGTTCACCGTCTGCCCGTTCAGCGCGACGGTGATGTCGGCACCATCGACGGTGATCTCATAGCTGTTCCATTCTCCGACCGGATGGACCGTCAGCGGACCATCGGTCGGCCCCTTGAAGGAGTAGACCGCACCCGTCCTGTGGATGGGCGCATTGTCAGGCCGGGCCAGTTCGTCGATCTGAATCTCGAAGCCAAAGTTGACGCCGACATATGCAGTGTTGTCGTAGCCTTCGTTTCGAGGGTCCGGAAAGCCGACGAAGACGCCCGAATTGTCGTCCGGCGCCGTCATCATCCATTGCAGCCGCAAAACGTAGCGAGGCGGGGTCGGGCGCTTCAGCCAGAGCAGCCCCAGGTCGGTCCCCGTTCGCGCCTCGAGAACGCCGCGCCGTACCCGGAACGAGCCAGGGTCGTCCCGACCGGGCTGGTTGCTGATCGTCGACATTGTCCAGTCCCCCAGAGAGGTGCCATCGAACAGCGTCTCGAAACCCGCCTCGGCGACGAAGGCTGGAGGCGTCATGATCCGGTCGCCGGTGCGGCGCGATAGCGCTATCCCGGTCAGCATCGGGTTGGGCGAACCGATGCTCGGGAATAGCGCCGGGCCGGCCGCATACAGGTTTTCGGTGTGATGGAAGCGTCCGTTGCCGTCGGTGACGCTCGCGGTCGGGTCGGTGCCCATCCAAAGAGTTCCGGCTTCATGATGGGTCGTCCCGAGCCCGTCCTGGTTGCTCTGGAGCACCTGCATGGGCTGACCGTTGGCGAAGGCGGCGGCGACCTTCTGCATCGCCGCATCCATGGCGGCCCAGAGATCCCGATCGCGCTGCGTCGGCGTCAGCGCAACCGATGCGCGACGAACACCGTACTCGTCGGTCCGCGAGCTCAGATCAACGCGGCTTGGATGAGCCGCAGGATTGGCCGGATCGGCGGGCTCCATCTCTCCGAGCCCTCTGATCGCAATTGCGACATGCGTATCGGTCGAGGTCTTCAGCTGATCGAAGAAGTCGACGTCGGGCACCTTGCGGTAGAGCTCGTCCTCGGCGCCGATGGTGTTGGCGCCGCCGCTCGCGGAGATCTGAAGGTGGAAGTGGCCGATCAGATCACCATTCGGGCGCGTGGCCCGCCCCTTCACGAACAGGGCCGCGGTCTGCAGCTCGTTCACCACCGCGGAAAGCCCGGAAATCGCCGACCGCGGCACGCGGATGACGAGGTTCGAGCGAAGGTGCGCGATCAGGTTCTTGCCGATGAGCGGCAGGGTCGGAAGTCCGGTGGCATCGAACGATGCGAGAACCAGCCGCGCGTTCTCGATCGTGCCGAGCGACATGACGACCACACCACCCGGTGCCAAATCTATCGGACCTCGGCTGGTGTCGATGCCCGAGATGCGCCAAGTCCCTGCTGAGGTAGGAACGCTGCGCAGCGTGAGCACATGCGTGTCGGGCAGCACCATGAATTCCTTGAGGGCATCGCTGCCGTTGGAGTCGCTCGCCGCGGTCCGAGCAGCCTTCATCAGCAGCGGAACGACGCTGAACTTGTTCAGGGGAAAGAACCCCGCATGTGGCGGGCGCGCCTGCACAGCAAGCGGCGCTTCCAGCTTCAGCAGGTTCAGCAGGTCGTTTTGCGAAAGCCCGCCGCTCGACGACAGACCGAGCAACTGTGCGGGGTCGGCGCCGGGCATCAGCAGCGGCGAGGGTGGGAGCGCGTCGAGCGTAATCGCCCCGGGCACGCTGGACAAATTGTCGAAGAGCTGGCGACGAAGCGCGTTTTGCAGTTCGCCGAAAATGAAGTCATTCGCCTCGTCGACACCGATCTGCCGCGAACTCTCATCGAAATAGCGGCCGTTCAGATCGGCTACGGTATTTGCCGGCCAACCCGACATCTCCTCGTCCAGCAGACGAGGCGACCAACCGCCCCAATAGAGTGATCGGCCTCCGAGCGTATACGCCAGTCCCTTGAAGGGAATGGTCGACTTCCAAGGAATGCCCCAAACCTCGTTGCGTGGCGGCTCCGGCTGCGGCAGGTTTTCGTTCAGAAAGAACGGATTGGCCGGATCGCCAAACCCCTGGATCCCCGTGTTCTGGACGTGCTCAGGAACGGTGAACAGCCCGGCGTCTACGACCAAGGTCCGTAATCCGCCGCCACTCTGCTTCTGACGAAACCACAGATGCTCGGCGATAGCCGAGCCGAACGTACCGCCTCCCACAATGATGAAATCGAACGGACGCCCGCCTGCGGATTTCCACGCATCAACCTCCGCTAGGTTGTTGCAGAGGTAGCGGCCCTGGATGTCTTTGGTGAACGAGGTCGTCTCGGTAGTGATCGCCATTGCCCGCCTCCTGGTGCAATCCTCGAACTCGCTTTCCTGTTAGGGCACGATCTTCTTCAACCTTAAATGAGCTAGTTCACAGATTGCTCTTACTTTCAGCGCCGCAGCGAGAGGGGCCTCGCTGGGCGGCATCGGTCGAGTTCCATCTTCGTACTGGAGCCGCTCCCCGCTCAGGTCAGAACTCCAGCCTGTCGCCAATCGCGTCGATGCCATCCCTCGCGCATGCTTCGTCGGCGTCGCCACCCGGAGCTCCGGAGACACCTACTGCTGCGACCAGCGAACGGGTCGCTTCGACCACTAGTCCTCCCCCTATGATGACTACTCCAGGAAGGTGGCGAATGCCCGCCTGCATCATGCCGGGTTGACTGATCGCATTGAGCTCAGTCGTGCTGGTCCTGAACGACGCGGCCGTCCAAGCCTTTCCTGCCGCCGTTGGCGGCGTGTGAGGACCTGCAAAGCGATCACGCAGCATCACTTGCGTCACGCCGAAACGATCGACCACGGCGACTGCGACTTGGAATCGCTCCAGACCTCCACGCGCGAGACCTGTCGTTGCCTCTCGGCGCGGACGAAGGATTCGGTGTAGGAGACCCGCAACGGGATGTCTTGGGTGGTCATTGGTCTATTCCTTTTCGCATCGATCTTGATTTGCAATTGTCGGGTCGATGTCGGCGGACGACAATCAAGGCCCCGGCTTGCGAGCACCGCATCGTCCTTCCAAATCTCAGGCTCTCACCGAGGCCGACTGCGCACCCTTGCCTGCGTCCCCAATTCGGCAATAAGCGGTCGCCCGTGTGCCCCGGCGAGGCGCGGGTCATGATGGCCAGCGTCATTGTGCCGATCGCGCCAACCGCCAAGGCATGGAGAGCTGGAACTAATGCACAGTTACGATAAGCTGTTTCACCATCTCCAGTTTTCGAGGTCCAATGTCTGAAGTGGACTGGCTTAGCCATCTCCTCCAAATCGTGACCGTTACCGGCCAGCTCGAAGTCCGTTGCGCGTACGGCGCGCCATGGCGTGTTACCTGGGCCAGGGCAGCGCCGAATGAGATCCCCTATCACGTTATTGTCGGGAGCCGGGCCATTCTCGAGGATCCGGAGTCGAGAACAGCGTGGGAGCTAGTGAACGGGGATATCGTGCTGCTCCCTCATGGTGCTGCGCATGTGCTGCACGACGGCAGCGGCCAAACGCCGGTCCGTACTCACGAGAGCCGGGGCTCTGCCGGATGGATGTTGAGCGAGAACGATGGGCGGGGTGAGCAACTGGATCTGCTGTGCGGACGGTTTGTCGCCTTCCGAGTATGACCTTGGAGGTTACAAGACTCATTATTATTATGGTGCCTGGGAGCGGACATGAAGTAGCGCGCGTTGTGCGGGTCCGTGAATGTGATCGGCGCAACCATGGGAGCGCCTCCGGAAAACGCCAATCCGTCCGGACGCGACGAAGGCGTCGGCGGCACTCAGAGGATAAGATCGTGTTGGAAGGGTAGCTGTACGCCCTGGCCACCAGCCTCCTGCTCGTCGAAA
>NZ_JBEPRQ010000039.1:0-46431 GCF_040548425.1 Bradyrhizobium sp. i1.15.2 | reverse complement strand
ACAACACGCTCCAATCAGAGGCCGGATACATTGATGCAAGACCGCATCTGCCAGGTTGACGAAACCTCTTGCAACGCGCGGCCGGACCATACATTGGGGTCAAAAGCTTCGGTCGAGCGCTCGGGTGCAAAACTTCCGGTCCGCCTTGAGAACCGACATGACGAGCCGCCCCTCGGACGGCGGCGATGGGCCAGAAGCAGTCATCAGCTCCCGCAGACTGACGCCTGCCTGGCTCCACGCTGTCGCCCACTCAGGACGAGTGCCACCCTCAGGCATGAATCAGACGGCCCTGTGGGGCCGTCTGATTCAGCCTTAGAGCGGATGACCTATTGGCAGAGATGCCGCAGACCGTCAGCACCCTTGAAATAGGTGCCGGGCTTACAGACGATGCCGTTGCGGGCAGCATACGCATTCCAGTTGCCGTGCCAGCCCATCTCGCCGGACATGGCGTAGGAATTGCCCCAGCTGCCGACGGTAGCGTCGGCCGCCGCCGGCTGGCGATACGCCGTTCGCCGAGTTGATTGCCGATATCGATAACCTCCGGTGGGAGTACTCCCGGTTCCTAAACCCGTGCAGCTGGCGAATTCAGCTTGGCATTCGTCCGGATTGGAGAGGGCCGCCTGCGCCAGTGCAGCAGAGCTGGACAGGGCGGATGCCGCAACAACGACCGCGCCAAGAACTTTCAGATTTATCATGGCTTCCTCCTTGCGCTTGAACCGTGGCCCAATGCCACGTCTCGTAGTAGTCGGTCGGCCTTTGCAAGCCTGTGCTACTTCGGCAAAACTCGCACCGCCAAGATTGGGACTGCCTTGGGTCAAAATGCGAAGAACTCAACTTTGAGCAAATCCAATCGGCTTCAATTCATCTTCTCACGCAGCTTCCGGATGATTTCGCGAAGGTCATTCGCGTACTCCTCAACGATCCGGCGCGCCTCCTCCAAGCGCGTTGGTTTGGGCTCGGGCTTATCGGATCCGGACGGCTTGTTCATCACAGAGCCTTGAACCTGGATCGCGGCAATCCATTGAGCTAAATCAATGGGCTCATCGCTTTAGCTCCTCTCAGTAAATAGTCGCGGTCATCGGTGTGGAGGGACTGTGTATCTCTCATCGTCGCCAGCACGGCCCGTCGCATTTTGGTATCAGGGTTGTGCCGGTCCTTGCGGATCGAAATCGGCAAGCCGCCGCCTGTCGTTTAACATGATCTCTCGCTGATCGTGGTCTAGGAACGTAAGGACGCCCGCTTTACGCAAGCTAGATAGCGCGCGAGAAACCGTTTCGAGCGTCAAGCCGAGATAGTCCGCAATGTCGAGACGAGTCATGGGGAGCGACATCTTGTCTGCTCCCGTGCGGAAATCCATCTCAAGTAAGAAGGCGGCGACCCTTTCTACCGCGGTCTTGCGGCCCAGAAGCAGCATATGGTTTTCTGCGTGCTCCAGGTTGCGGGTGATCATGCTGAGTAGGTTGTGCGAGACGACCGCGTCTTTTGCGGCTACCAATTGAAGGCTTTCTCGCTTAATCAGGCGCACGACGGTTTCGACGACCGCCTCTGCGGTAAATCGATGCTCATCGCCGTTTTCAAGCCCGAAGATATCGCCCACTAAGTGAAAGGCGCCGATTTGACGCCGACCGTCCGAGAGCAACTTGTAACTTCGCACCGCACCATGCTTGACTTGATAGACATACACAGCGGGCTCTTTTTCGCCGAAGATTTCAGTGCCTTTTCGGTATGTAAACTCACCGAGGCCGATAATTCGGTTGAACGCACTCGTCAAACCGAAGTCATCGAGCGTATTGGGCTGAGGTCGTCGATCCGTTGGGATACGCACAAACATGGCCAGTTCCCCTTCCGCATCAATTCTTTTTCCGTATCAATTCTTTGAATAATCCTCTCTCGCCCGCTGGTCGTTCGACGAGCGACCATATTCATTGGATATCCCTCAGGTCATTGTACCAAGGTACAATGTCAGGTTGCTGGCGCCACCGCCGGGCGAATGGCGTAACCACTGCGTTATGGATCAATTGCGAGAGTTACCCCTCGGGCAATGACTTCCGGTCTAATTCCGGCTCCTGACGTCTGGCTGCGCGGCACAAACTGAAGCAATGGGCCACGAGCGGATGCAGCGTTGAATGGCTAAAGTCCGAAGCACTCCACCGGGGTCTGATCCTACTGCTCGCAGGCCATGATCAGCTCAGTGCTACTTTCAGAGCGCGCCCGGTTGAGCAGGTGGACTGGGCCAATCCGATCGTAGGTTGTTTGGGTTATTCCGATCGAACAAGTCCTGCCTTACAAGGCCGCTTGGGCGAGCATCAATTGCGGGTGGAATTCGGCGAGTGTCGTGAATTGGGGCGCCCCCGAATCCCGGCCGTGCGATGCAAGCAACCGGATAGCCAGCGTATTGGCAATAGACTACGTCACTCGCCCTTCCAGTGCTTCCAGCGAACCCAATTATTAGCAATGCCGACAGCGCGATTGATCGTTTCATTTCGGTCTCCTGTGGCGAACCGACTCCCCTACAGCGACATCGGATCAGGGCGGCAGAAAAGCCCCACGGCGTTATGTTGGCGGCACCCAATATTGCTCAAGAATGTCCGCAACGGTCAGAAGCGGACAAACCGCCGAGCCAGTTTAACCGCCGCTACGAAATTGCGTGATGTTCGGCGGTGGTGGATTTGGATGTTTCTTGAGGGTCGCTAAATACTCTTCGACAGTTTTGAGCGCAGGACCCGATACCCAGCCAAACATTGCCGCGACGATGAGGTCCTCGTGCGGATCCATTTCAATGTTGTAAATCTTCGGGTAGCCGGCCATCGGCGCACTCGCGGAGAACATGCCGGGCTGCCGCTGTGGTCCGATGCCGGTCGGATGGACGTCCGTGAAGTAGATACGCCACTGTTTCCAGCGCGCGGCGACGAGATCTCCACCGATAAAGCTCAAGAGGCTTTCGCGAGGCGCTGTCGCCGTGTTGCCCAACAGGAGATCGGCTTGATTGATCCCGTCGATCTGGCGGTCTGTTGGCATCTTGGCACCGACGATGTGGGCAAAGGTCGGCAGGAAATCCATGATCGAGAACATGGCGTATGTGGTTGTGTTTGCCTTGACTTTGCCGGGCCACCGGATGATCCCCGCCGTCCGTATTGCTCCTTCAGTGACTTCGCCTAACTCTCCGCGAAACGGACCTGAATTACCCATATCAGGCGTTCCCTGGTTGCCGTGTTCTCGCGCGGTCTGGCCCTGGGGGCCATTGTCCGAGGCAAAGACAACGATTGTGTTGTCGTCAATGCCGAGTTGCTTCAGCGTATCTAGGATTTGTCCGACGTGATAGTCTCCCTCCATCAACTTGTCGCCGTAGTTGCCGATCCGTGATTTTCCTTTGAACTGTTGAGAAGGCAAGTTTGGAAAGTGCCCCATTGAAAAAGGAAGATAGAGAAAAAAGGGCTGTCCCGATGCTCTCTGGCGCCTCATAAAATCGATTGATCTGTCCACGAACTCATCGTCGATGTTGGCGCGGACGTCCTCGGTAAATGGCTTGACCGCCTGTAGCGGGCCTCCGGCCTTCGCCTCAACGATCTGCGGCCCAGTCTTCAGCAGTGTCTCGTACGGCTCATTGATTGAGTGCGTGAGCGCGATTGTAGCCGGGTATGTTGCTGCATCCCAGCTAATGTCCGGCGGGATACCGTAGAACTCATCAAAGCCGTGCGCGGTCGGCAGACTTTGAGGCGCACTTCCAAGGTGCCATTTCCCGAAGATCGCAGTCGCATAACCAACGCTCTTGAACATCTCGCCCATGGTGAAGGCATTAGCGGGAAGCGTATAGGGACTACCCTCAATAGCGATCAGCGACAGACCGTTTCGGATCGAATATTGCCCAGTCATCAGCGCTGCACGGGAGGGGGTACACGCCGGTTCCACCAGGAACTGTGTGAGGCGCAATCCGTCTCGAGCCATTGCATCGAGATGCGGCGTCGATGCCCCACGCAACTCGCCGCCGCCGTAGCACCCAAGGTCGCCGTAACCGACATTATCGGCGAGAATGAAAACAATGTTGGGCTTATTGTTTTGCTGCGCAAAGGCTGTCGCCGAACCCATCAACGCAAGCAGCACCACCGCCGAGGCGAAGTGCTTGACCGAGTTTTGCATGCGAAACTCCGGAAGATGCTGCGTAACCATTCTAGAGAAAGCCTAACCTCGAAGCTATCCGAAATCCGCGCCAATGTCCGCATTGCGGCGGTAAGACGCCAACCTGGATCGGCGTCCGGCTTGCCTCTGACAGCCGATATGACACATGTTCAACCGGCCTTCGGCCAGGAGCCCAGAAGCTGACATCGATTGCTTATCTCGCATGGCCACCAGGGGCAGATGAAGTGCGTCGCTTACAGCAGCGGTTCGACCTTCGCCGCCATGTCGGGAGAGCGGGTAACCCGATATGTTGCGTTGCTGCACTTCAGGATCCAGACGGCCCGATCCGGACGCGAGCGTTTTGCATCCCTTGAGGCACCGAGCGGTTTGTCACAGGTGAAACCTTGCAAGCGAATCTGCGCTGCCAACATCGACCGCGGCGTTTCGGCTGCAACCCGCGGTGCTGTTGCCTGTTGCGCCTGCACCAACGGGCTGAAAATTAGAGCTGCGGTAGCCAGCAGTATTGACCCAAGCGGTCTGTACATGACGGCAATCCTTATTGCAGTTCTCTCGAACGCGGCAGAGCAAGTGCATCATCGGCTTGTCAGCGTCGCGTTGACGGATTGGATCGTCCGATAGTCTTGGGGCAGCAAAATTGGAGTAGCAGCCTTGGGGCGTCAGCAGCCTTGGGGATCATCGGAGTTGAAGGGACGGCACCCGACGCTGACACAATTGTGCTTGCAACGGGCGGCTTTTTTCAAGACCGCCCGCTTAGACATCATCAAGGCATACTATCCCGCCTCGTTCACTCGCTCTGATGGCCGGACTTCTTCATTTCAGCAAGGATACCATCGAGGTTGTAAGTTTCCGGCGCCTGCATCGGAGGGAAGTCCTTGTAAGAGAATAGCTCCTTTTCCCAGAGAAGTTGGCCGAGGGGCAGGATATTCCAGTCATACAGGTAGGCGGTGCTCGGCGAGCCGATCGAACCGGCATAGCCCAGCAACGATTTGGCATCGGAGCCGACCGTCTGCTCGAATGGGTCACGCTTGATGTTGGCGACCTGCGTCCAATGGAAGCTCTGCGCTCCGAACAACCCGCCGGTCCCGGTGTCCGGCACCATCGTGTAGTACATCTTCCAGTTCTTGTAGCGTACCGCCGATGGCTGCGCGCCGGTGTAGTAGAAGAAGACCTCGCGCGCGGATTTATCCGTGCCTTCGAGATAGGCGCGCTGATCGACGCCGTCGAGCGTTGTCTTGACGATGCCGGGGTAGCTTCCAGCCTCGATCTGCTTCTTCAAAGCGTCGCCCTTCGGCCCGCCGGCGATGTCGACCAACGTCGGCAGCCAGTCGAGTGCCGACATCATCTCGCTCTTGACCGTGCCCGGCTTGATGTGGCCCGGCCAGCGAACGACCATCGGGGCACGCATGCCGCCTTCCCAGGTGGTCAGCTTGCCGCCCTTGAAAAGGGTGGTGCCGCCGTCAGGAAAAGTGATGTTCTCGGCGCCGTTGTCTGTCGTGAAGACGATGATGGTATTGTCAAGCTGGCCCATGTCTTCGAGTTTCTTGAGGACATAGCCGATATTGTCGTCCATCTGCTTCATGCCGGCCTCGTTGAGGCCCCAGTCCTTGCCACCCGGCTCGCCAATCATCGCCTCGTATTTCGGCGGCAGCACGGTCGTGATGTGCATGCGCGCCGGGTTGTACCAGACGAAGAACGGCTTGTTGGTCTTCTTGGGATCGTTGCGATCAAGATAGTCGATGACCTTGGCTGAGATTTCTTCGTCCACGCTTCGTGAACGGTCGAGCGTCAAGGGACCTTCGTCCTTGCAGGTCTGGTTTGCTTGTGAGCCGTCCGACGACTTGCACGCAAGCACCGGCCGCGGCGGCGTCAGGCACGTCGTTGTTCGAGGATCCACGGCGCCGGGGACCTCGGTAAGGCCCGGGACCGGGGTTGCCTTGCACGGCGGCGCAATGCCTTGCACGGTCGGGCTCTTGTTGATGTCCGGGAAACTCACCCCCTGCATCGCGTCGAGGTGATACAGGTACCCCCAGAACTCCTGGAAACCATGGGCGGTTGGTAGCGCCTCGGGATTGTCACCAAGATGATTCTTGCCGAACTCGCCAGTGTTGTAACCGAGGTCGAGCAAGAACTTGGCAACGGCGGGCGTACCGGGCCGCAGCCACGACGGGCTGCCGGGCAATTGCGGAGGAATCATGCCGGTGCGCAGCGGGTGCATGCCGGTGAAAAACGCGTTGCGGCCGGCGGTGCAGCTCTGCTCCGCATAATAGGTCATGAAGAGCGCGCCCTCGTTTCCGATGCGGTCGATGTTCGGTGTCTCTCCGACCATCAAACCGCGATGGTAGATGCTGGGCTGCATGATGCCGATATCGTCGCCCATGATGAAGAGGATATTGGGCTTTTGCGCCGGCTGTGCAGCCACCGGCGTGCTGACCAAGCCGGATGCCGGTATCATCATCGTCGCACCCAGCAGCGCTGTGCTGGACCGCTTGAGCCAGCTTTGGGTCTTGCGTGGCGTTGCGACCGAAAATTTGTGATCGAATACGCAATTCAACATGGCGTCGCTCTCCCGTTAAGATGCCTAAGAGGCTCCTCGCCTGATGCACCGAAATCCAAGATGACTTGTGGAGGTATCGACCGGCTCCGCATGCCGCGCAGCCGGCCGATAGCGTCGGCAGTAATTCGGCGCGCACAAATGCGAGCCGCCTTTGATGACCTTGCGTGGGATCTTGACGTTGGTGGTGCTCGGGTCGTAGCTATCAGCCTCGCGGCCGCCGCGCGGGTTCTCGGGAATGCAGCAGGCCTTTGCAGCGTCGGCTTCATGCCGAGGCGAGTACCAGTCCGACGTCCACTCCCAGACATTGCCGATCAGATCGTGCAGCCCGTACCCGTTCGGCGGGAATGCCGTGACCGGCGATGTCCGTTCGAATCCGTCGTCTCTGGTGTTTTGGCGCGGAAATTCGCCCTGCCAGGTGTTGGCCATATGACGGCCGTCAGGCGTAAATTCATCTCCCCATGCGAACTCGGCGCCGTCCAGTCCGCCGCGCGCCGCAAATTCCCATTCGGCCTCGGTCGGCAAATCCTTGCCGGCCCATCTTGCGTAGGCGAGCGCATCGCTGAAGGCCACATGCACGACGGGATGATCGTCGAGCCCCTGGATTTTGCTCCCCGGTCCGTAGGGATGCCGCCAGTCCGCACCTTTGGCGAAGGTCCACCACTGGCTGAAGTCCCGCAGGCTGACCGGATGGTCAGGCGGCGAGAACACCAGAGAGCCCGCATAGACCATGTGCGGGAGCATTCCGGGATAGTCCTTTGGATCGGGCGTGATCTCGGCAACGGTGACGTGGCCGGTAGCCCCGACGAACGCCTTGAACTGCCGGTTCGTGACGGAATGGCAATCCATCCAGAAGGCATCCACGGCGACGCGGTGGACCGGCGCTTCCTCCGGATAGTGCCGATCCGAACCCATGCGGAACGTGCCGCCCGGCACATACAGCATCCCCTCACCTGCTGGATGCTCGAACGATTGTCCGTCGTCCGACGACGATTTCGTGTCAGCCAAGTGCATCACGATCTCCGGGCCCCTACATCAGCGGCCTGCGTTGCTTCATTTGTGACTCTGTTTATTTGCGACGCTGTTTCGCTCGATATGCATTTTCCGGTACTGGGTCCTTTGACCGAGGCTGAGGCGTAGGGAAACCGGAACGACACACTTCAGGGTTGATCTAGATCAAAGGATATCCGACTCGGATCATTCGAGTCGAATTGGTCGCGTCTCCGCCACGTCCGGTCTGGCCTCAACCACCGACTTGCCGGACGCTATCGCCAGCTTCGCCTTCGGGCCAACCGCGTCAGCAGCATTGACTCAGTTGCCGTCTGCGAATTGGTGACGGGGTGAGCAACAAGCGTTATGTGATTTGTGTCGCAGAAGGGTTATCCGGGATTTGGCGTTCTGGTCGAGTGGACGGTGCCATGGAAAACCTGACGCATTATCCTGCTCTGGTGTTCGCGGTGGCCTTTGTTTCGCGCCGCTGTCGGCGGTGCCGGTGGCGTTCGGTGATGACTTCGGCGATGATCTCGCCGTCGCGCTCGACATAGCCTCCGAGATCCGCGAAGGCCGAATTGCCGCCCAGCAGCTTGCCGTCATGCATGCACATGATGCTGCGGTCGAAGGCATCGTTGCCCCTCCTCACGGTTTGGGAGCGGACATGATCAGCTCGCTTTAGCGAGCTGGCTCATGGCCAACAGGCGACATCGCAGGCTTAGCGCTGACATGAGAGAGGCCACCCGTTGGAGCGGCCTCAACTTGTTCTGTCGCGCCAACTTCGCCATCAGCGAACGGTGCCGCTCACTCTGTCGTACGATTGAGCGCTGCACCATTGAGAAGTGGCATTTAGATCCCAAGCCCACTTCTTTCCGGCTGCCTGGCAAGCTTCGAAAGTGGCCCACTTGGGAGGCCAAGGCTCACCTGGATTCCATACCGGCGCGGTCTGTGGTTTCTGGATCTTTTGAGTATCGCGGGCATTCGCCGGCGCCACCGACAAGATCGCGACAACGATACCCATGGACAAAAGTGCCGAGACTTTCACTGCCATGTCCTCCTAGATTTCCGGGACAGCAAACGCTATCCCAAGAGGCATGATAGCACATTTTCAACCAAGGGGATTCCGGACGTCGTTCTTCTTCGGGTCAAAGGCGGCGGTCGGCCGCCGAGTGGGACGACTTCCGCTCTACCTTTCGCTTCGGACACGTCGCCGCCGTGTGCCAGCCATCGCGATGGGCCACAAGCGATCACCGGCGAAAAGGAACGGCCGCCTCGACTCTGCGGCGGCCGCCTCCATTCTTGGCTGTCAGTCAGGCGGATGTGCCTCACATCTTGACGATCTCGGTGCGATATTTCGGCAGCAGGGCCGCGATCAGTTTTCCCTTCTCGGCCATCTCTTCCGGGGTCGGCTTCGGCGGCGGCGATGTGCGGCCTTCGACGGGGAAACCGACCGCCAGAAAGAATTCATCCTGTCCTGCCGGCGTACACATGCAGAGCATGCGAGCCGTCTTGCCGGACAGGTTCTTAAACGCGTGCGGGGCGTTCGCCGGAACGTTGACGGTCGATCCCGCGCGTACGGTGTGCGACTTTCCGCGAAAAGTGAACTCGAGTTCGCCTTCGAGCAGCGAGAACATTTCCTCGAAGTCGTGGCGATGCGGCGGGGGGCCACCGCCGGCGGGCACCAGCATATCGACCAGGCAATAGCGTCCCGCGGTCTGCGCGCCCGACACCAGGATCGTGTAAGTGCCGCTCGCCACCGAGATATGCGGCACGCCGGCGCCGTCAGGATCGGCTACCGTCAGACAGCGACCAGGATCGTCGGCGGGGATCGAGGAAGCAGACGGAGCATTCGCAGGAGAGGTGTCGGTCATCTCGACCTCGTTTCCATGATTTTGAGGAGAGGCACCTTACCATCACAAGCGGTGTCTTTTTCGAGGCCGGATGTCCGCTCCGGGTCAACAGCCGACATCGCCGCGAGTTGGACGTCAGGCCTGCTTTACCCTCGAGCGGACATCCCAGATCTCTAAGTAACCGCCCTACGCTCGCCGCATCAGTTTAAGCGAGGCCGCCAGCCGCAGGCTGCGCTTGCCGGCCAGCGCGATGCCTTCGAGCTCACCGCTGTCCGCCGTGCAGGTTCCGGAGAAGCCGATGCCGACCTCGTAGCCGCCGAACACGGGGTTCTCGCCTTTCGCCGGCGTATGCTCCTGGTTGAGCATCTCGCCCTTCCAGCGGCCGTCGGCCGAGGAATAGGAGCCGAGATAGTAGAAGAACGCATCGCCGCCCAGGATGCGGCCGTCGATCAGCAGCATGACGCCGGAGAGCCCGGCGTCGACGCCGTCGAGCGCGCGCAGATGGATCGCATAGAGCCCGTTCACGACCCCGCCCGGACCGATCGTCCCCTGCGGCGGTAACCCCTCGTCATCGAGCCGCGTGAGATTGGCCCAGAAACCGGCGCCCGGCATCGTGTCCGCGCTGCCGGCGAGACGGATCTGGTTGCCGACGAGCCGTCCGCGCGCGCCGATCGCGGCGACGTCAGCCCCCATCAGCGGCTTGTAGTTGGGATCGTCGTTGTGCCGTTCGGTGATGACTTCGGCGATGATCTCGCCGTCGCGCTCGACATAGCTCCCGAGATGCGCGAAGGCCGAATTACCGCCCAGCAGCTTGCCGTCATGCATGCACATGATGCTGCGGCCGAAGGCATCGTTGACGCCGTATTCAACCTTGTAGAGCCCGTCCAGCAACGCAATTGACCCGGAAATATCAGAAGGAAAGCACGCGCTACCTAGCACCGCCGTCGCACCAAGGCCATCGGGCTTTTTCGCGCAGGGCCATTCGCGGAGCCACACCTGCCATGATGCCATCATGCGCCTGTTTTGCCCGACGGCGCAATCGATTTCGGCGTTTCCGCAGATGGCGATTTCACACCATTTGCAGGCCTGTGATTTCAACCACTTGGCTACTGTGCATGGGGTTGTTTTTCGAGTTTTTTGTTTGACCGGTGGTGAATGGCGTTCCTCAGGCGCTAGTGACGCTTGAAATACTGCACCTCGCGCTCATGCTTCTCGGCCGCGGCGCGGCTCCTGAACGTGCCGAGGTTGCGGCGCTTGCCGGTCTTGGGATTCACTTTGCGCGAATACAGCCGATATTCGCCGGATGCGAGCTTGCGGATCATGGTTGCGCCTCCTGCTGTCGAGGATTCAACGGACCGTGTCCAGGCTGGTTCCTGACGCATTCGAACCCGTCGACACAAGCACGCGACAAAGTGGGCATGGAGCAGTCACGGCCATCGGCGGCGGACGAAACATGATCCGGAAAGGTGCGCAGCGGTTTTCCGAAAAGATCATGCTCGCAAATAACTCTAAAGCGCGTTCACCGCGCTTTTAGAAGCACAGCGTGGTGACGAGCTTGCCCTGCTTGTCCTTGATCGCATAGGGACAGCGCAGCCGCTCCAACGCCTGCTTGGCATCCTCGTCGCCGAGCGCCGCGGCGCGCTCGTAATAGGATTTCGCGGCGTCCTTGTCCTTTGGCCCGCCGCGGCCCTCCTGTGCGAAGGCCCCCATCCGCTCCAGCGCGCCGGGATGGTTTTGCGCCGCCGCCTTCTCGAACAGCGCGCGTGCCGCGGCGTCGTCCTTCGCCCCGCCCGTGCCTTCGGAGAGCATCATGCCGAGCTGGTACTGCGCCTCCGCGTTGGTCTCGGCCGCCTTGCCGAGCAATGCGCGCGCCTGTGCGGGATCGGCCGGCGTGGCACCGCCGGTGCCGCCGAGCGCGGCGAGATTGCTGATGCCGCGGGGATTGCCGGCCTGCGCCGCCTTCTCGAACAATTTGCGCGCCTGCGCTTCATCCCTGGCGACGCCGGAGCCGGTGCCGTAGGCCACACCGAGCTCGACCATCGCCGCACTCGATCCCTTGTCGGCGGCCTTGCGCCAGGCAGCCATCGCGTCCGCCGTCTGCCGGTTGGCCGCATAGGCGCGGCCGAGCGCGAACATCGCGCGCCGCGACGAGGGCGCAGCCTGCTTGCAGAACTTGATGGCGGTCGCAACGTCGGCGGCCGCAATCTCCGTCACGCCCCTCATATCGGCTGGCTTGTCGGGATCACTGGGATCGGCGGCGACGCGGTCGCACAGGACGAGATCGGCCGATTGCGCATGCGCAGATAACGGCGCCGCAAGCGTGAGAAGGATGGCAACGAGGAAAGTCCGCATGGACGCCAGGTTGCGTCGTCGTCCCGGCAAATTCAAGGCTCGAGTCCCGATTGGCGCAGCACGGGGACGACCTCGGGCGACGCCAGATAGCGCAGCAGCCGATCCGCGGCGTCGGCGTGCTCGGCGTTTGTCATCCGGCCAGCGGAGAACACGGCCGGCGTTTGCAGATCGTGCGGAATCGGGCCGACCACCTCGATGCCCTCGACCTGCTTCAGCTCGCTGATCTGCTGCACGGCGAGGTCAGCCTCGCCGCTCACGAGCCGCTCTGCGGTAAAGCCCTGCTCGACGATGGTGGTCTTGGCGTTGATCTCTGCCGCGATCCCCATCTGCGCGATCAACCGAGCGAAATAGACCCCGCTCGCACCCAGCCGCGAATAGGCCAGGGACCGCGCCGCGAGCAGCGTGTTGCGCAGTGCGGTTTCCGTGGCGATGTCGGGATGTGCTTGCCCTGCCCGCACCGCGATGCCGACGAAGGAACGCGCGAGATCGGCCGCGTTCCCTGAGACGACGCGGCCCTCGCCGATCATCTCGTCGAGCCCCTCGCGGGTAAGGATCACGAGATCGGCGGCCTCGCCGTCGCGCAGTCGTTTGAGCAGCGCCAGAGTCGGCGCGAAATCGGCATCGATGTGGACGCCGGTCGCGGTCTCGTATGCGGAGGACAGGCTGCGCATCGCGCCCATCAGGCCGAGCGTCGAAAGCACGCGAATTTTTTCCATCAGCGATTCCCGTGGCGATCAGGCGCGATGCATCAGCTTGAGCGCGGCGGTCAGGCGCAGGCTGCGCTTGCCGGCAAGCGCCGTTGCCTCCAGCACCGCCTGCTCGGCGTCATAACTGCCGGAGAAGCCGATGCCGACCTCGTGGCCGCCGAAGATCGGATCGTCCTTGGCCGGCGTGTGCTCCTGGTTGAGGATCTGGCCCTTCCAGCGCCCGTTGGCGGCGGTGTAGCTGCCGAGATAATAGAACGATGCATCGCCGCCGAGGATGCGGCCCTTGTTGAGCAGCATCACGCCGGTGAGACCGCCGTCGACGCCGTCGAGCATGCGCAGATGCACCGAGTAGAGCCCGTCGGCGATGCCGGCCTCGCCGACGCCGCCGGCGATCGGCATCTCGTCTTCGGTGATGGGTGTCATCAACGACTGAAAGGGTACGCCGGGCAGCTCCTTGAGCTCGCCCTTGCAGCGATAGAGATCGCCGTCGGCCCAGCCCTTGGCAAGCAGGGTCGCATCGTCAGTGCCGGCCATGGCGCGATAGTTCGGATCGGGGTTGTGGCGGACGGTGTTGATCACGATGTCGACCCCGGCTTCGGTCTTGGCGTAGGTGCCGATATGGGCGAAGGCCGAATTGCCGCCGAGCATCTTGCCGTTGCCGGCATGCATCACGCTCCGGCCAACGGCGTCGCCGAGCTGAAATCTCACCTTGTAGAAGCCTTCAAACACCAGCCGTCCCTGGCCCTGCGCGCATCCAGACGCACTCTATCCCGCTTTCGGCGGCGATGGACAAGTTTCGCGCCATGAGGTCCGAGGGGTCTCCGCACCGGCTGTCATCAGAATGAAAAATCCGCCGAAGCCTTTCGGCTTCGGCGGATCGAAGTCCAACCCGGGCCAGCCCCCCAGCCCGGGCCGGGAGGATCTTAGGCGGCGGCCTTCTTGTCGGCCGGCACGGAGGCGATCGTCTTCAGGATCTGCGAAGCGATCTGGTATGGGTCGCCCTGCGAATTCGGACGACGGTCTTCCAGATAGCCCTTGTAACCGTTGTTGACGAAGGAGTGCGGCACGCGGATCGAAGCACCGCGATCGGCAATGCCGTAGCTGAACTTGTTCCAGGGCGCGGTCTCGTGCTTGCCGGTTAGACGCTTGTCGTTGTCCGGGCCGTAGACGGCGATGTGGTCCATCAGGTTCTTGTCGAAGGCGGCCATCAGTGCCTCGAAGTACTCCTTGCCGCCGACCGTACGCATGTACTCGGTGGAGAAGTTGGCGTGCATGCCGGAGCCGTTCCAGTCGGTGTCACCGAGCGGCTTGCAGTGGAACTCGATGTCGATGCCGTACTTCTCGGTCAGGCGCAGCATCAGGTAGCGGGCCATCCACATTTCGTCAGCGGCCTTCTTGGAGCCTTTGCCGAAGATCTGGAATTCCCACTGGCCCTTCGCGACTTCCGCGTTGATGCCTTCATGGTTGATGCCGGCTGCCAGGCAGAGGTCGAGATGCTCTTCGACGATCTTGCGGGCGACGTCGCCGACGTTCGAGAAGCCGACGCCGGTGTAGTACGGACCCTGCGGGGCCGGATAGCCCGAGGCCGGGAAGCCGAGCGGACGGCCGTCCTTGTAGAAGAAGTATTCCTGCTCGAAGCCGAACCAGGCACCGGAATCGTCGAGGATGGTGGCGCGCTTGTTGGTCGAATGCGGGGTCTTGCCGTCGGGCATCATGACTTCGCACATCACGAGCACGCCGTTGGTGCGGGCGCCATCCGGGAACACCGCGACCGGCTTCAGCACGCAATCGGAGCTGTGGCCTTCAGCCTGCTGGGTGGAGGAGCCATCGAAGCCCCAGAGCGGAAGCTGCTCGAGCGTCGGGAACGACGCGAATTCCTTGATCTGAGTTTTGCCGCGCAAGTTCGGAGTCGGCGTATATCCGTCGAGCCAGATGTACTCGAGCTTATACTTGGTCATTGAGCCTCTCTGTAGATGATGCGAAAGGTGGGGGCCGCAGGCCCCCGCACGATTGTTTACCCGGCCAACATCGGCCGACCCTTTCCAAGCATTTAACGTGCCAAAAGGCCGCAGCGCGGGAGGTTTTCCACCGCGGCCGGCCTCCTCTCCATCCCGGCGGATCGGCGAGTGAGCCGTGCGTCATAGCGGCGCACCTTTGCGTGAAGCTGCACCGCAAAAACCCCGCGGAAAACGCCCGATTCTGGAGCAGGCAGGCCCGGGCCTGAGGTTGCCGACTAAACGCGCATCAACGTCCGGCAATATTCGCCAAGTCTGCGCCCGCCGCCCGCAACCTTCGCAACGGCCCACGCGTTAGCCACCCGACCGCTGCCTTAGAGGAAGCAGAATGCAGTCTGCCTACAAAATAGGCCAAGGCTGATTTCCTTTTCAGCACTTTGCATTTCGGAATGCACGGCCGATATGGGGATTCCAGTAACCACAAGCCAACGAGTCGGGCGCACCATGGAGGCCCAGCGCTGCGATCTCGGGAGATACCGCAATGATGAACAATGGACTGAGTCACGGATCTGCACAGATCTACCAATTCCCTGTCGGGGGCCGCTCGGCTCTCGGGGGGCGCCGCAACGGTGAGACCCGCCTTCCCGCCAACCACGCCTCGCTCCCCGTGAACGAGACGATTTGCAGCGGCAGCTGGTACCATCAGGAAGCAGTCGATGAAGCCAAGCCGAAATGGGATCGCTGATGCCTGCGTTCGGTTCAGTACCGCCGCGCTCTCTCAAGCGTCCGGCGTCAGATTGAAAAAGGGTCGAAACAACGAAGTTTCGGCCCTTTTTGATTCCGGACTTGATTACAGGATCATGTGGTCCCACAGCCGTCACCGACCGTTTCAGATGCCTGACAAGACACCTCCATGAAAGACTCCCCTGCCCGCCATCTCGCCCTGCAGGGCGCCAGTAATTTTCGCGACCTCGGCGGCTATCCGACCGCAGATGGCCGTACCACGCGCTGGCGGCACATCTTCCGCTCCCGGCGTGCGCAGCGCCTTCGATTTTCGCGGCGTCGAGGAGCGCGCGGCGGGTGTCTGTGTGGTCGACGAGATCGCCGTGCATTCGTTGCCGATCGAGCCGACGGTCGTGGCTGCGCTGCGCGCCGAGCTCGCCAGGGGCAGGCTGACCGCGCCGGTCGCGCTCGAACTCATGCGCGAATCCTATCGCAACTATGTCCGCCACAACACGGCCAGTTTCCGCAACATGTTCGGGCATCTCCTGGAGGACCACGCGCCGCTCGTCATTCACTGCACCGCCGGCAAGGATCGCACCGGCTTTGCCAGCGCGCTGATCCTTCATGCGCTCGGCGTAGCCGACCACGTCATTGCCGAGGACTACCTGTTGACCAACCTGCACTACAAGCGCGACGCGTCAAACGTCTCCGATCTTCCTGCCGACGTTCTCGACGCGATCGGCACCGTCGAGGCCTCTTATCTTGCCGCTGCTTTCGAGGCCGTCGGTAGCGAGTATGGCGATCTCGAAACCTACTTGCGCGACGGTCTCAAGCTCGGCACAGCGGAGCGGACCGCGCTGAAGGCGCGCTATCTGCAATCGTAAGCGGCCGTAAATCTTGAGCGGCCGCGCCGGGAGAACGATGATGCAAGGCAAGGTTCTGATCGTGACCGGAGCACTCGGCGCACTTGGAAAAGTCGTCGCCGAGACCGCGCAGTCGCGCGGCGCGCGCGTCGCCGGCATCGACCATGCGCCATCGCAAATCTCCGCGACGCCTGAGCGCATCGAGATCGGCGGCGTCGATCTGTCCGACGCAGCACAAGCAAAGACGGCGGTCGAGGCGGCGGCGAAGCATTTCGGCCGGCTCGATGCGCTGATCAACATTGCCGGCGGCTTCGCCTTCGAGACCGTCGGCGACGGCGACATCAAGACATGGCAGCGCATGCATGCGCTCAACTTGCTGACGGCGCTCAACGCCTCGCACGCGGTGCTGCCGCATCTGGCCGCGTCCAAGGCCGGCCGCATCGTCAATATCGGCGCCATGGGCGCGCTTCAGGCCGGCTCCGGCATGGGCCCCTACGCAGCGTCGAAAGCCGGCGTCCATCGCCTCACGGAGGCGTTGGCGAGCGAGTGGAAAGGCAAGGTGACCGTGAACGCAGTGCTGCCTTCGATCATCGATACCAAGGCCAACCGCGCCGACATGCCGAAGGCCGACTTTGCCAAATGGGTGACACCGCAGGAGCTCGCCGAAGTCATCCTGTTCCTCGCCAGCGATGCCGCCAGCGGCGTCACCGGCGCGCTGATCCCGGTCGGCGGGCGGGTGTAGCATCTTTTCCCGGGCCCATCGGGCTGCTATATTTGAACAATGACAACTGAAGATATCGAACGAGCGATCGAACGGCTTACGCCTGACGAATTGGTGCGGTTTCGCGCCTGGTTCGAGCAGTTCGATGCACAACGCTTCGATCATGTCCTGGAGCAGGACATCAAGGCGGGTAAGCTCGATCAATTTGCCGAGGAAGCGCTGAGCGATTATCGCGCCGCCCAAACGCGCGACTTGTGAAGCACACCGCTTCCACGAGATTCTGGAAGGCTTATGAGGCCTTGCCCGTCAATGTTCGGCGGCTCGCCGATGCCAATTTCAAGCTGCTGAAGAACGACCCCACTCATCCTTCGCTTCAGTTCAAACGGGTCGGTCGATTTTGGTCCGCCAGAGTCGGCCTACGTTACCGCGCCCTGGCTATCGAATCTGACGGCGCCTGCGTTTGGTTCTGGATCGGCTCGCACGCAGACTACGATCGTCTCATAGGCTAAAGGCGTCAATCCGGCACCAACAGCGGGAGATTGCCTCTGAAACGGATGCTCTGCTTGCCGGCGAGTGCGATGCCCCCGCCCATGTCGTCTGTTCCCCGTCAAATGGCTCAGAGCCCTAAGTCCGTTCCGGGCTAAAGTGCCGAGACTGATTCTCCGATCGGACGTGACACTCGGAAGCTTCCTTTGGAAACCACGCTCTATTTGCCCGTAAAACGCTTCCTCGAAGAGCTCGGCTTCACGGTCAAGGGCGAAATCGGCGGCTGCGATCTCGTGGGCCTTAGCGCCGGCGATCCGCCGGTGGTGGTGATTGGCGAGCTCAAGCTGACCTTCAATCTCGAGCTGATCCTTCAGGCCGTTGATCGTGCACCGGCCGGCGACGAGGTCTGGATTGCCGCAAAGATGTCAGTGCGCGGCAAGGGACGCGAGACCGACGCACGCTACCGCAATCTCTGTCGCCGCCTCGGCTTCGGCATGCTCGGGGTGACCGACAGGGGCCAGGTCGAGGTGCTGGTGAAACCGCCGACGGCAGCGCCACGCCGCGAGCCGAAGGTCCGTTCCCGCTTGGTCGCAGAGCATCAGCGCCGCCAAGGCGATCCGGTGCTGGGCGGCAGCACGCGCGCGCCGATCATGACGGCCTATCGGCAGCAGGCGTTGGCCTGCGCCTCGGAGCTTGCAGCAGGCCCGCGGAAGGTGAGCGAATTGCGCCAACGCTGTCCCGATGCCGGCAAGATCATGCTTAACAATGTGTATGGCTGGTTCGAACGCACCGAGCGGGGAATCTACGGGCTGACGGAAGCGGGCCACGCGGCGCTGAAACGCTGGCCACAGCAGCGGGTTGCGGATGTTGCCGGTGTCGCGTCACCACCCTGACACCCAACCGGTGCATAGCTGAGATGCCGCACCGATTTCATATTGCAATGCAACATAGACGGCACTAGGTATCCCGGCATCGAAACGAGGCCGTTATGAACGCAGACTGGAATACCAAATATGGCACGCGGCGCGTGCGCCACGATCCGCCGACCCTGGACGAGGCGATCTTCGCTGCCGTCGGCATCACCGATGATCAGGAGCAGCAGGCCGAGATCGCCGCAGCCCTGATGGGTATGCCGCTCGATGTCGTCCAGGCCGAGGTCAAGAAACAGGTTCGCACCAACAGCCGCATCACCTCGACGCGCGTGATCGCCGGCGAACAGGGCGCGCAGCGCTCGGTGGTGGTCGAACGCCGTGTCGTGCGCCGCTTCGGCAACGACAAGCGCACCGGCACCTGAGCGCTTAGTTCCCTTATATCCAATACAAAAGCGGACCGGTTTTGCCGGTCCGCTTTTTTGATTCCAGTCGGCTTTTTCAGGTCAGGCGGCGCGATTACCGTAGATGCTGGAAATGATCTTCCAGCAGGTCGAGTTGAAGCTGATCAGAGCGCGGCCGGCTGTGAATGGCGAGGCCGCAAGATCAGCGAGCTCGTCCTCAGGCGCCTTGGCGAGATCGATCGTACCGGTCGATTCGCCGTGACGGAATTGCAGATGCGCCCCAAACTTCCTGGCGAGCGCGCGCATCGCGTGATTCTCGGCGCCGGTGGTAATGCGCAGGCGCTTGTAGCCTTTCCAGCGCGCTTCCGCGATCAGGCGGCTGAACAGCACAGTGCCGACGTTCTGGCGCCGCGCCGAGGCTTCGACGCTGAAGGCGACCTCGGGCAACGAATCGCCCTCGGGCGGATGCAGCTCGGCCGCCCCGCGGACCACGCCATCCACGATATAGGCGACGATCACGGTGCCGTCCTCGGCACAGCGGGCTGCGTAACGCTCGATAAAACTGTCGTCGAGAAAACCGTTGAAGCGATCGTGCCGGCTTTCGGCATCGAGCCTCAGCAGATGATCGCGCAAAAGCGGCAATTCTTCCTGCTGGCTCAAGGTGCGCACGTAGCCCTGAACGGACTTCGGGCGGCTGGTTACTTCAAGTCCAAAATCTGCTGCGAGTGACAAGTCAAAACTCCTCTTGGTGTCCCTCGAGGAGGCGTTCGAATCCCTAGGCCTCCAATATTGTGCATCGCAACAAACTTTTCAAGACGGGAACCTGCCCAAGTTTCGGGCATTGGAGGCGACTAATTCGTTAATAAAATCAAGCCCCCGTATTCATACGAGGACCAGTTGGGTCTGCGTCACCACCGCGACCAGCTTGCCGTCCTCGGTCTCCAGCCGGGTGGTCCAAACCTGGGTGCGCCGGCCTCTGTGGATTGGGGTGGCGGTCGCGACCACCGTGGTTCCCTCCTTGGCCCCGCCGATGAAATTGGTCTTGCTCTCGAGCGTGGTCGTGCCCTTTGCGTCCTCCGGCAGATTGATCACGGTGGCCGCCGCGCCGACGGAATCGGCCAGCGCCATCACCGCGCCGCCGTGAATGGTGTGATGAAGCGTGCAGAGATCGGGCCTGACCGTCATCCGCGCCACCACGCGATCTTTCCCGGCCTCGACGAACTCGACGCCCTTGAGTTCGGCAAACGGCATCTTCATCGCTTTAAGTTTTTCGAGCGGCGTCATCGGATCTCCTCCCAAATCATTCTGCTCACAGGGTGAATTGCTCTGCGCGACAAAGCAATGACGTCCGAGGTCATCAGTGCGAGCGCAGCGAAGCAATTCGAGAATCTTTCCGCTGATACATTTCTGGATTGCTTCGCCGCGCTCGCAATGACGGGAGACAGCCGTCGTATCTCACGTCACCGCATTCACCACCTGATACTCCGGCCGCCGCCAAATCTCGCCCGCGATCACCTCCTCGATGAACTCGGCTGCCCGCAGGATCTCGCTCTCGCCGATATAGAGCGGTGTGATGCCAAACCTCATGATGTCAGGCGCGCGGAAATCGCCGATGACGCCACTGGCGATGAGGGCCTGCATCGCGGCGTAGCCGCCGTCGAAAGCGAAGGAGACCTGAGAGCCGCGCCGCTCATGGGTGCGCGGCGTAACAAGCTTCAAGGACGGACAGCGGCGCTCGACCTCTGCAATCAGGAGATCGCCGAGCGCCAACGAACGCGCCCGGACCTCCGCGATATCGACGCGGTCCCAAATGTCGAGCGAGGCCTCCAGCGCCGCCATTGCCAGCACCGGCGGTGTTCCGACGCGCATGCGCTCGACACCGCCGGCGGCCGCATAGGCAAGCTCGAACGCGAACGGCTTTGCGTGTCCCATCCACCCCGACAAAGCGGCGCGCACGCTGTCGGCGTGGCGCGGCGCGACGTAGAGGAAGGCCGGCGCGCCGGGGCCGGCGTTGATGTATTTGTAGGTGCATCCGGCGGCGAAATCAGCGCCGGTGCCTGCAAGGTCAACCGTCAGCGCCCCGGCCGAATGCGCGAGGTCCCACACCGTGACGATGCCGAGCGCATGCGCTCTCGCAGTCAGCTTCGCCATATCGTGGCGTCGTCCGGTGCGGTAATCGACCTCGGTGATATAGAGCACCGCGATCTCCTCCGACAACGAAGACTCGATCTCCTCCGGCGCCACCAGGCGCAATTGATGGCCACGTCCAAGCGTCGCGATCAGGCCTTCAGCCATGTAGAGGTCGGTCGGAAAGTTGCCGGTGTCCGACAGAACGATTTTGCGCGATGCGTTCATGTCCAGCGCGGCGGCGAGCGCCTGATAGACCTTGAGCGACAGCGTATCTCCGACCATGACAGAGCCGGCTTCCGCACCGATCAGTCGCGCGATGCGGTCGCCGACATGGCGCGGCTGGGCATACCAGCCCGCCGTATTCCACGCGCGGATCAACTCATCGCCCCACTCGGCGATGATGACGCGGCTGACGCGCTCGGCAACGCCAAGCGGCAACGCCCCGAGCGAATTGCCGTCGAGATAGATCACACCGTCGGGCATATGGAACAGCGCTTTGGTGTCGTCGTAAACGCGAAGCTTGGTCATGAAAATCTCTACAGGATCGTGCGCACGCGCCAGAGCTCGGGAAACAGCTCGACCTCCAGCATGCGCTTGAGGTAGCTCACGCCGCCGGTGCCGCCGGTGCCGCGCTTGAAGCCGATGACGCGCTCGACCGTCGTCACATGGTTGAAGCGCCAGCGCCGGAAATAATCCTCGAAATCAACCAGCTTTTCGGCCAGCTCGTAGAGCATCCAGTGCGTTTCCGGCGCTTCGTAGACGATACGCCAGGCCTGCAGCACACCTTCGTTGAAGCTATGGGTCTCGCGAACATCGCGCGCCAGCACCGCCGCGGGCATCTTGAGCCCGTTGCGGTCGGCGAGCCGCAGCACCTCGTCATAGAGGCTCGGCGTCGCGAGCTCGGCTTCGAGCAGCTGCGTGGTTCCCAGATCGTGCGCGTGCGGCTTGAGCATGGCGTGGTTGCGGTTGCCGAGCAGGAATTCGATCAACCGGTATTGCCGCGACTGGAAGCCTGAGGACTGGCCAAGCTGCGAGCGGAAGCGCGTATACTCGCTGGGCGTCATGGTGCGCAGCACGTCCCAGGCGCCGTTGAGCTGCTCGAAGATACGCGACATCCGTGCCAGCATCTTCATCGCAGGCTGCACCTCATCCTTCGCGATCGAACGGCGTGCGGCGCTGAGCTCGTGGATGGCGAGCCGCATCCACAGTTCGGTGGTCTGATGCTGGATGATGAACAGCATCTCGTCATGCGCTTCCGACAGCGGATGCTGCGCGCCGAGGATCGCGTCCAGCGCCAGATAGCTGCCATAGGACATGCGCCGTGCGAAATCGGTCTCGGCGCCTTCGCTTGCGGGATCGTATTGGCTGGACGTCATGGCAGGCCCTTTCGATCGATCTTTGAGGCCTGGTCAGTCGAGGCCGATCAGGCGCGCGGTAATTGGCGACGACGGATCCTTGAGAGCGTCGATCACGGTGAAATGGTTCAGTCCGGGATCGACGACAAGACGCGTCGGCACGTCGAATCCAGTCCAGACATTGGCCATCAGATCGGACTGGCGGATGAATTCGGGCCGCTCGTTGCCGCCGACCCAGGCGGTCACGGGCGAAGGCCCGCGCGGTAGATGCAGCGCGGCGCTTTCCAGCGTCGCCTCCTCCATCGTCATGCGCAGGGTGTCGTTCATCCTGGTCTTGAGCAGCGGACGCAGATCATGCAGGCCGCTGATGGACAGCGTCCCAGCGATGCGGTTGAAGACGGCGGGATCGAGCCGGCTATCATCGCACAGCATGCGCGTGACGAGATGACCGCCCGCGGAATGGCCGGCGAGCCGGATCGGCCCCGCGACCAGCGCGGCCGCCTTGGCGATCGCTGCGGTGATTTCCGCCGTAATGTCGGAGATGCGCGCGGCCGGCGTCAGCGTGTAGCTTGGCATTGCCACCGCCCAGCCATGATGGCGCGCGCCTTCGGCGAGATCAGTCCATGTCGATTTGTCGAAGCGCATCCAGTAGCCGCCGTGGACGAACACAACGAGGCCCTTGCTGTCGCCGTCGGGCAAGACGAGGTCGAGGCGCTGGCGCTCGCCGGAGCCATAGGCGATGTCGGCGCGAAACTCCTTCAGCCCGGCCCGATAAGCCGCCGCCCGCTCCGCCCACAGCGCCGGTATCTTGTCCGAGCCCGGGATATGGGCCGAATTGGCGTAAGCGTCATCCCAATCGCGCATCGTTGCTTCCTCGGACTCGTCCTGCGGACCGGGCGTTAGTCTGCCACCGGCGCGGGCGGCATCCTAGTCTTTATTTTAAGCTTAAAGGATTTTGGAACGCCGGTGGATTGGGCAGCGGACCGGCAGGATATTTGTTTCGTCATTGCGAGGAGCGTAGCGACGAAGCAATCCAGACTGCCCCGGCGGGGGATACTGGATTGCTTCGCTGCGCTCGCAATGACGGCCGAGAGAGCCGAGCCTGTCGCTACCCCTTCTCGACCCCGCACCAATCCGCAATGAACAGCGCCATCGCCTTGGTCGTCTTCTTCAGCGAGTCCAGATCGACATACTCATTGAAGCCGTGCATCTCGCCGCCACTCGCGCCGAAACACAGGCTCGGGATACCGTGATTGAGGCCGTAGAAGCGGGTGTCGGTGAGCGCGGTGAAGACGAGGTCTTCGATCTGGCCGCCATAAACGGTGCTGAAGGCCTTGCCGAACGCCGCCTCAGGCGCGGCGGCCTCGGTCAGCTCATAGCCTTCCGACAAAAAGCCCGACCATTCGACCTCCGGCGGATTGTTGGCGAGGAAGCGGTGGTTGCGCGCGGCAGCAGCAACGCAGGCCATGATCTCCTTCTGGTGATCGGCGATCGACCAGCCCGGCAACACGGCAATCCGGCAATCGACGTCGCACCAGGCCGGCACGCTGGAGGCCCAGTCGCCGCCCTTGATGATGCCGGGGTTGAAGTTGATGGGATGGTTCAGCGTCTTGAAGTGACGATCGGCTTTCGCGCGCTCGTTCCACTCGATCTCGAGTTTTTGCAGCGCCTGGATCAAATGATAGGCCGCCATGATTGCGTTCGCGCCGGAGCCGGCGAAGGCGACATGGGTCGGATGGCCCTTCACGCGCAGGCGGAACCAGATCACGCCAACCTGCGAGCGCACCATCTTGCCGCCGGTCGGCTCAGGAATGAAGCAAGCATCCGCACGATAGCCCCGTTGAAGCGTCGAGAGCGCGCCGACGCCGGTGCTCTCCTCCTCGATCACGGACTGGAAGTGAATCCGCGCCGTCGGCCTGAGGCCCGCGGCCTTGATCGCATCGAGCGCGGAGAGCGCTGCGATGGTGCCCGACTTCATGTCGCAGGCACCGCGACCGAACATCTTGCCGTCCTTGATGACGGGCGAGAACGGCGGGGTGTCCCACAGTTCCAGCGGCCCGGCCGGCACGACGTCGCAGTGGCCCTGGAGGATCAGCGATTTGCCCGCCTCGGTTTTGGGCCGGTACGTGCCGACCACAGTGCGCGCCTTCGAAAAATCATGCTCGATGGGCCCGAAGCCGCGCAGATCCTTGAGGTCGTCGACATTGATGTGCCAGTCGTCGACCTCGTAGCCGCGCGCGCGCAGGAGGTCGCCGATCATGTCCTGGCATGGCCCCTCCGCACCGCGGGTCGAGGGGATCGCGACGAAATCGCGTGTGGTCGCGAGCTGGGCTTCGAAGCCGGCATCGACGGCGTCAAGAATCCTCTGCTGCGTTTCGGCATTCATCAGGCAACTCCAATCGGGCATTGAGATCATCGATGGAGCGCAAGCTAGCCGATTTCAGCCGTTCGGGTACTCTGCAAAATAGGCATCCCGCAATGCATCTTCGAGCGGCCGGCCCTCCGAATAGCCATTCAGCGTCGCCGGCCTGCTCACGCCGTCGAGCAGCCGCGGGCAAGGTTCTGGCGCGCCAATCACCGTGCGCACCGGGATGCGCTCGGCATAGATCGGCAATTCATAGTCCTCCTCGTCGTCGGCGACGCCCTTGGCGCGGATCTTCGCGGAGGCTTCCTCGATTTCCATCGCGATGAAGGAGGTCGCCTTGATCTCCTGTGTGTTGCTCGCCCGCAGGCTCGCAGTGCGATCCGGGAAGAAGCGGTCGACCATCGCGATGACCGCGCGTTCTTTCTCCTCGGGATCGGTGACGAGATAGGCGGTGCCGAACGCCATCACGGCGCGGTAGTCGGCCGAGTGATTGAACCCACATCGCGCCAGCACCAGGCTGTCGAGATGGGCGACCGTCAGGCACACACGCTCGCCCCGGGTCTGGTTGCGCAGCATGCGGCTGGCGCTCGAGCCGTGCCAATACAGCTTCGTCCCTTCGCGCCAGAAAAAGGTCGGCGTGCAATAGGGTTGGCCGTCGATCGCGTAGGAGACGTGGCAGAGCATCGAGGAATCCAGGATGCGATGAACGGTGTCGTAATCGTAGAAGCCGCGATCGTGACGGCGCTTCACCTGGTTGCGCGCAGATGTCGGATAGGAATTTTGGTTCTCGGTCTGGCTCACGGCCGCTCCTGTCGGATTGGAACACTTCCAGGGCAGTTGTAGCCGCGGATTTGGTCTGCGATAGTGCCAATTCCATGCGAAAAATTCCGACCAATTCTGTCCCCTCGCCGGCCAAGGCCGAGCTGCCGCTCGACCTCGCGGGACCGCACATCACGGCTGGCGCCTCGTCGGCGCACCGGCTGTATCAGGCACTGTGCGAGATGATCGTCGGCGGTCTGGTGAAACCCGGCGAGCCGCTGCCGCCGTCGCGCACGCTGGCCAAACAGACCGGCTTTCGCCGCAATGCCGTCGTCACCGCCTATGAGCGGCTGATCGCCGACGGCTTTGCCGACGCAACCGTCGGCTCCGGCACGTTCGTCGCCGCGCGCATCCCCGCGCGCGCGGCCGAGCCGAAGCGGCCGAAGATCAGCGTCGAAACGCCGGGGCAAGGCGCGTTTTCGCTCGGCTGCACCCATATCGACGCGCGCGCCGTGCAGCGTTTCCGCGCCTTTGTCGGCCGTCGCATGCGCGCCTTCGGCGCGGAGCATCTGCACTATGGCGATCCCCGTGGCAGCCGCGAGCTGCGTGCGGCGATCGCCGATCATCTGTTGTCGGCGCGGGGCCTGCGCTGCGATCCCGATCAGATCATGCTGACGTCAGGCACGCTGCACGCGCTGCGCATCGTGCTGAGCGCGATCCTGAAGCCCAACGACCAGGTCTGGTGCGAGGATCCAGGCTACCCCGCTGCGCGCAGAACCATCGCACATTGCGGCTATCGCGCCGTGTCCGTTCCCGTCGACGCGCACGGCATGCGGGTCGCCAGAGGCCGCGCAGCGGCGCCGTCCGCGCGCGCAGCCTATGTGACGCCGTCGCACCAGTTTCCGCTGGGTGTGCAGATGTCGATGCCGCGGCGGCTCGAGCTGCTGGACTGGGCCAGGCAAGCCGGCGCCTTCGTGCTGGAAGACGATTACGACAGCGAATTCCGCTACGACGGCGCTCCGCTGATGTCGCTGGCCGGCATCGATCACCTCCAGCGTGTGATCTACATGGGCACGTTCGCCAAGACGTTGTTTCCAGGTCTGCGCATTGGCTATTGCGCCCTGCCCGAGCGCTTGATCGCGGATGTCACCGCCGCGCGGGCCGCCCTCGACCGCTTTCCCGGCACGCTGATGGAGGGCGCGGTGGCCGACATGCTCAATTCCGGCGCCTTCGCAGCGAACCTGAAGCGCGTCCGCAAGCTTTACCGCGAGGCGCGCGACGCGCTGGCTGGGACGCTCGAAGCCGCATCCGACGGCGTGCTGTCGGTGCCGGTCCCATCGCAGGGTCTGCACCTTGTCGCCCGGTTCGATCCCTCGGTCGATCTGCTGGTGGCGGCAGACGCCAAGCAGGCCGCCGGCGCCGAAGGCTGGCTGTTGGCCGACACTTATTCACGCTCACGTCCACTGCCCGGTTTCGTGCTGGGATTTTCCGGCCACGCGATTCCGAATCTCGTGGCATCCGCCGAGCGGCTCGCGCGGGAATCGCGAGCGGCCTTGCGTGCGCGGCGCAAGCCGGCCCGGCGGGCATGACGAACGTTCACTATGAGAATCGGCAGCCGCTCCCTACATTGCGGCATCCATGCCGGGAGCTCACACCATGCTGCTACGCCGCGCGACTTGCCTCTCGCTCCTGATCTTCATCGCGCTCGCCGCGACGGCGCGCGCAGGCTCGGTCGGGCGCGAGCAGGACATCGTCGATCTCAAGCTCGGCCAGCGCGTGCAAGTCGACGACGGAACTTGTCCCGCCGGACAGGTCAAGGAAGTGCGCGGCGCCAAGATGACCGACAAGGGCGTCGCACGGACCAGCACCTGCGTGTCGCGGTTTGGCCCGAAATCGAAGCGATGAGCGCTACTTTGCCGGGTCGAACATGCATTGCAGGGTCGGCTTGGCGATCTTGGTGAAGGTCGGGCCGATTTCGGTCTGCTTTGCGGCCGGCACCCAGTCGGTCTCGATCGTCGGCACCCCGGTCTCGCTGATGCCGCGCAGCAGGGCCTCGCGGAGATCGCGATCCTCGACGACGGCGGCAGCATGATCGTGCAGACAGCCGCAAACCTCTTCCGGATGCTCCCACCGCCCGAGCATCCGCGGCGCGCATTGCCTCACGAACTCGGTACGGGGATCTGGTAATCTGGAGGGAGAGCGCACCTGCGCCTGAACGGCACTGATCGTCAGAAGGGATATGAACGCCGCGGCGCAGATACGAGCAAGCATGATGGCCTTTATCGGCTGATTTTTCTTGTTGGCGATCAGAAGCGCGCGGCAACCACGATCGGCTGGGGCGCCGGGGTCATGATCGGCGAACCGCTATACTGGAAAGTGCCGATACCGGGGACATTTCCGTCCGGCGAGCCTGCGAACGAGGAGCCGGCGAGCACGAAAGCGAAAGCAAGGATGAGGCTGAGCGTGCGCATGGAGTTCTCTTCCGAATTCGGTGGCCGGCGTGCGCCGTCGTCGTTGTGAGGTTGATAACCATGGGCGGTTTCGCGCGTGATGCGCCAAAGCCGGAAAATGGTTTCATCTCCGTGAGAATTGTTTCGTCCCGTTCGGGGCGACGACATATTCGACGGAAAATCTCAATCTTTTCAGATGGGTCGTGCGCCTACCCAATGTGGCCTGGCAGGTTCCGGGCGAGTTCGGATGCGCGCCGGAACGCTGGCGCCGTCATGATCCCGCCTCACTCCCTTCACATGCGTTTTACGTTTTTCTGCTGAAGAGAAGCCGAACGAAGGCTGGGTACTGTCGAACCGGCGGCGCTTCGACTGCGACCCAAGCTATCGAGACCGAGGACGCCCGGGTATCGCCGAGCGCGTTCATGCGAGGAACGGCCATCATGACGGCGCAAGATCGCGCAACGACGCGCGATGCAGACCAACGAACGGACCGCCGGGAGCAACGGCCTGTTCGCAGCAGCGCCAATTCGCCCGGCGAAATGGCGCTGCAATCGAGCCGTGGCTTTGAGGCCACGCCGCAATCATTCGTGCGGCTGACCGGCTCGCATCTTGCAAAACCGCGCGCCAGCCGCGCTGACATCATCGAGTGAACGCAAGAGCGTCACTGTGAACGCAAACCCCTCACTGAGTGAACGCAAGCGCGTCACTGAGTGAAGAACTCTCCACACTTCTGGACGTTCGCGTCCGCCGGGCCCCACGGCATGACCGGCACTGTCGAGGTCGAGTTCTTCGGTGAACCCTCGATCAGCCTGTCCGAATAGACCATGTAGACCAGCACGTTGCGCTTGGCGTCACAGCCGCGCACGATCTGCATTTTCTTGAAGAACAGCGACCGTCGCTGGCGGAACATGTCGTCGCCCTGCTCCATCTTGTTCTTGAACTTGATCGGGCCGATCTGACGGCAGGCGAGCGAAATGTCCGAGACCTCCTCGGCAAGGCCCAGCCAGCCCTTGAAGCCGCCCTTCTCCGGCACCGTGAAATGACAGGCCACGCCCTCGACTTCAGGATCGTCGAGGCCGTAGGTCGCAAGCTTGTCGTTCGGGCTCATCCATTTGAACACGGTCGAGCGGCGGAAGATCAAATCCGGCTCGTCCGCGGCGAAGGCGGACGCTGCCGGCCCGGTCAGCGCTAGGAGGAATAAAGCGAGGCCTTTCAAGCGGATGCTGGAAAGACTGGGGAAACGAGATGACATGAAGTTCTCCGGTAACAAGTCCCAGCAATGTAGGCATCGGGCGACCGATCAGGAAGACGACCGGCAAGCTGACACGGCCGCCGTTTACCGCTCCGTGAGGCTTTTTTGCTACTCTTTGGACAAAATTAGCTGATCGCAGAACCGCCGTGCTGGTGAACGCGTATCCCCTCTGAGAGACTAACATCTGATTTGGATTATGGATTCGATGATGAACAGCGTGAACGGGTCTGGTTTTTCTGCCAAACCGGCGCGATTTTGGCAGGTCGCCGTTTTGACGGCGGCGGGTGCGATCGGCACGGCGAGCCAAGCGGACGCGGCGTTTTATTACTGGACGGATTATTCCGACGGGTCCTATGGCCGCCAGGAGCGCCATCCCGACGTCCCGCGCCAGAAGCCGCAGAAGCGCGCTACGGCCGGCAAGAAAGACCTTGTTGCCGAAAAGGAAGCCGGCACGAAACCGCAAGGTCCTCTCGTCATCGTCGTCTCGATCGATCGGCAGAAGGTCACGGTCTACGACACCAACGGCGTGTTCGCGGAATCCCCGGTGTCGACGGGCATGAAGGGCCATTCGACGCCGATGGGTGTGTTCAGCGTCATCCAGAAGCACAAATTTCACCACTCCAACATCTATAGCGGCGCGCCGATGCCGTACATGCAGCGGATCACGTGGTCGGGCGTTGCCATGCACGCCGGCGTGCTGCCGGGCTATCCGGCCTCGCACGGCTGCATCCGCATGCCGATGGCGTTCGCGGTGAAGATGTGGAACTGGACCAGAATGGGCGCGCGCGTGATCGTTTCGCCCGGCCAGATGTCGCCGCAGAACTTCTCGCATCCGCTGCTTGCCTCGGTACGCGTGCCGCCGCAACCCGCGGCCAGCCTGGAGCCGCAGACCAATGCCGGCGACAAGGCCGACAAAGGCGCGGCAAATACCACGGCCACCGAAGCAAAGCCTGTTGAAACGAAGACCGCCAGCGCGGACGGCGTGCTCGAGCTGCGCTCGTCGGTCGGCCACACCGTGATGTCGGATGTGACCACCGGATATGCCCCGGCCCGCGAGGAGGCCGCGGCATCGGACGACCAGACCGAGACAACGGCAAGGCCCGAGACCAAGACTGCAGAAACGGCGGACGCGGCCAAGCCCCAGACCGGAGACGCCGTGCAGCCCGCGAACACTGAAGCGAAGCCTGTCGAGGCCGCGGAGACGCCGAAGTCCGAACCCGCAAAGTCCGAAACCGTGAAGTCCGAGCCCGCGAAGACGTCCGATGCGCCGGCCATAGCGCAAGCGCAGGCGGCCACGCCCGACGTCAAGAAGGACGAAACCCGTATTGCCGATCCGGCGCCCGTGGCGAAACCTGAAGCGCTCAAGCGGGCGGGCCAGATCGCGGTCTTCATCAGCCGCAAGGATTCCAAGCTCTACGTGCGGCAGAACTTTGCGCCACTGTTCGACGTGCCTGTCACGATCGCCGCGAGCGATCGGCCGCTCGGCACGCATGTCTTCACCGCCGAGGTCGACAAGGCCGATTCCAATGCGCTGCATTGGTCGGTGGTGTCCTTGCCAGTGTCCGTCCGCTCTGCCGCGCGCGAAGACGACGGCCGTGTGACAGGCCGCCAGCGTGGCGCGGCCGTGATTCCCGTCGCCGCAAAGCCTGTGGTCACGCCGGACAGTCCGGCCGAGGCCCTTGACCGTGTCTCGATCCCGGCCGACACGATCGCGAAGATCAACGAAATGCTGACGTCAGGCGGCTCGATCATCGTCTCCGACCAGGGCATCAACCAGGGCGAGACTGGCGAAGGCACCGATTTCATTGTCCGCCTGTACTAGCGCGCTTCATCGCGGCAGATAACGCGGTGTTGACGAGGCCGCACGCAGCGGCGGGGTAACATGCGCGCCTGATCATTTCGGGGGACACCGTCATGATGAACCGCAGGACCATGCTCATCGCCGCCTTTGCAGGCACGCTGGCGCCGGCGGCGCGTGCACTGGCTGATGGCGGCATGAGCCGAATCTCCGCCTACGCCTTCTCTTTCCCGGCATTATCAGGCGACGACATCCGCCTTGCGGCCTTCACCGGCAAGCCACTGCTGGTGGTCAACACCGCTTCGCTCTGCGGTTACACGCCGCAATATGCCGGCCTGCAAGACATCTGGGGCGAGTTTCGCGAACGCGGCCTCACCGTCATTGGCGTACCCTCCAACGATTTCGGCGGACAGGAGCCCGGCGGCACCAGCGAGATCTCGGAAACCGCCCACCACCAATACGGCGTTACCTTCCCGATCGCGGCCAAGGCCGTCGTGGTAGGTGCGAAGGCGCATCCGTTCTACAAATGGGCGGCAGAGGCGCGCCCGCGAGAAGTTCCTCGCTGGAACTTCCACAAATATCTGATCGGCCGGGACGGTTATATCGCCGATGTCTTTGCATCTACGGTCGAGCCGGCCGACACGCGGGTCAAGACGGCGATCGCGAAGGCACTGGCCGACACTTGACGCCACGCGTTCCCAACCCGGTTGGGCACAATTGGGCTAGCGCGCCAAACAGCCGTTGCAATGGCGAGGGCCCACCATCTAGGCTAGGATCGTTAGGGGCAGGATGGTTTTGCCGGAGGCGAAAAGCCGCGGCGGAACAACGGGATCAATCTCGAGGACAACACCATGCGTGTGGCGGCAGGACTGATATTGGCAAGCGCGATGTCTCTGGCGATGACGGGCGCGGCATGGTCGCAGGCCCCGGCTGCAAAGCCCGCTGCCGCGACGCAGGCCGCACCGGCGGCAACACCGGCTGCGGCTGCGCCCGCTGCAGCTCCCGCACCCGCTCCTGCAGCAGCCGCCGCGCCGGCGGGCTTCGTCAATCCTCCCCCGCCTAAACAGGCGCCGCAGCCCGCCCGCGCCGCCTGCAACACGCCGGGCGCGCTCGGAGTCGCCCGCACCGTCGAGATCGACACCACGGGTGGTCCCGGCTTCGGCTTCGAGCATTTCAAGGAGCTCGATTTCCTGCGCGACCACGAGGTGGTGCTCACCTTCGACGACGGCCCCTGGCCCAAGAACACGCCCGCCGTGCTGAAGGCGCTCGCCGACGAGTGCACCACCGGCATCTTCTTCTCCATCGGCAAGCACGCGACCTACGAGCCGGAGATCCTCAAGCAGGTCTACGCGGCCGGCCATACCGTGGGCACCCACACCTGGTCGCACGCCAACCTCAACAACAAGAAGCTCACGGAAGCGCAGCGCAAGGAAGAGATCGAGAAGGGCCTTTCCGCGGTGAAATGGGCGCTCGGCGGCATTTCGCCCTCGCCTTTCTTCCGCTTCCCGGCGCTCCAGCATCCGCCGGAGATGGTCACCTATCTCGGCAACCGCAACACGGCGATCTTCTCCTGCGACATCGACTCCTTCGACTTCAAGGCCTCGAAGCCCGAGAAGGTGATCGAGACCGTCATGAAGAAGCTCGACAGCAAGGGCAAGGGCATCATCCTGATGCACGACTTCCAGAAGCACACTGCGGAAGCGCTGCCTGAATTGCTCAAGCGCCTGAAGGCCGGCGGTTACAAGGTGGTGGCGATGCGCGCCAAGTTCCCGGCCTCGACGCTGCCGGAATACGACCAGGAGCTGCTCAAGGACGTCAAGCTGCCGACGGTGAGCAACCGGCCGGTCAACAGCGTCGTGACGACGGTCTCCGAATAGCCGCGCCATTGTCCTTTCGGATCGAAGGCTACGTCATCGTCTCCGCGGACGGCATGCTCGCGGACGCCGACCATGTCATGCCCGACAGCCTGAAATTCGAAGGCGACAAGCTGTTCTTCGAGCAGGCGCTCGATCGCGCGGCACTGATCGTGCACGGCCGTCACTCGCACGAGCAGCAGCCGAATTCACCCAAGCGCAAGCGCCTGATTCTGACCCGCAAGATCGAGGCGCTGACCGTCGATCCCGAGATGCCGAACGCGACCTTGTGGAATCCGGATCACGCCAGCTTTGAGGACGCCTGCGCGTTCGCCGATGTCGCTTCCGGCACCGTCGCAATCATCGGCGGCCCCGTCGTGTTCGACATGTTCATGGATCGCTACGACACGTTCTGGCTGTCGGAAGCGCCGCATCTGCGGCTGCCCGGCGGCGAAGGCTGTTTTGTCGAAGTACCGGGGCGCACGCCTCAGGAAGTGCTGGCCTCACACGGGATGAAGCCGGGCGCGCCGTATCTGCTCGACGCCTCGCATGACGTGACTGTCACGCCGTGGCGCAGGATGTAGTGGTTTGACCGTCACACGTCCCCGTAGGCCGCCTCGGCCGGACGCGTAGCGCGGCCGTAGCCCATGATCATGAACAGCGCGCCGATGATGGACAGGTTCTTGAGCGCGTCGACCAGCATCTTGCCGTTGTCAGGGGGCACCTGGTTCCAGAAGTCGTAGAACAGGAAGGTCGCGACCGCGACATAGATGATCATCAACATCGCGAAGAAGCGCGCGCCGAAATTCAGCGCGATCATCACCCCCGCGATGATCTCGAGCACGCCAACCGCGATCGCCAGCAGCTGCGGCGTGGTCATGGCCGTCGCCGTCTCGATCTGCTTGGCGTAAGGCGCAATCATGTCGGGCACCACGACCTTGGCGGCGATGAAATCAACGGTCGCCTGCATGGCAAACAATCTTGCCGCACCCGTGTAGATGAACAGCACGGCGAACAGGATCCGCCCAAAAGTCACGAA
Source organism: Bradyrhizobium sp. i1.15.2 (assembly GCF_040548425.1). Lineage (NCBI taxonomy): Bacteria > Pseudomonadati > Pseudomonadota > Alphaproteobacteria > Hyphomicrobiales > Nitrobacteraceae > Bradyrhizobium > Bradyrhizobium sp. i1.15.2. Next base: position 12,822 of record NZ_JBEPRQ010000039.1, on the reverse strand, counting down.
CGCTGGCATGATCGGCCTCTTTGCTCAGGCTTTTTGAAACCGGATTTTTGCGAAAGCATCGGGGGATTATGGAGAGTCGTGCGCCGGTTTACAAACGGGGAAATGGACGAATGCGAGTAATTCAATACTAGCGCCAAGAGCTTCTTCCCCTCTCCCCTTGCGGGAGAGGGTGGCTCGCCGCGAAGCGGCGAGACGGGTGAGGGGTTTCTATCGGCACGGACAACTCTCGAGATTTCGTCTCGCGCAGAGAACCCCTCATCCGGCGCTTCGCGCCACCTTCTCCCGCAGGGGGGAGAAGGCACGGCACCTGCCGCGCGGCTAGAGCCCCGCCCTTACGTAAACAACGTCGGCTGCTGCCGCGACGCGCGCTCCTGCGCTTCCACCACAGCCACCGCGGTCATGTTGAGGATGCCTCGCGCCGTCACCGACGGGGTGAGGATGTGGGCCGGGCGCGCCGGGCCGATCAGGATCGGGCCGACAGGAAGCGCGTCCGCCAGCGACTTGATCATCTGGTAGGCGACGTTGGCGGTGTCGAGGCTTGGCATGATCATGATGTTGGCTTCGCCCTCGAGGTTCGAGTGCGGCAGCACCATTTTGCGCGCAGCCGCCGAGAGCGCGGTGTCGCCCTGCATCTCGCCGTCGGCCTCGAGTTCCGGATGCTTCTCCTTCAGGAGCTGGGTCGCCCGGCGCATTTTGCGCGAGGATTCCGTGTCGTAGCTGCCGAAATCCGAATGCGAGACGAAGGCGATCTTCGGCTTGATGTTGAAGCGTTGGACGTGGACCGCCGCGAGCGAGGCGATCTCGGCGAGCTCTTCGGCGCTCGGATTGGGCCGCACCTGGGTATCGGCGATGAAGAAGGCGCCCTTGCTCGTGATCAGCAGCGCCAGCGCCGCATAGTCGCTGATCCCCGGCGTAAACCCGACGATCTCGCGGACATGGCGCAGATGGCTCATGTAGCGGCCCTCGACGCCGCAGAGCATGGCGTCCGCCTCTCCGCGCACCACCGCGAGCGCCGCGATGACGGTGTTGTTGGTGCGCACCACCGTGCGCGCCGCATCCGGCGTCACGCCGCGGCGGCCGGCGACCTCGACATAAGACTGCACGTAGGAGCGGTAGCGCGGATCGTCCTCGGGATTGACGAGGTCGAAGTCCTTGCCGGCCTTGATCGACAGGCCGAAGCGCTTGATGCGCGCCTCGACCACCGACGGGCGTCCGACCAGGATCGGCGTCGCCAGCTTTTCTTCCAGCACCACCTGGGTCGCGCGCAGCACGCGCTCATCCTCGCCTTCGGCGTAGATCACGCGCACCGGCTGGGTCTTGGCCTTCGCGAACATCGGCTTCATGACGAGGCCGGAGCGGAACGCGAAGCGCTCGAGCAGCGCAGTGTACTCGTCGAAATTGGTGATGGGCCGGGTCGCGACGCCCGATTCCATCGCGGCCTTCGCCACCGCCGGCGCGATGCGCAGGATCAACCTCGGATCAAAGGGACTCGGAATCAGCGAGCCCGGGCCAAACCCTTGCGTCTCCCCGGTATCGAAGCCTTGCGCGACCGCATCGGACGGCGCCTCGCGCGCGAGCTGCGCGATGGCCTCCACGGCGGCGTGCTTCATCTCCTCGTTGATGGCGCTGGCGCCGACATCGAGCGCGCCGCGGAAGATGAAGGGAAAGCACAGGACGTTGTTGACCTGGTTCGGATAATCGGAGCGGCCGGTGCAGATCATGGCGTCGGGACGCACCTTGCGCGCCTCCTCCGGCATGATCTCCGGCGTCGGATTCGCGAGCGCCATGATGAGCGGCTTGTCGCCCATCGCCTTGGCCATCTCGGGCTTAAGCACGCCCGGTGCGGAGAGGCCGATGAAGATGTCGGCGCCGCCGATCACGTCGGCCAGCGTGCGCTTGTCGGTCTTCTGCGCATAGACCGCCTTCCAACGGTCCATCGTGGTGTTGCGGCCTTCGTGAACAAGGCCGTCGATGTCGCAGACCCAGATATTCTTGCGCTGAGCGCCCATCGACACCAGCAGGTTCAGTGTCGCGAGCGCGGCGGCCCCTGCCCCCGATGCCACGATCTTGACGTCCGACAGGTTCTTGCCGTTCAGGCGCAGGCCGTTGGTGATCGCGGCGGCGACGATGATCGCGGTGCCATGCTGGTCGTCATGGAAGACCGGGATCTTCATGCGCTCCTTGAGCTGCGCCTCGATCTCGAAGCATTCCGGTCCGCGGATGTCCTCGAGATTGATGCCACCAAAGGTCGGCTCGAGCGCGGCCACGGTCTCGACCACGCGTTCGATGGTGTCGGCCGCGATCTCGATGTCGAACACGTCGATGCCGGCGAATTTCTTGAACAGGACCGCCTTGCCCTCCATCACCGGCTTCGAGGCCAGCGGGCCGATATTGCCGAGGCCGAGCACGGCGGTGCCGTTCGAAACCACGGCGACCAGATTGGAGCGGATCGTCAGCGTCGCCGCTTCCGCCGGGTTCTTGGCGATCTCCATGCAGGCGGCGGCGACGCCGGGCGAATAGGCCAGCGCGAGATCGCGCTGGTTGGCGAGCGGCTTGCTCGCCTGGATCTCGAGCTTTCCGGGGCGCGGCAGCCGATGATAGGCCAGCGCCGCCTGGTGGAGATCATCAGAATAGGACGACATGCGGTGTCTTGCCTCGCGTTACCGGCCTCAAACTACGTTGTCCTGACCGGCCCGCCTTCGGGTGGTATTTCCGGGTCATGGAAACGGGATGAAGCACGCCGGGCGGCCCGGTGGCAACATCCGATTGCGGCCCCATCAACAGGGCGCGCAGTCAAATATCTGATAGCGCTCACTTTCTCTGGACCGCGCGTTGCTTTGCGAATATGGCAGGTTGCGTCCTGCAACGCGAGCAACTGGAGCTGGGAATGAAGCGAATCCTGATCGGCCTGATCGTCGTGGCCGTGATGGCCGCGGGCGGATGGTTCGGCTTCAGCTTCTACGTTCAGCATCGCGTCGCCGCCGAGATCGAGGCGGCCTTCGAGCAGATCCGCGCCAGTGGCGGCAAGGCGAGCCACGGCAAGGTGGCGTTCGATCTCGTGACCCGGACGCTGACGATCGAGGATATCGCGGTTGAGCCTGCCAACCAGCCGCAGGCTCATGTCAAGATCGCCGCTATCAAGGGCGTCGGCATTCGCCAGGTCGAGGAGACACGCTTCGCGGCCGACAGCATCGATATCTCCGGCTTCGAGGTCGCGCTGGACGAGGTCGGCCCCGGCAAGCTGAAAGTCTCCTACAAGGTCCCGCAGTTGACCATGCGGGACTACGTCGGTCCCATTCATGCTCAGAACGCGCCGACGTCAGGCTCCCTGATCGACATGTACCGCTTCGCGCTCGATCAGTACGCAAATGTGACGGCTTCTTCCGTCATAGCGCCGACCCTCGCATTCGCCTTCGATGCGGGCAGAAGCGCCGGAGGTAGTGGCGAGGTCGCCTATTCGGGTCTCGCGATCCAGAAGCTCGCCCAAGGCAAGATCGCCGCGATCAAGGCGGAGCGCGCCAGCTTCACGATCAACGTGCCGCAGCCAGGCAAGGCGGACAAGCTGACTGGCGAGGTGTCCGACATCATCATCAATGATTTCGCTTCGACCGCGATCGCCGCCGCGCTCGATCCCCAGAAGGCGAACGACGACAGCTATCATCGTGTCTACGGGCAGATGTCCACCGGCACTTATGTCGTGACGTCGACGCTCGGCATCCGGATGCAGGTCGACGGGATCGCCATCACCGACATCGCGGTGCAGCCATCGAAATTCCGGCCGGCCGAGATCCTGGCGCTGCTTCCGGCGGACAGCACGGTCCCGCCGACGCCGGCGCAATCGCGCAATCTGATGGAAAAGCTCGCCGGTTTCTATGAAGGCCTTCGCGTCGGCAAGCTCGAGATCGGCACCATGTCGATGACGACCCCGCAAGGGACGCCCCGGCTCAGGGCCATCAGATACCAAGAAGGCGGGTTCGCGCTCGAAGGCCTGGATGCGCCGACGCCGCAAGGGCAAATCAAGGTGGAGCGCTTCGCACTCAAATCGCTCAGCATCACGAACCTGATGCGCTGGGCAGCGAGCCTCACCACTCCCGGGCGGGCGCCCTCGCCGGATCAGATGCTCGGGCTGTTCGGCGTGCTCGCAGGCGCGGAGATCAAGGGCGTGACGGCGCCGTTCAAGACCACCAAGGAGCTGGTCATGATCGACACACTGAGCCTGGACTGGGGGCAGCTCGTCGGCTCGATCCCGAGCAAGGCGCATGTGGTTGCCAAATTTGTCACGCCGGCCGATCCATCCGATCCAAAACAGCTTCCATTGATTGCCAGCGGGATCGACAAGCTCGCGGTCGACCTCGATCTCGGCGCTGCCTGGACCGAACAGTCCAACAGCTTCGTTCTGACGCCCGCGACGCTCGACATCGGAGGCATCGCAAGAGCGCAATTGCGTATCGCGCTCGGCAACGTACCACGCGAGGTGTTTTCGGCCGATCCCGCCCAGCTCATGGGCCAGGCGGCCCGGATCGAGGCGGGCACGCTCGAATTCTCATTGCGCGACAGCGGCGTCGTCGATCTCGTCGCGGCACAGTTCGCGCGCATGCAGAATGTCAGCCGCGATACCGCACGCCAGGCGCTCGTCGAGAGCATCAAGGCTAAACGCGAGCAAGTTGCTTCCGCCAATCCGGATGCGAACGCGGCCGTGGACGCGATCGCCCGCTTCGTCGAGACGCCGGGCCAGACGCTTTCCATCAAGCTGTCCCCGCGCGCCAAGGCACCGCTGATGCAATTGATGCAGCTCTTGCAAACCGACCCACAGAGCGCGCTTGCGCAGTTCAGGATCGAGGCGTCGACGGGGCTGTAGGGAACGACGCTGCGCGCGGGGATGGCAGTTGGACCGGCGAAAATCCCTCCCCGTCATTGCGAGCGAAGCGAAGCAATCCAGAGCCACTCCGCGGAAAGATTCTGGATTGCTTCGCTTCGCTCGCAATGACGCTGTGGAGACAGCCTCACTTCTGCGGCAGGCTCACCTTCACGTGCAGCTCGCGGAGCTGCTTGGGGCTGGGCTCCGACGGCGCGCCCATCAGGAGGTCCATGGCCTGCTGGTTCATCGGGAACAGCGAGATCTCGCGCAGATTGTTGGTGCCGCACAAGAGCATGACGATGCGGTCGACGCCGGCGGCCATGCCGCCATGCGGCGGCGCGCCGTACTGGAAGGCGCGGTACATGCCGCCGAAGCGATCAACGACTTCCTGCTCGCCGTACCCTGCGATCTCGAACGCCTTCACCATCGCTTCCGGCACGTGGTTGCGGATTCCGCCCGAGGCGATCTCGTAGCCGTTGCAGGTGATGTCGTACTGGAACGCCTTGATGGTCAGCGGATCCTGGCCCTTCAAGGCATCGAGACCGCCCTGCGGCATCGAGAACGGGTTGTGCGAGAAGTCGACCTTCTTGTCCTCCTCGTTGTACTCGTACATCGGGAAGTCGACGATCCAGGCCAGCTCGAACCGCTCCTTGTCGGTGAGGTTCAACTCCTCGCCGACCTTGTTGCGGGCCAACCCTGAAAACTTCCAGAACTTGTCGGGATCGCCGGCGACAAAGAAGGCGGCATCGCCTTCCTTCACGCCGATCTGCGCGCGGATCGCGGCGGTGCGCTCAGCACCGATGTTGTTGGCGAGCGGACCGGCACCCTCGCCGCCCTCGCGCCACATGATGTAGCCAAGGCCCGGCTGTCCCTCGCCCTGCGCCCATGAATTCATGCGGTCGCAGAAGGCGCGCGAGCCGCCACCCGGCGCCGGGATCGCCCACACCTGGTTCTTGGGGTCCTCCAACATCCGCGCGAACACCTTGAAGCCGGAGCCGCGGAAGTGTTCGGAGACGTCCTGCATCTCAATCGGGTTGCGCAGGTCCGGCTTGTCGCTGCCGTATTTGCGCAGCGCCTCGGCGAAAGGAATCCGGCGCCAGCCCTTGGTCACCGGCTTGCCCTTGGCAAATTCCTCGAACACGCCCGTGATGACAGGCTCCATCGCGGCGAAGACATCTTCCTGCGTGACAAAGCTCATCTCGACGTCGAGCTGATAAAACTCGCCCGGCAGGCGGTCGGCGCGCGGGTCCTCGTCGCGGAAACAGGGCGCGATCTGAAAGTAGCGATCGAAGCCCGACATCATCAGGAGCTGCTTGTACTGCTGCGGCGCCTGCGGCAGCGCGTAGAACTTGCCGGGATGGATGCGCGACGGCACCAGGAAGTCGCGCGCGCCCTCCGGCGAGGACGCGGTCAGGATCGGCGTGTTGAACTCGAAGAAGCCCTGCCCCTCCATCCGCCTTCGCATCGACTTGATGATTTCGACGCGCGTCATGATGTTCTGGTGCAGCTTCTCGCGACGGAGGTCGAGGAAGCGGTACTTCAGGCGGATGTCTTCAGGGTATTCCTGGTCGCCGAACACCGGCAGCGGCAGGTCGCCGGCCGGGCCCAGCACCTCGATCTCGCTGACATAGATCTCGATCTTGCCGGTCGGCAGATCGTCATTGTCGGTGCCTTCGGGGCGGCGGCGGACTTTGCCATCCATCTTGACCACGAATTCCGAACGCAGCTTCTCGGCCTGCGAGAACGCCGGCGAGTCCGGATCGACCACGCACTGGGTCAGGCCGTAGTGGTCGCGCAGGTCGATGAACAGCACGCCGCCATGGTCGCGAACGCGATGGACCCAGCCCGAAAGGCGGACCGTCTCGCCGATGTTGCTCTCGCGGAGCGCGCCGCATGTATGTGACCGGTAGCGATGCATGGTCGTCCCAAATTCAATGTCGGAGGATCGAATCGAACCGCCGAAACGGCCGGTCCAAAGTTGCGGCAGGGTTTACCTCGGGAGGACGGGGGCGGCAACCAAGGGAACGGCCCGTTTTCGGCTGGAAGTGCCCATTTTTGCCCAATCTGGGCTCAAGCCTTTGCCATCAGGCGTTCCACCCCTATCTTGAGGTCATGACAGTCCATTTCCCGTTCCAGAACTCCTATTCGGCACTGCCGGACAGCTTTTTCGCCCGGGTCGCACCGACGCCGGTGGCGGCGCCCCGGCTGATCAAGCTGAACCGGCCGCTGGCGGTCCAGCTCGGGCTCGATCCAGATGTGCTGGAGACCCCTGAAGGCGCCGAAATCCTGGCGGGCAAGACGGTTCCCGCCGGCGCCGATCCCATCGCCATGGCCTATGCCGGCCACCAGTTCGGACAGTTCGTGCCCCAGCTCGGCGACGGACGGGCGGTGCTGCTCGGCGAAGTCGTCGACAAGGACGGCATCCGCCGCGACATCCAGCTCAAGGGCTCGGGCCCCACCCCGTTCTCCCGCCGCGGCGACGGCCGTGCCGCGCTCGGGCCGGTGCTGCGCGAATACATCGTCGGCGAGGCGATGTTCGCACTGGGCATTCCGACCACGCGCTCGCTCGCGGCCGTCGTCACGGGCGAACATGTGCTGCGCGAGACGGCGCTGCCGGGCGCGGTGCTGACGCGCGTCGCCTCGAGCCATATCCGCGTCGGCACCTTCCAATTCTTCGCTGCCCGCCGCGACACCGAGGCGGTCCGCCGGCTCGCCGACCACGTCATCACCCGCCATTATCCGGAGCTGCTTGGCGCCGAGCGGCCCTATCACGCGCTGCTGTCCGGCGTCGTCGCGCGCCAGGCCGAACTGGTCGCACGCTGGCTGCTTGTCGGCTTCATCCATGGCGTGATGAACACCGACAACTCTTCCATCTCCGGCGAGACGATCGATTACGGTCCGTGCGCCTTCATGGATTCCTACAATCCGTCGCAGGTGTTTTCCTCGATCGACGAGATGGGCCGCTATGCCTACGCCAACCAGCCGCGCATCGCGCTGTGGAATCTGACGCGGCTTGCCGAATGCCTGCTGCCGCTGTTCTCCGACGATCAGGAAAAGGCGGTTGCCGAGGCCCAGGACATTCTCGGCGCCTTCTCCGAGACGTTCAGCGACACCTATCAGGCGGGCCTGCGCAAGAAAATCGGCCTGTTCACGGACCGCGACGGCGACGACGTGCTGATCCAGGACCTGCTGGATGCCATGGCCAAGAACCAGGCCGACTTCACCCTCACCTTCCGCAAGCTTGGTGATGCTGCGGCTGACGAGACCGGCATCGCCGACGTCCGCGCGCAGTTCATGGACCCCGACGCGTTCGACGACTGGGCGGGACGTTGGCGCGAGCGCACGGTCCTGGAGCCGCAAACCGGAGCCGAACGGCAGGCCGCCATGCATGCCGTCAATCCCATGTTCATCCCGCGCAATCACCGCGTCGAGGCCGTAATTCAGGCGGCGGTAAATGATGACAATTACGCGCCGTTCGAGGAGTTGGTGAAGGTGCTGGCGAAGCCGTTCGAGGACCAGCCGGACTACGCCGCCTACGCCGATCCCCCGCTGCCGGACCAGCGGGTGCTGCAGACGTTTTGCGGGACGTAGCGACGAACTCGGTGCGTAGGGTGGATTAGCCGAAGGCGTACTAAGCCGAGCTTGTGGACGCCTTCGCGCCACCGGAACCGCTGTCATCAAACTGAAACACTCGCACTCTAACGGCCTGTCAGGGTCGTCTTGCCGGAGGCGCCCACCCTCCAACGATCCTGACAAGTGCCATGCCTTTCAAGTTCATCCACATCACTGACACGCATCTCGCGAATCCCGGGCTGAAGCTCTATGGCCTCGACCCGCGCGCCCGACTGGATGCTGCGATTGCCGACATCAACAAGCATCACGCCGACGCGGCCTTCGCGGTCGTGACCGGCGACCTCACCCATTGGGGCGAGGCTGAATCCTACGCCAATTTCACCGACGCAATGGCGGCGCTGAAAATCCCCTACATCGCCATGGTCGGCAACCACGATCGCCGCGTCACCTGCCTCGATAGCCTGAAGGCGGCGCCGCGCGATCCCAACGGCTTCGTGCAGGGCACCCGCACCACTGAGCACGGGCTGTTCGTCTTCCTCGACACGCTGGACGAGACCAGCCATGCCGGCGAGATGTGCGCCAAGCGCCTCGGCTGGCTCGCGAGCACGCTCGCGGCCGCGCCGGCCGACATGCCGTTCGTCGTGTTCATGCACCATCCGCCGTTCACGGTCGGCGTCCATGCGATGGACGAAATCTCGCTGGCACAGAGCGCCGAATTCGCCGAGGTGATCGCACCCTATCGCTCGCGCATCCGCCACCTCTTCTTCGGCCACGTGCACCGGCCGATCTTCGGCAGCTACGGCAAGATCCCGTTCTCGACGCTTCGCGGCACAAACCACCAGGTCTGGTTCGAGCTCGACGCTGCCGCGGCCGAGCATCTCGCCAGCCACGAGCCGCCGGCCTACGGCGTGGTGCTGATCGACGGCGAGAACCTGGTCGTGCACAGCCACGACTTCCTCGACACCAGTCTGCGCTTTCCCTTCGAGCCACCGGCGGGAGTGGACGGCCGCGACTATGCGCTCAATTTCCCGGCGCGATGAGATGAGCTTCGCAGAACCCGCGGCTCTCCCGGTCGCGGCCTCGGCGCCGCCGCGCCTGCATATCCTGAATCGGTTTTCTCACCGCTTCAAAACCTCCCTGCCCGCCTATCTGCTGCTGCTGCCCTCGCTCGTGTTCCTCGCGCTGTTCACCTACGGTGCGATGGGCCGCGTCCTCGTCGACGCGCTCTATCAGCGCGCCACGCCCAGGGCGCCGGTTCGTTTCGTCGGTCTCGACAACATCGCAGCGGTGCTTGCTGACCCCGCCTTCACCGGCGCGGTCGTCAACAATCTCGTTTATGCCGTCGGCACGGCGATCCCGAGCATTGGCCTCGCGCTGCTGTTCGCGCTGGCGCTGTCGCGCACCAACGCGTTGACCAGTGCACTGCGCGCCGCGCTGTTCCTGCCGGTGCTGATCCCGATGGTCGCGGCCTCCGCGCTGTTCCTGTTCATCTTTCTGCCCAATGTCGGACTGCTCGACTATTACATCGGCCGTTTCCTGCCGGTGCTGCCGAACTGGCTCGGCGATTCCGACATCGCGCTCTATGCCATCATGGTCATCACGATCTGGAAGAACGCCGGCTATTACATGCTGTTCTTCCTGGCCGGCCTCCAGGCGGTGCCGGAAGATGTCATGGAAGCCGCCCATCTGGACGGCGCAGGGCCGTACCGGCGGCTGCGCCACATCATCCTGCCCGAGCTCAAGCCCACCTTCCTGTTCGTCACGGTCATCGCCACACTCAACGCGGTCACGCAGGTCGACCACGTCTTCGTCATGACCAAAGGCGGGCCGTCCAACGCGACCAATCTCGTGCTGTTCTACATCTACCAGCAGGCGGTCGAGCACTACGACATCGGCAAGGCCTCGGCAGCGACACTGCTGACGCTTGCGGCGCTGATGGGCCTCACCGCGCTCTCCTTCCGGACCATGGCGAACCGCGAGGGCGGGGCATGAAGCTGATCGGTAAGCTCTTCAAGGACGCCCCGCTCGCCACCCGCCGCGAGATCACGCCAAAGCTCGGCTTTGCGCTGACCGTGCTGCTCGCGGTCGTCTGGCTGATCCCGTTCCTGTGGATGGGCGTGGCGACGCTGCGCCCGGCATCCGACGGCATCAATCTGATGGCCGAGTTGATGCCGAGCCTGAAGCCGACGCTCGACAATATCAGGGACGCCTGGGAGATCGGCGATTTCCCGCGCTACACCCTCAACACTATCATGATCTGCACCGGCATCCTGTTGGTGCAGGTCGTCACGATCACGCTGGCGGGCTTTGCCTTTGCCCGGCTCGACTTCGCCGGAAAATCGCTGATCTTCTATCTGTTCCTGATGCAGCTGATGCTGGTGCCGGTGCTGCTGATCGTGCCCAATTTGAGCCTGGTGGCGCAGCTCGGCCTCTACGACACGCTCACCGGCGTGATGATGCCGTTCTTCGCTTCCGCCTTCGGCACCTTCCTGATGCGGCAAGCGTTTGAGGCTATCCCGACCGAGCTGGAAGACGCTGCCCTGATCGACGGCGCCAGCCTGCTCCAGCGCATCCGCCACATCTACGTGCCACTGTCGATGCCGAGCTTCTCGGCCTTCGCCATCATCTCCGTGACCAGCCACTGGAACGACTTCCTGTGGCCTCTGATGGTGATCAACTCGCCGGACAAGCGGCCGCTCACGGTGGGACTCTCGGTGTTCACCGCGACCGCGGAAGGCACGCAGGCCTGGGGCACCATCGCCGCCGGCACGCTGATGGTGATCGCACCGCTGCTCATCACCTTCCTGATCTTCCAGAAACGCTTCATCAGCTCTTTCGTCACCTCAGGCATCAAATAGGAGATTTCTCGATGCTGTTTTCCCGCAGGATCATGCTTGGCCTTGCCATTGCAGGCACTTTGGCAAGCGCCCTCACCTTCCCGGCGCTGGCCGAAGGCCCGACCGAGATCGACCTGTTCTTCCCCGTCCCCGTCGACGGCAAGCTCGCCCGCGACATGGGCACCTTGATCAAGGAGTTCAACGAGACCCATCCCGCGATCAAGGCGACAGCCGTCTACACCGGCTCTTATGACGACACGCTGATCAAGACGCGCGCCTCGATCAAGGCCGGCAAGCCGCCGGCTGCCGTGATCATGTCGGCGAACTTCCTGCTCGATATGCAGATCGAGAACGAGCTCACCAACCTCGATCCCTTGATCGCCGCCGACGGCACCACCAAGGAGCAGTTTCTGGGCCAGTTCTTTCCGGCGCTGCAGGGCAACGCGGTGATCAACCGCTCAGTCTACGGCGTGCCATTCCATAACTCGACGCCGCTGCTCTACATCAACGCCGACAAGGCCAAGGAAGCGGGCCTCGATCCGAGCAAGCCGCCGCAGACCTGGGCTGAATTGACCGACTGGGCCAAGAAGCTCACCAAGCGCGAGGGTGACAAGGTGACCCAATGGGGCATCGCGATCCCGTGCGCCTACGATTATTGCGGCTGGATGATGGAAACGCTCACCATGACCAATGGCGGGCGCTACTACAACGAGGAGTTCGGCGGCGAGGTCTATTACGACACGCCCTCGATGCTGGGCGCGCTGACCTGGTGGAACGACCTCGTCACCAAGCACAAGGTTCACCCGCCCGGCGCGACGCCTGGCCCGGCCGTCAGCACCTCCTTCATTTCCGGCAATGCCGCGATGATGATGCTCTCGACGGGCTCGCTGACCTATGTGCGTGACAACGCCAAGTTCGCCTACAAAGTCGCCTTCATCCCGCGCAACGTCCGCAACGCCGTGCCGATCGGCGGCGCCTCGCTGATCGTTCCGGCGGGCCAGGAAGCCGACAAGCAGAAGGCCGCATGGACGCTGATCAAGTGGATGACCTCGCCCGAGAAGAGCGGCTGGTGGAGCCGCGCCACCGGATATTTCGCCCCCAACATGGCCGCCTACAAGACGCCCGACATGGTCGAATTCCTGAACAAGAACCCGGACGCCAAGACCGCCGTCGAGCAGCTCGAGGTCGCAAAACCGTGGTTTGCGACCTACAAGACCGTACCCGTGCGCAAGACGCTGGAGGACGAGGTCATGCTCGTCCTCAACGGCAAGAAGCAGCCGAAGGAAGCGCTCGTGGCCGCCCAGAAGGCCGCGGACGAGACGCTCAAGCCGTACAACGCGGAGACGTCGCTGAAGCTGCCGTAAGGGCTTCGAAGCTTCGTAGGGTGGATTAGCCGAAGGCGTAATCCACCAAGGCAGTTCCGCGTGTGAGAAAAGTGGTGGGTTACGCCTTCGGCTAACCCACCCTTGTAATAGCGCGATCAGTTATTCTCGACCTGTTCCGTGAGGAATGGCCTGCCGCGGTTTGCACCCCGCGACAGGCCGCTGATGATCG
>NZ_JBEPRQ010000038.1:0-48015 GCF_040548425.1 Bradyrhizobium sp. i1.15.2 | reverse complement strand
ACCTGTATGCTGCTGTGCGGTTTTCCTGCGTGTGCTTTTCGCGCAGCGGACCGCGGGTGCCAGCCGGCACCCGGCCTTCCCTGCGCCCTCTTGGACAAGAGGGTGGAATCACCAGGCAAAGCTCGGGCGAACGCGCCGCGAGGACGCGAAGCCGTGTCTGCGGCTACACACTCCCTGTCATCGCCCGGCTTGACCGGGCGATCCAGTATTCCGAGACAGTTATGATTGAACCGAGAAGCCGCGGCGTACTGGATTCCCCGCTCTCGCGGGGAATGACAGTGGTGCTGGGAGGACGAAGCTGCCGCCTCATACGCCGTCATTGCGAGCGCAGCGAAGCAATCCAGTCTGCCGCCGCGGAGGGATTCTGGATTGCTTCCGCCTTCGCTAAAGCTTCGGCGGACAAGTCGCTTCGCTCGCAATGACGATGGGGAGAGAGTGGGGGCGGCGCGCCGTTCTAGCCGCCGAGTATCCGCCTGCAAGCGTCGACGAACACCTGGGCGCCGGTGGCGATGTCAGCGTCAGCGGTGTTCTCGGTCCAGTGATGGCTGATGCCGCCGATCGACGGTACGAACAGCATGCCCGCGGGCATGACGGCCGCAAGCATCTGCGCATCGTGGCCGGCGCCGCTGGGCATGCGGATGGATCGTCCGCCGGCCAGGGCCTTGCTCGCGGCTTCGATCGCGTCCTGGATGCCCGCGTTCATCATGGCCGGCGCGCCAGTGCGAATCTTTTCCACGGTGACGGTGCAGGGACCGTTCGCGCTGGCCTCGTCCGCCATGCTCCGCAGCAGTTGCTCCAGGCGGGCGATGACAAAAGGATCGTCGTCGCGGATCTGGAACAGCATTTCGGCTCCCCCCGGAATGATGCTGGGCGCGCCGGGATCGAGCGTGATGCGGCCGGTGGTCCAGACCGTGCGCGGCCCGCAGCTATCGGGGAAACGCTCGTCGATCGCGACGCAGAACTTTGCCAGCGCCAGCCCGGCATCCTTCCGTGCAGCCATGCGGGTCGTGCCGGCGTGATTCTGCTCACCGACGAAATTGATCTGGTATTGCCAGATGCCGACGATGGAGGTGACAACGCCGATCGCAAGGCGGCCGCTCTCGAGCGTGTCGCCCTGCTCGATATGGGCTTCCAGATATCCGACGTGCCGGCCCGGCTCGGCGGTAGTGCGCGGTCGTCCTGCGAGCCCCATGTCGGCGAGTGCGTCCCGCATGGTGCGGCCGCTGGTACGGTCGCGTGCGACATCAATGTCGGCCTCGGTCACTTGCCCGACATAGGAGCGCGAACCGAGGAAGTGTCCAAAATGTCCCTCCTCGTCGCACCAGGCGGCAAGTTCGACCGCACCTTCGAGCGAGGGATCGGCATTGAGCACGCGGGCCGCTTCGAGCGCGTAGACGACACCGAGCGGCCCGTCGAGCCAGCCGGCGTAGTTCTGGCTTTCGAGATGTGATCCCGCCAGCAGCTTGGGTCCCGACTTTGCGCTGGTGCCGAAGACATTGCCGATGCCGTCGATCGCGGCGGTGAGGCCCGCGTCGGGTAGCTTCCGCACCAGCCAATCCAGCGAAAGCTTGTGCGGCTCGGAGAAAGTCGGCTTGTGCACGCCGGTCTTGTAGGCGCCGATGGCACGGAGCGCATTGAGATCGGCGAGAACCCGCTCGCCGTTTGCGCGTGAAAAGGTCTCAGGCATGCTCGGCAACCTTCAACGCCTCGGTGCGGATCTCCTCGACCAGCCGTTCCTTCAACTGGACGAATTCGGGCGTGGTCTTGATCTTGTAGGAGCGCGGATGCGGCAGGTCCACGTTGATCTCGGCCTTGATGCGGCCGGGACGCGCGCTCATGACGATGACGCGGCTGCCGAGGAAGATCGCTTCCTCGATGTCGTGGGTCACGAACAGCACGGTCTTCTGGTCGCGCTCCCAGATGCCGAGCAGCATTTCCTGCATCAGGGCGCGTGTCTGGTTGTCGAGCGCGCCGAAGGGCTCGTCGAGCAGCAGGATCTTGGGATCATTGGCGAGCGCGCGCGCGATCGCGGTGCGTTGCTGCATGCCGCCGGAGAGTTGTTTGGGCCAATGGTTCTCAAAGCCGGACAGGCCGACCTGGCGAATGAAGGCGTCGGCGATCTTGTTTCGCTCCGCCTCGGGCACGCCACGCTCGCGCAGGCCGAAGGCGATGTTCTCGCGCACCGTCAGCCAGGGAAACAACGTGTAGGACTGGAACACCATACCGCGGTCGGCGCCCGGGCCGCTCACTTCGCGTCCATCGAGCACCACGCGTCCGCCGGTCGGACGATCGAGGCCGGCGACGATGCGCAGCAGCGTGGACTTGCCGCAGCCGGAAGGGCCAAGGATAGTAACGAAGTCGTTGTTGCCGATCACAAGATCGGTCGGCTCCAGCGCCCTCGTCGGGGCGTTGCCGTGGCGCGCGGGAAAGGTTCGCGAGACCTGTTCGATCTTGAGGATCGTCATGCGAGCCTCCAGGGAAACAGCCACGCGTTGAATGCCTTGAACAGGAAGTCCGAGACCAGGCCGATCAGCCCGATCACGATGATGCCGAAGATGATCTGGCCGGTGTTGAGCAGCGCCTGGCTGTCGGTGATCATGTGGCCGATGCCGGAGGAGGAGCCGATCAGTTCGGCGACGATGACATAGGTCCACGCCCAGCCCAGCACCAGCCGCAGGATCTCGGCGATCTCCGGCGCGGAAGAGGGCAACAGCACGCGGCGGATGATGCCGCGGTCGCTGGCCCCCAGCGTATAGGCCGCCTCGACCAGGTCGCGCCGCGTGGTGCCGACGGTGACCGCGATCATCAGGATGATCTGGAACACCGAGCCGATGAAGATGACGAGCAGCTTCTGCAGCTCGCCGATGCCGGCCCACAGGATCAGGAGGGGAATGAAAGCGGAGGCCGGCAGATAGCGCGCAAAGGAGACGAACGGTTCAAGGAATGCCTCGACCGGCTTGTAGGCGCCCATCAGCACGCCGAACGGCACGGCGATGATGGCGGCCAGTACGAAGCCGCCGACGACGCGCCAGATCGTCATGCCGATGTCGAACAGGAAGCCCTGTTTGATGATCAGATCGACGCCTTCCTGCACCATGGTCAGCGGGTTGGCGAGGAACACTTTCGACACGTGGCCGCCGAAGGTTGCCCAGGACCAGAGGGCAACGAACACCACGAAGAACGCAAGGCCGTAAGCCACGCGCTGCCTTGACGTCACGGGATCGAGGGGACGCATCAAACTGTGTATCCGGGTGGTGAACAAGTCTACCGGCCCCGCCGCGAGACGGGGCCGGCGGCTCCTGGGAGATTTACTTGATGTAGCTGGCGTCGAAGAGATCCTCGACCTTCGGCGCGGCCTTGATGATGCCGATCTCCAGCAGGAGGTCGGCGGCTTCCTTGTTGAAGGTCAGGAAATCGCCGGCGAAGAATTTCTGGTTCGCTGCCTTGTCCTGCCAGCGCAGATACTTTGCCGAGTTGCCGAACGCCTCGCCGCTCTGCTTCACGTCGGCGCCCATGATCTCGTAGGCTTTGGCCTGGTCCTTGGCGATCATGTCGAGCGCCTCGAAATAGCTGTCGGCGAGCGCCTTGGCGGCCTTCGGGTTCTCGGTGAGGAATTTCGGCGTGCAGCCGAACGTGTCCATGACCATCGGATAGTCGAGCGTGGTGGCGATGATCTTGCCCTTGTCGGGGGCGGCACGAACCGTCGACAGATACGGCTCGTAGGTCATCGCGGCATCGTTCTGGCCGGAGACGAAGGCCTGCGCGGCCGCGGCCGGCTCGAGGTTCACGACGGTGACGTCCTTCACCGACAGGCCGTTCTTCTTGAGCATCCAGGCCAGCGCGAAATAGGGCGAGGTGCCGGGCGCGGAAGCCGCAACCGTCTTGCCCTTCAGATCCTTGATCGCGGCGAGCTCGTTCCGCACGGCCATGCCGTCGGCGCCGTAGCTCTTGTCGAGCTGGAAGATCTGCTTGGTCGCGACGCCGTTGGCGTTCCAGGAGATCCAGGTCTCCACGGTCGTTGCCGCGCACTGGACGTCGCCGGACGCGATCGCGAGATGGCGATCCTTCTGCGGAATCTTCTTGATGGTGACGTCGAGGCCGTTCTTCTTGAAGATGCCGGCCTCCTTCGCCAGCGTCAGCGGCGCGAAGCCGGTCCATCCGGAGATGCCGACGCCGACCTTGACGTCGTCGGCGAGCACGGGGGTGGAGACCGTAAGCGCAATGACTGCCGCAAATACTTTCGAACTACGCATGATTGTCGTCCTCTTGCCGATCGATGGATTGACGTCCTGTTGATCATTGTCAGTCCCAATGGACCGTTGCCCGAAACGTTGCACGATTTGTGCCGACATCGTCCTCTCAGCCTCCCTTGAATCGGGCGACAAGGCGGTGAGAGTCACCGGGATAGAGCAGCCGCACGGCGGTGATCGTGCGCGTGCTGCGCCAGGTATAGCGGTCGATCACGAGGCAGGGTGCGCCGACGGCGATGTCGAGCGCTTCGGCCGTGCGATCGTCCGCAACGATAGCGCTGATCGTATGCTCTGCCTCTGTCCATGGAACATGGTGAAGCAGCCATGAGCCGGGTGGCTCACGCGAAAAATCCGCGGTCGCCGCATCCGGCACCGACGCGAGATCGATCAGTCTGTCCTCGACGGCGAAAGGCACGTTGTCGGCGCTGTGGCGGCAGGTGATCGCGACCACCTTGCCCGCCTTCTTGACGCCGAGGCGGTCGCGGTCGGCAGCGGTTGCGGCGCGGAGCTTGCGACCGATCAGCTCGTAGCCGTAAGCGCGCCCAAGCCCGGTGATCTCTGCGCGCATGTCGGCGATCTTGAGCACGGCCGACTGGTGTTGCGGCCGGCGGACGAAGGAGCCGGCACGTCGCCGCCGCTCGATCAGGTCGGCTTGGGCGAGCTCCGACAGCGCCTTGTTCACGGTCATGCGCGAGCAGCCGTAGCGCGCGACCAGTTCGTGCTCGAACGGGATGCGATGGCCCGGCGGCCATTCCCCGGTCAGGATGCGCTTCTCGATGTCGGCGCGGATCCGTTTGTAGAGCGTCGGCTTGTCGGCGGCATCTGTGGCGAGGCTCATGCGACGAGCCTCCGGACCGACGCGTTGAAGCGTTCGCGTGCGGTCTGGCGCAGCCGGTGCCGTCCGCCCTCGACGACCTTGTCGCCGCCGGCCCAGACGCAATCGACCGCACCGCTGCCTGCGGCAAAGATCCAGCCGTCGATGACGGCGTCGCGCGCGCGCCCCGCCAGCGAGGGATGCGTGGTGTCGAGCGTGACGATGTCGGCGCGCGCACCTGGCGTGAGACCGACTGACATCTGTGCTAGTGCCCGCGCGCCGCCTGAAAGCGCATGATCGAACAGGGCGCGTCCCGTCGAGCGGCCTGCGCCGGCGGAGAGCACGTTGCGCTCGCGGTGCTTGAGCCGTTGGCCATATTCGAGCTGGCGCAGCTCGTCGGCGACGCCGACCAGCACATTGGAATCCGTGCCAATGCCAAAGGCACCGCCGGCACCGACGAATTCGCGAGCCGAGAAAATGCCGTCGCCAAGGCTTGCCTCGGTGATAGGGCAGAGTCCCGCGACCGCGCCAGTCTTGGCGAATGCAGTGACTTCTTCATCCGTCGTGTGGGTCGCGTGGATGAGGCACCAGCGTCGGTCGACTGGCGCGTGCTCAAGCAGCCATTGCACTGGACGCTGTCCAGACCAGGCCAGGCAATCCTCGACCTCCTTCACCTGCTCGGCGGCATGAATGTGCACCGGGCCGCCGTCCGCGAGCGGAATGATCGCTGCAAGCTCGGCCGGCGTCACAGCGCGCAAACTGTGCGGCGCGATACCGATATTTGCGCCCGGCAATTGTTCAATCGCCTTGCGCGAGGCGCTCACCAGCGCGGCGAACTGATCAACCGTACAGATGAAGCGGCGCTGGTCGGCATGCGGTGCTGCGCCACCAAATGAGCCGTGCGCATAAAAACTCGGCAGCAATGTCAGTGCAATACCCGAGGCTTCGGCGGCCTGCGCGATGCGTGCGGCCATTTCGCCGATGTCGGCGTAGGGCGAGCCATCGCGGTCATGATGCAGATAATGGAATTCGCCGACGCGGGTAAAACCCTGCTCCAGCATCTCGACATAAAGCAGTGTCGCGACCGCTGCGACGTCGTCAGGCGTCATCGCCAGCGCGAAGCGGTACATCGCCTCGCGCCAGGTCCAGAAGGTGTCGGTGCTGTCGCCGCGCAGTTCTGCGAGACCCGCCATGCCGCGCTGGAAGGCGTGGCTGTGCAGGCTCGCAAGTCCCGGAAGCGCGATGTCGTGGTGTTCGTCCCCGGAGGCCGGGGCCACGCCCGGCGTCACCTCGGCGATCGCGCCGGCGGTGATCACCACCTGCACGTCATTGGCCCAGCCCGAGGGCAGGAGCGCGGAGGCGAAATGCAGTCGTGTCATGTTTCCATGCCGGCTGGACAGAACCGCGACACGATTATATGTCTAGACATATAAGTCAAGCATCCCAGGGCGCAGGGGCATCCGCGAAGGGACAGTTGCATGGCAGAGCGCTTCGACCGGATCTGGCATAACGCCCGGCTCGCCACGATGCGGGCCGACCGCCCCGATCTTGGTGAGATCGAGCATGGCGTGATCGCCGCGCGCGCCGGCCGTATCGTCTATGCAGGTGCGCAGACTGATTTTCCGGCGGATGCCGATGCAGCCGAACGGATCGATTGCGGAGGGCGCTGGATCACGCCCGGTCTCGTCGATTGTCACACCCATCTGGTCTATGGCGGCAACCGCGCCCATGAATTCGAGCTGCGCCTGAAGGGCGCGAGCTACGAGGAGATCGCGCGCGCCGGCGGCGGTATCGTCTCGACAGTGGCCGCGACGCGCAAGGCAAGCGAGGCCGAGCTCGTAGCACACGCGCTGCCGCGGCTCGATGCGCTGATTGCCGAGGGTGCCACCACGGTCGAGATCAAGTCCGGCTACGGCTTGGATACCGAGACCGAGATGCGCCAGCTGGCCGCCGCGCGAAGCCTCGGCTGTCAGCGGTCGGTCGCGATCCGCACATCCTTCCTCGGCGCGCATGCGCTGCCGATCGAGGCGGAGGGCGACAAGGATCGTTACATCGATCTCGTCTGCAGGGAGATGTTGCCTGCGATTGCAAAGGCCGGCCTGGCCGATGCCGTCGATGCCTTCATGGAGGGGATTGCATTTTCCGGCGAGCAGACGGCGCAGGTGTTCGAGACAGCGGGGCGGCTTGGACTGCCGGTTAAGCTGCATGCCGACCAGCTCTCGAACCTCGGCGGCGCTGCGCTTGCCGCGAAATTCTCGGCGCTATCGGCTGATCACCTCGAGCACACCGACGAAGCCGGTGCAGCGGCGATGGCAAAAGCTAAAACGGTGGCCGTGCTGCTGCCCGGCGCCTTCTACTTCATCCGCGAGACGCAAAAACCGCCGGTCGAGGCGTTCCGCAAGCACGGCGTTGCCATGGCGCTTGCGACCGACTGCAATCCGGGCAGCTCGCCGCTGACTTCGCTCCTGCTTGCCATGAACATGGGCGCGACGCTGTTCCGGATGAATGTGGCCGAATGCCTTGCCGGCGTCACCCGGGAAGGCGCGCGAGCGCTCGGCGTGCTCCATGATACCGGCACGTTAGAGGCAGGCAAATGGTGTGATCTTGCGATCTGGGACATCGAGTGCCCCGCCGAGCTGGTCTACCGTATCGGCTTCAATCCGCTGCACCGCCGGGTGTGGAGGGGACAATGACGGAGAAGCGCGCGCCGATCGTCGTCAAGCCGGGAACCGTCGGCCTCGATGACCTCGCGCGCGTGCTCGAAGGCGCGTCTGTTGTTCTAGATCCCTCGTTCTGGCCGCGCGTCGACGCGGCCGCGGAGATCGTTGCAAGGGCCGCGCGCGCCGACGCTCCCGTGTACGGGATCAACACCGGCTTCGGCAAACTTGCCTCGAAGCGCATTCCGCCGGACCAGACCGCGCTGCTCCAGCGCAACCTCATCGTCTCGCATTGCTGCGGCGTCGGTGCGGCGACGCCCGAGCCCATCGTCCGCCTGATGATGGCACTGAAGATCATCTCGCTCGGGCGCGGCGCCTCCGGCGTGCGCCGCGAGGTGATCGAGCAGCTGCAGGCCATGCTGGCGCGGCGCGTCTCACCGCTGGTGCCGCAGCAGGGTTCGGTCGGCGCTTCCGGTGACCTCGCGCCGCTCGCGCATATGACCGCCGTGATGATCGGCGAAGGGCAGGCGATCGTCGATGGCAAGATCGTATCGGGCCGCGAGGCGCTCGCCGCGGCCGGCCTGCCGCCACTGACGCTCGGTCCCAAGGAAGGGCTCGCGCTGATCAACGGCACGCAATTCTCCACTGCCTACGCCGTCTCCGGCGTGCTGCGCGCATTTCGCCTGGCCCGCGCCGCGCTCGTCACCGGCGCGCTGTCGGTCGATGCGGCGATGGCCTCGACGGCGCCGTTCCGCCCCGAAATCCAGGCGCTGCGCGGCCATTCGGGACAGATCGCGGCCGCGGCAGCCTTGATGGCGCTGCTCGAGGGCAGCGACATCCGCCTGTCGCATCTCGAAGGCGACGAGCGCGTGCAGGATCCCTATTGCCTGCGCTGCCAGCCGCAGGTCGCAGGCGCGGCGCTCGACCTGATCGTGCAGGCGGCGCGGACGCTGATCGTCGAGGCCAATGCCGTCACCGACAATCCGCTCGTGCTGGTCGAGACCGGCGAGATCGTCTCCGGCGGAAACTTCCATGCCGAACCGGTGGCCTTTGCCGCGGATACCATCGCGCTTGCGCTGTCGGAAATCGGTGCGATCAGCGAGCGGCGCATCGCGACGCTGGTCGATCCCGCGCTCAATTTCGGCCTGCCGCCGTTCCTCACTCCCGATCCCGGTATCAATTCCGGCTTCATGATCGCCGAGGTGACGGCGGCCGCGCTCTATGCCGAGAACAAGCAGCGCGCGGCCGCCTGCTCGATCGACTCGACGCCGACCAGTGCCAACCAGGAAGACCACGTCTCGATGGCCGCGCATGCCGCACGGCGGCTGTCCGATATGGCCGACAATCTCGCTGCCATCCTCGGCATCGAGTTCCTGGTCGCCGCCCAGGGCATCACGCTACGCGCGCCGCACGCGACGAGTGCGCCGCTCGTTGCCGTCATTGCGGCACTGCGCGAGCAGGTAGCGCCGCTCGGCGCCGACCGCTACATGGCCGGCGATCTCGCCAAGGCTGCAGCGATGATCGAGGCCGACGCGCTGCCGGCTGCGGCGCTCGCCGTACTTTCAACCGACCCGTTTCCGACGCTTGCCTGACGAGGTGTTCCGCATGAACCGCCGACTGGACAATGACCGCACCATCCGCGCGCCCCGCGGCAGCGAAATCAGCGCCAAGAGCTGGCTGACGGAAGCGCCCTTGCGCATGCTCATGAACAATCTCGATCCCGACGTTGCAGAACGTCCGAGCGAGCTCGTGGTCTATGGCGGCATCGGCCGCGCCGCGCGCGACTGGGAGAGCTTTGACCGGATCATTGCGACGTTGCGCAAGCTCGAAGCCGACGAGACGCTCCTGGTCCAGTCCGGCAAGCCGGTCGGCGTGTTCCGCACCCATGCTGACGCGCCGCGCGTCCTGATCGCCAACTCCAACATCGTGCCGCACTGGGCGACGCTCGATCATTTCAACGAGCTCGATCGCAAGGGCCTGATGATGTACGGCCAGATGACGGCGGGTTCCTGGATCTATATCGGCAGCCAGGGCATCGTGCAGGGCACCTACGAGACTTTTGTTGAGGTCGGGCGTCGCCATTACGGCGGCAGCCTCGCCGGCAAATGGATTCTGACGGCCGGTCTCGGCGGCATGGGCGGCGCGCAGCCGCTGGCTGCGACCATGGCGGGAGCCTCGATGCTGGCAGTCGAATGCCAGCCGAGCCGCATCGAGATGCGTCTGCGCACCGGTTATCTCGATCGCCAGGCCGCCACGCTCGACGAGGCACTTGCGATCACGGCGGAGGCGGCCAAGACGAAGAAGGCGGTCTCGGTCGGTCTGCTCGGCAATGCCGCGGAGATTTTTCCCGAGCTGGTCCGCCGCGGCGTCAGGCCCGATATCGTCACCGACCAGACCAGCGCGCACGATCCGATCAACGGCTATTTGCCGAAGGGCTGGACGCTCGCGGAGTGGGAAGCCACGCGCGCCGCCGACCCCAAGGCCGTGGAGCGCGCCTCGAAAACCTCGATGGTCGAGCACGTCCAGGCCATGCTGGATTTCCATGCGCAAGGCATCCCGACCCTCGACTACGGCAACAACATCCGCCAGATGGCCCAGGACATGGGCCTGAAGAATGCCTTCGATTTTCCGGGCTTTGTCCCCGCCTATATCCGTCCGTTGTTCTGCCGCGGCGTCGGGCCGTTCCGCTGGGCGGCGCTGTCGGGAGATCCCGAGGACATCTTCAAGACCGACGCCAAGGTCAAGGAGCTGATGCCTGACGACAAGCACCTGCACAATTGGCTCGACATGGCCAGGGAGCGCATCAAGTTTCAGGGCCTGCCGGCACGGATCTGCTGGGTCGGGCTTGGCGATCGCGATCGCCTGGGCCTTGCCTTCAACGAGATGGTGGCGCGCGGCGAATTGAAGGCACCCATCGTGATCGGCCGCGACCATCTCGACAGCGGCTCGGTGGCGAGCCCCAACCGCGAAACCGAAGCGATGAAGGACGGGTCGGATGCTGTGTCCGACTGGCCCTTGCTCAACGCTCTGCTCAATTGCGCCAGCGGCGCGACCTGGGTGTCGCTGCATCATGGCGGTGGCGTCGGTATCGGCTATTCCCAGCATGCCGGCATGGTGATCGTCGCCGACGGCACGCCGGAAGCGGCGAAGCGGATCGCGCGCGTGCTCTGGAACGACCCTGGCAGCGGAGTCATGCGCCACGCCGACGCGGGCTACGACACCGCGATCGAATGTGCCCGCGACAAGGGGCTCGATCTGCCGAGCCTGCGCTAGTCCAGGCGCGACTCAGGCCACGACCCTGGCACCGGCGCCGCCAAGGCGCTGGCGTTCCTTTGCGAGATACTCGTCGATCGCGTCGCCGTGCATGGGCTTGGCGAAGTAGTAGCCCTGGATGAAGTCGCATCCCAGCCGGCGCAGGGTGTCGAGCTGAGCGCGGGTCTCGACGCCCTCGGCGACGCAGGCGATCTCCATGTCGTCACAGAGGCCTGTGAGGGACTTGATGATCTTGTGGCTCACTGCATTGTCATTGACGTCGGCGATGAAGCTGCGGTCGATCTTGATCTTGTCGAGCGGCAGCCAGTGCACGTGGCTCAGCGAGGAATAGCCGGTGCCGAAATCGTCCAGCGAAATGCCGCAGCCCATCGCCTTCAATGCCGCGATCGACTGTTGTGCGCGTACGAAATCGAAGGTGACGGCGGTCTCGGTGATCTCGAAATCGATCCGGCGCGACGACAGCCCGCTCTTCTCGACGATGGTGATCAGCGGCAGGATGCCCTCGGGCGAGCAGATGTCGTGCGCGGACAGGTTGAACGACAGGCGGATGTGGTCGGGCCAGGTCCTGGCCGTCGCGAGCGCGCGCGCCAGCAGCGCTTGCGTCAGCGGCCGGATCAGGCCGATGCGCTCGGCGGCGGGAATGAAGTCGGCCGGCGAAACCAGGCCGAGGCGGGAGCTGCGCCAGCGCGCCAGGACCTCGAAGCCGGCGGTGTGCTCGCTCATGGCGTCCACGATCGGCTGGAACACCAAGTCCATCTCGGTGCTGAAATCGGCGGTGCGCAGCAAATTCTCGATGACGCCGCGGCTGCGGATCTCGGCCTCGAGCTCGCTCGAGAAGATCACGGTGCGGCCGCGCAGATGCCGCTTGGCGTGATAGAGCGAATAGTCGGCGCATTCATAGAGCGCTTCCGCCGTCGTTGCCGATTGCGGGAATAGCGCGAAGCCGATCGAGCAGGACAGCCCGGTATGGGCGGTGTCGAGCTGGTAGGGCAGCTTGACCTGGTCACCAACGCGTTCGCCGAGCCGCATCAGATCCGCATCGTCAGGGTCGCCGCACACGACGAGGCCGAACTCGTCGCCGCCGAGCCTGGCGAATTCCACCCGCTGCGGGCCGAAGCCCTCGCAGACTTCGCGGATGCGCCGGCCCGCCTCGATCAGAACGCGGTCGCCGACCGAATGGCCGTAATTGTCGTTGATCGGCTTGAAGCCATCGAGGTCGATGATCCCGACCGCGACGCGAACGTTCCTGCGCTCGGCATCGGTGAACGCGCTCGACAGCTCGGCGAAGAAGCGGCGGCGGTTCGGCAGTTCGGTCAGGGAATCGAGGTTGGCGAGGCGGAAGTTCTCGTCCGAGAGGGCTTGGGTCGCCGCCTGCTGCGCCAGCAGCGATTTGCGGCTCGCGACGAGATCGGCGAAGTCGCGATAGTAGATGAACAGCACCGTCACCATCGCCCCCGACACGAGCAGATTGTTGACGGCGATCGCCTTCAGCGTCGGCTCGCCGGTGGCCCAGAAGAACAGCACATAGGGCACGTCGACGACCAGCGTCACGATCAGTGCCGCCGAGCGCAGATGCATCAGCGAGAAGATGCAGCCGATCACGGTCACCGCCATGTAAAAGGCAACCTGGCTCTTGGCGAAGGGGTCGCCGTAAGGGTAGAGCGCGAAGGACCAGACTGTGAAGCCCGCGCCGATCGGCAATGTCATCCAGTTGGTGGCGCGCAGATTGCGTAGGATGTCGGCATCGGTGCGCACGAGGTGCCGTTGGCGCAGCCACCAGAAGGTGCGAAGCGCCGCGAGCGCGGTCAGCACGGATGGCACGATGAGCGTCAACCAGTCCGGCGCCACGCTCACATAGGTATAGGCGACAGCGATCGTGTTGCTCATGAGGATGAAATAGAGCAACGGGATCTGCTTGGAGAAGGCGTCGAATTGCGCGCGCGTGAGGTCGGGGTCAGCGGGCACGCGAAACAGCTGCAACGCGGCGGCGAGATGAGACTTCAAATTGGTGACAGGCATTGCAATACGAGCCCCGGATCCCCTTCAAAACGCTGGGGATGTTGCACGGCGAGGGTAAAGGTCGCGTTAGGCGGGTCTCGCAGGAAAAGCCGGCGAAGGTTGTACGCTACCGGGAGTTTTCCGGCCGCCTGCATTGGTGAGGCCGGGTTAACGATATGTGGCGGCGAAAACGAGCGTATCGATTGCAAAAGACCGCAAAAACGTTGGTGACGCTCTGCTAACCATCGGTGTCGGCGCAGCATTCTGTCGCATCGCCAATGGTGCGAGGCGATCTGCTCGCACACCTCTCTTTGTCGAGGAAAGGTGTGCGGATGCCCGGATGACCGCTATTTCTTCTCGAGCGCGGCGGTCTGCTTGGCGAGCTGCTTGTCGAAATCCTCCGACAGGGTTGTGGCGTAGGCTGCGAGCTCACCCGGCTTGACGAACGGGTTCGGTGCGCCGTCCTTCATTTCGGCGCGCTTGGCCTGCATGCCATAGACCTCCGGATGCGGCCCGAGCAGCACGTCGATCTTCATCGCCTTCACCTTGGCGTAGGTCGCACGGTAGTCGTCGACGATTCCGGCATGGGTCGGCTGGCCGACCAGCCGGTTCAATGCCACCGTGCCGCTACAGAAGAACAGCACCTTGCGGTCCTGATTGCCGTCCTTGACGGTCATTTCCCAGCTCGTGCAGCCCGGCGAGTGGCCAGGAGTCGCATGCGCCGTCAACGTGGTGTCGCCGAGCGTGACCTTGTCGCCTTCCTTCACGGCGCGATCGACCTTCACTGTGGGGAAGGCGAGATCCTCGTTCTTCTCGTCGCCAGGATAATAGCCGCCCTCCAGCAGCGGCTTGTCGCGTTCACCGGCCACGAGCTGTGCACCGGTCTCCTTCTTGATCTCGGCGAAGCCGCCGGTGTGGTCGAAATGCGCGTGCGTATTGAGGATGATCTTGATGTCGGAGACCTTGAGACCGAGCTTGGCAATGTTGTCCTTGATCATGCCGGTGGATTCCGGAAGCGCCGTATCCATCAGGATCAGGCCCTGTGAGGTCTTGATGATGTAGACGGCGATGCCGTCGGTGCCGACATAGTAGATGTTGCCGATGAGCTGGAACGGCTCGAACGGCGTGGTCCATTTCTTGGTGACCGCCGCAATGAAATCCTTGACGGTCTGCGCCTGCGCGCCGGTTGCGAGGAACGCCAATGCACAGAGCGCGGCCGTGAGCTTTTTCATCGTTTGTCTCCCAGATTGTTCTTGCAGATTGTTCTTGTCGTCTTGATCGGGCGCGGCCTTCGCGCGGCCGGCCGGCAAGCTACGTCGTGCGAGGTGCGGCAGCAACGGCCACATGTCTGAAAAATGTCGTGGCGTGCGCGGAATAACCGTGCCCGTCCGTTTTGAGCATGGCGGCCATCGCTGCAACGCGGCCGGTTGGGGTTTGACCGCGCGCAGTCGGCTCGCCATACTTTGCCCCAAGGCGAGCCAGAAAGACTCGTCGGCATCGGGAGCTGAAATGACCAGATCATCCTCCGTCCTTGCGGGGACGCTGAGTTTCCTCGTCTCCTTCACTTCAATTGCCTACTCGCAGCCGGCCTGCGTCACCCAGAACATGGTGATGCCGCCTGGGGCCAACAGCACCGACAAGGCGGCCCCGTTCTTTATCGATACGACGGGTCTCGATTTCAAGACGGCGCCTCCGACGCGCGATCCATCCAATCCCAATTACCCGCGCGCGACCGAGCTTCCTGACGGAACGCTGCCGCCACCGGGTGCCGAGGGCAATTTTATCATCGGCCCCACCCACAATCCTGCGCCGGAGACGATCGCGAGGGAGGGTGTGCCGCGCGGGACGACAAAATCCTTCACGCTGCCGTCGAAGGAGAGCACCATCTACAATCCCGGCCTGATCCGCGACGACGTCGCCGGCTGCACCAACTCCTCGATCATGACGACCGTCACGGCGCCGGACGACAAGTCGCACATGATAGTCACCACCAGCCACCCCGGCATCTGGTCGCGCGCCATCGACGTCTATGTGCCGGCGCAATATGTGCGCGGCACCGAGGCGCCGTTCATCGTGGTCGGCGACGGCGGCTCCAACGCCTACAAGGATCTCGCCGTCACGCTCGACAATCTGATCGCGCAGCGCCGCGTGCCGCCGATGATCGCGATCCAGATCGGCAATGGCGGGCAGGACGCGCAGGGCAGTCAGCGCGGCCGCGAATATGACGCGGTGTCAGGGGCCTACGCGCAGTTCGTCGAGCGTGAAGTGCTGCCGCTGGTCGAAAAGAATGCCGACGTCAAGCTGACCAGAAATCCCGATGGGCGTGCGACCATGGGGCTGAGTTCGAGCGGTGTGGCAGCCTTCACCATAGCGTGGTTCTATCCCGATCTCTATCACCGCGTGCTGGCGTTCTCGCCGACCATGGTCAACCAGCAATGGCCGCACGACCCGTCGCTGCGCGGCGGCGCCTGGGAATATCACAGCGCATGGACGGGGCCGGCCACACCCAATCTCATTTCCAAGGCTGGCGTGCTCACGCCGGCCGAGCCGCCCGGCGTGCCGCTGATCGTCGCTGCGCCGGCCAAGCCGATCCGCTTCTGGTTCTTCGGCGGCGACCAGGACCTGTTCTATCCGAACCCCACCATTCCCGACGGCATGCACGACTGGACCCTGTCCAACGCGCTGATGGCCAAGGTGCTGGCGGAGAAGGGCTACCACTATCAGTTTCTGTTCGTGCGCAACGCCAAGCACGTCGACCGTCCCACGATCGCGCAGACGCTGCCGTCGGCGCTGGAGTGGGTCTGGAAGGGCTATCCGATCCCCTGAGCGCAGGGAATAAAGGGTCAGGCGAGAGCGGCCTGGCGTTCCCGCATTGGTTCGCGGACCCGATCGGGTTTCCCCGGCTCGGCGAGCCGCGTAAAACTGCGCTGGCTTGCATGCGCGGGTGCTTCGACAATCACGCCTTCGCAAACGATCTGTCCACCGAGCATCCGGAATTCCAGCTTGTCGTAGCGCGGCATCGTCTCGCCGGGCGCGGGCGGCAGCAGCCCGACACTGCCCTGGATGTTCAGTGTGGCATCACCGGCGCCGTGAAGGCGCGGATTCCACATCCTGATCCCGGTCTCCGCCCAACGCTGCCGGATCAGCGTGGCGCGGTCGGCTGGTTCTGCGATCTTTGCACGGATCTTCGGCGCGCCAGTGATCTCCGGAGCGGGGGCCTCGAGGGCCGGCTCCGGCGCAACATCCGTGACGACGCTGGGCGTGTCGTCGGCGACTTTCGCGGCGCTGGGGGAGGAATCGCTGTCGATGCTATCCTCAGCGACATGCTCCGCCGAGATTTCGCGATCGGCAAGCGCCACACACGCATCGTCGAGAGTTGAGCGAGTATCCACGTCGACGGTAGCGGAATGCTCGTCGTTGACGGCGAGAGCGGGGGCATCAACCGGGACGACCTCGACCGCGGCATCGGCGGACGAGGCCTCCTCCGCGACAACGGGCTCAACGGCCGCAAGCTCGGGAGATGCATCGCTGTTGGTGATGAGTTCGGGGACGTCGACCGGCTCGCGCACGACCTCGATGGTCGCGACCGACGCTTCCTCCACGACGACCGGCTCGACGTCCGCCGCCGTCTCCCGGGAGGATTCGTCGCTGCCGCTGATATCGGCTGGCGCTTCCGACGGGCTCTCCGCGATGACAGGGCTGGCGCTGTCGTCTTCGGCCGAAGCCGCGACCGCGGCGTCGCAGTGCGACGTATCCACGCCGATGCTGGTGTCGAGAACCTCCGCGGCTACTGCAATGTCAGCAACAATGGCGGATGAGGCGTCTGCGGTATCAGGCGCGACCGCGATGCTGCCGCCGTGCGGCGCAGGCCGAAGCCGGGTCAACGCCCATTTCACCGCGGGGATGCGGCGCAGCAACGATATCAGTCTCGAAAGCACTGGGAGTTGTCCAAGAGGTACTCGGCTTGAGGCCATCGCTGATTCGCCAGCAATGTAAAAATCCCCGGCTGTCACACTGATGTCAATGTAGGTGGGACCAATTGCAGAACATCCAAGCCTTTAGAGCGCGCGGCTGCGAGTTAGCCGGCGTGACTGTAGTCAAGCTGCAGCCCCGCCAACACGTTTCGTTCGACACCAAGACCTTCGCGTATGACATCGGCGAGCTTTGGCGGCACGAAGACTCTTGGAGAGGGGACGATCGCCCCTCTCCGGACTTCCGATCGATGCAAGCCTACTTTCCGGAGCCCGCGCCGCCGCCGGCCTGGCTGCCCATGTTGTTCGTGTTGCTGCCGCCGGCCGACGGAGTCTGCTTGCCCTTGCTGTCGGCGGCCTCGTTCTGCATGTTCGACGACGCGCCGGTCGTCATGCCCTTGGTCGCGGGGCCCCGCGACGAAGGGCCGACGTCGCCATGGCCGGATGCGCCTGGGGCGGGTTGTGTCTGCGCAAAGGCGCCGCCGGTCGCCAGCGCCATGATGCATGCGGATGCCAAAATGATCTTCTTCATCTGGTTTCCTCCTGGGTTGACTTGAGGACAACTTGCGCGCGGAGCGGACGTTCCTCACAGGGAAGCGTCGCGAGGATCATGACCAAGCACGTTGCGGTGCTTGTCGAGGTTCCCTGTACGGCTCTATCGACGGTAGAGTTTGGAACATCGGGCATCTGGTGTAAGGACGAGGCATGAAAAAGATAATGACTCTCGGAGCGATTCTGCTCTGGTCCACGATCGCAGTCGCGCAGGAGCGCGCCATCACCGTGGCCTCGACGACGTCGACGGAACAGTCGGGGCTGTTCGGTTACTTGCTGCCGCTGTTCTCGAAGGCCGCGGGCATCGACGTGAAGGTCGTTGCCGTCGGTACGGGCCAGGCGCTCGACATCGGGCGGCGCGGCGATGCAGACGTCGTGTTCGTCCATGACAGGCCCGCCGAGGACAAGTTCATGTCCGAAGGGGAGGGCGTGAAGCGCTTTGATGTCATGTACAACGACTTCGTCATTGTCGGGCCGAAGAGCGATCCCGCGAAGATCGCCGGCGGCAAGGACGTGGCCGATGCGCTGCGCAAGATCGCCGCCGCGAAGGCGCCGTTCATCTCGCGCGGCGACAAGTCCGGCACGCACGCGGCCGAGCTACGGCTGTGGAAGGAGGCAGGCATCGACCTCGGTGCCGCCAAGGACGGCTGGTATCGCGAGATCGGCCAGGGCATGGGTCCGGCCCTGAACATGGCGTCGTCGTCGAATGCTTATCTGCTGTCGGACCGCGGCACCTGGTTGTCATTCAAGAACCGCGGCGAGCTTACCGTCCTGACGGAAGGCGACAAGCGGCTGTTCAACCAGTACGGCGTCATGCTGGTCAATCCGGCCAAGCATGCGAACGTGAAGGCGCAGGACGGGCAGGCCTTCATCGACTGGCTGATCTCTCCTGGGGGGCAGGAGGCCATCGCCGGCTACAAGGTCGGGGGCGAGCAGCTATTTTTCCCCAACGCGTCCCACTAGCAGGAAGGCGACGGTGGACACTGCGACGCTGAGTGCGAGCAGGATCAGCCCGAGCCCGAGCGCCAGCGGCAGGTCGCCCTTGCTGGTCTCCAGCGCGATCGCCGTCGTCATCGTGCGCGTGAAACCGCGGATGTTGCCGCCGACGATGAGGATGGCGCCAACCTCCGCGATCGCGCGCCCGAAGGCTGCTAGAAAGGCCGTCAGCAGCGAGGTCCGGCCCAGCGCGAACAGCAAGCCGATGCTGCGCAACGTCGACAGCCCGTCGATCCGCGCCAGGTCGCCATACTCCGCCCACAGCAGGCTCGCCGGGCGGTGGACGAGTGCAACCACGATCGGTGTTGCGAGCAGCGATTGCGCAATCACCATGGCCGTTGGCGTAAACAACAGGCCGGCGGCCCCGAACGGGCCGGATCGTGACAGCAAAAGATAGAGTGCGAGCCCGACCACGACCGGCGGAAGACCAAGCAAGGCATTGGTGAGGACGATGATGACCTGCCGCCCGCGGAACCGGGTGATCGCAAGCAGCGCCCCGAACGGCGCCCCGATCAGAAGCGCGAGGATGCTGGCGGTGAGGCTGACGCGCACCGACAGCCCGACGATGGCCAGAAGCTCCGCATCGGCCTCGCCGATCAGCGTGAACGCGGCGCCGACGGATCGCGCGAAGTCGTTCATCCGTGCCTGAGCTTCGGCGCCCGCCGCGATGTCTCGCGTGCGCCGATTTCGGGACTGCGGAGGTGATTCACGTTTATTTCCCTGAGGGGATCGTCCTGCAAAGCAGGCGGCGGAGCGGTTTGGTAACCCGAATTGGACCGGAAATCAAAGCCTTGCGCAGCATGGCACGAGGTGGCGTTCGGCCTCATCGTTTTGACTTTGCCTGATGCGGGGACCGTCGGGGCTCAGATCAAGCCGCGCAGCACTTCAATAAGCCGGGCACACTCTGCCTCCGTTCCGACCGTGATGCGCAGGAAGTTCTCGATGCGTGGCTTGCCGAAATGCCGGACCAGAACGCCACGCTGGCGAAGCGCTGCCGCGAGATCTGCTCCGCTCCGGCTTCGATGGCGCGCGAAGACGAAGTTGGCGAGCGACGGCAACACCTCGAAGCCGAGTTGTCTGAGGTCGCGGGCCAAGGTTTCGCGGCTCGCGATGATACGGGCACGGGTGTCTCGGAACCAGCCGTCGTCCTCGATGGCGGCGGCGGCGCCGGCCATCGCGAGGCAATCGACGGGATAGGAGTTGAAGCTGTCCTTCACGCGTTCCAGCGCTTCGATCAGCGGTCGTTGGCCGATGGCAAAACCAACCCGCAGGCCAGCGAGCGAGCGCGACTTCGAGAAGGTCTGGATGACCAGCAGATTGTCGTGGCGTGCAACCAGCGGCACGGCGCTCTCGGCGCCGAAATCGACATAGGCCTCGTCCACCACCACCAGCCGGTCCGGCTGTTCGGCGAGCAGCGATGCGATTGCGTCGCGCTGAAGGGCAATGCCGGTAGGAGCGTTCGGATTGCAGAGGAGGATGGCACTCGATGGCCGCCTGTAGTCGGAGATATCGATCCTCATCGCAGCATCGAGCGGCACCTCGTCATGCGTTATTCCATAGAGGCCGCAATAAACAGGGTAGAAGCTGTAGGTGACGTCGGGGAATAGAAGCGGTGGTTCGTGCTTCAGAAGCGCCTGGAAGGTGTGGGCCAGAACCTCGTCGGAGCCGTTGCCGACGAACACTTGCTCGGGCGCCACATCGCAATGGGCCGCGATCGCCTCACGCAGGCGCGTTGCGCGCGGATCGGGATAAAGGCGCAGCCGCTCCACGGCCGCTGCGATCGCCGCGAGCACGCGCGGCGAGGGCGGGTAGGGATTCTCGTTGGTATTGAGCTTAACGATGCCGTCCTGCTTGGGCTGCTCGCCGGGGACGTAGGGCGAAAGCGTGTGGACGACCGGACTCCAGAAACGGCTCATGATCTCCAATCCGAATGTGATCGGGCACAGTAGGGTATACGGGAGCTCCGCGGAAGTGCGCCTGCATTCAGCAATCCCAGGCAAATCTGCACGAGGCTTACTGCCGGAGACGTTCCCAAGCGCGCCCCCTATGCTAGGGTCATCGCACCACCGCCCAGAATGAAAACAAGAACGAAGGCTGACGCGCCCCAGGCGCGGAACGGCCGAAAAGAGAGGAACATATGCCGGGTGCAGCCCTTCCCACCGCTCCCTCGATTCCGACCGCGCCAGTGACCTCAGCCGTTCTCGACCGCTTGCGGGCCATCGTCGGCGACAAAGGCCTGATCCTGGACGAGCAGGACAAGCTGCCCTTCGTGACCGACTGGCGCGGCGAGTTGGCGGGGCAGGCGGCGGCGGTCGTGCGTCCGGCCAGCACCACGGAAGTCTCCGCTGTCGTCAAGCTCTGTTACGACAACGGCATTGCCATCGTTCCGCAAGGTGGCAACACCGGCCTGATGGGCGGCGCTACGCCGTGGCCCATGCACCGCGGCATCGTGCTGTCGCTCGGTCGCATGAACCAGGTGTTGAATATCGATCCCGTCGGCTATGCCATGACCGTGGAGGCAGGCTGCATCCTCGAGACGCTTCAGGACACAGCCGCGCGCCACGACCGCCTCTTTCCGCTCAGCCTCGGTGCTCAGGGCTCGTGCATGATCGGAGGTAATCTGTCCACCAATGCCGGCGGCGTGCAGGTGCTGCGTTATGGCAATGCGCGAAATCTGGTGTTGGGTCTGGAGGTCGTGCTGGCTAATGGCGATATCTGGGACGGCCTGCGTGCGCTCAAGAAGGACAACACCGGCTATGACCTCAAGCATCTGTTCATGGGCGCCGAAGGGACGCTCGGCATCATCACCAAGGCGGTGCTGAAACTCTGGCCGGCGCCGAAAGACGTGTGCACGGCATGGCTCGCGATTCGCGATCCCAAGTCTGCTATCGACCTTCTGTCGGAGGCGCATGCTGCTTCCGATGACAATGTCGGCTCCTGTGAGCTCATCAGCCGTGCGTGCACCGACATGGTGCTGCGGCACATTCCCGGCACCCAGGATCCTCTCAAGGCTGAGACCGAATGGTATCTCCTTCTCGAATGGTCGTCGGCCCGGCCACGGCAGGACGGTGGCACGGGCATGTCGGACAGGATGGAGCAGTTCCTGGCCGACCAGCTCGAGGCGGGCCGGGTGCTGGATGCGGTGATCGCGCAAACCGAAACGCAGTCGCGCAACATGTGGCGAATTCGCGAGAGCGTGGCCGAGGCATCGCGCACCGAAGGTCCGGGCTTGAGCTACGACGTCTCGGTCGCGGTCTCAAGGATTCCCGAGTTTATCGACAGCGGTCTCGAGGCCGTGCTCGCAATCCTGCCGCCGATCCGCCCCTATCCGCTCGGCCATATCGGAGACGGCAATGTGCACTTCTCCTTCATGGGTCCGAAGGGCATGGACCGCGATACGCTGTCCCAGTATTCCGCAGCAATCACACGGGCCGTCAACGACCTCGTTACCTCCATGGGCGGCTCGATCTCGGCGGAACATGGCATCGGCATCGAGAAGCTCGACGAGCTCCAGCACTATCGCTCCCGGATCGAGCTCGACATCATGCGCACGATCAAGCGGGCGCTCGATCCCAAGAACATCATGAATCCGGGCAAGGTGCTTCGTCTCGGTTGAGGCGCGTCCACCTCGAGCCCGGTGCTCCCCGCACCCTCGCGCCCTCCGGGGACGGGATGCCGCAGATCGGCCGGGCCAAACGGGCCGGGGCACCAAATCACGCCGTTTCGCGACCGAAAGGCGGCTTTATTCCCGCCTTGGATGCTTTAATGAAGGGACAAGATCAGGTCGCACCCGCCCGGGGGCGGTGCTAGACCCTGATGCAGGAACAATGGGGCGGGGCCGGTAGGGCACGTCCGTAAGGATAAAGGATTTGAGGCAATGATCCAAACCGTTGGCATCATCGGGGCAGGGACCATGGGGAACGGCATCGCGCAGATTTGTGCCGCGGCCGGGCTTTCGGTCGTGATGGTCGATATTTCCGATGCGGCGGTGAACCGCGGGATTTCGACGGTCGGCGGCAGCCTCGAGCGCCTGGTCAAGAAGGAGAAGATGTCGGCGGGCGATCGCGACGCCACGCTCAAGCGCATCACCGGCACCACCGATCGCGCCAAGCTCGTCGATTGCGATCTCGTCATCGAGGCCGCGACCGAGAACGAGGAACTCAAGCTCAAGATCCTGAAGGATCTCTGTGCGACGCTGTCGCCGCGCACGCTGCTCGCCACGAACACCTCGTCGATCTCGATCACGAAGCTCGCCGCCGCGACCGACCGCCCCGACCGCTTCATCGGCATGCACTTCTTCAATCCGGTTCCGGTCATGGCGCTGCTGGAGCTCATCCGCGGCTTGCAGACTTCCGACGACACCCACGCCAAGGCGCTCGATTTCGCCAAGCGCGTCGGCAAGGTGGCGATCACGGCCAAGAACAGCCCGGGCTTTGCCGTCAACCGCATCCTGTGCCCGATGATCAACGAGGCGATCTTCGCGCTGCAGGAGGGGATTGCGACGGCGGAAGAGATCGATGCCGGCATGAAGCTCGGCTGCAACCATCCGATCGGGCCGCTGGCGCTCGCCGATCTCGTCGGGCTCGACACCATGTTGTCGGTGATGGAGGTCTTTTATAAAGGCTTCAACGACCCCAAATACCGTCCAGCTCCCCTGCTCAAGGAAATGGTCGACGCCGGCCATCTCGGCCGCAAGACGGGGCAGGGCTTTTACACCTACGGCGCCTGACAATGGCGCAGGCGGCGGGCGTTGAGTGCTCGCCGCCGGCCCCCGCGATTTGCGCTGCGACAAAGACGCCGCGCGCAATCGGCCTGACAATGTCGAACGGGCGTCCTGCGGGAACAACGGAACGGATAACAAGGGACATGTCGGATCGACTGAAGGCCGAGCGCGAGGCTGCGGCCGCGCGGCGGAATTTGCTGACCCAGGACGCGATCGAGCGCACGGGGATCACCGAAGAGATGATCGGGGAACTCGTGACCCGTTTCTATGGCCGCGTCCGCGAGGATGCGCTGGTGGGGCCGGTGTTCGCGATCGTGCAGAATTGGGACGAGCATCTGGCCAAGCTCCGGGATTTCTGGTCGTCGGTCGTGCTGATGAGCGGCCGCTACCATGGTTCGCCGATGCGGGCGCATATGCCACTGAACCTGGTCGGGGATCATTTCGACCGCTGGCTCGATTTGTTTGAACAGACCGCGCGCGAGGTCTGCCCGCCGCAGGCAGCCGCGCTGTTCATCGACAGGGCGCGCCGCATCGCCGACAGTTTCGAGATGGCGTCGGCGACCTTGGCCGGACGCATCGCTGCGCCGCGTCACGTGCTCCGCTCCTAGAATACAGAATGCCTGCCTGAGAAATGCGCAGCCGCATTGATGGCGCTACGATCGCGCCGAGCGTCGGCGCATTGCACCAATACCGGCAGCATTGATCTGATCTGCAAAATCATCATGCCGGTCGCGTAGCGTGACGTTGCAATTAGAAAAATGCGCGCAAATGCGCGTGTTCGCGTTCAATCAGTGCGAGCATAACCGTGTGATGCACTGCGGGAAAAAATCTTTGCCTTTTTTTCGGCAGAGTTCCAGCGCCTGCTTGTGAACATGTCGAGTGCATCGTTCAACCCATCCTCTTCATCCTCCGACAACACAGCGGAATCCGAAGCTGACGCTTGCACGGAGCAAACCCGGCGGGCACTCTTGAAGAGTGCGCTGGCCACCACGGCGTGCTTCGCCTGTTCCACGCAGGTCCACGCGGGCGAGGATGCGCCCGGCTCCGACGAGCGGCCTCAGAAGGGCGATCTGCTCGTCTTCGCCGAAGGCGATCAGGAGGGAAAGCCCGTCACCGCGGCCGCTCTGTCGGCCGGCGGACCGCCGGTGCATGCCTGGCCGAAAGATCCAAAGACATCGGTCGTGCGCAGCGCCTCGCGCCTCAACGAGATCTTGATCATCCGCCTCGACCCCGCCGAGCTCGACGAGCAGACAAAAGCGCGCGCCGTCGACGGCATCCTCGCCTATTCGGCAATCTGCTCGCATGCCGGCTGTCCTGTCACGGCGTGGGTGAAGAGCGATGTCGGCGACAAGGAAGTGCTCAAATGCATGTGCCACAACTCCGAATACGATCCTCGCGCGGGCGCGCAGGTCGTGTTCGGGCCGGCGCCGCGACGGCTCGCTGCGCTGCCGCTGGCGCTGGCTGACGGCTCGCTCAGCGTCGCCGGAAACTTCGTCGGAAAGGTAGGTGGCGCGCAGCCGGGATGATGGGCGTGCGGGTTGTGCCCGCGTCATGAGAGACCGCATCCGCCGATGGGTGGACGACGGGACGAACGACAAGAATTCAAAACAAGAATTCAAAACGGATGAAAAAGGGGAACGCCATGACCAGGAAGCAGTGGTTACTGTCCGGCTTCGTCACCTTCACGTGTCTTGCATCGACTCTTGCCTCGACCGCCGCCGTATCAGGCCCGATCGAGAACTACGCGCCGGTCACCGCGCAGCGGTTGGAAAACCCGGAGCCCGCCAATTGGATGCTCTACCGGCGGACCTATGACGGGCAGGGCTACAGCCCGCTCGACCAGATCAACACCTCGAATGTAAAGAACCTCACCCCGGTCTGGACCTTCGCGACCGGCGTGGTCGAAGGTCACGAGGCGCCGCCGATCGTCAACAACGGCGTGATGTTCGTTGCGACCCCGATGGGGCAGGTGATCGCGCTGAACGCCAAAACGGGCGACGAATATTGGCGCTACAAGCGGCAGCTTCCCGACGACCTATTCCAGTTGCATCCGACCAGCCGCGGCGTCGGCCTATGGGAGGACAAGCTCTATCTCGCCACCACAGACGACCATGTCGTCGCGCTCGATGCCAAGACCGGCAAGGTGGTGTGGGACACCAAGGTGCAGGACTACAAGAAGGGCCAGTACATGACCCTGATGCCGCTGATCGTCGACGGCAAGGTCATCGTGGGCGGCTCCGGCGGCGAGTTCGGCGTGCGCGGCTATGTCGCCGCCTACGATGCCAAGGACGGCAAGGAGCTGTGGCGGACCTATACCATCCCGGGCGAAGGCGAACCCGGCCACGACACCTGGCAGGGCGAGGACTGGAAGAACGGCGGCGGCTCGGCCTGGATGACCGGTAATTACGACAAGGACACCAAGACGATCTATTGGGGCGTCGGCAACGCCGCGCCGTGGCCCGGCGAGATGCATCCCGGCGACAATCTCTATACCTCCTCGGTGCTCGCGCTCGATCCGAACACCGGCAAGATCAAGACCCATCACCAGTATCACCAGAACGATTCCTGGGACTGGGACGAAGTCGAAGCGCCGATGTTGATCGACCTGCAACGCGACGGCCGCAACATCAAGAGCCTGGTCCATCCGGGACGCGATGCGATCTTCTGGATACTCGAGCGCACGCCGACCAAAATCAACTACGTCGCCGGCTGGCCGTTCGTCTCCACTGACGTCTGGAAGGGCATCGACGCCGAGAGCGGCAGGCCGATCGTCGATCCCGCGCACAAGCCCGTGGTCGGCAAGCGCGTGGAGTTCTGTCCATCGCTGTGGGGCGGCAAGGATTGGCCGTCGGCGGCCTACAGCCAGAAGACCGGCCTCGTCTACGTGCCCGCCAACGAGAATTTCTGCGGTGGGTTCACCGGCGAGAAGGTTCCGCTCAAGCCCGGCGAGCTCTGGCTCGGCACCAAGCCGGAGGACATCGGCCTGAAGACGAAGCCGGGTGCCGATCATTTCGGCGAGCTCCAGGCTTGGGATCCCGCCACGGGCAAGAAGGTGTGGCAGCACAACTTCCCCAAGTCGCAGCTGTTCGGATCGGTGACGGCGACCGCAGGCGATCTCGTCTTCGTGGGTGGTACCAACGACCGCAACTTCCGCGCCTTCAACGCCAAGAGTGGCGAGCTGCTCTGGGAGCAGAAGACCAACTCCGGCATCATGGGCATGCCGGTGTCCTATGAGATCGACGGCACGCAATACATCGCGATCCAGTCGGGATGGGGCGTGGATGCGCAGCGCATCCAGGATGCACTCGTGACCAACAACATCGGCATCGAAGCCAACGTGCCGCAGGGCGGCGTGATCTGGGTGTTCGCGCTGAAGAAGTAAGCTCCGCTGGCGGATCGAAAGAAGCGGAGTGTCAGGGGGCAAATGCGGCGGACGGCAACGTCCGCCGCATTTTGCGTCGGCGTCCTCCCTTCTCCCTTTGCGGCAGAAGGTGGCGCGAAGCGCCGGATGAGGGGTTCTATCCGCGCATCACAATGTGCGAGACTCACGCAGGCATACCCCTCACCCAAGCGGGGTCGTGGCAACCGGCGTCGCTGCCCTCTCCCGCAAGGGGAGAAGGCATATCGCTGCGCTTCGGCGAAGAAGTAGATCCGACAATCACGGCGTCAAAACGCCGATGCGCGAGATCGCTACTTCCCCTCGCGCTCGACCTTGTCCTTTGCCTTCTGGTTCATCTCGCGAACCTTGGGATCGGGATTGTGCTGCCCGGTGGTCTGGCTGGTCGAGGGCGGCGTGGCATTGGCGTTGGGCAGTGAGTTCTGGTCCGGCGTGCTGGGGCGCGTCGCGGTGGTCGGCGGTGTGGTGTTGCTCTGGGCGTATGCGCCAGTGGCCGTCAAAAGCAAGGCGCTCGACAGCAACGAGACTGCGAGCGCCTTTGAGGTATGGGTCATCGATCTGCTCCTGTCAGATCGATGCAAACGGCGCGAGGCCGCCTTGTGTTCCCGCCTTTATGCTTCCAATTGCTTGCCGAGCGGAAGGCTGCGGATGCGCTTTCCGGTCGCGGCGAAGATGGCGTTCATCAGCGCCGGCGCGAATGGCGGGACGCCGGGCTCGCCCACGCCGCTCGGCGGCGTGTCGGATCCTGGCGGCACGATGTAGACGTTGGTCACAGCAGGGGATTCGTCGATCCTGAGGACCTGGAAGTCGTCGAAGTTCTTCTGCTGCACCTTGCCGTCCTTGAAGGTGATCTCGCCGTATTTGGCCAGACTGAGCCCCATGATCGCCGCGCCCTCGATCTGGGAGGCGATGCGCTCGGGGTTGACATAGGTGCCGCAGTCGATGGCGGTGTCCACCCGCGGCACGGTCAGCTTGCCCTTGTCGTCGACGGCCACCTCGACGATGGTCGCGATATAGCTGACGAAGCTGCGGTGCACTGCGATGCCGAGGCCATGGCCCTTCGGCACCTGACGGCCCCATTCGCCCTTCTCGGCGACCAGCTCGACCACCTTGCGCAGGCGCGCGGTGTCGATCGGATAGCTATCCATCGGTTCGCCGTAGTTCCACATGTCCTTCACAGCAGGCTTGACGATGCGCGGGCTGCCGATCAGCGCGAGCAGCGTCTCCTTCTGGTCGCGGCCGGTTGCATGGGCGATCTCGCCCACCATCGACTGGACCGCGAAGGCGCGCGGGATGTTCGAGACCGAGCGGAACCAGCCGATGCGGGTGAACGCCGCGGCCTCCGGGTTCTCGCAGGAGATGTTGGCGATCTCGAAGGGCATGTCGACGAGGCCCATGCCGAGCTCGAAAGGCGCCTGGTGCTTTGCATCTGCCGCAAACGTCGAGCCGATGCTCGGGGCCACGCTGCGATGGCGCCACGCGATCACCTTGCCGCTTTTGTCGAGCCCCGCCTCGATCCGTTCCACGGAGACCGTGTGCAGGAAATCGTGGTGGACGTCGTCCTCGCGCGTCCACTGCACCTTGACCGGGACGCCGAGCTCCTTCGACAGCAGCGCGGCCTCGAGCGCAAAGTCGCATTTCGACTTGCGGCCGAAGCCGCCGCCGAGCAGCGTGACGTTGACGGTGACATTGCCCTCGGGAATGCCGAGCGTCTTCGCAACGTCCTCGCGCGTGCCGCCCGGGCTCTGCACCGGCGCCCAGATCTCCGCCTTGTCGCCCTTGACGTCGGCGACCGCCACCGGCGGCTCCATGCTGACATGGGCAAGATGCGGCAGATAATATTCGCCGACGACGACCTTGTCGGCGCCCTTCAGAGCAGCCTCGGCGTCGCCTTCCTGGCGCACCACAAGACCCGGCTTGCGCGAGGCCTCCTCGAGCTCCTTGCGGTAGGCGACGGAATCGTATTTGCCGTTGGCGCCGTCGTCCCAGGTCAGCTTCAGCGCGTCGCGGCCCTTGATCGCCGCACCGGTGTTGCGCGCGATCACGGCAACGCCGCCGAGCGGCTGGAATTTCGACGGCCACGGCCAGCCGCGCACCTGCATCACCTTCTCGACACCGGGGACCTTCAACGCCGCGTCCGGATCGAACGAGACCAGCTTGCCGCCGGTCACTGGCGGGCGCGCGATCACGGCATACTTCATGCCAGGCAGCCGCACGTCGGCGCCGTAACGCGCCTTGCCGGTGGTAATGTCGTGGAGATCGACGATGCCGATCTGGCCCTTGCCGAGATAGCGGAAGTCCTTGGGGTCCTTCAGCTTGAGCCCTTCGATGCTCGGCACCGGTTCCTTGGCGGCATCGGCTGCGAGCTCGCCGAAGCCAAGCTTGCGGCTCGTTGCGCTGTGGACGACCTCGTGATTGACGGCCTTGACCTCGGTTGCCGGCACACCCCAGCGTTTCGCGGCGGCTTGCTCCAGCATGGTGCGGGCGGAGGCACCGATCTGGCGCATCGGCATCAAATAATGCCGCGTGCTGCGCGAGCCATCGGTGTCCTGGTTGCCGAACTTGACCTCGTCGCCATGGGCCTGCTCCACCTTGACCCTGGCCCAGTCGGCTTCCATCTCCTCGGCCACGATCAGCGGCAGGCTGGTGCGCACGCCTGTGCCCATCTCGGCGCGGTGAGCAAGGATGGTGACGGTGCCGTCGGGTGCGACCGCGACGAATACGCGCGGATCGACCACGACGCCGTGCGGCATCTTGCCGGCGCCGGTCTCGTAGGCGAACGCCTGGCGCGACATCACGGGCGCCGCGAGCACGAAGCCGCCTGTGATGCCGAGCCCCTTCAGGATGCTGCGGCGCGAAACCTTCTCGACCTTGATGTTCTTCTCGAAGCCACGAAGCTTCTTCGGGTTGTCGATGAAATTCATGTCACACTCCCGTCGATGCGAGATGGACCGCATTCTCGATGCGCTGGTAGCAGCCGCAGCGGCAGATGTTGCCGGACATCGCTTCGCGGATCTGGTCGTGCGACGGCTTTGGGTTGTCCATCAGCAGCGCAGCCGCCTGCATGATCTGGCCCGCCTGGCAGAAGCCGCATTGGGGAACGTTGACTTGGCGCCAGGCCTTCTGCACCGGGTGATCACCGTTCGGATGCAGTCCCTCGATCGTCGTGATCTCGCGGCCGGCGACGTCGTTGATCGACGTGATGCAGGCGCGCACGGCTTCCTTGTCGACGATGACAGTGCAGGCGCCGCACAGGGCCTGGCCACAGCCGAACTTGGTGCCGGTCAGACCGGCCTCGTCGCGCAGGAACCAGAGTAGCGGGAGATCCGGGTCGCCGTCCCAGCTCTGTTCCTGGCCGTTGATCTTCACCTTGATCATGATCGTCCCTCGCTCTTCATAAGCTTGTTGATTTCAGATTTTCCAGATGCCGGTCGGTGCAATGTCCGCTGCGCGGCGTCGCATTCCAGCGGTCATCCCGCGCGGGCAGATCCCGGCAGGACTCAGGAATGCCAATGTCATGTCCGGATGTGTTCGATACCTCCCGTCGTGTTCTTGATTATTGAATTCGCGCGGCATCGTCACGTCGCGATCTTAGCAAGGATCGCTTCGGTCTAGCATTCACAGCCGAGTGTTCTCTAGTCAGCTGTTCTCGATGGGAAAAGATTGCAACGAAGGTTTGTCAAAAGCAGGGCGCCGCATCTCGCCGCGCGCATCTCGATATGGGGACAACAAAAAAAAGCTTCGTCCGCCAGAACACCTGTGCGGACGAAGCAGGATGCCTCAGTCGAGGGAGGGAGAAACGCAAGCGCCGCGCACTTCAAGCGGGAAGTGGTGGCCCTGCGCAGTCATTCAGAGACCAGGACTGAGGGAGCTGACGGCCCCCACACAGGTGCAGTCGAGAAGCGGCGGCATCGCCGCGATCGTCCCGGCCGGCTCCGTCCGCTCGCTGGGTGTGGTGGAACCAGCGAGCGAATGGGGCGCGGCAAACGTCAGGCGGCCTTTGCTCAGGCGGCCTTGGCCTTCGCGACGTGGGTCGCGATCGCGTCCATCAGCGCCGGCGACAGGCAGTCATAGGGCTCAAGTCCAAGCTCCTTGAACCGAGCCCGTATTCCGCCCATCTGCTCCGGCTTCACGCCCGATTCGATCACCGACGAGACGAAGGCGGCGAATTGCGGCGCCTGCGAACCCTGCTCCTGGAACAGTTCGGGGTGGATGAAGTCGAGGCCGTAGAACGGGTGACTCTTGTTCTCGATGCGGCCGTACATATGCGTGCCGCAGGCCTTGCAGGCGTAGCGCTGGATCGCCGCCGATGGATCGACGATCTGGAGCTTGTCGCCGTTCTCGAGCACGGTGACGTTCTGGCGGGGTACCACGGCGACGACGGAGAAATTCGCGCCCTGCGGTTTCCAGCACTTGGTGCAGCCACAGGCATGGTTATGCGCGACGTCGCCCTTGACGGCGACCTTGACCTGATGGTCGCTGCATTTGCATACGAGCGTGCCGCCGGCGAAGCTGCCGCTGCCCTGTTTGATGCCGTTATCGATCGAGGGATGGAGTGCAACAGTCATGGGTCGATCCTCCTTGGGGTGACGCTTTTCGAGCTAGAACACGACGACTGAACGGATCGATTTACCCTCATGCATCAGGTCGAAGCCTTTGTTGATGTCTTCGAGCTTGAGCGTGTGGGTAATCATCGGGTCGATCTGGATCTTTCCGTTCATGTACCAGTCGACGATCTTCGGCACGTCGGTGCGGCCCCGCGCGCCGCCGAAGGCGGTGCCGCGCCAGTTTCGCCCGGTGACGAGCTGGAACGGGCGGGTAGCGATCTCCTTGCCGGATTCGGCAACGCCGAT
Source organism: Bradyrhizobium sp. i1.15.2 (assembly GCF_040548425.1). Lineage (NCBI taxonomy): Bacteria > Pseudomonadati > Pseudomonadota > Alphaproteobacteria > Hyphomicrobiales > Nitrobacteraceae > Bradyrhizobium > Bradyrhizobium sp. i1.15.2. Next base: position 16,531 of record NZ_JBEPRQ010000038.1, on the reverse strand, counting down.
GATGATCGAGGTGCCCCAGCCACGATGGCAGGCCTCCAGCGCCTGGCGCATCACCGTGGTGTTGCCGGTGCAGTCGAAGGTGTAGTCGGCGCCGCCGTCGGTCAGGGTCACGAGATGTGGGACGATGTCGCCGGTGATCTTCTTGGGATTGACGAAATCGGTCATGCCGAACCGGCGTCCCCATTCCTCCTTGGAGTCGTTGATGTCGACGCCGATGATCTTGTCCGCGCCAGCCATCTTGGCGCCCTGGATCACGTTCAGGCCGATGCCGCCGAGCCCGAACACGACAACGTTGGAGCCCGGCTCGACCTTGGCGGTGTTGACGACGGCGCCGACGCCGGTGGTGACGCCGCAGCCGATGTAGCAGCTCTTGTCGAACGGCGCGTCCTCGCGGATCTTGGCGACCGCGATCTCCGGCAGCACGGTGAAGTTCGAGAAGGTCGAGCAGCCCATATAGTGGTAGATCGGCTTGCCCTTGTAGGAGAAGCGGCTGGTACCGTCGGGCATCACGCCTTTGCCCTGCGTCGCGCGGATCGCGGTGCAGAGATTGGTCTTCTGGCTAAGGCAGCTTTTGCATTGCCGGCATTCCGGCGTGTAGAGCGGGATGACATGGTCGCCCGGCTTCACCGAGGTCACGCCAGGACCGATCTCGCGGATGATGCCCGCGCCCTCATGCCCCAGGATCGACGGGAAAATTCCCTCGCTGTCGAAGCCGTCGAGCGTGTAGGCGTCGGTATGGCAGATGCCCGTCGCCTTGACCTCGACCAGGACTTCGCCGACCTTCGGTCCTTCCAGATCGACTTCGACGATCTCGAGCGGCTTCTTGGCTTCGAAAGCGACGGCGGCACGTGTCTTCATCTTAAGCTCCTCAAATTCCAGCAGGGCGCCAAGAACCAGGTCCTGGTCGGGCTCCGCTCGTTCACTTCTTGCCCATGCACGAATCTTCGTTCTTGGTATAGGCGTCGTTCTTGTCCTCGTGCTTGCCGGGTCTTGTGCGGCCCCAGGCCTCGTTGGATCGGGCGCGCAGATAGACGTAGAGATCGTCCATGTAGCAGGCGACGTTCGGGTTATCGCCGAAAGCCGGCATCACGTTCTCTGCGGCAGTCGAGATGTTCTTGCGGCCGGAGGCGACGACGCCGAGAAAGTCGGCATAGCTCATCGTCTTCAGCGAATCCTTCAGCGCCGGGGCGTAGGTCGAGCCCATGCCATCCGGGCCGTGACACACATGGCAGTCCGAGTGATAGCGGCGGTATCCGGAATAGGTGTACCAGTCGACGGATCCGTCGGTGATCTTATAGGTTGGATTGCCTTCCTTGTCGGACCATTCGCCGGTTTCGTTCTGCTTGACGGCAGTCGGATCGCCTGAGCCGTCCGCGACGGCAATTCCCCCGGACGCGACCAAGAACATCGCAGCAATGGCAGAGCAGATTTTACGCAAGAGATTTTCCTCGGAAGGCATTCGGTGAGACGAGCCGGCGCGTGGAGTTGATCCACGCGCCGGAGCGATGCTGAGAGGCCTAGTTGGGCAGCGAGAACACGGTCAGCGTTCCGCCGAGTGCCGTGTAGTTGCTGAGCGCCGCGTAGCCACCGACTGCGCCGAGACCGGCGGTCGGATCGGTCAGGCCTGCCGCCAGACCGATACCGGCCCAGCCGCCCACGCCCGAGAGCACTGCGACATACTGCTTGCCGCCGTTCTCATAGGTGGTGACGTTGCCGATGATGCCGGAGGGAGTCTTGAACTTGTAGAGCTCCTTGCCGGTCTTGGCGTCGACTGCCTTCAGGTAGCCTTCGAGCGTTCCGTAGAACACCACGTTGCCTGCGGTTGCGAGCGCGCCCGACCAGACCGAGAACTGCTCCTTGTTCGACCAGACGATCTTGCCGGTCTTGCCGTCCCAGGCGATGAAGTTACCCATGTGGGTTTCACCCTGCGGCGGATACATCGAGAGCGTCGCACCCACATAGGGCTGGCCCGCAGTGTAGCTCACCTTGAACGGTTCGTAGTCCATGCAGACGTGGTTGGTCGGAACGTAGAACAGCTGCGTGTCCGGCGAGTAGGCTGCCGGCTGCTCGTCCTTGGTGCCGAGCGCGGCCGGGCAGATGCCCTTCACGTTGTGGTCCTCGCCCGCCTTGTCGGTCGAAGCGGTGTCGAGCACCTTCGGGCGGCCGTAGGTGGCCGAGTTCTTGTCCATATCGACGCCGGAGGTCCAGTTCACCTTCGGATCGTACTTTTCGGCGACCAGGAGCTCACCGGTGGCACGATCGAGCGTGTAGCCGAGGCCGTTACGATCGAAGTGCGTCAGCAGCTTGCGCGGCTGGCCGTTGATGGCCTGGTCCGAGAGGATCATCTCATTGACGCCGTCATAATCCCACTCGTCGTGGGGCGTCATCTGATAAACCCACTTGGCTTGGCCGGTGTCAGGGTTGCGAGCCCAGATCGTCATCGACCATTTGTTGTCGCCGGGACGCTGCTTCGGATTCCAGGTCGAGGGATTGCCCGATCCGTAGTAGACGAGGTTCAGCTCGGGATCGTAGGAGATCCAGCCCCAGGTGGCGCCGCCGCCGATCTTCCACTGATCGCCTTGCCAGGTCTTGAGGCTGGAATCCTTGCCAATCGGCTTGCCGAGCGCGGTGGTCTTCTCTGCATCGACCAGGATTTGATCATCCGGTCCTTCGGAGTAGCCGCGCCAAGCCAGCTTGCCCGTCTTGATGTCGTAGGCGGTCATATGGGCTTGAACACCGAACTCGCCGCCGGAGATGCCGATCAGCACCTTGTCCTTGACGACCATGGGGGCCGAAGTACCGGTCTCGCCCTTGCTGGCGTCGCCGTTCTTCGCGGTCCATGCCACCTGACCGCTCTTGGCATCGAGCGCGACGAGCGTGGTGTCGGCCTGATGCAGGAAGATCTTGCCGTCGCCATAGGCCAAGCCGCGGTTGACCGTGTCGCAGCACATCACCGGGATCACATTCGGATCCTGCTTCGGCTCGTACTTCCAGACGATCTTGTTCTCGTTGGAAAGGTCAATAGCGTAGACCTTGTTCGGGAACGGCGTGTGGACGTACATCATGTTGCCGATGATCAGCGGGCCGCCTTCGTGGCCGCGCAGCACGCCGGTCGAGAAGGTCCAGGCGACCTGGAGCTTGCCTACGTTTTGTGCGTTGATCTGGTTCAGCTTGGAATAGCGGGTGTTGGCGTAGTCGCCCGTCGGCATCACCCAGTCTTTCGGGTTCTGCGACATCTTGAGCACTTCGTCGTTGGCCGACGCGCTGCCGACGGCGAGGGCCGCCGCGGAGCCAAGATAGGCCGCGAGTAGTACCTTGCGCATAGTCATTCCTCCATTGGTCTCGTTTATTGTTTCCGAAGCATTGCTTAATCGCCGGGCTTTTCGTCCGGCGTCTGCTCGTGCAGGGCGGTCACGATTGGGACCAGAAACGATGCTGTGGTGTTTCCTCCTCCTGATGAGAGCCACGGGTCCACGTGCGGAGCGGCCCGTTCTTGTTGTTCCTGATGCAATCCCTAACGACTTCGTTATCGGGAAACTTGCCCAAGAGAGAAGCTGGTTTGCTTGACAGCGCACGGCCGCGAAGATTTTGATTTTGCAGTAGCGAATTCAGCGGCTTCCGCAGCGCTTTGGGACCGTCTCCCACGCTTAGGTTCCCCTTGACGGCGCTGCAACTAAGGCGGAGGATTAACTTACAAGGGTGGCATTGGAACGACGGCGCTCGTTCTGGAAGATCGCTCAAAATCGAGGTAAACGTCACGCAATCACGGTTCAGGGCTCCGGCAGCGCGGCTCGCGATTCGCGTAAAATCTCCGGATCAAACCAGTGGCTGGATTAATGTCCGACACGATTCACACGCTCTCGACGACGGGCATGACGCCGAAACGTCAGATCCAAAGCTGGATCGACGGGCTGACGAGCCTGTGCGGGCATTTCGACGTCGATCCGCTCGAAGCGTCTTCGCTCGAAGGCCGCATCGACTACACCAGCGTCTCGCGCCTGAAGCTCTGCCAGATCGAGGTCAGCCAGCATCGGATTGCGCACACGCTGGCGCGCGCCAAGGCCAATGAACACCCGTATATCAAGATCCACTTCCAGACTTACGGTGTGTCCTATTTCGAGCAGGAAGGCCGCCACATCGAGCTGAACCCGGGGGACATCATCGCCTATGACGTCTCCTGTCCGCATTCGATCATCAGCCCCGCTTTCACGCGCCATGACGTGGTGATCGTGCCAAAGGCGCTGCTGCGCGACCGCGGATTCCCGTCGCAGCGAATGCCCGCCTGCAAATTGACCTCACGCACCGGGACGGGGCGGATCGCCCATGATTTCGTCCATGCGACCTTCGACGAGGCGGCGAAGCTGTCGGCGAACAGTGCGGTCGGCGTCGCCGATTCGCTGATCGACCTCTTGCTGCTGCCGCTGCGCGAGGCCGACACGATGCTCGATCGCGTCGGGCCCGAAGCGACCTATGTGCGCGCGCAGTTCTTCATCCGCGAGCATTTGCGCGATCCGGATCTGTGCATCGACCAGATTTCCGGCGAGCTCGGCTGCTCCAAGCGTTATCTGCACATGCTGTTCTCGGAGCGCGGCACCACGGTGAGCGACTACATCTGGCAGGCGCGTCTTCAGAATTGCCGCCAGGAGCTCGAGGCCCACGCCGGCAAGACCATCACCGACGTCGCATTCTCCTGGGGCTTCTCCAGCTCATCGCATTTCAGCCGGGTGTTCCGGAAATATTTCGGCGTGGTGCCGTCCTCGATCCACAAGGCGCAACAGGGCGCGGTTGCGGCGGACGAGCACTAGGCAAACGCCAGGTTCGGCGTCGACGACAGCGGTTGCCCGTCACGCGCCCGCGATGTCTCTCACGCCGATATGGCGATGTAGGGAATGCTTATTAGGAGAGCGGCGAGCAGCACCGCGTTGCCCAGCATCCCGCTCCAATGCAGCCGGCGCAGCCGACGCGGGGCCTCGGCATCGCCGGCGTCCGTGGCGCTGAGCTGTTCGTCCATCCGCTGCATGAACCCGCGGCGTCCGTAGATCGCCAAGGCTGCAAGGAGGCCGACGCCCATCGCTGCGACCAGACGACCGTCGAGCAGGAAAGCTACTGCTCCGATAATTCCGGCAACGCGCATCACCAGAAAATGGGCATTGAACATTCCGCGCAAAAGCTGGGCCACGGGCTGGATATCCAGTTTCACCAGCAGGAAGGCCGGAGACGCCAGCGTGAAATAGCCCATCGGAAACAGCAGGATGATCATGACGGCTACGGCAACGCCATCCGGTGTCATGGGATCGGCCTTTCTCGTCCGCGCCGGTGAGACCTTCCCAGCAGCGTCGCACAATCATAGCGGGAAAATACGTTTCCGGCACTAGGCTTTGGTCGGATGTTGCGCCGCGAAGGGCGTCTTGTCTCCCGGTTCAGGAGGGCTCGAGGCCGAGCGACCGCGCGCTCTCGATCCAGATCGGCAGCTCGCGCTGATATAGGGCGTTGGTGTCCTTGAAGCCGATCGCGGGTTCGAGCACGAACGTGTTGAGAACCTCCTTCACCTTCGGATCGTTGTTGGCAGCGACGCAAAGCTCCGCCAAGCGGTCGACGACCGGTTGCGGTGTAGCCTTCGGCACGGCCCAGCCGGAGAAGCCGCTAACGGTGAAGAATTTCGACGTCGCGCCCTGCTCGGGGAGAGTCTTGATATCGGGGATGGCGTCGACCTTCTTCGAATGCACCGCGAACACGGTGCCACGGTCGCTCTGCAAAACCGACTGCGCTGCCGTGTAGCTGCCCATGGCCACATCGAGCGTACCTTCCAGCATGCCCGTCCACATCGGGGCTTCGCCGCGATAGTGGATCGGCTCGATGGCAAGGCCATACTGTTTGTTGAGCTCGTGGACCGTCATATGCGGAGCCGAGCCCGCACTATAGGTGCCGAAGTTGACCTTGCCGCTCTTGCGCGCGAAGGCGACGAAATCCTCCAACGTCTTGACGCCGGTTTTCGGGTTCGCCACCAGCAGGAGGCCGGCGCCCGGAATGACGCTGACGAGCGTCAAATCCTTGTCCATGTCGTAGCCGGGAGTCTTCATCACCACCCGGTTCATGATGTAGGTGGTCGAGATCGAGCACAGGATGGTGTGGCCGTCGGGCTCCGCGCGGGCGACCTCCGCCGTCCCGATCGCGCCGGCGGCTCCGGGCTTGTTCTCGACGACGACGGTCTTTCCGACCTGCTTGGCAATGAATTCACCATAGGCGCGCGCGAGCAGATCGGTCTGTCCGCCGGCGGGATAGCTGCAAATCATGCGGATCTGCCGCGATGGCCACGCAGCCTGCGCCGAGGCGCCGCGCGAGACGAAAGGCATCACGAGTGTGGTGGTGCCGGCGGCGATGAAGTGGCGGCGATCGAGTTTTGCGGACATGATTCTCTCCCGGGTTGTCGGCGACGGTACTGCATCGGGTCGCCTCTGCCATGGGTGGCTGGCGAGACAGATTGGCGCATTCGACGGGCCGCGCTGTGCCTATTCGGGCGTCATCCGGACAATCGCACTTTTCGCATGACACGCAGCCAGACGATTTCAGTCAGGGCTACCGCAAGCAAGCCGAAGGTGCCGCCGATCAGCACGTTGACGATGCGCTCCTCCGCGATGCCGCTGGCGCTGCCGGCGAAGGAAGCGGCCAGCGCGATGAAGAAGCAGCGCAGGCCGAAGCCGACGATGTAGCGGGAGAACGCGATCAGCGTGAGGGTGGCCGCGAGAACCGCGAGCGCATAGCCGACGCGGCTTTGCGGCAGCACCATGCCGGCGAGGAAACCGAGCGGCACGCCGGCGACGGCGCCAATCGCCCGCTGCTTCAGCTTGCCGGTCGAAGCGGCGAGATCGCCGACCACGACGCTTGCGGCCGACCACATCACCCATTGGCCCTGCGCGAGCTCGAGGATCTCGACCAGCGCCGCCGCAGCGAACACTGCAAGGGCGGTTGCCGCCGCGGGCACAAACCACTCGGCCGCGGGCGCTCCGAACGAGGTCGCGGCATCGCGCACCGTCGCTGGTCGTAAATCCGGATGGCGCAGACCAGAGCCAGCGCGATCGGAGAGGACACGATGATCATGCCGGCATGGCGCAGGGCTTCCGAGGCGCTCACGCCCTCCCGCACCTCGCAGGCGAGATACACGGCGGGGATGAACACCCAATTCCCGAGCGTGCGGAAATGTTCGCCATGGCATGTCACCGCGACCGCAAGGAATCCGGCGAGCGCCGTCAGCACTGCGAATAGCGGCTTGATCGGGGCGGCAAGGAAGAGCGCGGCAAAAGTGAGGAGGATGGCAATGTAGTAACATACGATAACCTTCGGCGGCAGGTGCAGCCGTAGCGCCGGAATGAGCAGCGAGACCGCGACCAACCCGAGATTCAGCAGCGCCGTCTCGCGCGCGACGAAATAGGCGGCGACCATCGGGCCGACGACGATCAGCGCCCGCACCAGCTCGCCGGTCTTGATTTCGCGCGAGAGCAGATCGCGCAGGCCTGCTGCGGAAGGATTCACGATGCCACCAGATGGCCGAATGAAAACGGCGGTATCATAGGGTGCAGAATGTCGCCGAGCCAGCGATGGTTGTAGTGGGCCCATCGCCGACCACTTTATCCGTCATTCCGGGAGCCGGACGCTCCGGTCACCGCTGAATGATCTTCATCCAGACGTCGCCGAGGATTGCAGGCTCCTGCGGCGGCAGATAGCTCAGCCCCGCCTGCCTGCCGAATTCGGCGATCTTGCCCTCGGCGGCAAGCCCGCTCAGCGCCTTGTTGACGGCGTCGATCAGCGCCGGATCGCTGGCCAGCCCGACATAGCCGCGATTGGCCCCGATCGGATAGTAGTAGCCGGACGCGGTGATCGCCGTATCGGGGTGCGCGGCGCGATGGGCGTCGAGGCGGCCGAGGTCGATCAGCGTCGCGTCATAGTCGCCACGGGCAAGTGCGCCGAGAAGATCATCGCGGCCGGGGACGAGATGCGTGATGTGGTCGATCAGGCGCCCCTTGTCGAAGGTCATGAGGATCGCATCGCCGAGCGAGCCGCTCTCGATGACTAGGCGCAGGCCGGCGAGGTCGCCGATGTCGCCGATCTTGCGACCCCGCGCCTTGGGTCCGAGCACGACTGTCATCGGCGAGTAGACATAGGGCTGGCTCGGCGCGAGCACGCCGAGCGCGACGCGGCGGCGTCGGTCGTCGCGGGTGGCGCCGGCAAAATCCGGCAAGCGCGCCGTTTTCATGCCGGGCTTGACGAGGGAGTCCGTCGTCAGCGCATAGCCGCCGACGAGCGAGCAGCGCCCGTCGGACAGCAGCGCATTGGCCTCGAGCTGCGGGCTCGAATCCTCGTCCAGCTTGCTCTCGAACCACTGGATCGTCAGCGGTCGTCCGAGCCGGTCGGCGATCGCCTCCGCCAGCAGCACGTCGAAACCCGAGTCCGGCTTGCCCTTGTGGTGCACCGACAGCGGTGGCCGGTCCTCGTCGAGACAAATCTTGAGCGGATCGTCGGCCGCGCGTGCAGCCGCGGCCGCCGCCGCGAGGATTGCGGCAATGCTCCAAGCGGCCAGCCAGCGCCTCATGGTTTTCTCCGGCTCGAGATGAAGGCCCAGAGATTCCCGATCTCCTCGTCGCTGACAATGTCGGCCCAGGGCGGCATCTTGTTGTTCTTGCCGTTCTTCACCGTGGTGACGAAGCGCGTCTTGTCGTCGGGGAAGGCGCGCAGGTCCGGCGTGATGGTGCCGGGGTTCATCATGTTGGGGCCGTGGCAGTGCGAGCATTTCTCGGCATAGGTCGACTTGCCGTGGTCGATCTGTGCCTGCACGGGATTGCCGGTTGAATCATCCGCGGCACGAACGGCCGCCGCAAGCGCGACCGTCAGCACCGCGACGGTGGCAAGGATCGCCACCGTCCTGTACGTCACCTCTTTCAGCATCGTGCCGTGGCTACTGCTTGACCGCAAAAACCCACAGCGAGCCCCCAGCCGGTACCGTGGCAAGCCGCTCGTCACCGGAGAAGATCGAGTAGACGCCGCCGTACCCGCTCGTCACGGCGACATACTGCACGCCGTCCTGCTGCCAGGTCACCGGTTGTCCCTCGATGCCCGAGCCGGTCTGGAACTGCCAGAGCTTCTTGCCGGTGTCGGCGTCGAAGGCCTCGAACTCGCCGGTCAGCGCGCCCGAGAACACGACGCCACCCGCGGTCGACAGCACGCCCGAGAAGCGCGGGATGTCGCTGGGCGCTTCCCACTTGGCCTTCCCGGTCATGGGGTCGATCGCCCTCAGATGCCCGCGCGGACCATCACCCCATTCCCAGAGGTCGGTGAGGTCCATGCCGAGATACCATTCACCCTGCTTGAAGGTGACGGGCTCGGTCTTGTAGTGCCCGCCGAAGGCGAGCGTGTTGGCGTAGGCGAGCCCGGTTTGCGGGTTGAAGGACATCGGCTCCCAGTTCTTGCCTCCAAGCAGCGACGGAAAGACAACGACCTTCTTGCCCTCGCGCGCGTCCTTGCTGACATCGGTCTCGATCGGCCGGCCCGTCTTCATGTCGATTCCCGTCGCCCAGTTGACCTTCACGTAAGGATTGGCCGCAAGCAGCTTTCCGTTGGTGCGGTCGAGCACGTAGAAGAAGCCGTTGCGGTTGGCGTCCATCAACACCTTGGTCGGCTTGCCCTCGACGTTCATGTCGGCGAGGACCATCTCGGCCACGCTGTCATAGTCGAACGGATTGTTCGGCGAGAACTGGTAGTGCCACTTGATCTTGCCGGTCTTGGGATCCATCGCCAGCACGGAGCAGGTGTAGAGGTTGTCACCCGGGCGCACCGCCGAGTTGAACGGTCCGGGATTGCCGATACCCCAATAGACCGTGTTCAGCTCGGGATCATAGGAGCCCGTAATCCAGGTCGAGCCACCGCCGAGCTTCCAGGTATCGCCCTTCCAGGTGTCGCCGCCGGGCTCATCGGGGGAGGGGATCGAATGGGTGCGCCACAGGTGCTTGCCTGTTGCCGGATCCCAGCCGTCGATGAAGCCGCGGGTGCCGAACTCGGCGCCGGAGATACCGGTGATCACGACGCCGTCGGCGACCAGCGGCGCCACCGTCATCGAATAGCCTTCCTTGATATCGGCAGCCTTCTGCCGCCACAGCTCCTTGCCGTCCTTGGCGTCGAGCGCGATCACGTTGGCGTCGAGCGTGGTGCGGAACACCTTGCCGTCATAGAGCGCGGCGCCGCGATTGATGATGCCGCAGCAGACGATGCGCGGCGTTTCGGCAGGATACTCGACCTTGGATTTCCAGATCTGCTTGCCGGTCTTGGCGTCGACCGCCATCGTCGCGTTGTGCGACGTCACGTAGATCACGCCCTGGTACACCAGCGGCTGCGATTCCTCGCTGCGATCGTCGTTGAAAGAGTAGTGCCAGACCGGGACAAGGTTCTTGACGCTGTCCTTGTTGATCTGGTTCAGCGTCGAGAAACGCTGGAGATTGTAGCCCATTCCGTAATTGAGAACGTTCGATGTATCGGTCGCACCCTTGACCAGCTGCTCGCTGGTTTGTGCATTTGCACAAATCGATGCAAGCATGACGAGGCTCGCGGCCATCGCAAAGCGTTTCATCCGTTCCTCCCAATATGCGCGCCTATTGACGCTGCGGCAGCAACACTCCGCCCGAATGCAAAACGCGTCAATACGAAAGTCGTAGTTGCGACGCCGATCTGGTGGGCGGCCGGAAGCCGGTCACCTGACGGAGAGCTGACAAGCAACTCTCACTTGTGCGCAGGCGCTGAAGAAATTCCGCGGCATGGAGCAGGGCGCGTGCGCCACGGCAATGGTCGGGCCGACGGGTTCCGCAAGTTGTACGGGCGTAGCCTGCAATTCGGGGCTTGAACCGAGGCTCGCTTGTGGACTTATGTCGTTTCGATCCGGCTCGAATCGGAGCTCTTGGTCTGGGAGGTTTTCATGATATCGCGTCGCTCTGTTGCACTTGCGCTCACGATTGCACTGATGTCCGGTCCGGCATGGTCTGCCTCCGGCAACGCGGTCAAGACGTTCGATACCGACAATGACGGCACGCTCGACCTTGCCGAGGTGAAGAAGGCGGCGACCGCGTTGTTCGCCAAGCTCGATCCCGATCATGACGGCACGCTTGACGCCCGCGAGTTGCGCGGACGGTTAACGGCGAAAGAACTCGCCGCCGCCGATCCCGATCGCGACGGGACTCTCACGCTCGACGAATATCTCTCCGTGGTGGAGCAGCGCTTCAACGCGGCGAATCCCGACAAGGATGGAACGCTGGATGCCAAGGAGCTGAACTCGCGCGCCGGCCGCGCGCTGCTGCGCTTGTTGCAGTGAGCGCCGCGCCGCTTGACTGGGAGCGAAGGCGAGTTGCCCGAGAGAGAAATTTGCAAGCGCGATGCGACAGTTCGCTGTGTCGACGGCGCGATTCCCGACTTGCGCTGTGCCTGACGCAGCCCTAGGTTTTGGCCGGCGCGATGTCGCGCTCAATCCCTTGGGAGTCCCCGAATGGCCTGGAAAGCTCCGAAGATCGTGGAAGTGTCGGTCGGCATGGAAATCAACATGTACGCCTGCGCTTTGCGCAAGTAGGACCACAAGTAAGACTGCAAGTAAGACTTGCGACCTGCCGCGGCTTCGATGGCAACTACCATCGAAGCCGTGGTAGTGTCGGGGATGCGCGCGAGAGCCCTTACATTCTGGACCATAGCCGCCTGCACCGTCGCGCTCGCGCCGGCATGCGTCAGCGCCGAAGAGGGCTTTGATACCGAGCACATCTTCGGCTTCATGATCGGCACCGATGTCGGCAATCCCGGCGAGCGCGAATTCCAGACCCAGACGACAGGACGATTCGGCAAAGGCGGCGGGACCTATCGCGCCCTGTCGCAGGAGGTCGAGATAGAGATCGTGCCGCTGCCGAACTTCCGCATCGAGGTCGGCGGCACCGCCACGCTGCACGACATCACCGGCGTCCCCGATATCGGCGACCGCCGTCAGTTCAATTTCCAGGGCGCTTCGCTCGACCTGCGCTATCGCCTGCTCGATCGCGAGCGCGCGCCATTCGGGTTGACTGTCGCCGCCGAACTCCATGGCGATCGCATCGACGAGACTTCCGGCGCAAAAGGGCGGATGTACGGTACCGATTTCACGCTCGCCTTCGATCGCGAGCTGATCCCGAACTTCGCCATCGGCGCGCTCAACCTGATCTATCAACCCGAATGGGCGCGTTTCGAAATGGCGGGACTGTCCGAAAAGAGTTCGACCATCGGCGCGGCCTTCGCCGGCCTCGTCCGCGTGCGGCCCGATGTGCTGCTCGGCGGCGAGGTGCGCTACTTCCGGCAGTACGAAGGCATCGGCCTCGGCGAGTTCGCAGGCCAAGCCCTCTTCGTCGGTCCGACCGCTTATTTCCAGCTTTCGGAGCGCTCGCGCCTGACCATGAGCTGGAGCATGCAGGCCTGGGGCCGTGCGGCCGGATCAGGCGGCAATCTCGACCTCGTCAATTTCGAGCGCCACCAGGCAAGGCTGGTCTTTGGAGTTAATTTCTAGCGCTCGCGCCCCGGTTGCGGGGAGAGGCGACGGGGCAATTCCCGCTCGATTTCGCGCGGCCGGATTGAAACTTCCCGCTCCTCGGAGCGTAGCCTTTTGTGCTATTCTTCATCGGCTCTGCGAGGATCCCGGCATGAACCCGATCGACCTGGTGGTGACTGTGTGTGCGTTGCTTTCGCCTGCGACCTGCGAGGAGCAGCATCTGGTGTTCAACTATGCGGGGTCGCCGACGCAATGCGCGATGGCTGCGCCGCCCTATATCGCGCAATGGGTTGGCGACCATCCGAAGTGGCAGGCGGTGCGGTGGCGCTGCGAATATCCGCACCCGAACGACAAGGCGTAAAGCCCTGAGCTGCGTTGCCGGTCACGACTGGCTTAGGTCCTCATCCTGAGGAGCTTGCGAAGCAAGCGTCTCGAAGGATGGCCGCAGGCGACAGACGGGCCTGCGTGGTTCGAGACGCGCGTTCCGCGCTCCTCACCATGAGGGGAAAACGCTCGTAACGCAGCCGCGCTACTTGCTGCAATCCTTCAGATCCTTGTCGGCGATCGAGAACACCGCATCCGCCTTGATCTCGATGTCGCGCACGATGCACTGCCGTGCATTGGGATAGCTGACCCTGGCGTCGTAGCGGCCGGGCTCCACGCCGGTGATGCGCAACCGCTCGTCGTGGTCGACCTCCTTGTCCTTGTCGTTCAAGCACTGGTTCGGCCCCCACTCGGTCTTCCCGGCCGGCGAGAGCTGGAAACCGGAGATCGTCTCCGTCGTCAGATTCCAGAGCCGGATACCCTTGCCTTTGGCCTGCGCGAGCGCCGCGCCGGGCATCGCAACCAACAGGATGCCGATCGCAATCAGCGTACGCCGCATGATGACCCTCCCGCGAAGATGTCGTTGATCCAATTGACCATGAGTTCTCATTTCGATTCAAGCTGCAACGCGGCGAGCTCGGCCCTGATCTTGCCGAGCTCGGCCTCGCTGCGCTCCGCGCGCGGGATGGCAATCGGCACCTCGCGCACGATGCGCGCCGGTCGCGGCGATAGCAAGAACAGGCGGTCGCCGAGCCGGATCGCATCATCCAGGCTGTGGGTGACGAGCAACGTCATCACCGGACGGCGCGCCACCAGCGTCGCGATCTCGTCGCGCAAACGGCCGGCGAGTGCGTCGTCGAGCGAGGCGAGGGGCTCGTCGAGCACGAGCAGGTCAGGCTCCACCGCAAAGGCGCGGGCGAGCGCGACGCGCCGGGCGAGGCCCAGTGACAATTCGCCTGGAAAATGACTGCGATGCGCGTCCAGCTCCAGGATCCTGAACAGCTCGGCGAGCTTGGCGTCGGTCACATCGGGTGCCGCAAGCCGTACATTCTGCTCGACCGAGCGCCATGGCAGCAGCCGCGGCTCCTGGAAAACCATGCCGATCCGCGCTTCCGGCGGGCGCGAGACGTGCCCCTCGAAATCGCGGTCGAGCCCGAGGATGATGCGCAGCATCGTGCTCTTGCCGCAGCCGGAGGGACCGATCAGCACGCCGACCTCGCCGGATTGAAGCGCGAATCTGACCGGCGCGAGCACCTCCTGCGTCCCGCCCGCGGCACTCTTGAAGCTCTTGCCTGTGATATCGACCTCAAGCCGCACGGGGTCGCCATCGTGTTGCGCGGGCTTCGAACGGTTGCACCAGCGCGGTCTCGATCACGAGCACGACGGCGGCGAAGGTCAGCGAATAGGCCAGCAGCCGCGGCGTGTCGAACAGCTGGAAAGCGACGCCGATCTCGAAGCCGACGCCGTTCGGCCGGCCCAGGAGTTCGGCGACCAGCACGATCTTCCACACCAGCGACAATCCGGAGCGGGCTGAGGCTGCGATATAGGGTGCCAGTTGCGGCAGCACGACGTGGCGGAACGCGCGCCAGCGCGGCATCGCGAACACGCTCGCCATCTCGTCGAGCGAGCGGTCGAGCGCGCGTGCGCCCTCGCGCAGGGTGACGATGGCGGTCGGCAGCTTGTTGATCGCGATCGCCGCGATCGCTGCGGCCTCGGTGAGGCCGGCCCAGATATAGGCCAGCACGATCACGACCAGCGCGGGCAGGTTCAGGAGCAGGATCAGCCAGGGATCGCCGAGCCGGTCGGCGAGCTTCACCCGTCCCATCAGATAGCCGATGGCGCTGCCGAGCGACATCGCCAGCACGAAGGCGAGGCTCACGCGGGCGAGCGTGGCGCCGAGATGCAGGAACAGCGCGCCGCTCGATGCTTCCGCGATGACGACGTCGAGCACGGCGGACGGAGAGGGCAGCTTTGCGGCGCCGACGAACAGGGCGGCTGTCCACCAGATCGCGAGCAACAGGGCAAACGACAGAAGACGCAGCACCTCAGTCTCCGGCAACTGCGTGATAGAACGTGCCGGTATCGAGCTCGGCAGCGGGGCCCACGAGGTCGCGTCCGCCGGTCTCGGCCAGCACGCGGTAGAGCACGCGCGCGTCCTTTTCTTCGTCATCGATGCTCCGGCGCGGAATGCCGTCGCGATATCGCTCGCGATAGGTCTTGAGCAGGGTGGCATCGCTCGTGCCGGTGAGCGGTGCGATCTTGTCCCAGGCGGCATCCGAGGTCACCAGCAGCTGCTTGGCCTTGCGGGTCATCGCGATGAAGCGCGCCACCGCATCGCGATGACTCGCCGCCCAGTTTTCGTCGAAGACATAGCCGACTGCGGAGACCGCGCCCTTGGCGCCGAGTTTCGGCAATATGTCCTCGATGCCGGCAAGACGTCTAAAACCCTTGGCTTCCAGCTGTGCGCAGAAATTCCAGAAATTGAGGCTCGCATCCATCTCGCCGTCGAGCGCCTTGGCGGCGATCAGAGGCGGAGCACCATAGACGATGGTCGCCTCCGATTTCAGGTCGATGCCGTCCTGCTTCATGCGCGCCTGGAGCAGCTGCCAGCTCTTGTCGATGGGACCGCCGCCGACCGCCAGCTTGCGGCCCTTCAAATCAGCCAGCGACTTGATCGGCGAGGCGGCCGGCACCATCACCGCGCCGAGCGCGCTGGAATAGGGATAGAAGGTGAGCTTGGCGCCGAGCGTGCGCTCGCGCGACACCCACAGCCAGTCGGACAGGATGATGTCGGCATTGCCAGCGCGCAGGGCGATCTTGCCGGCCTCGGGGCTCGCAAGCTCGGTGACGTCGAGCGACAGGTCGGCCTCCTTGTCGAGGCCGCCGGCGCGGATCGCGGCCAGCTCCCAGGAGAATGTTCCGGTCTTCTGCACCGCAAGGCGAATCGTATCCGCGGCGCGGCCGGGCCCGGCTAGTGTCAGCGCCAGCGTCGTCGCGAGCGCCAATGATCGACCAAATGCTCTCATCACCTTGTGAGCCGTTTCCTCTGATAGGGTGCTTTTCAGGACAATACGCATAGCATAGCTTCCGTCGCAACCAGCGGGAGGACGCTCATGAATCTGGCCGGACAGCTACGACCGATTGTCGCCGCATTGGCGGTGTGGGCTGCGACCGCGCTCGCTGCGCAGGCTGAAGAGGCCAATGATTATCCGACATCGGCGCGTGCCGAGTATGTCTATGGCTGCATGAAGGCCAATGGCGAGAGCCGGCAGGCGATCGAGCAATGTTCCTGCTCGATCGACGTGGTGGCCTCGATCGTGCCCTATGAGCGCTACGTCACCGCAGAAACCGCGCTCAGCATGTCCCAGGTCCGCGGCAATCTCGGCGTCCAGTTCCGCACCTCGGAGCAGGCGAACTCGGCCGTGAATGATTTGCGGCGAGCACAGGCGGAAGCCGAGGTGAGGTGTTTCTAACACTTTCTTCCTTCTCCCCTTGTGGGCCTGTTGCGCTATTGGTTTTTGAGGCTGAAGACGTCGAGAGAGAAGGTCTGGGTCGCGACAGGCTCCGGCCAAGGCTGTGATTGTCGCCCTCGGCGGGCGGCTCAGGCCGCGATCGCGGCCCATTTCCTCATGTTGAATGCGATGGAGGCGAGCAGGATTTGTCCGCTTG
>NZ_JBEPRQ010000037.1:0-48937 GCF_040548425.1 Bradyrhizobium sp. i1.15.2 | reverse complement strand
CCGCGGTCAGTGCAGGAAGCTACCGGAAACAAGGTTATGATTGCGCATGGAAATACCCTCGATTGCACCGCAGAAGAGAGCAGCAACCGCTGCGTTGCGCCGTTTGACCGGTCAGCACCTAAATTGATATTCAAGACCAGCGCATTATTCCTGCTGTTGTTGGGGATAAGCATTTTTGCGTCGGGTTTACGGCTCGCTCCGCCGTCTCGCGGCGGAGATAAAGAAACCGCGCATGAGAACCGTAGGAGTGCTCAGCGCTTCCGCGTTGCAGCTCTAACAGACCCGGTCTCCTAGCATTTACCCGCCGATTCCGATAGCAGATGGAAGAAAGGTCAACTTTCAGGCGTGGAGAGCTTACGACGTTGACACGCCGATTCAAGCCGCTTGAACACTGCCCAGGTAGCTGTCTAGTTCGTGCTTCAGCCGAGAGCTTTCCTCCGATAGCAGTTCGGCAGACATCAGCACCTGCATCGAAGCCCCTCCGGTTTCCTTTGCGCGGTTGGTGACTTCACCGGCGCTCGCTGCCACCTGGGTTGCCCTGGCCGCCGCTTCCTGCAAATTGAACGCAATGTTCTTGCTGGTCGCCTCCTGTTCCCCGATTGAATCGACCACGGTGATGGCGATGTCCGAGATGCGGCCGATGATGACGCCAATTTCGGTAAGCGCGACGACCGACTCAGTCGTCGCGGCCTGAATGCCGCCAATGTGCTGGCTGATCTCAACGGTCGCGTGCGCGGTTTGCGTCGCGAGCGATTTTACTTCCTGGGCGACAACCGCGAAACCTCTGCCGCGATCGCCGGCGCGCGCGGCTTCAATCGTCGCATTCAGCGCGAGCAAATTGGTTTGCCGCGCGATCGCGGCGATCAGCTGGACCACGCTGCCGATTCGCTCCGCGGCGGCCGCTAAATTAACCATGCGCTGGTCGCTGAGTTCGGCCTTGCGAACCGCTACGCGCGCCATGTTGGCGACCTCTTCGACCTGCCGGCCCACACCGGCGATGGTTGCCGCCATTTCGCCCGTCGCGGCTGCGACACGTTGAACGTTTTCAGACGCATCCTCCGATGAGGAGGCGACCTCTATGGAGAGTTGCCGGCTGTGATCAGCGGAACTGGTAAGGCTGCGTGCGGAGACTTCAAGTTTTGTGGACGCGGACGAGACAGTGTCGATCACCTTGCCTACGGCGGCTTCGAATTCGCCGGCGAGCCGGGCGATATCGGCCTTACGCTGCTCGGCAGCGGTACGATCTTGTTCGACCTTTGCGTCGAGCTCGGCCTGCGCCCTCTCGCGAGCTCTCAGCTTGAACATTTCGACTGCCGCAGCCATCTCGCCAAGCTCATCCTTTCGGCCAAGGCCCGGGAGAACCACATCGAACCGGCCGTCGCCGAGTTGGCGCATGGCTGCCGTCATCGAAGCGACCGTTTTGGCGATGCGTTGGCCGAACAGTAAGGCGAGCAGGCCAACGACCATCGTTGCAAGCCCGATCACCCAGATCAGCTTCCGCCGATTTTCTTCAGCTCGCATTTCCGCAGCCCGCGAGCGCGCGTCAGCGGCAGCCATGATCTTCACGAGCGCCGGGCGGATACGGTCGAAGATCTGCGCGAGATCGTCGACCTGGTCGCTCAGCGCTTGCTGCGTCACCATGAACGACATAAAACTCGACTTGTATGCGCGAATCAGCCCGAGGATCTGGGATTTCATCTCAGCCGGTAGGCTTGACTGAGCGAGCGCGGTTTCGAATTCCGCCGCCCGGTCAACCAGTTGATCGCCATATTTGTCTTCGCCGCGCAAGATGAAGTCTTTCTCGTGCCGGCGCATCATCAGCATCAAGATGGTCAGCCGAGGCTGGTTCAGCTCTGCCAGACGTTGTTCGACGGTGTGCACGGCTTTGCGCAGCTTGTCCTGGAATCCGTCATCTTCATTGAAGCCGAGGTTGTGTTGCGCCGAGACTACGTTCTGAAAGCGCGTTGCATAGAGATTGATCGCCGGCCGCAGGAAGGTTGCTTGCTTCAGCGGGTCATCCTCGGGCAAAGCCGTCAAAAATGCTTCGAGGCGACTCAAGTCTGCGAGCTGCCGCTCATAATTGTCCGCATACTTCTTGATCGACACTTCACTGGGCTTGCGCAGGAAATCGCTCGCGATTTGTCGGGACTCGAGAAAGCTTTGCGACAATGATGCGACATTGGCGTTGAATTGGTTGCTGTGATTCGAATCGCGCTGGACCAGGCTCGCATAATTCAGGGCGGCGGCGCAGATTGCACCGGTGACGAGGACCCCGGAAATCCCGAGCAGGGCCATTTGGCCGCGCAATCCAATGCGTAAGCCACGGCAGCCCTTTGATTGCCCGAAACTTCTCGCAGCAATTTTACTCATTTTACCCCTTCAATAAGTTCATGCCCGCGCAGTGCTTGTTATTGCGAGTGCGACGGGCGCTTTTCTATATGAGCTAAACGGGAGAGGACTTCATTCGGTCGATGACAACCTGCCAGTTAAATTACATTGATTTCAAAATCCTGAACTCGCAGTGTAGGTGAAGCACTATTGCTCAGCGTCGTGGCGAGCGAAGATTTCGACGAGCTTTGCGCCGATGATACGGAGCCAAGCTCGCTGGGAAAAAGCGGTCCGAGGCGCGCTATATCGCCTTGAGGACACGTTGCAGATCTATCAACGTGAAATCAATTTACAGGCCGATGAGATGCGAACTGCCAGAACAGCCCGGTAGTAGCTCACAGCCTGCGACACGTTGATCATTTTCGCATAAAAGATGCGAAGCATGCGCGAAAAACGCCGCCAAGCGGCGCTGAATTCGGTTGTCCGATCACTCAAGCGCGGGATCAAAGATGATTGACGCGCTCGCAATGGTGATTCTCTGCCAAGCTTGGAGCTCTCGATGAGTGATCGATCTGCTCATCTCGATACCCCTTCAAGCGTTTTCCTCCCCGACTTGGCCGCACGTAATGTTCGCGCGGCCTTTTTCCGCATCCAACAAGGTGTCGGTCGATATGCAGGTTTCAGCCGGTTTTTAACGGAAAAAACGCGTGGAACGCTGTTAGGACGGCAAGGCCAGGCCGCGGTCGCCTCATCGAGGCTCCCTTTTTAAGTTCAGGCGACGAAGTCAAGTAAGCGTGAATCTCTACTCGTCCATCGCGCTCCCATTCTGTCGACGCTATGGCCCAGTTCGACTGTCTGGGAACATCACGGCGCCTCGCCCTGGACGCGCGGTCGCCCCCTCCCATAAGCCAAACCGATCGTTTCGATTGTCGCCCGCCACTGCCGACGCTCAGTGCTGACGTCTCATCCATGACGGGACCGGATCGAGTGGCGTGCGATAGATCTCAGCGTTCTCGGGGCTGGTGACCCGAACCGCACAGCCTTTGGCCTTCAGGTCCGGATGTACAATAGACAGTTCGGTCGCGAGCTGGTCCGCTCGGTCGGAGGCAACCTCGATATTTTCGAGAATGAGGCCGCCTTGATTTTTGTACTCCTCGTCAATCACGAGATCAAAAGAGTAGTACGGCATCCGAAGGTCTCCCATTTCATCGGTTTCGGTCCTTGGGGCGCATCCTCACCTCCACTCAGGCTTCGTCAGATGGTTCCAGTCGTTCGTATGGAGAGAGATAACTAGGAGCCGCATCGGCTCTACCGACAAGACAGTCAGTTCTCAGGATTCGACTTATCAGGATCCCTTGCAGTAACATTTATCGGCTTCCTAAAAGCGAAATTCGCTGATCTCGGCCCTCGCATCGACGAAAATCTGCGCCAGCTCGGCAGAATGCAAGTTTTCCGTGCGGTCATGGCGTCAACTTTTTGGGCCAACGCGGACAAGGCAGGAGACAGTCAAAATGGCCATGTCACGCTTAAGCTCAGCATCGGTGCGGCCTCGACTAGATAGCTCACCAGTATCTTCAGAAATGTGATCTGGAAATTCAACTGAGTGGCAACATCGTGTCTGTTGTCTACGCCTCCACCCACATGGTCGGTCTTTCGGAAAGGGCTTCGCGGCCGATCTGTTTGAGGCGGTCGGACGTCGTCTCACCTCTGATGGCGGCTTCCAGAAGCTTCGAGGCGACGTAAGTGCGGGCACCGGTATTATGCGGGGAACGGCTCTCGCAGACCTCGTCCAGGATCGCGCGCAGAAGCGCGGTGGTAGCGGCATCCAACGTTTGGAGATCTCCCCCGTCCCTAGTGAGAAAGATAATGCACATTTCGCGTTTCGCGGTTCAAGTCTGTTTGATCGGGTAAGAAATCTGCGACTGCCGCGCCCCCACCAAGCGGTCTCCACCTTCTCTTTCTGCTTCTCACATGACACGTTTTCTCGGCTTGTGCCGGTGTTCGGTTGCGGCGTGTCCAGCCGCGATCGCGCTTACGTTTCGATGGACTTCACCGCATCGATGGCGCGATTGTGCTGATCGGCGAAATCGCCGTGGCCGCCATCTTCATCGCCTGAGATGGGCGGCTAATACGTCTGTCATACCGTTCCGCGAGGTCCAGCACTCTCTTCTGATGAAAGGGTCTGCTTTGTCCGCTAGATCGCGAATAATCCGAGCCCGGTCCCTGTTCGTGGACGAAAACACCCATTGCAAGCATCAGTATCTCTGAGCTCATTCCGTCGTTTTGTTGTGAGTAACGCTAAGGAGTTGGCAACGGTAGTATTACGTTGTCGATTAGACGCGTCGAGCCGACGTAGGCTGCGGCGCATAGTGCAGCGGTACGCCGAAGAGGACTCTCGGCGGGCTTGAGCGTATCAGGGTCGACAAGCTCAAGGTACTGCAGTCGATCGACCGTATTCAACTGCTCCTTTGCGATCGCAATCAGCTGTCCCACGTCGCGCTCTCCTGAGCGAAACTTATCCGCTGCGGCGAACAGCCCACGGCTGATGGCAAGAGCGCGCCAACGTTCTTCCTCGCTTAGGTAGCGGTTGCGACTGCTCATCGCGAGTCCGTCCGGTTCCCGGACGGTTTGCACGGTGACGATCTCAATTGGAAAGTTGAGGTCAATTGCCATGCGGCGCACCACCGCGCATTGCTGAAAATCCTTTTGTCCAAAAAACGCGACATTCGGCTGCACCATGTTGAATAGCTTGCCAACGACAGTCGCGACCCCACGAAAATGCCCAGGCCTGAAAGCTCCGCACATTGGTTTTGCGAGCTCGCCCGGTTCGACGAAGGTCTCAAATTGAGCCGGATAAATCTCCTGTATATCCGGCGCAAAGACGATCGCAACGCCGGCATCGCGACACAGCTCTTGATCGCGCAGGAAGTCGCGCGGATAGGTGCTGAGATCCTCATTGGGCCCGAATTGAGTAGGATTGACGAAAATGCTAACTACGGCGACGTCGCATTGCGTCCGGCTGGCCTCGACCAGCGCCAGATGGCCGTCGTGTAGATAGCCCATCGTCGGCACAAGTCCTACGCGTTTATCGGCGCTGCGAACCTCTGCGAGCGCGCGACGAAGCTCTGCGACCGTCGTGAACGTTTGCATGTTGTACTTTACATCACGTTGGATTGGAGGGTGTCCAGTTCGCGACCGTGTCGCGAAGGCCTTCAGGAAGCCGACAGGACTCTTGCGGTGTCGGGAATGCACCGTTGCGGACATCGGCTGCCCAACGCGACAGGGCCTCTTGCAACAACTGGAAACCATTGGCATAAGCGCGAACAAATTTGGGGCGATGACCTTCAGTCAATCCCAGCACATCGTGAAAGACGAGCACCTGGCCTGAGCAGCCAGGACCCGCACCGATTCCAATGGTCGGTATCCTCAGGGATTCGGTCGCTCGCGCCGCGAGCTCAGCCGGAATACCCTCCAGGACGAGAGCGAAACAGCCGGCCTCCTGTAGATGGTGGGCGTCATCGAGCAGGCGCAAGGCGTCATCGGAGTTCCGGCCTTGCACCTTGACCCCCCAGGGGTGAGGCCGAGGTGGCCCATCACAGGAATCTCGCAATCGATCAGGGCGCGCACTATTTCGATACGCTTGGCCCCCCTCGAGCTTGACAGCGTCGGCCCCGCGCTGCAGGAAGCCTCCGGCATTACGAATCGTCTCCGCTGGACTGAGATGGAAGCTAAGAAAGGGCATATCGGCCACGAGCAAGACACGAGGCTTTGTGCGTACAACGGCTTCGAGGTGATGGTTCATCATCGCCATGCTGACCGGCAATGTATCATCGAATCCAAGACAGACGTTGCCGACGCTATCCCCGATAAAGATGACATCTACGATCGGATCGGAGATGCGTGCTGTAACCGCGTCGTACGCGGTGGTCATCGCGATACGACGGCCCTCCTCCTTCCATCGCTGCAGGAGTGGAATCGTGACGCGTTCAACAGGCAGCTCTGAAATGTGGCTCATCTTAGATCGCGATCCACCCCGCATCCTTGGTAGTCGGCGCTTCCTTGGGAAGGCGAGAGGAAGCTGTCAATGGGGAGACGGAAAAAGGAAACTACCTGTCAACGGTCACGGACAGACGCATCAAACCCTCCAATGATCGCGCGGTCATCAAATAAGAACTTCTCAGCCGTTCCTCCTCATGCGGAGCGGCTTTGGGTCGCGCTGGCGCACACCGCGCGACTCAGCCCAGCTCAAACCGAGGGAGGCCGCTCAGCCGCGGACGGCTCGTCGGCATGCGCGGCAGTGTTGATCCATGACATCGAGGCCGCCCCGAGCTGAAGCCAGAACGAAGCCGCACCAAGCAAGGCTGCGAGCCCAAGAGGAACGAGGTCTTTCGTGTCGGAATTAGAATCGGCACGCGCGGTAAGGTACGAGAAGGCGATATCCATTAAGTGGCAGCGTCAGTAGCAATCGTAGTTGCAATATTCTCTCCGCGTTACCACCTCTCGCAGCGTAACCCGGACCAAAGGACCGGGAACATTCGGTGCAGGTTCTGTCGCCGCGCAGGGTCCTTTGATTCACGAGTATAAATTTCATAGCGTGGCCCCGTTAAGCCATGTATTAAGCCGCTCGCAGCCAGCGAAACCATTGATGGTCGGCCTCCCGGCGCGCCTTGAAGCGGTCGACGCATTTCTTGGAGCAAAGGGCCGTACGCCAGCAGTAGTAGCGGATCAACCCGAATCTTCCACCGCATACCGCGCAGCACTTTACTGAACCGTGGTGCGAACCATGAGAACTGTTGCGCATTTCTCGCCTCTCTGGATTACGTGGATAGCCCCCTTTCCTTCGCTGCAACACCACGCCCGCACGGGAAGTGCGGCGCGGGCGATGCCTAGTCTCGCGGCTTGTACGGACACCGGGCGCAAGAGTTTGAGCTCTGACTTGCGCCTCCCTGGCGAGGCGACACGCTCCATCGGCGTGCTTCGTTAGCCAAGTATTGATTACCAGATCTAACGATATTTCGATCTTGATTTATGCAATGAGTTACGCGTTGACGGTTGAATCCCGCGTGCGGGCGGCTTTCCTCGACGGAATTCAGCTGGTGATGGTGGCGTGCCTACAGCAACTCGTCTGGAGTTATCAGAACCACCCTCTTTGCCTTTACGCGGTCAAAGCGTGGTAATCCGAAACCCGATGGCCGAACCTTGGATTCCCCCTCGCTGAACGCGCCAAGACCACCTTAAGCTAGCGCATCGGCGGCATCTGTGATGCCGAGATAGATTTCATCAAGATCTGCCCCTGTGACGCAATATGGTGGCATTACATAGATCGTATTGCCGAGCGGGCGCAGCAGCAAATTTCGGTCTTTGAAGAAAGCCTGAAGCTTCGGACCGACCCCCGCGAGATAGCCTGCATCCTTCGTTTTCACATCGAGCGCTGTGATCGTGCCGCTCCGACGGACGTTTGCAAAGCGCGGGTCGGCGCGGAATGACTCAATTGCCTGCTCTTGCATCGCCGCGACCGACGCCAGGCGGTGGCGAGATTCCGGATCTTGCCAGAGATCCAGGTTGGCCTTTGCGGCGGCGCAGGCAACTGGATTTGCCGTATATGAACTCGAATGAAAGAACGTACGTGTCCGATCTTTCGAATAGTGCGCGTCGAAAATATCCGCTCGACATAGTGTCACCGCGAGTGGAAGCGCCCCTCCCGTGAGGCCCTTCGAGTAGCAGGCGATATCGGGACTGACATTAGCTTGCTCGCAGGCGAATAGTGTTCCGGTGCGGCCCCAGCCCGTCATGACCTCGTCGGCAATGAACAGGACATCAGAGGCCTCGCAGATCCGCTTCATCTCTCTTAGCACCCACGCTGGGTATATCAGCATCCCACCTGCCCCCACAATCAGCGGCTCCACAATAAAAGCGGCGGGCATTTCGTTTCGACAAGTCGACTCCAGCGCGTCCAGCGTCGCCTGTTCACGACCGCTCGCAGGAAACGGGATTGAGGTCACGTCGAACAGGAGGGGAGCGTACGGCGCGTTGAACACCCCTCGGGCACCGACCGACATCGCACCAATTGTGTCCCCGTGGTAGGAATGTTGCATCACGACAATGCTTCTTCGCGGTTTTCCGATGCGGTGCCAGTAGCCGACTGCCATTTTTAGCGCCACTTCCACGCTGGTCGAGCCACTGTCCGAGAAGAAGACATGCTCGAGGCAATCGGGTGCGAGCTTCAAGAGTTGCGCAGCAATCTCCTCCGCCGGTTCGTGGGTGTAGCCTGCGAAGATGATCTGGTTGAGCTTGCCTGCCTGTTCCTGGATGGCGCTCACGATATGTGGATGGCAATGGCCGTGGGTCACCACCCACCAAGATGATATAGCATCGATGATTCGACGACCATCAGCGGTGTGGAGATAGGCGCCATCTCCACGTATAACTTTTGTCATCTCCGCTTGGAGAGCGTGTTGTGTGAACGGATGCCAGATCGGCGACTTCGGCTTCGTCCTCATTGCTTGAATTGATCGGCACGGAACGAGCTTCTAAAGGCGGCCTGCAGCGTGTCTGCTGCGAGGGGAGCCACCCAGGGCAATCGCCCTAACCAACGCGCCCGCCCAATCTCCCGAATTGCGATCTGGGTCTCAGCATTTGGTTCCCCAATGAAGGCAATGCCAAGAATAGGGATCTGGCGCTTTCGCAGAGCCTCTATCGACAGCAGCGAATGATTGATGGTGCCCAGTGCCGTGCTCGCGCAAAGCACGACCGGAAGCCGCCATCGCTCGAAGACATCAATGTAGAGTGTATCGCCCCTCAGCGGGACCATCAAGCCGCCAGCGCCCTCAATCACTAACGGTCGCTCCCCGGTGTCCGGCACATCGAGCAAATCTGGCTCAATGCAAATTCCATCAATTTCAGCGGAATGATGAGGCGAAACGGGCGTTTGAAGGCGATAACGCTCCGGCACGATGCGATCGGACGAGAGATTGCCCAGTCGCGCGACGAGCTCGGCATCAGTCTCTCCTTCGAGGCCGGCCTGAATCGGTTTCCAATAGTTCGCGCCGAGGAGATCGGCGAGCCCCGCGGAAAACACCGTCTTCCCGATTCCCGTATCTGTGCCTGTGACCACGATCTGCTGCCTCATCGCGCTTCACCTCTGGTCTCCTCGAACAGAGCATCGAGCATTGCACGCACGTCATCCTCCCCAACGTTGAGCGTCAGTGAAATTCGCAAACGCGCCGTGTCCGCCGGCACGGTTGGCGGCCGGATTCCTCGGATATCGAACCCGCGAGCCTGCAGTCTTGACGCGAGCCGCATCGCTCGTGCGTTGTCGCCAACGATATACGGCACGATTTGCGAGGCCGACGGATTTCGCCAACCGCGCAAACCCATCTCCCGATGCGTGAACGCGACCAGCTTGGCCAGACGCTGCTGCCGCTCAGGTTCATGTTGCAGGATGAAGAGTGCCTCCCGCACGGCGACAGCCATCAGCGGTGAGGGGGCGGTAGCGAAGATAAATGGACGGCAGCGATTGACCATAAAGTCGCGTAGCACGCCGGAGGCAGTGACAAGTGCACCTGCCGCACCGAGCGCTTTGCCGCAGGTATGAACGACCAGGAGATTGTCGCGTCCCTCATAAGGCGCGGTGAGCCCTCGTCCCTGCTCTCCGTAAACGCCTGTGGCATGAGCCTCATCCACCATCAGGAACGCGTCGTACCGGTCCGCGATCGCAACCAGGCCTTCGAGCGGGGCGAAATCGCCATCCATGCTGTAGAGACTTTCGGCCACGATCCAGACGCGACCCGTTCCGCCCTCGGCACGCCAGTCACGAATTGTGTCCTCGACCGACTGGGCGTCGTTATGGTCGCTTATCCGAAACTCGGCCCGGCCAGCTCGCGCGCCTTCATGAATACTTGCGTGCACCAGAGAATCGAGAACAAGCAAATCGCTCCGCTGTGGCAGCGTTGTTAGGACAGAAAAATTTGCGATATACCCGCCACCAAAGAAAAGCGCCGTCTCCGCCCCGAAGAACTGAGCCGATTCTGCTTCGAGAGTTTCGTGTTCGTCGCAATTGCCGCGCAGAAGCCGCGACCCGCCGGCTCCGATCGGTGTGCCGGCTTCTAGCGCGGCGTAAACAGCCTTTTTCATCCGCGGCGCGCTCGCGAGCGCCAAATAATCGTTCGACGCAAAATCGATGCCCGCGCGCGGCTTGAGGCCACGCAGCCGGTTGTCTACCTTCAGGGCATGCAAGGCCGCGACATAATCGCCAACTTTGGCTTTGTGGATTGAATTCATTCTGCACTCGCAAACTAGCGGTCGATCTCGCGAAAGTTCTGATGGCCGCTAATAATTTTGTCTGCGGGCATCGCGAGTCACGCAGCCGCTCCGTTCAAATCTATGGTGCCAGATCCGCGGGGGCTTCCTCCACATAGGCGGCGAAGCGCGCTCCGGTTTCGATGTTGTCGATTTCGACGCGTTCGTTGATCAGGAATCCTGCCGCATCCAGCAGTGCACGATCAATCGAAATCGAGCCATCACTGTGCAGATCGGCTTCAGTCACCGAAGCGCGAAGGATTTTGCCTTTCATCAACACAATCTGCATTTCTCACCTGAACCGGAGTCTGCGCACAGCGTGCTCCTTGAGCTGCTTCAATCAGGCAAGCCCGGACGTGACGCCGAGCCGGTCCAGTAAATTCGCGTCGCGGTCGCGCCGCGGGTTCTTGGTGGTCAACAGCACATCGCCGATGAAGATCGAATTCGCGCCGGCCAAAATGCACAGCGCCTGCTGTTCATCGGTCATATACTGCCGTCCAGCGGACAACCGCACGACACTCTTAGGCATCATTATCCGGGCGGTCGCGACCAGGCGCACCAGCGCGATCGGATCGGGACGCTCCGCGATGTCATTGACCGGCACGCCCTTGACCTCGTTCCACAGGTTAATCGGCACGCTTTCCGGATGGCTGGGAAGATTGGCGAGTAGCACGAGCATGCCGAGCCGGTCCTCGACGCGCTCACCCATGCCGACGATACCGCCACAACAGACCTTCATGCCGGCGTCGCGCACGTGTGCCAGTGTGTCGATGCGATCTTGCAGGGCGCGGGTGGTGATGATCTTGTCGTAGAACTCGGGCGAGGTATCGACGTTGTGATTGTAGAAATCGAGCCCGGCCTCGGAGAGCCGGGTGGCCTGCTTCGACGTCAGCATGCCGAGCGTGACGCAGGTTTCCATGCCAAGGTCTTGAACAGCGCTGATCATGTCGCAGACCTGATCGAGATCTCGGTCTTTTGGACTGCGCCAGGCCGCGGCCATGCAGAAGCGCGTCGCGCCAGCGTCCTTGGCGCCCTGGGCGATGGCGACCACTTCGGCGCGATCCATCAGGCGGGCGGCTTTCAGGCCGGTGTCGTAATGCGCGCTCTGCGAGCAGTAGCCGCAGTCTTCCGGACAGCCGCCGGTCTTGATGCTGAGCAGGCTTGCTGTTTCGACGTGGCTTGGATCGAAGTTCTTCCGATGAACGCTCTGCGCCTGGAACATCAGGTCGGCAAACCGCAGGCCATAGAGCGCTTCGGCCTCGGCGCGCTGCCAGTCATGGCGGACCGGCGCGCTGTTGCGCCCGTCATTCCGTTCCACTCCGACGGCAGCAACCATAAGTCTCGCCTTTCCTTAAGTATAGATAATCCTGGCTATTATCTATAATGTGGCCGCCCGTTGCCTGCTTTGCCTCTTCGACATGAAACATAAGCGTATGCCGACGACCAAAGACTGCCAAAGTCTGCAGGGATTGCAGAAACTCTGCAAAACGAGCGGGCTTATGCCGATTATCGACGGAGGGGTAATGATAGATAATCTATGATGACTGACGAGAACACGACGGTTGCGGTGCGCATTGCGGAGTCAATCGGTGAGCGCATCATCAGGGGCGCGCTGCAGCCAGACGCCCCACTTCGGCAGGATCATGTCGCGCGGGAATTCAATTCCAGTCACGTCCCGGTCCGCGAGGCTTTTTGGCAACTGGAGGCCCGACATCTTGTCGTCACAGTGCCCCGTCGCGGTGTGCGGGTTGCCCCGCTCGACACCAATTCAGTGAAGGAGATCGCCGAGATGCGTGCTGCGCTCGAAGTGGTCGCGTTGCGCAATGCAGCCCCAAAACTCACATCGGCCCATTTGGCACGGATTGAGCTCGCCCTGATTGAAGCAGACAATGCCCTGACCATTCAGGAGTTTGAGACGGCCAACCGCGCCTTTCACTACGCGCTGGTGGCGCCCTGCGCGATGCCGCGCCTACTGGCGAGCCTTGACGGACTACAACTCGCAAATTCACGATTAGTGTTCGCTATGGCGCGAAGTGTCGGCTGGCGACCACGATCCAACCAGGATCACCGCCTAATTCTGCAGGCACTTCGAGCGCGCGGCGTTGATCAAGCCTGTAACCTGCTGGCACGCCACATTCAAACGATTGAGCGCCTTGCCCTTCCCGCTTCCTGAGCATGAGCTTCGTAGAAAACTGCGGACTATCGCAAGGGCGTCACACTACCGCTTTGGCGAGCGTTGCGGCGGCCTCGATCCTAAGCTAGGTATGCGACCTACTTCCGAAATTACTAACGGCTATCCATGATTCGTCACATCGTCTTGTTCACCGCCAAGGATAAGGCCCATATTGACCAAATCGTCGAAGGCCTATCGGTACTCACCACAATCCCACATGCAAGCCGGCTCGAGGTTGCTCGCAATCGCAAGTCCGACCGGTTCGGCAACGATATTGACGTTGTGGTCTACGGTGAGTTCGACAACGAGACGGAACTCGCAGCTTACAAGGCGCATGATCTGTACCAGGAATCGATCAGGCGGGTACGACCGCTCCGGGAGCTACGGTTCGCGGCGGACTACAATGTATCAACAGATGCGCGTTTGGCGCCGACGGCAGCGAAGCGCCAAGTTACTCGGCGCACTGTGTCCACGGGCGGGGGTTAACCTGACAATCGATTTCAAGAGCCTGCGGGTCCCAGACGAGCGTCGCTCTCGTTGGGGTCGAGATCACAATCGGAGCACACCTCACAACACCGGTCGTTGGTGACTGACAGTCCCATGCACGTCCGCGAGCTGCAGTGGATTGAGCCGGTCACAGCGATGCGATGTCTCACGCATCGAGCACACCTCACGTTTTTCGATAGCGCAGCAAGGCATGAGTTGCTCGGGCGCTACTCATATCTGACTTGCGACCCGTTCAGCACCTACATCGTCGCGGACGGACAAGCGAGTTGCAACGGAGAGGCTCTCGAGGGCGATCCATGGGAAGTCCTTCGCACCCTGCTCGCCAAGTATCCGCAAGAGCATCGTCCTGATCTCCCGCCGTTCCAGGGAGGCGCGGCCGGCTTCCTTGCTTACGATCTGAACAGGACTCTGGAGCGATTGTCGGCGCCGACGATTCCCGGTCAGCGTTTGCCCCAATCCATCCTCCATTTCTATGACGTGGTCATCAGCTACGACCACCATGACAAGAGATGCTGGGTCGTTTCTACCGGATGGCCGGAGCAGGATCCCTCACGTCGCGCCGAGCGCGCACGGCGTCGAGCCGACGAGTTTGCCGCAGCATTGCTTGCGGGCCCAAAGACGTCGGGGAACGACTCACCCGGCCGAGCTGCTGCATGGCATTCGAACTTCAGCCCTGAGGGCTACATTGCGGCGATACAGCGCGTCGTCGAATTGATTCTGGCTGGAGAGGTCTTCCAGGCCAACATTGCGCAGCGCTTCAGCGCCCGCCTGTCGACCTCATTTGATCCTCTTGCCTTTTACTGCCAGCTGCGGTCATTGAACCCGGCACCCTTTGCAGCCCTCCTGCGCTACGGCAAGCTCACCATCGCATCGAGCTCGCCGGAACGTTTCCTGAGGCTCGAGGGACGACAGGTCGAAACGCGCCCCATCAAAGGCACGATCGCGCGTTCCGCGGATTCCAAGGAAGACCAGCGCCGCGCTGAAATTCTAGTCGCGTCCGAAAAGGACCGTGCCGAGAATACTATGATCGTCGACCTCATGCGCAACGATCTGTCGCGCGTTTGCACTCCACATTCGGTCGAGGTTCCAGCGCTGTGCGGCCTCGAATCCTATGCCTCAGTGCACCACCTCGTATCGATCGTTACGGGTGAACTTGCAGACGACCAAGACGCTATTACCCTACTTCGAGCCTGCTTTCCTGGCGGCTCCATTACCGGGGCGCCAAAGGTGCGGTCGATGGAAATTATCGCGCAAATAGAGCGGACGGCGCGAGACGTCTATTGCGGGGCGATTGGCTTTATCAGCTTCAGCGGGCACATGGACACGAATATCGCGATCCGCACTGTCACGATCGAGGACGACCTGGCTGTGTTTCATGCGGGTAGCGGGATCACGGCGATGTCAAACCCAGAGGCCGAATACGAGGAGACACTCGCGAAGGCACAGCGAATCTTTGACGCATTTCGTGTTGAAACATCCGGTGCATCTTGATTGTCATCATCGACAACTACGACTCCTTCGTCTTCAACATTGCCCGCTATTTCCGCAAGCTTGGTGAAGCAACGGAAGTGATCCGGAACGACGTGGTCGGCGTTAGCGATCTCGTTGGCCTCAAGCCGCGCGCAGTAGTTATCTCGCCCGGTCCCTGCGGTCCAGCTGAGGCCGGAATATCCACCGCCGTCGTCCGCGAACTTTCGGGTCAAGTCCCTATTTTAGGCATCTGTCTCGGTCACCAGTGCATTGGGAGCGTTTTCGGCGGTCAAGTGGCGCGTGCACGTCGCCCTATGCATGGTCGATCCTCCTACGTAACGCATGATCGCCGAGGGCTATTCAAGGAACTCCCGTCCCCACTTCGCGTCGGGCGCTACCATTCTCTCGTTGTCGAGGTCGATGAGTCATGCGCGCCGCATCTCAGGGTGACAGCGCGTTCGGAGGAAGGCGAGGTCATGGCCCTCGCACATCGATATCACCCAACTATTGGTGTGCAGTTCCATCCTGAATCGATACTTACCCAACAAGGGCACGTGCTTCTGCTCAACTTCTTGCGACTCATATAGTCTTCCAAGGGGTGAGGAGCTGAAGTTGCGTCACGCGCATGGGCTCTATCGGGCTGCTCAGAATCCCGCTCCGAACGGTTGATCTCTTCGATTGGAGTAGAGCGACGCCGCGGCGTTCGTTCGACGGCACAAAACGCGTTCAGCATGCCGAGTGTGCCGCCCATCAGGATGGCAAGGAAAGTTGCCGCCGCAGGATCCCGATTGAGAGTGCGCGCCGACAACGATGCGGCTGAGGACCGCGGCCGAAGCAATTACTGCCGAGCGGCAGCGCCGAGCACAGGCGCGCGAACGGGTCATCGTCGACCGGCGCGCCGAGGTCGTGAGGGGCGATGTACGGGACGTGTGAACGCCGTCAGTTGGCGACGATGCTAGGGCCGATCGTGCCTGCGAGCGGACAGCCGCAGGTGCGAGCGCGGCCGCGCTTCGACTGCAGCAATGGTCTGATCAGTGTTCAATGATGACCGCGCCCGGGTTAAATAGGATCCCGGCGATATCGACCAGGAACCCAAGGAACAGATAGACCGAGCGGAAGATCATGACGCAGACCTGGATGAGCGGCATGTCGCGTGCCGAGACCGCTATCGATCAGACGACGCGCAAGCCCTGGATACCCACAATCGACAGTTTGAGACCGCTCTTGCTCTAACACTTGGCCGCTGGTGGCCCAAGGTCTGGCTTCCTTCAGATGCGTGCGATACGGACCAGCGTTGGCCTCACGCGAAAGCGGCCAACGATTTGAAGGCGGATTGGCAGCCCACTGGTCGTTTGTGCCGAAGCCAGAGCGCTTCGTCCTCGACATGAGGGCTGCTGTACCTGGGGCGAACTCTCTGACGAAACTGCGAGCACTTCTTGAGCAGCAGCGCCACAACTGAAATTTTTTCTGCCACCGCGTGTCAAAAACCTGGTCCTCGTGGCCGCTTCCGCCCAAGGCCCGCTTTTTTTGCTCCTCGAACAGGTCATCGGACTATAAGCCGACGGCAGCGACCGGATGCAGATCTACTGGCGTCCGACGAAAACCTGCTGGCAAATAGTCGTCCGTTAGCAAGTGGGAATTAGGGCGACAGGGTTGCGAAGGCGCGCCAAAGGAGGATCAGGATGGAGCGCTAGAGCTTCCAGCACCAGGCGAGGATGCGGCGGAAGTTTATAGCCGACAGCCGAGAGGATGACGCTAGCCACAGCGGCCTTTGAAATAGCAGGGGCCGAGTAGCCACAGGCCTTTAGCTGTCCGATGATGGTTTTGATAGCGCTGCGGCGACGCAGCTCGCGCTTGATGACACCGAAGATGCCGCTTCTGGCCAGAGATGAAGGTTCGGTGGGATTTCGTGCGTCGACCGCTCGATCGCGCAGTCGTTGAGTGTCTCGGTTCGGACGATGAGCTCCCGCAAGGTGTGACCGTCGTACGGGTTATGGGGGCAGCGCCCTAACGTGCAGCACGAAACAGGACAGGACACGGTGGTTGTTGGTGATGATTGAGCCTTTGACTGCAAACTCACTCTTGGCGATGCGCCTCATCGACGGTGCAGACCTCGACCTCACTCTGGGGCGATGCCGACCGATGCCAGGTGCTCGTCATGGCGCGGATCGGGGCATCGACATGCATCGACCTCGGCATAGGTGATTGTCATCGGCGTCTCGCACCGTAGGTCTGCGCGAGCTTCGGCCCCAACACGGCGAGCGCCGCCTTGCAGTCGGCGACTTACATCGCCCGACCGCCGTGGAGGATGGTCTTCAGACCTGGCGCGGGGCAGCCGGCTCCCTCTGCCGCGACCGTCAGGCGCCACACAGCGCGGCGAAGAAAGAGATGCCGTTCGCGCTTTGCGGTCAGCTCAAGAATCTCGTCCGGCTCGAAGCAGCTGCTCACCCGAACAATCTGCGTGCCCATACCGAGCACATGGGCCCCCTTGTCGACGAGCGAGCCTTGCGAAATCGGCCGGAATGCAGCAGTGCCTCGCCACGGGCGATCGGGTTAATCTCGGCGAGGTAGTTCAGCGCGCGCTGGCAAGCAGTTTTCGATGGCTCAGCACCGCACTTGGGAGGCTCCGACGCGAGCACTTGTGAACAGGCGTCCAAGGTTTAACCCTTCGCCGTTTGCTGGATCAACATCTTAGTTCGCCGATCGGCGTCGGAATCCCACGCTGATTTACAGGCGCTCAAGCAACGTCCGAAGCGATATGGCCGATTTCTGCCATGTCAGGGTGCCAAGCGGGCGCTTGAAAGTTCCACGCGTTGGCTGAACCAGCCAGCCAGCCGAAACGTACTGGCTGCGCAGACCTGTCGAATAGCGATGCTTCGTCATCCACTCGGGATCGAGCAACCATGGGTGATACGCGGCAGGGTCAGCACGCTTGCCGAGCCGGTGAGCAAGCAACCCTCGCCAACCGTCTTCTGTATCGCCAGCAGCAGGTCCGGCGCACGCTGGATCTCGTCGATGATGGTGGCTCGGTCCAGGCCCGATCAAACCAGCCGGGTTGCACTCTGCGGCTCGAGGACCGTCTGATCGCCGAATGTAATATAGGTTCGGCTGGCCCGGCGCGGTGACGCAATCAGGATCACCGGGATATCCGAAAGGGCTTCTTCCGCCTAACGTTCTACGAACCGCTCAAACATGCGAACTCCGAATCCCGGTCGATCGGAACTATTGATATCGGTTGATTGGAAATCCATGAGAAGGGCGATCTAGACCCACTCCGGCACTTCCGACAGTTCACGCAGAGCGAACGCGGCCAATCGAGGCGCCGGAAGGGAAGCGCGGCCAAAAGAGCCGCATCGGAATCTTGGCTACATTTTCCAACCCAAATTTGCTCTGTTGAGAATTCTAGCACTTCCTGAAGACTGCGTCGTCTACATCGAGCGAAACGACGACGTTGGCTTCCTCAAGCGCAAAGCGCAGGGCGACCATCTCTCGGATCTTTCGACTGATTCTGGAAATCGGTGTGTATCTGTTTGGTTCATTACAAGTCCACGGGAAAAGCTGGATCCAACGCATACTTTCTGCTCGTTACTACCGCAGTTATTGCGACAGGCTCTTTCTTGGAGCAGTTCGCCGACACAGATGCCGATGGCGACGCGAGGGCTAAGGTGCGTCTCACGCACTGGCAGCCAGTCGGTCGAAAGAGATCGCCAAGGTGAAGGCTGACCTCGCGGACCTAAGCGCCGAGGAGGCTAGCGACTTCTATGCTCGCATCACCATCTTCCCGGATACACCGCGTATCGACGAGATTCGGCAACTCATCAAGCGGCGCCTGATCACGAGCTATCGCCAAAGTTTGGTGACGGCCGGGCCGGTCAGGCGGCGGCGGTTTTGGGCTGACGGTCGGTCGGCTTGGTGATGACCTCGATCCCGTTGTTGAATGTCACACCGAGAATGAGTTTTGGCAGCTGGTTGTGGCCATCGAGACGACGCCAATTTTTTTCTGGGCGGCCTCGACCAGTTTGAAGACCATCGCGAGCGCGGTCTTGTTGGATAGACAGCCCTTTGATCGGAGCGTGCGGTGGCGCACGGTGGCGAAGGTGCTTTCGATGGGTCGCAGGTGTTTCCAATGCTCGGCCGCGAAGTCGTAGAATGCGAGCAGCGTGTCTCGATCCTTGCTCAGGCAGTCGGCCGCCTTCTCGTATTTCAGCGCGTAGCTCTCGATGAAGGCGTCGAACGCCAGCTCGGCGGCGACCTTCGTTTCAGCCATCCAGATCTCCTGCAACGCGCGCTTGGCTTTCTGCTGCTGGCTCTTCGGCAGCTTGGCGAGCACGTTTGCAGTCTTGTGTACCCAGCAGCGCTGCTCGCGCGTTTTCGGCCAGATCTCGCCGGCGGCTTTCCAGAAGCCGAGTGCGCCATCGGCGATGACGAGCCGCGGAGGCACGTCGAGCCCGCGCCGCTTCAGATCGAGCAGCAGATCGCGCCAATCGCGCGCGCTCTCCCGGGCACCATCGGTGAAGCCGACCAGTTCCTTGCGGCCTTCCGGCGTCGCGTCGATCAGCACGAGGATGCATTGCTTTTCGTCGTCAAGGCGGGCTTCGAGATGGATGCTATCAGCCCAGATGTAGACGAAACGCTTGGCCGACAGATCGCACTTCTGCCACGCGGCATGCTCGGCGAGCCAGCCGTCCTTCAAGCGGCCGATCGCGGAGGCCGACAACCCGGCAGCATGCTTGCCAAGCAGCGCCGCCAGCGCCTCGGAAAAGTCGCCGGTCGAGATCCCCTTCAGATAGAGGACCGGCAGCAGCGTCTCGATCGACTTCGAGCGGCGCATGTAGGGCGGCAGGATCGACGGCGAGAACGGGATGCGGCCAGGATCGGCAGCGCCGGCCTTGCGATCGCGTACGCGCGGCTGGCGGACGGCGACCGGACCGATACCGGTCGTCACCTCGCGCTCCGGCAGGTGGCCGTGGCGGACGACGCGCTGGTGGCCGTCCGCGGTCTTCAAATCGGCATGCTGGCCGAGAAATTCTGGAACCTCGGCTTCGACCGCCTTGGCGAGAAGGGCACGTGCCCCGTTGCTCAAGATTTCCGTGAGTTGATCGTCGAAGATTCCTGGCTGAATCAGTTGGATGCGTTATCGTTGAACACGGCATATCGCTCCTTCGGTGGAGAAGTGGAGGCGTCTAGCACCCCCACGATATGCCGCCTTCCCGATTCTCGCCGTCACCAACTTTGGGCGATAGCTCCCTGATCACCGTGAGGCGCCAGTCACGACAGAGCCTCTTCGAGCGGCTTGAGGGATGGTGGCTGAATCAAATTGTAGAGTTTCTGACCGGCCACGTACCGAGCCGATCAGGGTTCAGAAGGTGACGGATAGTCGCGCACCGCATCGACAGGATAAAGTGGGCGGCAGCCGACGTAACGCCATTTCAGCGCGTGGTTCGGATCCCGCCGCCACTGCTCCAGCGCGCCGGGCGTGCGCCGGATAACCGCCGCGGCCTCTAATGCCGTCGAATTAGAGCTGCCCGGCAGCGTATTGATATCCAACGTCGCCGACGGCGGCATGCCACGGTTCTTGCGACGGCGCTTCGTGGTACGCGGAATTATCCGATTACTTGGACGGCCCTAATGCCTGGATCGGAGTCTTTTCGCCCTTGCCGCTCATGCCTCCGCCCCGAACGATAGTCGGTATGAGGCTATGAGATTGTAGGCTTCTCCGGCAAGAAACAAATATAGAGCGCAGGTATGACCGCTGGATAGCTGTGGCGTACAAATAGGACGGATCGCAACCCTTTCTGACGCCCTCCGACATCACGCGATGCAAGTGATCGGTGCGGATCACGAGTGGATCAAGCATCGCGCGGCGACATTCGAGTCAATAGTGTCGCCCCGCACCGTGCTCCGCATAGCGTGAATGACTTTGATTTTGTTCGATGTCCGTTATCAACTCATCCAGTGTCAATGAGCCGTCGGGCGATTTACGCGAACAGAAGCGGTCCTCCACGCCATTATCGGCCATGCCCACAACCTCTGGCTTGGAGCCGCGACGATGTCGTTGGGTCCGCTCCGCCTCTTCCATTGGGTCATGCAGAAAGCCGCGCTGGAGCAAGCGCGGGACATAATGCTGGCGCTTACCAGCCATGAGGAGACCTATCCCAGGCCTAGGTCAGGTCCCGGACGTCAAGTGTGCCGTTGTTGCAACCACTGCTGTCGCGTTTACGACGTATGTCGCAATCGCTTCGATAGCCGATGGTGCTGCAGTTGGATCGGCAGCTTGCCAGGCTGATCGGTGCTCCTCAAGGCTTGTCTTGGCAGGAGCGTTTGCGATCTCCGTCGCGTGGTACGGCATTTGCTAATCTCGTTCCAGTCGTCCCGGCTCCAGGAGAAACACATGGTCGATGTGCAAGACGTTGTGCTGTCCGCACGAGAAAAACAGTGCTTGCAGTGGGTAGAGGAGGGCAAGTCATCCTGGGAAATAGGGGTGATATTGAGAGTCAGCGAGAACACCGTCAATTTTCATCTCAAGAACGCGATGCGAAAGCTGGAAGTGACCACCCGAATCCAGTGTGCTATCAAGGCGCGCCGCCTCGGGCTTATTTGAACTATTGGAGTGCTGCTGTTGTCAACTTGCGCCGACGGCGACTATAAACATCCGGTGATAGGACTACTCCATGAGATGGGATCCCATCTGCCGAGAGTAGCGGGCCGTTGTGAGCGCAGCGGTATAGCTAGTCGGCCGTGAGAGATCCTGATTTTCAGGCTGATCGTCCCGTGGTTTTGGCGAGAGTGCCGATGATTTGCCACAACAAACGCCCGAGCCAGCAGATCAGGCGGCGGAAGTTACAGCCAACGTGGATCTTCCTTTCCGGGCCTGTTTCTTATGCGGTGCGGCCCAAGAGGTTGGCGTCGTAGTCACGGCCCTTTGCGAGCATGCTCCAGGCCATGCGCGCGAGTTTTGCGGCCAGGGCAACAACCAAGACATTGGAGTGGAGCCGCTTGGACGCTGCCTCCAACCAGGCTCCGAAGCCATGCCGAGGCCAACTCTGACGCTGCAGAAGTACGGCTCTGGCGCCTTGAATGAACAGCGTTCGCAGGTACCGATTACCGCGCCTCGATATGCGCCCGAGAATGGTTCGATCCCCGGTCGAGATTTGCTTCGGTACCAGACCAAGCCATGCTGCAAAGTCCCGGCCCTTATGGAAGGCATCACCGGTTCCGATGGCGGCGACCATCGCGCTTGAGATGATCGGCCCGACGCCGGGCGCACTCATTAGGCGGCGACAGTGTGGATCTTGATCAGCGAGTTCGTTGATTTCTTTCGTCATTAACGCGACCCGTCGGTCGAGATGGCGCCAGTCCTCGGCCAAGTCTTGAATGAGCTGGATCACTCGAGGCGATAAGTTGTCTTTTGGCGCTGAGAGAATTTGAGGAAGTGCCAGTCGGAGCGCTGCCGCTCCTTGCCGGACTGGCAGCCCTCGCTCGAGCAAAAAGCCTCGGATCTGATTGAAGACCGCGGTTCTTTGCGTCACCAATCGACTGCGAACTCTGTGCAGTGCCTGCAAGTCAAGTTGCTCGGCCGACTTCAATGGGACAAAGCGCATGGTCGGGCGCTGCGTCGCCTCTGCGATGGCTTCGGCATCACGGAAGTCATTCTTGTGGCCCCTTGAGGTATGGCTTCACATACTGTGCCGGCAAGAGCCGTACTTGATGGCCTAATTTCTCCAGCTTGCGCCCCAGGTGGTGTGCTCCTGAACAAGCCTCCATTCCGATCAGGCAGGCTGGAACATTAGCCAGCGACTGCTCAAGCTGATTTCTCGATCGCTTCTTGCGTAGGATGATTGCACCCGTGGCATCGAATCCCACCACATGGAATGTGTTCTTGCCTAGGTCGATACCGATCGTGACAATGTTCGTATGGGACATGGCTCGTGCTCCTTCTCTTGCCGGGGCTTAACGTTGCCGCTGAGAGCGGGCGTGGTCCATGCCATTAACTCGTAAGGACGATGCGCCCTTGCCCTTGCCCTTGCCCTTGCCCTTGCCCTTGCCCTTGCCCTTGCCCTTGCCCTTGCCGATGCACTCCGTCTCCGGCGCGTGCAGCGAGTAGAGCTTCGGGCCACGCTGGTGCCGCTTCTGCTCAAGCCCTTGTCGCGCCCGCGCCGTAAGCGCTCAGCCGGGGCCCTATTGAGCCTGGCTTGACGCCTTGCGGAAGCGCCACGGCATGAGGTCGCCGATTCTGCTATGGGGATGGCCGTCGATGATCGCCTCGAGTGTTTCGGCGATGTAGGCGGCCGGATTGACGTCGTTGAGCTTGCAGGTGGCGACGATCGACGCCAGCAAGGCCCAGTTTTCTGCCCCGATTTCATGACCGGCAAAGAGAGCATTTTTTCTGGCCAAGCAGACTGGCCGGATGGCGTTCTCGACCGGGTTGGTGTCGAGCTCGAGACGTCCGTCTTCGAGGAAGCGGGTCAGCCCCTGCCAATGATTGAGGGCATAGCGGATGTCCTCGGCGAGCGTCGAACCGCTGGAGATCATTGACAGCTGTTTCCCGAACCACGGCTTTAACGCGGCTACCATGGGCAGCAAGTGCTCCTTGCGCGCGACCAACCGGATGTCTGGCGACGAGCCGCGCACCATGGCTTCGATGGCGTAAAGCTGTGCGATGTGCCGAACGGCGGCATGTGCGATCGGCGATTTGCTGTTCCGGGCCAACTTGACAAAGCGTCGGCGCAAGTGACTCCAGCAATGCACGAGCGTCCATGGCCCTTGCCGTCGAGCGACTTCGGTCAGTCGGTCATAACCCTCATAGGCATCGCATTGCAGGAAGCGTCCGCTGAAGCCATCCAGGAACTTCTCAGCGAAGGCACCGCTGCGACCGGGGGC
Source organism: Bradyrhizobium sp. i1.15.2 (assembly GCF_040548425.1). Classification (NCBI taxonomy): domain Bacteria; kingdom Pseudomonadati; phylum Pseudomonadota; class Alphaproteobacteria; order Hyphomicrobiales; family Nitrobacteraceae; genus Bradyrhizobium; species Bradyrhizobium sp. i1.15.2. Next base: position 25,281 of record NZ_JBEPRQ010000037.1, on the reverse strand, counting down.
ATATCGGAACAGCACGATCGGTGGACATGGGCCGCTGTGGCCGCGGTCGTCGGAGACGATCGCCCAGAAGTAGCCCTTGTTCGTTTGGCCCCGCCCGGGATCGAGTACTGGGGCCGTGGTTTCGTCCATGAACAGACGATCCGCGATGGCCAGGCGGCGGCACATGTGGTCTGCGATGGGCTGAAGATGGAAGCAGGCGCGGCCGGACCAGTTGCCCATTGTCGCCCGATCAAGGCGGATGCCCTGGCGCGCATAGATCTCGGCCTGACGGTAAAACGGCGTATGGTCGCCAAACTTGGAGACGATCACGTGCGCGATGGCCGCTTCGGTCGGCAGCCCGCCGGGCACGACGTGCTCCGGTGCGTGCGCCTGCACGACGGCGCCCGAGCAGCGGCGACAGATATATTTCGCGCGGCGCGTGACCAACACCCGCCATTGCACTGGGATCACATCGAGGCGTTTGCTGACGTTCTCGCCAATCTTCGTCTTGGCGCCGCAACCCCACGGACAGAGCGTGCTCGCAGGTTCGATGATCCGTTCCACTCGCGGCAAATGGGCAGGCAAGCAGCCGGGACTGCGATGAGAACCTTGATCCGGCGCGCTCCGCGACCGACCCTGGATCACCGCCTCGGCTCTTTCCTGCGCGGCGTCCAGGATGCCTTGTGCGGTCTCCACGTCTTCGAGCGGCAAATGATATTGATCTGATCGTAGCTTCTCGGAGTTTGCGCCGAACTTGTCGCGTCGCAATTCGCCGAGAATGTGAAACGCCATCCGGAACTGCCCCCTCAGTTTTCCATGGCGCGCGACACCGAGAATGACCTCCAGCCGACGCCGCGCTTCCTCCGACGCCGCCAATGCCCCCTGATGCTCGCTCTAGGTCGCTTGCGTTTGCGCCACAAGCGCTTTCAGTTTTTCATTTTCGTCGCGCAGCGCCGCGATGCTCATGGGCTATTTCGAGCACATCGTCGCCGCGCATGCCACGTTCAAAATAGCTTCCGAGTCATTCTGCCGCAGTCATCCCGCCGCTTGCGGGCGTCGCGCTTCCTCCGGGCGGACCAGCCTCCATCCAGACCCTCGAATAAGGCCGCGAACATCGCCGGCGACATGCGCATCGCGCCGTCCGCGATCGCTGGCTAAACGAACTTGCAACCTTCGAGGCGTTTGTGCACCAACACCAGGCCCGTTTGGTCCCAGACCACAATCTTGATCCGGTCCGCTCGTTTCGATCGGAACACGAAGGCTGCGCCACTGAATGGGTCGAGACGACACATCTCCTGCACCTTCGCCGCAAGCCCATCATGGCCACAGCGGAAGTCGATCGGCCGCGTTGCAGATCTTCAGATCAGCACCGGCCGCAATCATCGTGACGCTCGCAGCGCGCGGATCACCCGGGACAGCTGTTCGGCATCAATGGCCGTATCCGTTCCGCAGCACGACATCACCGATCGCGATCTCAAGCTTGATCGCCCGAGTCTGACGCTCCTCCAACGCAGCTTCCACGACCAGCGGCGCGAATGTCGGCGGGGACGCCTCGCACGGCGGCAACATGCCTCGCTGTCGAAACCGCCGTCGCCAATCGTAGATCTGCCAGCGCGTCGCTCCGTGCTTGCGCGCAACGTCGGACACCTGGGCACCGGGCAACAGACTCTCCGCGACGATCCGAGCTCTCTCAGCTTCCGAACGCACGCGGCGCCCCGACGGTCCTTCAAGAACTTCCAGCCGACTCACCAACCGCGCCGATGGGCCGTCCGAATGGACGTCCTTTTTGCTGTCCAATCCCATCACAAACCTCCGTCCAAGCCGGAGGCTTCTTCGCATAGTTATCCATATCCCGAAGCAAGGGTTCCGGCTAAGCGCTTACCCCGCGCCAGCATGCGCTCCAACACGACCACACCGAGCAAGTCGGTTTTGCGGCCTATGTCGCGGATGATGCGGCCGAGATAGGTCTTGAGTTTCTTCAAGGGCCTGTCGTCGCGCTTGAACTGATTGGCGTGGGCATAGCGCTGGTGCTTGATCAGCGCGAACTTGCCCACCCTGGCATAGGACTGGCGCAGCTTGACACCATGTCGCTACGCCAGCCGGACCAATCGCGGGTGTGGTTCAGCAGCTTGGCATCGGCATCACATTCTTGGGTTGCACCGTCGTATCGTTCCCTGGTTGCGTCGCTCCCTCCGATGCAATCAGGGAATCTCGCCTTGCGATTCGACGGAATCCTCAAAGATGAAATTGCAAGCTATCGTGCAGTCAAAGCCCGAAAGCGTGCAATCTCAAAGCCAATCTCGCCCGGAAAATCGATTCTTGATCAACCGCTTAGATAGTTCTCCATGAACGACTAACTAGACACCCAGCAAAGAAGGACCGCAGGGCGTCGCATCGCTTGTTATGGCTAGGCTTTCCTTGTGACTTGCGTGTCGCAATCGCCCTGAATGATTCTACTGGTCGCGACTTCGAAGGCGCTTACATAGCCCCGATCGTGCATCTCCGATTAACATCGCCCTTCATGTCTCCTCCTGCGGCTTCACTTTGGGAGCTCCAGCCGACTCTTCCTGCGAAATCAACAAACCTTCTCGCCCCTGTAGTTGGCCAGGGTTTGGAGCAACTGCGGCATATAATCCTTTTTCTTAGCGTCCGGCACTTTCGGATCAGCTAGCCATGTCATTTCCCGCTCGATTACCTCGATCGCGCGTTGCTTGTCACCACTCTCGTAGTAATACTGAGCGAGCGCCCCATGAGAATAGAAGCTGAGGCCATCGCTGGGTTGCCCTGGATTGCGGATATGTTCCGACACATCCCTGCCGATCGCAAAGCGTTCCGCACGCGGAAGGTGGGCCATATCGTTCTCCGGATCAAAGAGTTGTTCCATCACGGCGATCAGCCCACGCACAGCATCTGACTGTTTCTCAAGCGCATCTCGAACCTGTTGGCGTAAGACCTGGAAGCCGTTCGCCGTGTCGCGCATTTTGTGAAGCAACAGATCTGCATGAATCTCGCGGAACAGGAGACTGTCCGGCACGGCGGCAATGCCCTTCTCGACCGCCGAGAGCGCTGCCTGCCAATCCTTCGCTTCCATTGCCGGTTGAATTGTCTCGAGGATTGGGAGTTCGCGCGCAAAGCGCTGATCTGCCGCGATCCGTTTCGCATCCGCAGCTTTAGCTTGATAGCTGCTGCGCCAAGTGCCGTTGATAATTTTCGGCAAGGCGGCGTCGATATCGATCGCTGGATGACCGATAGCGGCAATGTGGCGGTCGCGGTCGACGACGAACGATGTCGGAATCCCAACAGAAGAACTGGCATCCATCCAAAGCTTGTTCATTTCGCCTGTACTATCGAACGCGATTCGATAGTTCAGATTTGGGAATTTTTCAGTCAACCATGCGTCCAACTTGGTGCGAGCCTCATCCGGCGTTGGTGCTATTTCACCAGCTGCGACTCCGACGACCTCAAGCCCCTCGTCTTTGTATTTTTCTTGCAGCTCTATCTGACGAGGGATCGCCTTCACACACGGGCCGCACCAAGTTGCCCAAAATTCGATGATGTACACTTTCCCTGCCTGGAAATTCGTGAGGGGCTCGCCACGAAGCCAGTTCTCGACCTTGAGCGAAGGAGCCGGGGAATCCATGCATAGCGCCATGATTGTTTCCAAAGTTACCTGTTACGCGACCTTGTCGTCGCTTCGCCCGAATAGCAATCACCGTTCCAGCTGTCCACGCACGTTAAGCTACATGACAAAACTTTGAAGAACATCCACACGCCCAGTAGCATCCACTGTGTGTAACCTGACGTGGTTTGCGTCGGCGTCGGATTTCAGGCACGCATCGCGACCTTGGTGCCGCCTGAGGATCGTCTTGCGAATGCGCATCAGCGAGCCGCGCTGCGCCACTAGGAGGCGCGCGAGAAGCCGGATGGTGCCCGCTGACCGACAAATTCCAAGGTCAGCGCGACGACGAACTCGCCTCCCTTTAAGATCGGCCGGCCCGTTTGAGATGCGCCCTCTTTCCAAGCCATTCGCAAGCTGGAATCGAACGGCGGGGCCGCAGTAGTTGAATCCCCCGCCGATTTCACGTCGGTAAGGTCGGCAACTGCGATCTCGCTCGTCTGGCATGTCGCCGCATTTTGCGACGAAGTCGCTAAGATACGTAAGCTTGAAGAGCTAGCCGCCTGCTAATCCTTGTAGGGTCCCTAAAGGCAACCGGCCAGATTCATCACCCTAAATTCGGCACGTCCATGCTTATGGCGATGGCCTTGCTGGCGAGCACGCTAGCGGGGCGCGCCACTCGATCGGTTGAGATCTTCAACCAGCAGTCATTCCGCTTGGCGGCCTAACCCGGCAGAAGCTCCACTTATCAACCCGGAGAATCTGTTCAGGCAGCCGGGACTAGCTCTGGTTGCGCTGCTGATCGAGACCTTGCCATTCGGTGCGGCGTTAAACGATTTTGCTCCAAGGCGGGACTGCGATCAATCTATTCGTGCGCGATCTGCCGCGTTTTTGTCGGTCGATATCGACCTGCGCCCGTCGCCGGCCGCTCGCTGGCCGCGATCGATGCGGGCATGAAAAGAATGGCTGTCGCCATGGCAAGGCAATTCCGGGCGCTTAAGGTGATTGAGGAGGTGAACCGCGCGGAAAGCATCGTTGCCAAGATCCGTGCTTCCAAACGTCGAGGGAGGCTCTGATTTTACGGAGACACAAGTCGTCTCGTTTTCCGACCTCTACGCGGGAAAACTCGTCGTCACCCTTGACCGCAACATCCTTGAGATTATTTGATACCCGCGATCTTCTGGCGAATGAGGGCATTATAGATTGCCCCATCCCCACAAGCGCACCAACACTGCCAAACACGAGTCGCCCGGAGCGATCGAGGCGAAATGAAGAGAGGACTCTCGCCGCGGAATGCTGAACACGACGCGCAGGAATGTTGTATCGATGGCAGCAGTCTGCACCAGCGTGCTCATCTTATGAAGCGGCCGATAATCAGGATTTGCGCGCCGGCCTGTGACTCCGCGCGCAGCCGATCGCGCAACGCCGGTCCCTTGGTCGGACAATCTGGTGGCGGCACGAGCTCAAAACGGCAGTCCGTCGTGACATCGTCCCGCAGCCCGGTCATGAAAGCCCGCAATCGCTTTTCATGAACGGCCAGATACGTGTCGATCCTGGTGAGTGATCGACCAAATAGCGGCGGATCACAGCTACGGCCGGGGACTTCTCGTGAGCGGAGCGTGTGGCCGAGACAGTGATCGCTAGCGGAAATCTGCGCCTGTCAGCACAAAGAGCCAATCACCACTGAATGGGTTGGGCCGGCTTCTCGGCGCTATCGCCGCGGTTTCGTTGATGTCAGCTCTGTTCGGATCGAGCGCACCGAACGGCGACTTCGATGGAAGTGTGCGTCAAAGAGAGGACGGCGAGCGCTCCGGGTCCGTGATCCAGTCATCCTCACTCGATGTGACGTTATCAGCCCATCGGCAAACCTTCCTCCGCGGGTCCGGGCGCGGTCACTCTCCCGGCTCTGCATCGACAAATCCGGCCACAGCGTGGCCGCTCAGACAATGGCAGCGGCCGGGCAGGCGATCATCTTGCCGAAACAGGCAATTTCCTGTGGCCTGCGCCACGTGCGCATTCTGTCAGAATACAAGCGCGCTTCATGTCTGAAACCCGCCTCCGACTCTCTCGGAAAGCCACGTTGCGCAAAGAAAGACGCGAGCGCGCCCCTTCTACAGTGCTGGCCCAAATCCTGCAACGGCTCTCCGCGCCAGAAAGTTTAGCGGCGGCAACAGGATGGGAGTCGTGTTTGGGCCTCGATCTGTCAATCGACAATGCGGTTGCCGCACCGGAGGTCGCCTGTTTGCACCCCGCTGGGACAACGGAAGACGCCACCGCTTGCCGCCCCCTCGCGCGGCATCGGTCATGTCATCGAAAAGCTGTTTGCAGAAGAGCGCCGGCGCATCCTTATTTGCACGGGGCAACCCTTTGGTGGCGGGCGATGTCCGTCGGATTCGGAGACAGACAACCATGTCCACGTCGATCTAGGCAGTCGACGGACGGTGCCGCACGCCACTGCCGAGGTCGCGGAACGGCTTGCTGGCGCACCGCTACACGCATTGATTCACAATGCCGGCATTTCGCCATAGACACCGGACCGTACCCGACAGACGTCGTTGACGGCGTTAGTCGAAGCCTGGATGAGGCTGTTCCGCCTCAATCTGCTCGGCCTGATCCTGCTCCCGCAAGACCTCTTCCCGAATCTGAAGGCGGCCTCGGCATCGATCGTCGACATGACTTGATCGGCGCCTTGCCGCGCGCACCGTTTTCCAGCACCGCCAATGCCTCTCGCGTCAAGGCTGACGGTTGCTTGCTCAATCTGAAGCGAGGCGTGAATAGATGATCGATGAACTTGATCTGCGAACCTTCAAGCCGCATCCGCAACGCGCCGCCGTGCTCGGCGAAGTGCACGCGCGCCCTTTCACGCAGCTTGTTTCGCCATTCAGCGTGATCCACTTCGCTGTTCTTGCGCAAGGCGAGGCGGCCGCAAGCGATCGCTGCCGATTTGTCGATTTCTGCCTGGAGCGCAATCTTCCGCCGCCTGAGCAATTGGCGAAACATCATCAGATTGTCATCGGGCCCGCTATGCTACGTTGGGAGCAGCATTCGGAATTTACAACATTCACCTGGATCTGGACTAACGGAAATGGTCCTGCCGCTCACCCATTCGAGAAAGTTGATGATACCGTCCGATCGCTGATCCGCGCGTTGCGGCAGACGGGTCAATTGCTGGTCGCGATCAGGTTAGAAGTGGAGCAAGGCGCCTCGCCGACCAAGCGCGCCGAACAGATTTTTGACAAGAATAGCCTGGCCATGGTTGCCACAAAGAGCGGTGCGGGCGTTGCCGCCTCAGACTTCCACGTGGACGAAAAAGGCTTCACGAAAATCCTCGTCTGCGACCTCGGATTGACGTCGCACGATCTCGGAGCGCTGGTGCAACGGCTCCTGGAAATCGAGACCTACCGTCCGTTGGCGCTGCTTGGCCTGTCGGCGGCCCTCGAGCTTGCACCGTCTGTTGATCGCATCGACCGCCGTCTTGTTGAAGCTCTCGAAAAAATGCAGAGCGGTGAGGGGCTGCAATTCAACAACCATCTGCTTGCCGAGCTGACCGCGTTGGCCGCCTCCTTCGAAAGAGGCGCGACCGGTAGCCTGTTTCGCTTCGGCGCCAGCAGGGCCTATAACGAGCTGGTCCAATCGCGACTATCCATCATTGAAGGCACTGATGTGTCGGGCTATCCGAGCTGGTCGTCGTTTCTGGCGCGCCGCATGGCGCCGGCGATGCGAACCTGCGCGACCGTGGAGGATCGCCAGGCAGCTCTGTCGGTGAAGCTAGCGCGTGCCGCCGATCTGTTGCGAACCCGTGTCGACGTCGAGATCGAACAACAGAATCATGACCTGTTGCAGGCTATAAACGAACGCACGAGGCAGCAACTTCGGCTGCAATACACGGTCGAAGGATTGTCGGTCGGGGCGATTGGATATTACGTGGTCAGTCTGTTTAACTATCTTGCCGAGGGCGCGCACGATATCGGACTGCGAGTAAAGCCCTCGCTCCTAACCGCAGTCTTCGTGCCGATCGCGGTCGGCGTGATCTGGTTGGTGAGTTACAAGATCCGAAAGCGACACTTCAAGCACGACGAGGCGCCCTCGGTATCTCGTAACTAATGCCCGTTGGGGAATCAGTGCGTCCCTCCTACGAAGTTCGCATAGTCGTGGTGCGACGCTGCCGCCAGAGCCCCGACGGGTTAGCCCGTAATTGCGCTTTAATTGATCGGGATAGCGGGACGTCTCGCGACGCGACCCTTCCCACACTACCTGGCATACACGGGTCCGTACCGAGGCGGTTCGACTGAACAAGTTGGCCGAGAAACCAGTATTCGGAGAGACCGCGAGCGTCAAAGAAGTGGTTGCGCAGGGCGTGCTGGACCGCCGGTGCCCGGACATTCGCCAGAGCCCCGCCGGCGACCGGCGGCAATCGATGCGGGAACTTCGCGATGCCGAGGCGGCGAAGCTCCATGAATCGCTTGCGCCGGTTCTGCCATTGTCGCTGCGATGACTGCGAACATAGATGTTGCAGTTGCCTGCATAGCAGGGAGAACCGATGGCCTCGACGTGTCAACTTCTTGTCGAGATCGTCGAGCACGAAATTACCGAGGACGGGCGAGAGCGGCCCACCCTGAGCGGTCCCTCTTCCACCGGTCTGATCAGACCGTCCTCCAGTACGCCGGCGTTCAGGATTGCCCGGATGAGGAGCACAAAATCGCCCTCTGCCGTCAACTCCCTTCCTAAAATGCGAGATCCCCGTCTGCTGAAATTGCGGCGACACCATGCGATGCATCGCGCCCGGCTCCTGAGCAAGGTCATGCCCCGCCCGGACCAGCCGGGCGAGGCATTGTGGATCGGGTCAGTCGCCGTTGCGACGGCGGGGCGGGACCCGATCAGGCTGAAGCCATCACCTTCCTCGTCGGCGAAGAGGTTGACGAAAATCGGAGCGGTGCAGCTCGGATCGTCGAGCTTGAGACCCAGATAATCGCGACCCTCGTTGGAGCGCTTGGACCAGGCGGCCCCGATCACACGGCCAACATAGACCCGGTGGCTGGGGCGTTGTCGCCCGAGCGGCTGTTTTGGGGACGACCCGGACATTCCTGGCTTGACGCGAGAGGGTGACGATTTCGCCGTTGACGGGGCACAACATACCCGCCGGCATTGATCCACTCCTGGGGACAGTAAGCGAGCGAGCTAGCATGTCTTATCGCCTCGCGCGTGCCAGTCGGCCGGCCTCATTCCGTCTCTCCGATCGGATCACGACGCATTGCGTCGAACACGGCTGTGTCGTTCTTCGGAATGGCAATCTCCTAAGGTGCTGAAATCAGGCTGTGCGAAATGAGTTTAGATTGCCGCTCGTGCTCTCGGCGAGAAGTGGCAATCGTTTTGCAGTGCTCACTGACCCCTATGATCGGTTGGACCGTCTTCCTTGTCGCTCCGCGAGCGGACGCCAGCACCTTCGCATCGCCGCAAGTCCGCGCATCCAGTCGCCCCCATTCCTCGCATACGCAAAGGATCACTTGATCGTCTCGGGATGGATCAGCTCGACCACTCCGGTTCGGCTCTCGTCCGCAGTCCGTTCCTGTTTTTGGAAACAAGTTGCCCTTCTTCGGAAGTCTTTTCCCGACGTTCTGGCTTGACGAAACGGGATTGGGGCCGTGTGCTGCCATTTGGGCGAGCAAGCTTTGGCTTCATTCCACGGCGCATCCACACGTCGCGTTCCTCGGCAGCCGTTAGAACCAGCGGCATCGCGTGGATCGGCTCGACCACACCGTTTGCGCGCGGTGGTCAGCAAGCTTTAAGGCTGGCGGGCTCGTCGGGCTGGATGATCTCCGCACCCCAAAAGGATTGCTGCACTATCTTGGGCTGGAACTACTCGGGAACCTTCCTAGTGAACGTAGCTGTTCCGAAATTTGCATTCCCTAAGCCAAGGGCCCTGACGCTTATCTGGTAGCGATGGCTGCCTTACGAGGGCTCCGGGCCGGGGGGTTGTACGTTTGTAGCGTGCCGCAGGGAGCACTGGTTTGACGATGTCGCAACAGAAGCCAATGACCTGATTACATTGGGGCGCTGGAAGGAAAAGCGTAAACGAGGCAGCAGATTCATCGAAGCCTTTCCATAGCGAGCTGCAGCGACTTCGGAATGCGCTGCGCCTTTCCGGCTGAGTCGAACGCCACGCGTACGCGCGCCGCGACGAAGGAGATCGTCGCCGCGCCTGCATTCCTGCAGCAAGGCAATCGACGCGCCCCTCACCTCTTGCGGAACTGTGACGAGTCAAGAAGGTCCCAGACCGCCGGTGGTACAAAATCGATTGTCATGGAGCTCACAACGAAGGCAAAGCCGGGCGCATCATTCTTGGTTTCTTTAAGTAGCGCTCGCTGATTCGAGCCGAGCAGGCGCAAGTAGTTCGTTCTGCCGCGTTCCATGAAGCGCAAGACATTTGCGTGATAAACAATCTGCCCGGAGTCGGATCATCGAAATAGACCCGAACCTGCATATGATGGCGGCCGTCGCGAATTTCGCCATCAAGAGAGGCTGTCACTGTGCGGTTCCCTTACTGCCGTTTCGGCACCCATTGTCTCGCACAGAGGCCGAGATCAGCGCCGTCGACGATGACGCGCACGCCCTGCCCGGCTTCCTCAACCATACCGATAATCGGCGGTTTGAGGCCGGCGGCCGGCACTACTGCGGTGGCCACCGGATGATGGCTCGATAGCGCCAGGCGTCCGGCGAGCGCAAATACGCCAGCGGGAATATCGGCTGCATTCGTCACGTCGAGATCCGGCAGCGTGAGCGTGCCGATCTTGTTCAAGATCAGATGATCGACTTCGGTGAGGCGCTCGATCACGTCGCCCGAATTGAGCAGCACTCTGGACATGAATATCGTGCCGAGGCCACTGCCTGCACGAGGAGCACGGTCGCATGCACCACTGGCGCGTAGAGCCGCGCCGGTGATCAGGCTCTGGTCGATCTCAGAGCGCCCGTCGATCACGGTGCCGTCGACGGAGCAGCGCTCGCCGGGCGGCCGCAGCACGATGTCGCCGGGATGGATCGCCGCCGGCACCTGCGAGATCTCAACGGGCCCGACGAATTTGGCTACTGTCTCCGCTTTCAGCACGGCGAGATTGCCGCGACCGCGCGCCTCCGCCGCCGCATGTTCTGCTCCAAGACGCGGCCGACCAGTAGCAAGGTAAGCAGCATGATCCCCGCCTCGAAAGAAGCGTGCGGCATGATGAATGGTGTCCACCACGGAGATGCCGAGCGCCAGGATCACCCCGATCGCAAGCGCCAGCGCCTGCACAATCTCAACGCCTGATCGCTTTCACCCGGCCGACGTTTCTCCTCCGCGACTTGGCCCGCCGAACGCATTTCGGCCGGCCTTTTTTGTCCCAATCAAAGCCACGGGCCCCGTTTCCGGCCAAGAGGATCAGAGCTGCCAAAACGGGCCGCCAACTACTGCGGGCGGAGTTGAGGCCCAAAACGAGCAAAGGATTGCGCCAGCGCAACGTGCCTCCTCAGCGAAGTCGTTAGACCATCCGGCAGTTGAAGGAGAAACAGATGAGATCGGATCTGGCGCAATCGTACGGTCTCGAGAGGCTTCCCCGCTACACAAGCTATCCGACCGCGCCGCACTTTTCGCCAGCGATCGGCGAACCTGATTACCGGATGTGGCTCGGATCCCTGCCGCCCCGCCAGCCGGCCTCGATCTATGTGCACGTTCCGTTCTGCCGGTCTATGTGCTGGTATTGCGGTTGGCACACCTCGGTCACCAAGAAAGACAACCCCATCGCAGTCTATACATCCGGTCTGCGAGCGGAGGCGCACCTAATCGCGGAAACTATCGGCCACCGCCTTCCTATCTCGCACATAAATTTCGGCGGCGGCACGCCGACGATCATGACGCCCGAAACCTTCGCCGATCTCATCGGCGCGCTCCGCTTCTCGTATTTCGTGTTGCCCGATGCCGAAATCGCCGTGGAGATCGATCCGCGTACCCTGACCGAGCCGATCGCGGCGGGTTTGGGCTACAGCGGAGTCAATCGCGCGAGCCTGGGGGTACAGAGCTTCGATCCTGCTGTGCAGCGCGCCATCAACCGCGTGCAGACATTCGAGCAGACCGCCACGTGCGTTGAGCGCCTGCGGCGAGCCGGCGTGGGCCGGCTCAACTTCAATCTTATCTGCGGTCTGCCGCTTCAGACCATGCAATCGTGCCTAGACACGGTCGCCAAATGCATCGAACTCCGGCCGGATCGCTTGTGGGTGTTCGGTTACGTGCATATGCCCTCCTTCAAGAAGCATCAGCGCAAGATCGACGAACACGCCCTCCCCCAAACAGTCGAGCGCCATCTTCAGTCGGAATTGATTGCAGAAGCCCTGGTCGACGCGGGCTACGTGCGCATTGGTTTCGACCACTTCGCCCTCCCCCGCGACAATCTTGCCACGGCGAAGCGCGAAGGGCGGCTGCGTCGGAACTTCCAGGGTTACACCGACGACACCCCCGAAACGATCATCGGGCTAGGGGCAAGCGCGATCGGCAGGATGCCGCAAGGATTTGCACAGAATGTCGTGGTAACCCGTGATTACCTGGCGCGCATCGCCGAGGACCGGCCCGCCACCCTCAAGGGGTATGCCTTCACGGGTGACGATCGCTTCCGAGCCGATCTGATCGAGCGACTGATGTGTGACATGGCCCTCGACCTGTCGAAGATCGCTCGATCGCATGGCCGTGATCCGAAGTCGGCCGTTGTCGATCGCTCGCGGCTCGATCGCCTCATTGCAGACGGCGCAGTGACGATGGACGGCGGCGAGCGACTGTTCGTCAGGAAAGGCGCCGAGTTTCTCGTCAGGACCGTAGCGTCCGCATTCGATGCTCATCTGGCGCGGCCAGTGGCGACTCATAGCCGCACAGTATGAGGCTCCTGGAGCGCCCACACTAAAGCGTGATCAGATTAGGTTAGATTGCCGCTGTTGCGACGGTTGTTGAGCAAGCTGCGAAGTCGATCGGCTACCGTCGGTCGCGACTAACCGGTCCAGTTTCTTGCGCGTCTCGGAACGATCACGGAGCCTGGCGGATATGTCCTTCCGTCTCACGACCTCTATTGGAGCCGCTTACGCGGCGTAGGCTTCCTTAGAAGACAAGCTCGAGGAGGCTAATTTGCGGCTCGATACCCGCAAAAGCTACCATCTCGCCTTCGAGTCGGGCGTCGTGTCCCCTTTCGCACTTGCGGATACCGCATCGCAAACAACATGGTCCCAGCCGGCGATTTCGAAACCGATCGAGAGATACAGATCAAGGATCGTCCGTTCGATGCCCGCTTGGAGAACCAACTCAGCCAGGAGCAGCTGTCCATACGCTATCGCTGACTTGTCCCAACTTTCATCCAGTTCTGAGTTCACCTCGGGCGCTCCATGAACCGGCAGGCAAAAGACTGGGTGTCGATACCAGCCGCCACCAGGGGCAGCAGCTCAGTCAGGTCATCCATCGCAATGCAACTTGACCAACGCATCGTCAGCGGCATCATTCACAAGCTGCAATCGGGTGCACGATGGCGTGATTGTCCACTTGAATACGGCCCTGACACGACGACTACAATCGCTTCAATCGCTGGGCCAAGCGAGGACGATGGTGCGCAATCTTCGAAGCGCTGGCCAAGCCTGGCGAAGACGGCTTCGTGCTGTCGCTCGACTAGACCAAGATTAATACTCACCGGTGTGCCTCCGGCGGAAAAGGGGGAGCATAATCAAGCAATCGGCCGCTCGCGCGGAGGCCGTACGACAACAATCCGTGCGCTGAGCGATCCGGTCTGCCGGCCGGTCGTCCTGCATCTGACTCCAGGCCAGGAGGCCGATATCGCTGCGGCTCCCGATCTCGTGGCACTCGCGCTACCCATGAGCGCGCTCCTCGCCGACAAAGGGTATGACGGCGACAAGCTTCGCGGCGAAATCATTCGGCGCGTCGCCAAGCCCGTAATCCCCAATAAATCCAACCGTGTCGTCATCCATCGCTTCAACAAACGCGCCTACAAAGGCCGAAATGTCATCGAACGCTGCTTTTGCAGGCTCAAGGACTTCCGGCGCATCGCCACGCGATATGACAAGCTCGCCCGTAATTTTTTGGCCGCTGTTCATCTCGCTGCTCTCGTCGTATATTGGCTCAATTGAGTCTGGACCCTAGCTAGGCTAGTTGCGGAGATCCAGGAAGATAGAAAAGAACCGACGAATTCAGGGGCCCCGAAGCTGCTGTTTCCTGCGCCCAAAGGGTACACGCGATTCTTTACCCTGAGGACGGGCAACCGGCTGCCAGGCTGCGAAACAGTACCTGCGCTGAGCCTGTCCTTGATACAGTCACGCTCTTAGAGCCTTGACCTAGTGAACCTCCTCGAATTGTTGCACAGCTGTAGTGGGCTCGGAGCCACGAGGTGTCAGATGGAAGCACGTCAACTCCGCTCGTTTCCGGACGACTACAACCGGCAAGCCATCCATCTGGTCGCATCGGGCGGCCACTCGATCGCATCGTGGAGGGAACTTGGCCTGCGCGACTCCGTGTTATAGCGCTGGGTGAGAACGACGTGGGCCGGATCGCGGCGGCGCGGCGCCCCACGACGCAGGCGACGCTGCCCTTGACGGACCGCGCGGCGGAGATTGCTCGTTTGCACGAGCGGTTGCGCATGGAGCGCGATATTTAACAGGTCATTGGGTTGGGCGCCGAGCATTGACGACGATGGCGAGCGAGTTACGATGAGAAGGTTCACCTTGTCGAAGTCGCAAGGTCTGCGGCGTCGCGCGCGCCGGCACGGGCTGGCTCACAGCCTGCTGTTCACTTGAAGTCGACAAGCGCGCCAGGGTCGGCTGGGCGGCGGTTCCATGCCAGCTCTCGTTCCCGTCGAGATCACGTCCGATCTCAAGCGACGCGCCACAATCGTCCTGTTCCCCACCGGCGCAGCGTGCAAGGGCTGGAGTCATGGAAATCGAGCTTGGCGGCCGCTGTCGCGTTCAACTTGACCGTAACGGGGACGTTGAGGCGCTGCAGTGAGTTCTTGAGCTGCTGCGGCGACGATGATCCCGATTCCGAGCGGCGTCACGGTTTGGATCGCCGCTGGCCACACCGACATGCGTCTCGCCAGACGAAGCCTGGCTCTTACAGTTTAGGAGATTCTGAACCGCGATCCGCACGTTGGCGATCTCTACATCTTCTGAAAACGCCGCGGCGATCCGGGCAAGATCCTCGGCACGAGGCAATAGGCATATCGCGGCAGGTTAATCGGCCGTCGGCGTCAACCGGCGCGGTATCGAGCTCAGCGGCGGTCTCCTGCAATCCGCGAGCTCGCGACTTCGCGCACGAGACTATACGGGTCATTGACGAGACTATAGATCTGAGCCGCTGGCGCACGGCTTGCGACCTCGAGGCGGATGCGCCAGTCAGGATCATGCAGCAGCAGCGACACAAGCTGCATAGGTAGTCGTCGGGCTATCTCCAGTCTTACCGACGCCTCACGATCGTCGATCATGCGGAGCAACCATTCGTTAGGAATGCGCTGCGCCACAACACGGCGGACCTCGGCTTCTTCGTCGTCCACCATTCGGAGGAGCAGCATAGGCTCGATCCGACTCGCGACGACAAGGCGAACATAGTAATATTCGTCTGAGGCCATGGGCAGCAATTCTTCACCCTCGAGCAGGCTCGCCACCCGCTTCCTCAGCTCGGGATTCGGATGCTTCCGTAGTTGCAACACGCAGCGTCTAGGCAGGCGAAGCATCGCATTCCATTGCACCTTTTCATTGGGATCATCGATCAGCGACTGCAGCAGAAAGACACTCGCAAACTTCGCCGCGATTGCCCTTACCTCAAAATGCGGATGGCTGAGATGGCCGTCGGCGAGATCCGGATTGCACTCGAAGAACCTCTCGATACCGCGGGGACAACGGTCGTTGACGCAGGCGTGCTTGAGCCGGCATCCGCCGATTCCGCTCAGTGCAAGATGCTCGCATGATGCGCAGTCAAGCCGGTTGCCCTCCCAGTCAAGAGCCTTGTCGATGTCATCAACCATTGTCCTGCCCACATAGGTCAGGCACGCGCAGCAACGACTTGGGTCCAAATTTTGTCGGAGGTAGCGAGCTCCAGAGGTTTTCCGAGTGCCGGCCCTGCGCCTGCATCTGAATGGCGTGATCGTAGAAGCCGATCGTCCCGTCCATCGAGCTGCCGACCAGCGCCTGCAGAGTCTTTGAGCCAACGGCTTGGAAGCTCTCGACGGTAACGTCAAGGCCATCGCCCCGAGACGACCCAAGCTTTACGCCAAGCTCGAGAGGCATACAGTTGAGGATCTGTGACCCCACGGCGATCCTCAATTTGGCCGTCTCGGGCTCGGCGGCTTGCGCCGAAATGACCCAGCAAGCGGTTAGTGCCATGACCAGCATCATTCGTGCCAAAACGTGCATGCGAACCTCCGTGGCTGTTGGGAGAGCGTTACCAGGGTTCGTGGGCAGGCGAGGGCCGCCAGACCACGAGCCGGTTTTCGGCGCGGTCGACGATGGCATCGAGGACAACAACAAGGGCGGAGAGAACGATGATTCCAGCAGATACCCTGGCGGCATCGAGGACGGCCTGGCCTGCGCAGCCGGATTGACCGCGCGCGCCCTGAAAAGGGTTGAAGAATGCGACGAAGAGAACCCGCGTCCCACCAGCCAGGAAAGACAAGACTGTCTCCTGCCGAATGGACTGCACTGCTTGGGAGGAGCGAAATTGTTGTGGCCCCCAAAAAAGAGCTCCTAGATCGCATCGAAGACTGCCTTACAATCGAGTGTTCCTTGTCGCCACACAGCAACCGTCAGGACCGACCAGACGCCAGCTTGCAACTCATCAACCTTACAGTTGTTGTCGCATGGACTTCTTGATCTCGATCAGCATCAAATAAGAAACCGGACTTGCGTTGAACAGATGCATCGACACAGATCGTCTGAAGACATTGCGCGCAGGAATGAATTATCCGTTCTAAGCACGAGCTGCGGCCGCAAGCCCTTCTACCGCTCTCGGCATGTTGTGCCGTACTGATCTGATTTTGATCCCACGGACCTAAACGTTTGTGACGCCGGTATTGGGCGGCGAGTTGTCGCGGCCCTCGCCAGTATCTACGGCAGGAATTTCAGCCAGCATCGCAGGCCCCCTAATCGCTATGGCCCGGCGCTCGTGGCACGCGTATTTCTGGAAGAGGCGCGACCTTGTACGGGAATTTCTCTCCGAGAGATGAAACTGACGTGGAACCAGGGGGGCAACAGCTATACTGTCTACGCCGCCGCGATATTTCTGTCGGCGAATATCACCGGAACGAGCTCACAAACACGGGAATCGGCCATGGCGCCGATCTGGGCGTAAGCCGGGGACCGGCGTCCAAAATTTGATCCTCTGCAGGTTTGGCCGTTGAGCTGTCTGCTTTGAGCTGAAGGTCTTTTGATTGTTAGGCCTTGTCCGCGCCACCGGCCCGATCGTGCTGGATGCGTTGAACAGCGGCCGTCAAGTCGAGATAGTTGAAACGTCATTTGCAGGTATTCGGCATGCAACATCAACCAGAATCTGTTCTCGGCAGCAGCTCCGATCGTTGGCTGACGTTCCACAGTGGTCTGGGAGAGCCGCTCCGGGCGCGCTGCGCAACAGCGGCGATGTGTCAGGTCTGCGATCTCCTCATCACTGAGGAGAATTGAGTCACACGCCAGACGAGGTCTTCGCACTGTTTTGGTAGGACGAACTTGCCCATGCGCAAGCGCTATGTTCATCCTCTTGACCTAGGCAATAACTTCCCGTCCACCCTGCAACAGACTCATTTCGAAAGACACCGCCATGCAACCGGCTGCGTTACTATCACGCTCCGCGGCACTGCTCACCGAAGCACAGGTTTTCCTCCCTGAAATTGGACGTACCGTCGAATGGCGCGAACATGTTACGCGGACGACTTGTACATTGCTGCACTATATCAACCCCGACCCCTTGCTCAACTCAATGACTGTCCAGTTACTGGCAAACAGCGACTAGCTAGATTGGTCAAGATTGAAGCGCCAAGGCGAATGATGATCTGTCCTTGTTGAGATGTGCGTTCGCGGCATTTGGATCTGCAAGGCCGGTGCGAGCGCTTTGCCGAAGACATCTTCGAAGATCGGCCCCGGATCTTGACAGCCGAACATCGGGTGCAGTGGATGATGGGCTGGAACGAAATCCTCCAACCGCTTCATCGTGAACAGCTGCTCCATGAACAGTCGCTCCCGCGCATCGAACCGTTTCGCCAAGGTGGATTAGCAGTCTATCTTTAGCGTAGATATTTCAGCAGCCTGCTAGGCGCCTGCCGCCACGTGCGGGCGACGTCGGCATCAACCGGCGGGCAGATGCGCCAAGGGCAACAACCGCGCCTGACGCAAGGCCGCCAGATCAGCCGAGCCGGTGCAGAAGCAGGCGACGGCCAAGTGGCCGATGACGATCTCGAAATGCGCGACAACCGCGCGGTGAACACCGTCGCCGCGCAGCACGCCGGCCGCCTTGCCCGGCAATGTCCGCGGCCAGGCGGATGGCCTTGGCGAGGTCGACGCCGTCGCAGATCCCGCCCGCCGCGATCAGCTTCACCGTTGGCAGCGCTCGACTTACCCGCTCTCCAGTAACAACGATGCGACAAGCGGCGGCGTGACGTATCGGAACGGCCGGCCAGGGTCTTGGACCGGATAATGACGCTTGGCCCTGTCCGCACTCTTCGAAAAAACCACAAGCCAGTAACGCAACGCCGGGCAACTTACCCAGACAACTGGTCTCCACCAGGCCGTGATCCTAACCGCCGGTTCCGCACGACCAGTGTTGAATGTCGCTGGCAACCGAGACTAACCTGGAATCCGCACCGGCAGTGCGGAATAACCGTGCACAAAATTAGATTCAACTCGCTCCGGTTCGCCGACCACCTTTACCTCCAGAGATCGGTTCAGCATCTCCTCCCACAGGATTTTCAGCTGCAGCTCTGCGAGATGCCTACCCACGCAACGGTGAATCCCAAATCCAAATGAGAGATGTTGTCGTACATTTTCTCGATCAATGATGAAGCTGTTGGGGTTCGCAATGACTTCGTCGTCTCGGTTGCCAGAGATATACCACATCACAACTTTATCGCCTCGCCTAATTTGCTTGTGGCCTATCGCCAAATCGTCCACAGCCGTCCGGCGCATGTGCGCGATAGGCGTTTGGTATCGTATAATCTCGGATACCGCACCGGGCAGTAGCGAAGCATCATCTCGGAGTTTTCGCAGTTCGGACGGATTTTGGCTCATGAACAAGACGCCACCACTGATTGAGTTGCGCGTAGTATCGTTGCCTCCAACGATCAGCAGAATGAGGTTCCCCAGGAACTCGCGCGGCTCCATGTTTCGCGTCGCCGGCGAATGCGCCATCATCGAGATCAGGTCAGCGCGCGGCTCGCAATTGACCCGTTCGCTCCAG
Source organism: Bradyrhizobium sp. i1.15.2 (assembly GCF_040548425.1). Lineage (NCBI taxonomy): Bacteria > Pseudomonadati > Pseudomonadota > Alphaproteobacteria > Hyphomicrobiales > Nitrobacteraceae > Bradyrhizobium > Bradyrhizobium sp. i1.15.2. The sequence goes on along the minus strand of NZ_JBEPRQ010000037.1, from coordinate 6,238 downwards.
AGTCGTGTGAAATAGTCCAGGCACTCCGACAGCACCACCTTTCGCTTTTCCCAGCTGTCGATCTGGTCGCCCATTTGTGGCGTCAAGGCAGCTACGTCCGACCAGTAGGTCAGCAACCGTCGATCCTGAAATGGAAAATCGAACAGCGTGGCCAGCATTTGGGTCGTCAACTCGATCGAGACCCTGTCGACCCAGTTGAAGGTATCATTGCGCGGCAAACCGTCCAAGATCTTCTGAACCCGCGAGCGGATCAAGCCTTCAAGTTTCGCCAGGTTCTCCGATGCCGCTATCGGACTGATAGTCTTACGCTGCTGAGCATGGAGAGGAGGACTCATTTTGATGAAACTGGGGGTCCAATACTTCTCCGGCGGGTCGACAATTGTGACGCTTCGCTCTGATGAGAATGTTGTGTGATTTGAGTCCACGGCTATGATGTCGCGGTATTTTGTTATCGACCAATATGGTCCGTATGGGCTGTCTTCGCAATAATGGACGGGATCTTCCCTTCGCAGCCGCTCGAAACAAGGCCAAACGGTATCATCCTTAAAGCGCTTGGGCTCGCTTACATCAAGGCGCCTCAGCGGGATATCAGCCCTCTCGCAAGCGTTCTCTGCCGACAATGGTATCATGGTTGTCTCGCGGACATTGGCCTGCAATTTTGCTTGCTCAGCTGAGTGCGTTCTCTAGAGTTCGCTGGGAAGCTCGCTCGAAACACAACGAGCTTGGGCGGCGCACTAACAATGTATGTCGCAAGTCCATGGCTCGGGTTCGAGAGCGCTGAAATCATGTTGCTCGAAGTTGGGTCGACCTTGGTTCGGCTCCTGTCGATGAAGAATAATGGCAAAGCGAGCGAAGCTCCCCTATCAGGCTTGGGAGGTGTACGAACGCGTGTTTTTGTGGTAGTCAATACCAGGACGCAAGCACTCGCAGCTTCGCAGCTATGGCACGTAGCCGCTCATCCTCATTCTCTCGGGCACGCACGCCCTTTGCAGCGAAGGTGGCGTCGAGAGCTGGGCGGCCCTGGAGTCGATCGTGAACACAGCAAAGCTCTATGAGCTCGACCCGCAGGTCTACCTGACTGACGTGCTGGAGCCCATCGCCTCCGCGGGAACCAAGAACCATCGGCTGCACGGGCTGCTCGCCTGGAACTGGAAGGCGGCCCGCCAGCGCGCTGCGCAGGCCGCTGCGTAAGCCCACTCGCCATAAAGCATCGTCGATGACCGCCGTCGCGATGTCGATTGCGTTGCTCGAACGATGGCTCCGGGCTCGCGTCGATCAGCATCCTGCCGCCACAAGTCTTCCCATGCTCGACGGTCACGTCGCCGCGATCGTGGCCGGACCGATGTCATGAGCCCGCTCGATTGGATCTGGCCGCTGCTCCATTGATGCCGATGCTTTCAACCACGGCGGCACCCCGGAGTTCGCCGCGATCTCCGCCGTTGCGCTGCGCCATAACCAGATCAGCCAAATCCTTTCGACCACGCATCGCCAGTTCAAGCCGATGCACCGCCGCAAAGCCAATGGCAACGTCGATCCGCGTCCTTGTGGTCAGGATTTCTATGCCGCGATGCGGCTCAAACTATCGGCGTTGGCGCCATTGCTGGACGCCAGCAACTGTCAATCACGGCCTGCTTCTGCCTATTCTGCTGCACTGTGCCGACGATCAGGGACAGCCGCTGCTCGGAGCACCACAAAGCGGCCGCGAGACGCGGCGCGCCTACGCCGATATCCCGCCGCCCGTCGAGGCCATCCGCCAGTACTAGATGCCGATCCGCTACGCGCGCCCGCTGATCACCGCAAACGTTGGACCTCACACCGGTTACATCCTAGATGCCTGCTCGAGGATCGCCCTCGCCTGATCGAGGACGTCGCTCCACCGGCAAGCCTTGATCTCCGCTTCGCAGGCCATGATTGGCATGGCCGCATACTGCGGTTTGTTCAGCAAGCGGTCGTATTCCGCGGAATCCTTCCATTATACCGGTTGAATTCCTGCCGGGCAGCCATCGCCGCTGGCGGGGTCGATGAAACCGGGCAGAATGATGCTCGACACCTTGACCGGAGACGTTGTTGGCCGCGCCGACGCGCTAGCACCACCGCTCAAACACGGTGGCGTCAAGCTCGCGCAGCCAACCTTCGAGACCATCGAGCCGCTTCGCTCGGGCACTTGAACGCCTTTACCCCGCCGGCCACCACGTCGTCCTTCACCGTGTGATGGCGCGGCAGCCCAGCTGCCGCGCAATCCGCTTCAGGATCAATCCGCGACGAGCCTTCCGTGATTCATTCCTCGTTCATTCACTCTCTCCTCGGCTATCCGAGGAGGAGCAATTCCTCGTGACGCTGAGGGGGCAGTTTTCCACGGCCCGTGACAAATCCGGCGACCGGGGCGACGAACCGATGCCCCGTTTCGCCTCGGAGTAAGCGCATTGCATGCTTTCGATGGAAGCCCGTCACAACCACAAACTCGTCAAGAATGCGCGCGTTCTCCGCGGGGCTCGCCTCACTTTAGCGCAGCCCCACAGCGGCTGTCTCTTCGAGTCACATACCCAGTTGCTCGTTATCGCCCCGCAGTCCCATCCCACCGGGGGAGAAAATTTCGTGAGGCAACGGCCTAGCATTCAGGAACATTTCAGGTGGCGCAATGCGCCCCTCACCACCACGATGTGCCGCCGTTGCGATTCCCGCCGTCCCCAATTTCCGGCGATAGCTCCCGTCAGCTTATCGAAAACTAAGCGTCTTAAACACGATAACGTCTCATCGCAGACTGAGTGATCTGGTCGGTCCCATAAGGAGTATGGATCTCTTTGAGGGGACAGATTCAGCGCGGCGATGGCTCCCTCCCGCATCTTCCGAGCGAGAGGACCGGGAAAACGAGCGCGGCGCAGTGGGACGGAGTCGTGACAGGCTGTTCAGCAAACCTGGCGGATTCGGGAGGGCGACAGGGCCAAACCCTTGAGGACTAGCCTTGACTCATCCATCGGTGAAGCCGACCAGTTCCTTGCGGCCTTCCGGCCGTCGCGCCGATCAGCACCAGGATGCACTACTTTTCGTCCTCGAGGCGGGTTCGAGATGGATGCCGTCGGCCCAGATGTAGACGTAGCGCTTCGCCGACAGATCGCGCTTCTGCCACGCGGTGTGTTCATCGAGCCAACCGTCCTTCAGGCGACCGATGGCGGAGGCCCACAACCCGGCAGCATCCTTGCCGAGCAGCGCAGCCAGCGCTTCCGAGAAGTCGCCGGTCGAGATACCCTTCAGGTACAGGATCGGCAGCAGCTTCTCAATCGATTTCGAGCGGCGCATGTATGGCGGCAGGATCGACGGAGAGAACCGGATTCGGCCCGGATTGGTGGCGGCGGTTTCGCGATCACGCACACGCGGCTGGCGGACGGCGACCGGACCGATACGGGTCATCACTTCGGGCTGCGGCAGGTGCCGTGGCGGACCACCCGCTGCTCGCCGTCCCCAGTCTTCAGATCTGCATGCCTGTCGAGGAAGTCCGCGACCTCGGCCTCGACCACCTTGGCAAGCAGCGCACGCGCTCCATTGCGTAGGATTTCGGTGAGTTGGTCGTCGAAGATTCCTGGCTGAATCAGCTGGATAACGTTATCCTGTGGCACGGCATATCGCTCCTTTGGTGGAGAAGTGGAGGCGTTAAGCACCCCCACGATATGCCGCCTTCCCGATTCCCGCCGTCACCAACTTTCGGCGATAGCTCTTTCCCGGCTTCCTCGCTACTATGACCCCGTCCGACTCCCGAGGCCACCGCCTTTCGCGACGTTGAGCGGCTATCCTCGCCTAAACGGGTTGACCCCGTTGTTTGCATCACCCTGCCAGCGTGCCATGCCCATTACCCCGGCGGATCAGGTGGGTGCCCACCCGTGCTGCCTTCCCCGCTACGCTGGCGGGTCGGCATCCGCATCTTCACTTTCGAGGCCTGCTCAGGCTTCACTCATGTTATGGCCCGCTGGCTTGCTCAGCTGCCCAAGGCGACCTTTGTCACGAGGCTTCAGTGCAACCAGTTACCCAGCCACCCTGCTCGTCAGCTACCAGACCTATCTACAATTATCCGCGTGGATTCTTCCTCCACTGGTGACACACGCCCTTTCGGGGCACACAGCGTAAGCTTGGAAAGGCCAGCCGCGGGGAAATGAGTTGCACCTCGCCTTGCAAAGCGTGAGCACCGTGGGGCGAGGGTGAGGGCCCCCTGTGCGTCAGCCTTTTGTCAGCTCTCGCGCCTATCACCGTCCGCAGGTCTCGCGTAGGCCAGTACGGTCCAACTTTTACGATAGGAGAGCTACCGCATGTATAGCAGAATCACTGGTTCATCCAGCCAATTTCTAAGCGCGAGCGAGGTCGATGAATCGGAGTTATCAGCAGATGCCGGCAGTTTTACGCAACCGCTTGCAGACGCGGCGGCTGGTTCGTCCTCGGGGGCGACAAGGCCGTACTCCCTCGTTTCCGAACCTCCCATCGATGAGATTGACAGGGGGGCATTCAGGCGAGAACTCAGGAATTTCTATGGTCGCGACCTCAAGCACGTAGTCGATAGTCCGCAAGAGTACTCGGATTGCGTGTCCGAAAAAAGCTGGGCGCACAGCGATGGTCGCCAGACTCGCATCCAACGTAGAGGATTCGGACCAGGCGCGATATTTCAGCTATCAGTTGGGTGACAAGAGTGTCGGGCTTCTAAAAACCGAAGGGCGACGTCGCATGGGAGGAGAGGCGTGGAACCAGCACTTTCCTGGGCGAAAACACATTTCGCCCGTTGTCGGTCTCCGGGTTACTCATCCGCTCGTCGAGAACGCAGGCGATATTCTGCTGGAACATCAACTTCGGCTTGATGGCAAACGGACGTTGGTCATGTCGCGTCCTGCCTCGGATGAGGCGAAGGCCCGTCTACAGCAGATGGGTTTTGTTCACGTGGGTGACAATCAATATGTGCTTGACCCCACGCAGCACCCCGACAAGTGGACGCTGAACGAGCAGGGAAAATGGCAGCGGGCGGACAAGCCTCGGCTATATCTCTCCAAAGCTGAGAGTAGCGATGACGAAAACGAAGGAAGCTTCGAGGAAAATTCGGGCGAAGAATACATCGAAACGGATTCGTCTCCGGATGAGTTTGGTTGGTACTTCGACCGGCTAAAATTAGGCCCGGGGACCGACTAGCGGGAGTCGCACCGGGTGCGGCTTGGCCCGAAAGTGGCCAACTTCTTAGCCGCATGCACCGGGGCGAAAGTAGCAGTGCAATGGGAGCGCCCGCCACACGCGGGCGTGCTCCTGATGTCACACGCGAGCGATATAGATTCGGAATTGGCATAGGCTCGAGTCAGGTTGCAGCTCCGGCTCAATGGAAGCATCGCATGTGCTGCGCGATGAATGTGCCGGCGACGAGCCTGTGGAGCACGGTCCGCTTTTCGAATGCGTGTGAAACCAGGATTGGAGATCGATCAGCTCTTGCGCGCGCTGTTCGGCATCGTGGCGCGCTTGCGCGCTGGTCGCTCGCAGTCCTGCGGGAAATGTCCTTCCGACCAGAGTTGATCTTATGAAAGTGAAGATTGCCGCTAGCCCGAAGCTGGCCTGTCGACTTACGTGCCGAAGAAGGATCTCGAAGAGTCGGCGGTCGGATCGGGGCACGACACGCTGTGGCGCGGGTGGATAAGAATTGCCAATGGCTGGGTGCTCGATCTGCTTGAGATGGCGGGTGACACGCCGTTGTCGATCACGTAATGCCAGGAACGTGGTGAGGCCGGAGATGACCGATGAAGACGACCCCGCTCAATGCGAACGACGCGGAGACGATCCTCATTGGCCTCGGCCTTAGGTAGCGTGCCCGCAGCCTTATTCCCTATCTCGTCCTTGCCTCACCGAGTTGTCCAAAGCGATGTGCCGATGACGCCGGAGGCATTGGCTACCTTCTTCGCCAGCAACGTTGCGCTGCCCCGCCGGACCAAGGGCAATGTCTGCGCGTCGGCGCAGTACATCGAGACCAACAAACATCGCTCAGCCTCGACGGCACTGATGGCGCAGGCTTTTGCCCCACCGGTCGAGCTGACAGCACTTTATCATTATCTCGCGGAGCTGTTTCTGATAAATGCGACCGTCAGGAATGATGATTAGGGCAATTCCACCACCCGTCGTGTCGACATTGCGGATTCCGATCGATGTCGCCCAGGATTCCGAGATGATCTCGCCCACCATTCCGATTTGAAGTCGCCCACCCGTTCCGAAATGATGTCGCCCA
>NZ_JBEPRQ010000036.1:0-59056 GCF_040548425.1 Bradyrhizobium sp. i1.15.2 | reverse complement strand
GAAGAAAAACAGGTTGAAGTCGCGATTCCAGATTGACCACGCGGCTTGACCGATGCCAGAGAACCAGCCGGCCAGAACGCCTCGCCGCTGGGCGAGATCAAATCGGAAAGGTGGGCGACATCGTCTCGGAATCCACGGGCGACTTCATATCGGTACGCCTGGGCGACTTCGTCGGAATCCGCACGACATCGCCGAACCCAATCGAGCCGCTCTATTGATCTCATTCCCGGAGTCCAGAAGATAGACAGGAAATCCGCCGAGGAGCCTTGGAATTCCCCCGCGTCAGTATGCAGAAACAGGATGGCCCGCCAAAACGACATCTTTCTTCAAGGCAGCCCGACCGCGACAGGCGCGGTGTCGAGTCACAAGGGAGCGATAAAGGTAAAGAGCCCCTCAACGAGGGTGGCGTTCGAGGCATCGCATTCGAATTGGGAACGCGGGCGCGGGTACAGCTGTGTCCCGAAACTGGTCAGCTTACTGACAGCTAGGCTCCCTAAGATGAGAACGTGGTCTCTTGACGGCGGTTGCCGCCGATGGGGCAACTGGTGACAAGCCAAGGGAAAGCTCTGGCGGATTTGAGCCCACGTTCTGAAACCAATAGGAGAGCTGTATGGATTTCAACCGGATCGACGGTGCTGGGTCTCCAGGATGGTCCCCAAGTGCCTACGAGTGGACCCAAGAAGATCATGACCTATTTAGTCGAGTGATCAATGAAGCCGGGCCATCCTCATCTGCCGAGCCAGACAACACGGTATATGATGTCTCATGGGCCGTTCCCGAAATATTTTCGCACGGCTCCCAAGCCGCTCCGCTCCGAATGATCGAGAAACTGACCCACCACGGTCTCCTGCCCGACTCGGAGCAGCCGACGATGAGCTACGAGATCCGGGGTCATCTCTATATGGCCGCATGGGATGCGTCTGAGAGCGGCGTACGCCTCATTCATAACCCACCGGAAGCTCAAATGCCGCGACTCGGGTCGACGGGCGCGCCAGATTTCGGAGCGTTTTTCGTTGAGACCCGGCATGATGGTGTGCCCCCCCCGGAGCAATGGGCCCCGTTGGCGCTTATTGAAAAGCTGCGGGAACATGGGCTCATGCCTACCGCAGACCACCCAACAATCATTTCGCTCGACAACAAGCTTTATAACGCCGAGCTAGAACAAGGAGGCTTCGTTAAGCTTACGCGCTAGACCTGAACTCTATGCGGTGGTTGAGTCGAGTTGGCTGGGCTGGAGTTCCTCCGGCCCAGCCGGCTTCTACCACGTAGACAATTCACCGTTCGCCAGGGGTTGTCCGCATCGCCAGCGGGCGCGCATTTTATCGAACCCGCTGGCAAGGGCGAGCATGAACGCTGTGGCAGTTGAGTGGCTACGTAAGCGGGTGGCGGTCCGGCGGATTTCCTGAATGCAGTACCGGCCAATAGCGATGCAGCGGTAGCGCTCGCGATCGCGCTCCTGCCATATGGCGCTACTCGCAGGGAGATGGCGCTAAGCATCAAGCATCGGCAGCATAGAGAATTAAGCAATCGAGCAGAGAATTCCCACCAGCCCGATCGCCGAAGAGAGCGGCAGATGAAGAACTCGCACGCGATGCCGGCGAGATCGGCGCGGGCGCGGACTGCGATGGGTTGGCGGAGTTCTTCTGGATCGGCTGGAAGGGAGCAGTGATGTGGGCCCGCCTCGTCAAGAACGGCTTCCGCTCGATACTTTCATCGTCGGCTTTATCGCCGGCCTGCCGCGTCCGGACGGGCCGAAGGGCAGACCCAGAAGAAAATCGTGAAAAGGAGTTCGAGTTTGTTTAGGGCCGTGTCGATCGAAGGACGAGCGGGGATATCGGCCGATGTTGCCGAAATTACCGGAAACCGACCTCCCCGGCGAAGCCATGCATGAGACGCCACAGTTCAAGCTGCTATTATCAACCCGCGCATCAGAGCTTGATGACAAAGCTCAATATGTCGCCTCTTGCCCCCGATCAGCTCTATCGCGATCGCTCGAGTTCTATTTCGCATGCTTTGAACACATCAGAGCACCGGTCAGCCCGACCTACATTTGTTGCTTCTGATGTGCGAGGTTCGCAAATGTCTTTGAAATAGTCGGCTCATGTTTTTGGATCGCTTCGTTCGTGACCCTCAGCATGCGCCGATGCGCCGCTCCATGATCTATTCGGCAGTTGGATGCGGTCCATAAAAAAATGGATTTGTTGATTTTACCCTGAAGGCCGATAGTGCAATCGCTGTTGGAGCATTCAGGAAAATCATGCGCAAAGCGTTCGTCAGTCCGTCGCAGGCCAACTCAAGGACCAGTTGGCGGCAGCAAGACGTGGATACCCCAACGGGCTATAGTGTGGATGTTAACTGCGACGTCTGAGCCGAATCGATCTATCGCACTGTCGAGCACGTAATGGCTTGCCCAAAACGCAAAGAAAGATTGCCTGATTGCTCGTGCGCGGGGCGTAGTTTTGGAGCACGAGCTGACTAGGTCGACCACCGTGTGCCAGTCGATGGGCTCACCCGGGTTGGCTCGTCGCAGTTCGGTGGTCCCGCAAGGGAGTTGGTATTCGATCAATCACTGTCAAAGCCACTTGAATCGCACCTAACGTCAGAGTGTAGGGTTTGCGACAAGTCGCGGCATCGGTCGCCTCAACACTTGCTGACAGTTAGGCAATAATAGCGAATGTCTGAAGGCTATAACATCGCGCCGCTCGATTGCGTGACCCTTTGCGAGCGTCCCTCCTGCCGAGGGCCTGTCGGAAAGATCTCTTGTGCAACAGGGCGTACGATTCGCCGCTGCCCGGTTGCAACCGGAAACTCCGAGCGGACCGAGAGCAAGGCGGACTGTCTCCGTCCGCCCCCTGCCGCGCCTAGCCCAACTTCGATACCATGCCGTTTGCGCCGAGAGATGATTTGCACGCGCCGCAACCGCTCAAACTAGATGGATGACGACGCCAACATGCGGCCGAATCGACTACTGATTCACTTCCTATTGTTTCCGCGGCCACATTTCTGGACAACAGCCTGACTGCTGCATCGGGGACGTCAGACATGACTGAATATAGCGACTGCTGGAACTCGCTAGTTTATCTCACCGGGTCGGGAGGGAGGCTTCCTCGCGTCCGAGCCAGATCGGTCGTTCGTCGCCAGTCTGTATTGGCTCATTGGCCTTCAGAGGCCCAATCTACCTTCCGGCAACTTGCATTGGGGTCACTTGGCGGTCCATCAGATCGAGAGCACAGCAAGACCGACGCAAACCAATTGATTTGGGAGCTTCAAATGCCGAATCCTCGTGTCTATTCAGGCAGAAATCCCGCCATTATCTCGTGCGCTTTTGCTTCAGGCTCGGAGAGCGGCAGTATCGGTAATGTCCTCAGCAGGTCAATGACCGCGCAACTGCGGGCATACGGATGCGCCAGCGTTCTGCTATGGCCCTCGATGTCCAGAAACGATCCAGGCGCTCTTCCAGCCGGAAGGGCATCTTGAGCGTCGCCGACAATGTGTGCGACCCCGGGCGAGACGCCGCAGTCGCCAACAGGCTGAGCAAGCTCGGGTGACACTCGTCGGTGCGACCATGACCTCCGCCATTGGTCCGGGCTTCGGACGGTCAGACGAAAGGCGAGCTCTTGAGATCGGCCAGACCTCATTTACGGCCGTAATGCGCTCGGCTTTTGGGACAGATGTGCGAAGGGCGATAGAATGCGAATTCTCGTGGTTGATCGTGATGCGGATTTTGCGCGCGCTGTAAAGGAAGCGCTGTTGGTTTGCGGTTTTGCCGTGGATGTCGTCCGCATTCTTGACGAGGCGGAGACTGCCCTTGCTTGCGCCAGCTATCAAATTGTCTTGCTCGAACTGGTTTTGCCCGATGGAGATGGCTTGGACTGGCTGAAGCAGTTGAGACGCGAGGGATGTTCGATTCCCGCCATAATAGTGAGCAAGTTGAACGATCTGGGCAGACGAATCGCGATCTTCAACGGCGGCGCAGACGATTTCCTGCCCAAGCCAATATCTATCGATGAACTCGTCGCTCGTATGCGAGCCATTTTGCGACGATCGCCGCAAATGACAGCGCCCGTTCTTACGTTCGGAAATCTACATTTCGATTCTATCGGCCGGCAAGTTTCAATTGATGATCGGCAATTAAGGATCGCCCGGCGCGAACTTTGCATTCTTGAACATTTGCTCAGCCGCGCTGGCCGCACCGTATCACGAGCGTCACTGGAGGAGAGCCTCTATGCGTTCGACGACGAGGTCTCGACCAACGCCCTAGAAGTTGGGATCTACCGCTTACGCACACATTTGAGCCGGTCCGCCGCGACGCCACGGATCACAACGGTGCGCGGCGTCGGTTATGCACTTGAACTGGCGCAGGTGCCCGCTGCGCAATCGATTGAACCTGAAAGCGAAGGCTCCCTTGAAGTTCGCTCCTAACACTCATCATGGCAGCCGCGGAGGGCCGAGCGCCGTCACATCTGCCGCTCCTCCCTGCATTGTTTGTGCGCTATGCATGGTCGCTCTACTTTCTCCCTTTGCCGCCACGGCTCAGGTAAAGCGGGTTGGTACTGTGGGGACTCCACGCGCGACTGCTGATAGCCTTCAGGGAACTCTGACTCTTTCCTCCTCGCAGGGCAAAACAATTCATCTCCCAGCTCCAGCTGCGAGCATCTTTGTTGCCGACCCGACGATCGCGGACTATCAGGCGCCGTCGAACACGACCATCTTCGTGTTTGGAAAACACTCGGGGCGGACCAGCTTGTTCGCTTTGAACGATAATGGCGAGGCGCTAGCCGAGCTTCGCGTTGTCGTCACCCAACCTATAGAGGATCTGCGTGCCGCGCTGAAGGCGCAGCTCGGGGACTATCCGATCCAAGTTAGCTATACGCCGCGCGGCGCGATTCTTAGCGGAACAGCACCAAATCCCGATCTCGTCGACAGCGCCAAGAAGATCACGGAGCAGTTTCTCGGTGCGGATGCGCTGGTCGTCAACAAGATCCAGGTGGCCGGTTCACTCCAGGTCAATCTTAGCGTGCGAGTCGCCGAGGTTTCGCGCACCGCCATGAAGGAGCTTGGCATTAACCTCTCCGCCTCGGGTCAAACGGGCCCTTTCGTTTTCGGCTTTAAAAGTGGCAAAGCTGGTGGTGCAAGCGCCACCCGTGGAGCCGGCTCGGCAAGCGTCGGATACGGCATTGGCGGTGCGAACGTCAGTGCTGTTCTAGACGTACTCGCTAACGAGAACCTCGCGTATGTACTGGCTGAACCGAACCTTACCGCCATGTCCGGCGAATCAGCAAGTTTCCTGGCAGGCGGCGAATTTCCGATTCCGGTCATGCAGGACAATCGGCAGGTCTCAGTCCAATTCCGTCAATTTGGGATTAGCCTAGAGTTCGTCCCGACGGTTCTCAGCAACAACCAGATCAATCTTCACGTGAAGCCTGAGGTCAGCGAGCTGTCGAAAGTAGGCGAAGTCAGCGTCAATGGAACGTCTATACCCGGTCTTTCCACGCGGCGTGCCAGTACGGTCGTCGAGCTTGCCAGCGGTCAAAGCTTTGCAATCGGAGGGCTTATCCGGCGCAATTTCAGCACCGACATTGGCCGTTTTCCTTGGTTGAGCGATGTGCCGATCCTGGGTGCGCTGTTTCGTTCTTCCTCATTTCAGAAGGACGAGACGGAGCTGGTAATTATTGTCACGCCCTACATCGTGCGACCAGGATCGACTCCTGGCAAGATGAGCGCGCCCACTGACCGCATCGGACCACCCTCGGATGCCGGGCGCACTTTAACAAACACGTTGGCAAGTTCGCCGCGAGACCGTGATGCTCCCAAGGCACAACCAAGCGCTAGCGGCGGCGCCAACTTTATCATCGAATAAGGACAGCGTATGAGCTTGCGACATCTGTATTGCTTGATCGCTATTTCGGCGAGCGTAGGTGGATGCACAAACGGTTCTGCGATCTATTCTGGGCGCGCTGAACGAACGATCCGGATAGAGCAGAAGACAAGCGTCTTGCTGCTACAGGGCGTTCGTCGCGTCGAGAGATCTCGTCTGCGGGACTTCATTGCGAGCGCCAGTCGCGGTCGGTGGGATGCACTCCATCTCGATGTCACGGGCTCACCCAGGCTGATTGCGCAAGTGGCCCATGATGCCCGCGCGATGGGTGTTACCCCCTGGAATATCCGCCTCTCCGATTCCGCCATCAGTCTGCCCGCCCATTTCGGGGTAAAGATCGAGGCGACTATCTACGAAGTACATCCTGCCATCTGTCCACCGCTTTCGATCGTTGGCCCTTCGGTAGACGACAATTCTTTCAATCCAACGCTTGGCTGCTCCATCCAGAACAACCTGGGAGTCATGGTCAACGATCCCGGCGACTTGCTGGGCAATGAAGCTGTCGTGCCAACCAGTGGCGATCGTGCGGTGCTTCCCTCTCCGGCCCGCAGGACCATCACGCCGACTGACCACGGCAACTTGGAACATGGAACTCAGAACTGAGTTCTATCGGAAGTTCATGAGCACCTCATCAATTCTAAGCAGCATACGGCGCTATGTTGGCTGATATTCTGGTCAGTCGGTCAGCGATAAGCAGACGATCCTACAAACAATGTTCGCTTTCCTTCGTGATCGCGCGGTCTGCAGATCAGGTTGTGCAATTTGGGGCGCGCGCGCGGAGCTAGACCAGGCCTGCGGCAAAGAGCGCTTTTGCAACCCTCTCGAAGCAGTCGATCGGAACGCCCTTCCCCAATGCTGCCTTTTGGATCAGCTGACGCGTCAACATATCGTCCAGGACAATGCTGAGATGCAGTGCCCGCGCCTGACCAAGCAAACGTGAAGCAAGTTCGCCCTCACCGCGACAGACCAAGACCGGAACACCAGTTTCACCACGAACATAGCGCAGCCCAATCAACATTGCGGGGCCGGTCAGGATCAATGTGGCCCGATGGATACCGAGCGGCGACTCGTTCGCCGACTCGCGCCGGTGCCGACGGTGTTCATTCTTGATGTGAGGATTGCCCTCCTGTTCCTTGGACTCGCGCTTCGCTTCGCTCTGCGTCATGCGCATATCGCGCAAGAACAGCCAGCGCTGAAGTAGTAGATCAATCAAACCGCCGATCAGAAAAGCGCCGGACGTAATCTCGATCAGAACTTTGAGCCGGTTAAAGACAAACCCGAAGCACGCCAAACCGCAGACGGGCAAGTACACAAGCGCTTTCCAACTTGCGGCCACAACAAGAAGAAGGGTTCCACCGAGAAGCAATACTTTGATTAGTGACTTGCCGAGCTCCACAAGTGATCGCTGAGAGATAATCTTTTTCAGCCCTTTGACGGGATCCAACTTCTCAAGGCCTGGTTGCAACGGCTCCATAGAAAATGTCGGCCCGCCGCTAGCCAGGACACTGGCCAAGATAGCCGCAATCACCACCGCTCCGATGATTGGGGCAACTGCCGCAATAGAAATTTCGATCAATCCGACCAGCGCCTGCCGGACCGCGCTATCGAAGGGCTGCGCCTGCAGCTTATTGACTAGCCGCAACGCTTGTTGCCAGCCGTTTTCAATCTGGCCCGCTCTAACGTATAGGCAGCCGAAACCTGCGCAAACGCTGACGCCGGTGACAAAGTCGGCGCTGCGCGGACTCTGTCCTTTCTTACGCGCGTCCCGTAGCTTCTTGGGGGTTGGTGGAAGGTTCTTCTCTTCGCTCGCGCCGTTCATAACTTCGCAAGCCACTCCAGCACGCCGTTGAACTGGATGATCTCCGCGCCCATGTATTCGATGAGATAGACGGTGTAACTGATCATGATGATGCCAAAAGCGACATTCTTGATGGTTAGGCAGTGATCGTTGAGCTTGATTTGTGGCGCAAAGCGCCCGAGCAACATAAGGGATATCTCGATCAGGAGCAGTAGGGCCGTGACAGGCCCAGAAACCAGCAGGGTCGTATGCATGATATGGTCGAGGAGCGCTACAAATTCCGTTGCCCCTTGCAGCGTCAGCGTAGGAAGTAGCTGATATATGGGCCAGATCAGATAACTCTCATAGAGGCATCTGACCATCGTCTGCAGACCTCCAGACACAACGAAAATCGTAACCGCAGCGGTCCCGAGAAAAAGACCTGTCGCCGAGACTTGGCTGTGGGTCGCAGGATCGTCCACCTGGCTCGAAACACCTCGCTGGGTATCTATGATCTCACCAACCGCTTGGATGCTCCATAGTGGTATACCGAGCAAGATGCCGATCAGCAGGCCGATGAATATCTCCTTGAGACCAATGAACGCGACGACGATCGTACGGGTGCCTGGATCTAGCGTCTGCAGGCCATCCTTGATATGCACCAAGCATGGCAGTCCGATCACGAGCGCCAAGCTACCGCGGATCATCCCGCTAATGTGCAGTCGCGTAAATACGGGAAGCACTAAGGTGATGCCTAGAGTGCGGGCTGCACCTAGGCCGGCCGCAACAACGAAGTCCATAGCAGTCTGGATCAGTGTTTGCGTCTCGGTGGGTGACAAACCATGCATTTGAGATCTGCTAGTCGCTTGCTTCGGCCAATGGAACAGGCCCCGCTCGCCCTGCCCTGATGTTAGAAGTCGAGAATGCCGCAAATAATCGGCTGGGTTCGCCCCCATAGACGGCAGATGGCGGTACTATCGCAGAGACTTTGCCCTGCCTTCCACTCGCTAATACTTCGCTGTAAGAGTGGGGAACTCAGCGAAAATATGCTGGGCTTGTTCAATAAGCGGGGCGCTCAGCACTGGAGAAAATAGAACTAGCACGGCGACGACGACGGCGAGCTTCACGGTGAGCGGTAAGGTTTGATCCTGGACCTGCGTTGCCGCCTGGATGATGCCAACGCCAAGTCCGGCCACGAGGGCTGAGAGGAGCGGTGGCAGAACCCAGATCATGAATAGGACAAGCGATCGGCTGAGGTGAGTGAGTATGTTGGCTTCGTCCACCTTAACCTCCTGGCGTTGCGTAACTTAAAACTAATCCGTGCATGAGCAGCGACCAGCCATCGATCGTGACGAATAGAAAGAGCTTGAAAGGAACAGATATTAGTGTTGGTGAGACCATGGACATGCCCATGGCCATCAAGATCGTCGTTACAATCAGATCGATCGTGATGAATGGAAGATAAAGAAGGAAGCCGATTTCAAACGCACGCTTTAACTCCGAGATCAGAAACGAGGGTACAAGAATAGCAAAATCATTAGCCGTAACGTTGCCGCGCATCTCCTCAGACCAGACCCGTTCTGTCGACGACAGGAAGAATGTACGCTGCTCCTCGTTGGTGAATTTCTTCAGATGAGCGCGTAGTGGTTCGCTGCCTTCCTTAGCGGCGGTCACCCAGTCATCGAGCGTTTCGTAGCGAAGTTGCCGCTCGGTGACGCGGTTGTAGGTCTGCTCAAACACTGGCGCGCTAATGAATACGGTGAGGATCAATGCAGCGCCATATAGAACGATGTTCGGGGGTATGGATTGGGTGCCGAGCGCGTTGCGAACCAGGAAGAGAACGACGGAAACCTTTATGAACGCCGTTGTTGTGACGACTGCCAAAGCCAGAAGGCCGAGGCCCACCGTGACCGCAAGAAGCGCAACGATACTTGGTGGAAAGTCAATCATTGACCGCCAGCCTGCCACGCAACCTGATGGCCAGTTCTTCACCGACCCGAACGACGTCGCCGCAGCCGATCAATTGGCCATTGGCAAGAATGTCGACCGGGCTGTCAAAGCGGCGACCAAGTTCGAACACATGCCCTTCGTTGATGCTTCTCAACGTGCCCAACGGGATAGACCAGCGGCCGCATTCGAACACAAGCGTGATCTCAACACTGTCGATGTCGGCTTCTGAGGGAGGGATCAGTTGCTGCGCTTGGCGTTTTGTCATCATATGTGCCCGCTTTAGAGGGTGGGGTTGCAGGCGGAACGGCCCCCGCAGGACCAGTGTGTCACCGGTGACCTGTGCCGGAGCCCATAACCTGTCCGCTGTGAGGATGACCTCGCCGCCGGCAAGGGGAATGACGTCCGGCAACAGTGCGTCGCCCGCCTGTGCTTGACGAATCAGTGCGATGGACACGCGCAGCGAGCCAATCTCCGTTGCAATAACGACAGGCAATTCCGGAGAAAGCACGCGCGTCTCGCGCGGCAATTGGCGGACCAGCTCGCCTAAGATTCGGAACGCGGACGGAACCGGACCGTCCAGGGACGGGAATAGGAATAGGCGAGCCTTGGCCGCGAGCGGCCCGTGGGCGATCTCGAGTTCCAGATAAGGGCCGTGCGCGCTTGCTTCGTCGATGCGGGCAAGTTGCAGATCCCCCGCTAGCAGCGCTTCCAGTGGACAGAGCAAGGATTCGAGCGCAAGTTCGAGAAGGAGCGAACGGGTAGGCTCGGAAGGTAAAGTGAGGCCAGGCTGCACCGTCGAAATCAGTGTCTCCACAAGCGGGCGGGGCAAGGACAATACAGCCGTTTCACCTCCGACGCGAAATACGCAATCAAGCATGGCCAGGGCAGACGGCTCCGCCTGCCACACAAGCCGGTTCATACGGATGGATAGCGGCTTTTCGCCAAGGCGGCTCCGCAGAACGATGCGCGGCGCGGCGATCTCATTGAGCCACAAGACGACACCGTGGGACAGGAGTAGAGAGGGCTCGAACTCTGCGAGTCCACCCGGAGTATCTAGCGAATTGATTTCTACACGACCACACGGTCGTGCCAGAGAGCCAGCCATCAAATTGAACCGCCTACCCCTTGGCTATGCGAAGCACCCTGATACGGGAGCAACTGATCATCGTCCGTCTCGATTTCGGCTGCGAACTCCAGACGAGAATCGGTCGTGCGCTCAACATCGCGCTCGATCTGTCGCCATTTGTGGCTCGCCGCCGCACGCTTGGCCCAGAGAGCCCGGGCCTCAACAACCGCCGTCTGTACTTGCTCTTGAGCGATGCGCGCCTGCTCAAGCGCCTCCCGCCTCGATGCGATCTCGGCGGTGAGCCGTCCAATGACCAGATGGCAGCGACGGTCGAGTTCCGTGCCGGACATCGCACTGAGAGATGCCATTTCCTGGTAGAGTTGATCTTCGACGCTTGCGCGGTGTTTCTCGACGGTTGCAAGATCGCTGGAAGCTCGCTCCACCGCTTCAAACGCAATGCGGCGCTTGGCTTCGATATTGGACAGCTCACGAAGCACGCTTCGCTCTCTTATGTCCTTTACGAGCCGTAATTTCGACGCTTCGACCGGTTTCAGGCCGTCAGACGCGACATCCATGTCACGGTCTCCTCAAAATTGGAAGGCTCGTCCTGGCCCTGGCACACGAATTTCCGCAACTGCTCAATTGAGGCGATTGCCCGGTCAGTTAGCGGATCGCTGCCCGGCTTGTATTCACCGACTTTGATCAAGAACTCCGCCTCATTGTAGCGCGAGAGCAGTTCGCGGAAGAAGGATGCCGCCTTTCGATGTGACCTAGAGACGACCGCATCCATAACGCGACTTCGGCTCGACAGCACGTCGATGGCGGGAAAATGTTCACGCGACGCGAGCGCGCGTGAAAGAATGATATGACCATCGAGAATACCGCGCGATTCTTCGGCGATTGGATCGCCCGTGCCATCACCTTCGACAAGCACGGTATAGAACGCCGTGATCGAGCCGTGCTCGCCCATACCGGCACGCTCCAATAGACTCGGCAGAAGCGCAAACACGGAGGGAGGAAATCCGCGCCGCGTGGGAGGTTCTCCTGCGGCAAGGCCTATTTCGCGCATTGCGCGGCTAAAGCGCGTCAATGAATCCATGATCAGTACGACGCGCAGCCCTTGATCACGAAAGTACTCCGCGAGTGCAGTCGCCATATGAGCGCATTGCACCCGCTCCATTGCCGAGCGGTCGGAGGTCTCAACGACCACAATCGTACGATCGAGAGCCTCTCCGATATGACGCTCGATGAATTCACGTACCTCACGTCCACGCTCTCCCACAAGCGCAACGACGGTCACGTCGGCGGCCGCGCCCCTTACAATTTGCGACATCAAGGTCGACTTGCCGCAACCTGCATCTCCATAGATTCCGATCCGCTGGCCTTCGCCGCACGTCAGCAGTCCATCCAGCACGCGAACGCCGAGCGGAAACGGCCGCTCGATGCCACGCCGCCTCATTGGATTGGGCGCCCTGCCGCGGAGCGGGCGAGTGTGGGCCGCCTTTATTGGCCCCTTGCCGTCGAGCGGACGGCCGGCACTGTCAATCACGCGGCCAAGCAAATCGGGTCCAACTGAAACTTCACGCATTCGCCCGGTCGGAACCACTTCCGCGCGGTTAGACAGGCCTATCGTTTCGCCGATAGGCGTCAGCAACACCCCGTTCGGCAGCAGACCGATGACCTCGGCCTCAAGTGACCATCCAGTGCCATGATCCTGCAACACACAAAGTTCCCCAACACGTGCCCCTGGCAATACGGCATGAAGCAATGTGCCGACCGCTCGTGTGATCCGTCCGCGCACCGCGCGCGTATCGATCTGCTTTGCTGTAGATTTCACAGATGACAACTCGGCGCGCACAGCCGCTTCGACCAGCCCATCGTCATAGGATCGTCGTAGCGTGGTCACGGCTCGCGTTCCTGAGAAGACGGGGCAAGGCCAACACGTAAGATACGCAGCTGCGCGGCAAGCCCTAGATCGACATTGCCAAATTCGCTCCACAAAACGCACTGATCCGGCGTCAGAGCCGGGTCCGGGTCAATTGTAAGTTTCGGCCGACCATTCCTTCCGTCGAACGCTGCGAACTCGCGGATCAGTGCATCGGCTTTCACAGGCGACACATGAAGACGCACTTCCGCACTGCCATATGTTCGATCGATCGCATGACGAACCGTCCTCACCAAAATCTCGCCGGGATCGAAGGAGCCCAGGACGTCGTCCAAGATATCGAGGACGAGCTGCGGCAACTCATGTTCCAGAACAGCTTTTCGGCGTGCCAGCTCGCAAGTAGCCCGGGAAACCAGCTGCGCCATTTCGTCCGAACCTGTCTTCAGACCCTCGGAGTGGCCGCGCGCCTGCTCGCGCTCATAGGCTTTTCTTGCCCAGCTGCGAACCTGGAGCAGATACCGCTCCGCTAGCGCCCGGGTCTTTAGCGCTTCGGACCAGATCCCAAGTTCCGCGGCTGGTATAAGCGGGCCGACCGGACGAATCTGCGGGTCTGCTGGCAATGCATGATCGTTGTCGGTCATGCCGTTGGTGCCCCCGTGGCCAGATGGGTCATCACCAAAGACAGCAATTGGCCTGCCGCCCTGTGGTGTTCGGTGGCTGGCGCTTCCGCGGCCGTCCCCACAGGTAAGCGGAGAAGAACGCGCTTACGGTCAAGCTCTGAAGCTTCATCGAGCCAAGCACCAAGAGAGGCATATCCGTCGTGTTCTATTCCTTGCGAAAGTCGTTCCGGATCGAGAATCGTTGTAGTTGCGACTGCGCTGGACAAGTTTCGTATACCGAAAGCATGTGCTTCCGCACCGACATTTCCGATCAGAGTTTCCAGATCACGCCTTGACACCAGCTTCAGCAATGAACGGGCATGCCAAACGCTGCCAGCGAGCAGGGCGGCGCGATGCGGATCATGGCCGAGCAGAACGTCCCTGCCCCAGTTACTTCCGTTCCAGGCGCCTTCATTGCCTACCGCCAATTCGGCCAGTCTCTCCTGAAGCCTGACACTCCTCTGCAACCGCAGCACCGTGGGCGTTGACAGCAGCGCATCAAGACGGGCGGCAAAACGGCTCGGATGCATCACCGCAGCAAGTTCGCGCAGGCGATCGGAATGCGGATGAGGTGAATGATTTGGCTCGTTGGATGGCATCGATACCCATACTGCATTCCGTCTATTTTGCATCAGAGCTCAATTCTTTGCCGACGGCTTGGGCCGCGGGTACATGGTCGAAGATCCGCCGAGATTTCCAACTTTCCGCGATGATCGACCGAACTGGCGCATCCGTGTGCTCAGCAACATGTAAGATAGAACGCCCAGCGCAGCACCCGCACCTCCGACCCCGATCGCAAACAAGGGGGGCGACATGAACTTGGCCGGTTGAGCCGAAGCAGCTGCTGACGCTGACGACAGCTCATGCTGAGCCCGCTCAACCGGCACGAACACGACCGCTACCTTGTCATATGATAGCCCTTCGATACTGTTGGCGACGAGCATCTTGATCTGCGGTAGCAAGGCTGAGAGCCTCACATTGGAGCCATGTCGGATGAAAACCGACGCCGAGGACGGGGTTGCATCCTGTCGCAAAAGGTCATTCTTCGGCAGAACAACATGGACACGGGCGGAGAGTACCCCATCGATATCGTTGATCGTGCGCGACAACTCTTCACTTAGAGCGTAAACGTACCGGGCGCGCTCTTCAACCGGAGAGGCAACAAGACCAGATCCCTTGAAAACCTCCCCGAGGTTCTTGAAAGTCTGGCGCGGCAAGCCCTCGCCATTCAGCAGGTCGATGGAGAAGGCTAGCTGCTTTTCTTCCACCTGAATCACGCTGGTCCCATCCTTGGCGACAATGCGGACGGCATCGACACCCTTTCTGAGGAGAAGCGCAAGCATTTCGTTGGCTTCACGCTCTTGCACCTTGGTATAGACATCTACCTTGCAACCGGCCAGGGAGAGAAAAATCGGCAACGCCATAAGAATGCGAAACCGCCTTCCCGCGCTCGCGCGGCGACCGATCTTTCTATGCGGGAAACCGCTCATCAACGTCTGTCAGCCTGCCGAGAGCAGCTTGTTCAGAGACGAGCTGGCAGCGCCAGTGCACTTGGAGATGAGCGAAACCAGGGTGACGCTATTGTAAACATCCCGCAGATTCGCCAATGTCGATTCGAAATGGTCTGCACCTTCCAGGTTTCCGACCGGGTGCACCTCGAATTCGTGCGAGCGCAAGATGGGCTGCGCTGCCGGTCCAAGCTGGAGGCTATTCGCAGGAGTCGGCTCACCGCCGACCGCCGAAGGAAATGCTATGCCTCGATGCATTGCAGCAAGATTTCGAAGGATGCGATCGCCAAGGGGGCTTACCTGCGTGGCTGCACGCTGAGCCTCCGACACTGGCGGAGCCAACGCCCTATCGATCATCGAAGAGGCGGCATCTCGATTTGAACCCACCTGCGCGAGACTCTCGTGAAACTGAGCCCGCGTCGATGAACAAGCCTCGGATAGACATTCGAGCGGACTGGCGGATATCGGCGTAACGCCAAGCATCATGGACGACATCGTTGCTCTCACGTCATGAGATTAGCCGTTCGACACCGTGAACGGCCCAGCACCCCTAGCGAAGCGAGCTGACCAGAAGCTGACGAGTATCAGGAGCACCGTCATCTAAAGATCACGCGTGGCCTCGCATTTGGGACGAATTCTCGGCCTCCACCTTTGTGACGAATTTCGGTGCTTGTTCGCTAGCGGAAGAATACTAGGAGTGCTCATCAGAGCCAGGAGGCTGCACATCTTGAAGAACCTCTTATATGTCGGAGCTTTTATTCTCCTGGGGCTCGTTAGAGCGCTCGGCGCTCCCCTGCCGCTGCCATCGACGCCTTATAGCTACACGGTTCTGGACCAGGACCTTGCTGCCGCACTGCAGGAGTTTGGCAACAATTTAAATATCCGAATCAATGTGAGCACCGAGGTAAAGGGGCGGATTCGCGGGCGAATGCCGGATCTCGCGCCGCGAGAATTCCTCGAACGCTTAAGCAGGCTCTACAATCTTCAATGGTACTACGATGGACTGGTGCTTTATGTATCTGATGCGCACGAGGCGCAAAGCCGCTTGCTCGTCCTGACTCCAATCACCTTCGAAGCATTCAAGGCCGCACTCGATGCTCTCAACATCTCCGATGAGCGCTATTTTGTGAGACCTGCAGCAGGAGATGGCCCAGTCTTCGTTTCTGGTCCGCCTCGGTTTATCGCGCTTGTGGACCAAACGCTCAAAAGCCTGCTGGCGGAGGCACAGGCGCCGCGAAACCCTACGATTGTCGAAAAGCCGCCGCAGCAATCAGTTTTGATGTTGTTTCGGGGGTCGTCGAGCATGGTCTTTCGTGATGGACGACTGGAGAGCCCTCTTTTGCCCGAGGCATCGCATTAACACAGCGCGGTTCCTGGTCCAGCCCGGAGATGAGTTGATGCAGCGAGTGGCTTACAGCAACCCAACGCGGAGTCTGTGTGTGCTCTATCGGTTTTCGAGAGGCAATGCTGCCAGCTTGAGTGCGACTGGCTGGACCGGGATTCCGCGGAGCATCGCGATCGACGTCAGGTCAGGCCACGGACGCACGAAGCCGAGGCGGACCCGAGTAGTTAATTGGAACGCGGTCGAACGCAAGAAGCTAGCGCCAGACATATCTTGAGAATGCACTAGAGCTTTCGGAAGGGCGTCTTTCATGACTCATCCCGAGTTCTTGCGGACCGTCAGCTTCTCGACAGCTAATCCCTTGTACCACAGGAGCGTGAAAATCTAGCCGGCGATGCGCCGATAGATTTGTTGCGGAACTGAGCGCTGGGACGCACTGAGCAACCGGACGCACCTGACAGGAGCCGTTGAGCTCCGCGTAGCATTGCTTCTTGCTCGTTGTGTCACGCGCTCGGCTGCGCCACATGATCAACTTGTGGCGCAATCTCACACCAAAGGATGTATATCAGTGAACAACCTATTGCTAAATGCCAATCCAACCGCGGCTTTGTCCGGGCTTGCTCCGGGGCTCTCGTCGCTGCCGGAGCATTCAAGCTTCGAGGCGGTGCTGGCCAGCTACTCCTTGAAGGACGCGATAGGCGATCATTCGGAGCCGCCAGATTCCGACAAGCAACTGACGGAGGAGCTCGTGCAGGAGGCACTGCATATCCTGCCTCCGACTCTCACCGATGCATTGGACGCACCTGCGCAGACCACGGAGTCGTCCTCTGGTGCGAGCGCCAGTGTTGCAACGGCGCCTGTACCCAGCTCAAGGATCACATGGAACGGCGGCACCTTGACCAACGCCGAGTTGCAGATTGTGTCGGTGCTGAACCGTCACAAAGACAAATGCCCGCTCGATTGGGAGTCCCTTTCAGATTTGGCCAACGATCCCTCCACGCCGCCGGATCTGAAGACGGCGATCGGGGCATTGCAGCAGGATCCTGAGCTCTTCTATGCAATAGGCTCGCAAGGCGACGGCCACTGCGGCGGGAAGATCAAGGCAGGTGATCTCTCGGGCTTTTCCTACCATCACGCACAGGTTGCCACATTCCAAGAACAGCAGGCGCACAGCTACCAACAAAACTACATTCCATCCGACGGCACCGGAGACGGCCAGCCGTCAATTATGACCGAGAGTGATGCATTGCGCGAGCTCTATCGGTATTCCGACAGTCTGCCCAAGAACCTCAGCCTCGCCGATTTTAAGAAGATTGTCGATGGCGAGGCAAAAGCCGGAAAAAGCCCGCCGCAGGTTCTCGCGGCCGCGAGATACTTTCTCAGCTACCCTGATGAATGGAAACAGTTGTACGGTGGCTCGATAGATAAGGTCCACAAAGAGGACTTCCTGCAGGTTGCGTCATCATCGATGAATCTCGCGCAAACCGAGCTGGATACGCTGGACACGATCAAAACGAATCAGGGCGCTTTTTTCGGGAAGGGCGACCTGACTCAGGACAAGCTAGCGAGCATGGCCGATGACAACAGTCTAACCCCCGACATGCGAAAGGCTGCCTCCCAGCTGCTCTCGGATCCCCTGTTGTTCGGGTTGATGAATAATTCGATCACAGGCTACAAGGCCCACCATCAGTTCTTCGACTTCGGCGGAGGCCATACGGTCGATTCCGGCAATATCAGCAATAACGACTTCACTCACTTCTTCGACAACATGTCGACTGCGAACCGCACCGCGCATCAATTGAAGACGCATGTCGCCCAAACGGCCGGCGAGCAGTCTGCTGCCGCGGACATGATGATGGGCGTCGCTGATCAGCCCGAGATCAAGTCTCCCAAGAAAAATGGCGGCGCTTTCATGCATGTTGTTGACGACGTGCTCAAGGTCGTCCCGAAGGCGCTCGACTGGGCTGCAACCGGAGTTGGTTTACTCGGCTTTATTCCAGGCCTTGGCGAATTGGCCGATCTCGCGTCAATGGTGCTCGAGAGCGAGGCGCAAGCAGCAACTCTTCTTCACACTGCCATTACCGGTGGCAACATCAAGCTAGCGTTGGAAGAAGCGGGCATCAGTCTTGCGTCGCAGGCGGTGGGCTGCCTCGGCGGCCCCGAGGTCAAGCTAGCCATGCGCGAAGGCTTAATGAAGCAGGCAATTCAAGAAGCCGCGACGGCTGGCATCAATCTGCCGGTTTCGATCGCACAGTCCCACGCGGAAAATTACTTGAACCAGCTAGAGGAACGGATTGAGTCCGAGCGCATGCAAGCTGTGGGCGCCAACAGCTAGTTGGAACGACGCGCCGCCTCAGACCGTGCTGTAAGCTATGCGCACTTGTGGGCCCTCCGATTGGCCGGCCACCACCTACCGATCAGTAGGTCCCGCAAGCTTTGCCTGCACGTTCGAACCCGCCGCCCGCACGCAGACACTTTGTCGTGTCGAACTTCGGCCCACGATGTGGGCAGAAGGTCCGATACACGATCAGCCTCAGTTTCATTTCGCGGCTGCGAAAGTTGCATAGGCCGACATCTGGCTCCAATCGGACAGGCCGAAGTTATCGACGCTTTATCTCCCACGAGAAAGCGGGATCGACATCGACGAGAATGGCAGGCTTACAAATGTGAGCCGAGGGCACATTAGGCCGCTAGTGCAGAGCTGGGAGACGCCGAGCGCCGCCGCGCGAGGCGTAGGCGTCCGCCCGCGCCGCGAAGTGGGATTGACCGCATCGCCCTAAGGCATAGCAGGACTGAGGGATCGCTGTTCGCGGCCGGCTCGTCTGAGCACTGAATACCTGGGATCGAGGCATCACCGCCGCCCGAGGAGAAGCAATCGCCAAAGAAGTGACGTGTCGCAGGCGAGCTATTCCAGCGCCTCGGTCTCAGCACGTTGGCTTCTTCGGTCCCGGTGCTGCGAGTCCGCTCGTTGAAGCTCTACCTTATGAAGAAACAGAGCGCGGGATCGATCGCTACCCGGAAAGCATGGCTTTCCTTCACAAGTCATCTGGCCCGAGTGTCCGCCAGGGCACTGCTCAGATACGATTGCTGATACGGAGCACCCAAGGAGACGAATTTCCATCGACTTATTGCATTCTCCAAGTCTCGTCAGGTTATCGAAAGCTACTGCTGGCACAATGACGATGTGGAGATTGGCTTCATCGGCATGATCGAAATTAAGATAGGAGAACGCGATGCGCATTCCGTCAAGCGCCGCTGTGCACGTTGATACCAATCTCCGTGCGGCCCGCGGCGACAAAAACAACTCGCACATGCCCGGCACGCATGAGAATGATGGTGCGCCACGTGCGCATGATGATGGTCGATCGTCTGGTACAACCAGCCCTGCAAATGGCGCGTCCAGTCCGGACGATAACTCGCAAGATGCGCGTTTGCAGCAAGCGTTCACAGCTGCTCTCGGGTCCGTCGGTCTCCAACTTGTAAATAGTGCGTCAGCGAGCTTCGACGAAGCCATCGCGGAGACAGAGCAGGATTCCTGATGTTGGACTTACGGCGTCAGGATATAGGAGCCGCTAAAGCGGCAATATCGAAAAATAGGAGAAATAGTATGACTGGCAAGACAAGTGCGACTAACACCTCGACCGCAGGCGGCGCGGCTGGTGCGGCTCTCGCTGGAGGAGCTGACGCGATGACTCAGGTCGCGGCGCAGGCAGCGTTCGACAAGCAACTCGCCGCTCTGACTGCCGTTAGCACCCAGGCGGCCGAGAGGGATGTTCAGCTTCGCACGCTTACAACGTCGCTTTCGACGATCAAGAAGGCGGCTGATGAGCGGGTGCAGTAACGGACAAGTTGGACGACATCGTCGCCCCACTTTTCGGGTGTGAATTGTCAGCGAACTCGAAATCAGCCGTACGGTATCGCCGTACGGCTGCTCTCGCTGTTAAGGAGACCGATTGTGCATGAACCGGACAGCCTGCATTTCGAAGTGCTATCGGGACTTTATTCCGGGCTGACCGGCAAGGCAGGGCCTGGATCGAGCCTTATTGGCAGTGGCTTCGATGCCGATTTCGTCTTCATCGAACAAGGTCTCGAACGGCAACACCTTCGCATCACCCCACATTGCGATTCGATTCAGATCGAGGCCCTAGCCAGTCAAATCCGCGTCGAAGGTCACGAGACAATTTCCTCAAACGAGCGCGTTGTTGTTGCCCTCCCAGCCGTTATTCATGCGGGCGCAATGTCCATTCGCTGGTCGATAGAGGGCTCCAAACAAGCTGGCTCTCTCGACGGCTGGCGTGTATCGATTGCCGCACTTGCGATTGTCCTCATAAGCTCTGTGACGATCGGCACAGTCTCAACTCTTTTCGTCCACGCTGACACCGCTGCGGTCCTCAGCACCGATTCGCCCCCGGCCGTAGAAGTTGCGCCCAAACCGGCGCTCAGCGCTCCTGATGCTCTAACGACCGATGCAGCTGCCGAACGGCTGCAAGAGGAAGTTGATAGAGCGGGTCTTCTCAACATCAAAGTCGGTTCTGGGCCGGATGTTGTCACCGTTCACGGCACCATTACGCCCGCCTCTGTTGCAAAATGGCAGGACGTCCAGCAACGGTTCGATCACCATAGTAGTGGCGCTTATACGCTCCTCAACACAGTAGCGGTCAAGGAAGAGAAGATGCCCTCCTCAATTGCCGTTCAGGCCGTATGGCGCGGAACGGATCCTTATCTCGTCATTGGCGACCAAAAGTACTTCATGGGCGCGCTGTTGAATAATGGATGGACCGTCGATCGGATCGAGGAGGGACGCGTGCTGCTGAGCCGGAATGGCCGGCTTGCTGCCCTCCCCTACTAGAGTTTCACCTTCGCAGGTCAGAAGGAATTTATCATGACTAGGCTGCCCCGGCATTCTGTAGAGCCTCGCACCTCCTTTCAGAGGATCGACCTCGGCGATCATACACCTATCGTTCAGCCGACCATCTCTCAAGCCGATGGCATCGAGATCGAGGCGGCGCAAGTAGGTGTTGGCAAGAGGCACGCGCCAACTTTTCGGGATAGGCCGTTGCAGGAACTGCCGGTTGGGGCCACAATCGGGGCGGCGGTGGAGATCGACTCTGTCGATCCAGTCTCGCGCGTCAATTTGGACAAGACGCGCAGCCAAGTAGGTGAGACCGCGCCATGTTCAGAACTGGCTCGGTTAAATGGCCCCAATCTCGCAGGCAACCTGCTCTCGTTCGTCACGCCGCACTTACGTCATTGGGACGTTCTGCGTGCAGACAAACATGGCCTTTTTCTCGAAACTCTGGCTGTTGCGCTGTCGGCGGCGCCAGAGGATTCGGTGTCACGTGAAGGGATCGGTGTGCTGCAGCAGGAGCTGCGGCGGCTAGTTCTGCTCCGGCAGAATCAGAACGGCTTAATCAAAGGCTAGCAATGGCCGAGGTTGACCGAGGGCAACACCTCACGCGTATTCCACCGCCAAACGTGTCCAAAGACCGTGAGGTGCCGCTGATCTCTGAACAGGAGCTTGAGTTGCTCTGCGCGCTTTCCTATGTCCACCTTGCTTGTGGGAACAGCGCCGAAAGCTTGGCTCTGCTGCGATTCGTGGCTCACGAACGCTCTCAGAACGTCGACCTGCTGCGCATTCTGGCCTACGCTCTGGTCTCAGAGGGCAGCGGCCATGAAGCACTGGCGGTATTGGATAGGCTGGACACTCTTGACGGCCAGCCGTCTTCGCGCCTGCCTCTGATGCTCTTGCGCAGTCACGCCCTGCGCAAGAGTGGCCGCATGGCTGAGGCGCGAGCCACCTTTGCACGCTATGTTTCGTTGCGGGGCAGCGCAACTCGGTTCGAACAACAATAGGGGCTGCTCATGGCCAACGTCCTACGCAACCTTATTGCGCGCGCGCCGGCCCATCCGGACTTGATGGTCGCGTTGGTTCTGCTTCTGGCGATCGCCCTGATGATCATACCGATCCCGATCGTAGCGATCGACACGCTGATCGGCTTCAACCTTGGCTTGGCGATATTGCTGCTGATGGTCGCCCTGCATCTCAACACGCCAGTCGACTTTTCGTCCTTGCCGGGCGTGATCCTTATCTCTACCGTCTTTCGTCTGGCGCTTACGGTCGCAACGACGCGGCTGATTCTCGCTGAGGGTGATGCCGGTAGCATCATTCACACTTTCGGCGACTTCGTCATATCGGGCAACATCGCCGTCGGAATTGTCATATTCCTGATCGTGACGATGGTGCAGTTCATGGTTCTCGCCAAGGGCGCCGAACGGGTCGCAGAGGTGTCGGCGCGCTTCACACTCGATGCGCTGCCCGGCAAGCAGATGGCGATCGACGCGGAGCTGCGCAACGGCCACATCGATCAGCACGAAGCCCGCAGCCGGCGCGCCGTGCTTGAGCAAGAAAGCCAGCTTCACGGCGCCATGGACGGCGCTATGAAATTCGTCAAAGGCGACGCCGTCGCCGGGCTGATAGTCATCTGCATCAATATGCTAGGTGGGATCAGCATCGGCCTGCTTTCCAGGGGAATGTCGCTCGATGAGGCGCTGCATCAATATACGCTGCTGACCATAGGTGATGCGCTAATCTCGCAAATTCCGGCGCTGCTGCTGTCGATCACAGCCGCAACTATCGTCACCCGCGTCAACGGGCCCACCAGGCTCAAACTCGGTGCCGATATCGTCAACCAACTTACAGCGAGCACACAAGCACTACGGCTGGCAGCCTGCGTGTTGCTTGTGATGGGACTCGTGCCCGGTTTCCCCCTGCCTCCATTTGTTATCCTGGCCGCATTCTTTGCCGGCGCGAGCTATTTCAAGGTTGGTACGCAAAGTGGGAAGATAACCGCCAAAACGGACGCCCGTGTCACCGGTTCGAGCCCGGGCCCAACACAAGCCGAGAAGCAGACCGTCCCTACGGAGGCACTTCCGATCGCGCTATTCCTCGCACCCAATCTGACACATGCAATCGGCAAAGGGGAGCTCGAGCAATGCATCGGACGCGTTTCGGCGCTGGTCTCAGCCGATCTTGGCATCACCATTCCACGCATCCCCGCCCAACTCGATCAGAGCTTAGCTGAGTCGCAATTTAGGGTGGATGTCGAGGGAGTCCCCGTTGAAGCGGATTTCGTTGATCCGGCGCAGCTCATGCTTAACGATGACGTGGCGAACATTGAATTGAGCGGTATCCCGTTTCGGCAGGAGACGGACACAAACCGGATCTGGATCGAACAAGAGCATGCGCCGGCTCTCAAAGCCGCCGGAATAGGGTATCATAGTCCTAGCGAACTCGTCGGCTTACGCGTCCATTCGACATTGACACGGTACGCACAGCGCTTGCTGGGCATTCAGGAGACGCGTCAATTGCTCAACCGGATGGAGCAGGAGTACGCCGATCTGGTGAAGGAGGTGCTACGCACGACGCCGGTTCCCCGGATCGCCGACGTCCTGCGCCGCTTACTGGACGAGGGCATCCCCATTCGCAACACCCGCCTGGTGCTGGAGACGCTGGCCGAATGGAGCGAACGCGAGAAAAGTGTCGTGCTGCTCACCGAATATGTTCGCTCCGGTCTGAGTCGGCAGATCTGCCATCGCTATGCCAATGCCCATCGTGTCGTGGCCGCCTTTATCATCGAGCGGGAAACTGAGGAGATCGTGCGTGGTGGGCTGCGTGATACCGCTGTCGGCCCCTACCTCGTCTTAGAGGATTCGCAAACCGAGAAGCTGCTTTCCCAATTCCGTCGGATCCATGCAAGCATCGCATCGGGTCAAAGCCGGCCGGTCATTCTGGGTTCAATGGATATCCGGCGTTTCGTCCGCGGTTTTCTCACCCGCAACAGTATTGATCTACCTGTTCTGTCCTACCAGGATCTCGCCTCCGATTTCACGATCCAGCCGGTTGGATCCGTCACACTCACGGAAACGAAGGAGACGGTTCCGTCAGCGGAGCGTCGCCGCCCGGTTGCCGCGGCCGGTTGATGGAGCAGCAGTTGATCGTGGGATGGACCTGATGAGACAACCACAAGCAGGGCAGCAGCTGCGCTCCATTGGCGCGGGCTCGTGCTCTAGGCTCCTCGCAGTGCTCGCTGTTCTGCTGGTCGGCGGTTGCACTAGCTTGAATAAATCATCTATTGGAGTAGCGGAGGCGCCAGGACCAGAGATATCAGCTACCAAGGATGTCGATCCTGCCGTGCGCGAGCGCGTTGTGCACGCATTTCGCCAGGATGCTGGTGAGGACACTCTGCGCGCTGCTTTGAGCCAACGGCCCGGCAACGTTGATGTTGCGATCCCTCTTGCGCGGGCCTTACTGGCGCGAAAGCACGCGGATGAGGCGCTTCAGATACTGGACAGCGTTTTGATTGCCACACCCGGTGATCTGCGTGCACTGAACGCGAAAGCCGTGGTCCTCGACACCGAGGGACGCCACTCTGAGGCCCAAGCGCTGTATCAACGTGCACTTGCAACGGAGCCAGACAACGAGATGTTGCGCAACAATCTGAACCTTTCGCTCGCACTCAAAGGCAAAGCCGACAGCGGAAGCGCCAGTTTGCGTGCGCCGTCCGACGAGGCTCATCCGTTGATAGACTGGAAATAACCAGCGCCTCAGACATGCGCTGGCATCGCTAACCGCCGTGAGCAGGACGTCGGCTGCATCGTCTCCATCCTATTTGCCGAGCACGCGCTGCAGTGCCCTTAGTACGGATCGTCTGTTGTTCAGATGCGGAGGCATTTGAGATTGCAGGGATTTGGGGGTCGAGAACCCCAAACTTGCAATTTCGTTTTATGGATTCATTTTCGGGGCGGGGCATAATTCTGTGCCGGGACGATGCGGCCGAAGAAGCACAAGACGACGTGATCGAACGATCTGTTCCGGGCTCGACTCGACCAGATCATCAATCTGAAGCACGAGCTGGTTCTGCTTGCCGGCAAGATAGATTGGGACTGGATCGATGGCGAGATCGCGCCGTTCTACAGCGAGAACGGCCGGCCGGGGATTGAGACCCGCTTCATGACCGGCCTGTTGTTGCTCAAGCACATTTACCGGCGGTCCGATGAGGGGGTCTGTGAGCGCAGGGTCCACGACCCGTATTTCCAGTACTTCACCGGCGAAGAGTTCTTCCAGCACGCGTTCCCGCACGAGCGCTCGGATCTGCGGGTCGGCGACAATCTGGAGTTGCTGCTGGCCGAGAGCCTGCCGGTGGCGCACGAGGCCGGCGCGTTGCGCAGCCAAGACCTCAAGCGGGTCACGGTCGACACCACGGTGCAGCCGAAGGCCATCAGCTTTCGGACTGACGTCAAATTGCTGCATGCAGCAATCCGAGGGCTGAACCGCCTGGCAAGCAGGCACGGCGTCAGGCTGCGGCAATCCTATTCTCGCGTGGCATCGCGGGTGTAGGCGCTATCGAGGATCCACCAATTCGACCATACATAACTGTTCGCTCTCTTAATTTTTGCATTGAGTTCAGGCCGGCGAGGCGCGGCAGAACTTCATAAAATGCTTAGTTGACGACTAGCTTGCGAAGACGTTCTCCCGGACGCACAAATCAATCAGAATTGCCTCAAGTCGACGAAATTAGGTTGCTGCTCTGCTTGACGACACTCCGCGCATCTGTTCTGCGGGGTACGCCGGACGAAAAAAAAGAGGGGCCGTTTTGTGGATCGAGGCGGCGGGGCCTGTTACTGCAGCTTCGGCTCCAAGTCGACGGGCTTGCCGCAACGATTGTTTCATGCCTCTGCGTATCGCGAACAGTCTATTCGCGCGAACATGCGATAAGAGCCGTGCATTGCCGGTAAGTTCGCCGAGCCATGCTAGGCAACCTTCGCGGAGGGATGCTTCGTCGTCTTGAGGCGCGTTACACTGCATCGGCCGTCGACGCTGACAGGCGCGTCACCATCGATTGTGGCACGATGGACGACGCGATGCTGGTCACCGTAATCGTTGACCGCATAATGCTGCGTTGCGCGGTTATCCCAAATTGCGACATCGCCCTCTTTCCAGCTCCAGCGCACGGTGTTTTCGGGCGCCGCGATATGAGACTGGAATAGATCGAACAGCCTCTGACCGTCGCGCTTTTGGATATCGATAAACCTTTGCACCAGATCGCCGAGCACCAGCGCGCGCTCGCCGGTCTCGGGATGTACACGGACCACAGGATGCTCGGCCTCATAGATCGTTTTAGTAAAGACCTCATCAAAATTTTCTGGTCGATTTCGCGAACACGGCAGGTCCCGGCGTAATCGAAGGCGTTGCTGTGAACGGTCCAGAGTTCGTCGGCAAGCCGTTGGATGAGTCGCCTTGCGGATTCTTCAACAATAAGGGTTAGGGTCACTCGGTTTCGAAGGCGAACCTCGCGCTACGGGTACTCTCGAGCAAGCACCATGCCAGTCGGAAAACGAAGCTGTGAAGGTCCGTCAGCTAGCTGATCGGATGATAATTCGAACAGTTGCCAGGAACTCGATGCTGCCCCCTTCCTCTTTCCAACCCGAATCCGTCAAAAACCGGACGGAAGCATTTGAGGCGAGCGCCTGGGTCGGCGGGGAAAGGCATAGGGCGCATAATCGACAGGAATTGTACCGCTCGGCCCCCGAAGAGAAAGGCCGTACGGTCCTCGTACAATGTCGGGCAGCCAGCCGTGCGTGCCGTTCTCGTCCAGTATGCGCCTTCCACTCAACTGTTAGCGGCAATCGGCCAAGTCTCGAGCCGCATCTGCGAACGAGCCATCACCGGCTCCCAAGGTGTCCGGGACCTGCCCTGGCGGCAATCACGGCCGGAACATCATCCGCTCGAAATGGAAGAGGAATAGACGAGCTTGGAAGATCTCCAAACGATTGAACTACGGTTTCATCCAGGCGAAAGCCATTGAACCGCGGCACTGGGATGGCGATGTTCTCGATGCACCGGCGTCCGAGCACGGTGAGGCAGATGTTCTGCATGGCCCCGCTGGCTTTGCCTAACAAACCAAAGATATGTCCACTCCCAGTCTTTATAGGTGTTTCAATGTTGTCGAAGTAATTACCTTCGACCAGTGCTTGCACAGATGATCCAGCATCCACGGCATGGAAGAATCCGCCGCTTTGTTGCGCATTCGTGTTGTGGAAATAATTGTTAACGAGATGAATAACGGCGTGCGCACCGTCAATGTGCGGCGCCCGCCCCGAGATCTCATGGAAATAATTATTTGCGATAGTGATCGTCTGCGGGACACCGAGAAATAGGAGATTCCAATAGTGCTCCCCGTTGCAATAGGAGGAATAGGTATCGCTGCCATCGAAGTCGTTCCAAGAAATCGTAATATTCGTCGTAGGGCCAAAGCCGCCGGCAATCATCTGTCGCCCGATATTATGAAATCGGTTGTGATCGATCCAAACCAGGTCGGCTCGCGCAATTGCAATAGCATCACCGGCAAATATCACGCCTTGATTGACATCACTGATGGTCAGGTTGCGAATAACGACGTTGCTGACCCCATTCAGGCGCAGCCCCTTCCCTTTGATTGTAGCGCTCGGACCAACGCCGATCACTGTTTTGTTTGAGCCAATTTCCAGCGGGCGCTTGCCGGCCCGGTCGAAGCCGACCAACGTCTTCTCCTTGCCATCGCAATGCGCGTCGTTGCCATCTAGGAGGAGAAGGGACTCACGCTTGTAAGGTGCCGAACAAGCGCGGCCGTATTGGCATCCCTGCCCCTCGCCTCGCCCTTCCGTACCGGTAAAATCTATGGTTCCGATTACCTGGATCTCGCGCGGACTATTGTCATTGCACTGCCCGAAGCTGTACGAACGACATAACTCATGATTCAGAGCTTCGGTTGATCTCACCTGAACTATCTCGCCTCCAAGGCCGCCCGTCGCTGCAGAGCCAAAGCCGTTGAGGGCTTCCGATCGCACATTGTTCGATCCGAGCACGGAAGAGATGCCGAGAACGACAGCAAGTCCGCCGAGCACGCGCAACGAACGCTTGATGTGCTCCATCGTGTCTTTTCTAAACATTAGCTCTCTCTGCTACCCGGAAATCCGCACGAGAAACTGGACTTTCGACCTGAAATGCTGAACTGGAATGGGCCATCAGCATGGGGCGTTAACGCCATCACATCGGCCTCAATAAGGCAGGGACGGAATATTGGAACCCTGCTAAACAACAGCCGAAGTGTGCAGCCGCAGGCTGCCGTACCAACTGCGACGGATCTGGGTAGCCATTGAGCCACTCACGGCCGATGAAAGCAGCGGTCGATGCTTCGAGAGCTCGGTCAGAATGAAAGCAAGATGCTATCCCACGGCTGGCCCTAAGGCGCACGGCTCGAAGACGACGGCTGGACCGGCTTGCAAACGCTCTTCGATCTACCCCCTTCCACACATCATAGGTTAGCTGCCTCAGCGCCAGCGTGCGCGGAGGAATGAAACTACCCAGGTAGGCTTTTTCTGTGATCCGGCATGAGGCGCACCGCAGTTCAAATCAAGAGCCGCCCGGCTGTCCGTTGGGCGCCGGGTGGCTTCGCCCATGTACACGCCGCCCGCCTTCCGAGTCGTCGACAACGCCTCATCGGAAAATGCGCGAGGCAGTCAGCGACACTGATCACCGCCACTCACGAAGGGCTTGTTGGAGCGCTGCCCGTAGTATTCGACGAGAGCGAAGGCTCCATGGGCAACATTTACGCGCGCCTGGCGCGTTCGAGTCCGCATTGGAAGCTGACGCCGACTGGCGAGGCCATGGCGATTTTCGCTGGGGCGCGGGCCTATGTCAGCCCTTCCTGGACGTGACCAAGCATGACACGGGCGAGGCCGTACCGACGTGGAACTATGTCGCGGTGCATGCCTACGGTCGAGTTGAGTTCTTCGATGATGCCGATCGATTGAGGGGAGGTCGTCACGCGGCTGACCGATATGCAGGAGTGCTCGGGCAAAGTTGGGCTATCTCCGACGCTCCTGCCGATTTCGTCAAGCGGGGCTCAAGGGGATTGTCGGTGTGCGATTGCAAATTGCACGGCTCGATGGCACGCGGAAGATGAGCCGGAACCGCAATACGGCGGATCGCGCCGGCGTCATCGAGGGCTTATCCAACAGCGACGGTGAGGAAGAGCGTCGTGCCGCTCACCTCATTCCGAAAGGATGACGAACCCGAACGGCTTATCGTAAACGACCCGGTGCCACGTGGATTTTCTCGACTTCCTCGACTGCTCTCCATCAGCCCAACGACGTGCTGGCGGCGGCGGGTTTCTGCTCGCGTCAGGCGCCTCACGCATCACAGAAACGTGTATGATGCCATTGAACGCGCGCCGTCTATCGCGAGCGGCAGCCGTGGCGCCCAGGCTACGAGGCCAACTTCGCAGAAAAAACGATGCACCAGTGGCGGCCCATGGGATGGTTCGCACGGCATCGCAGCAATGCTTTTGCATTGAGATCGGATTTACGAGCGCGGCGCCGGCTCTTTATTGTCAAAGCCCCCCTTCCCAACCAGTTCAGCACCGACTCCCGCAAACGGGTTAACCTGATCCGCCTCCGAAGCTCTGCTCAAGCTTGGGCGAGGGTTGCATGCAACTAAAACTACTTTCCCGATTGATATCGCCCTTCCGGCTCAAACAACGATGCTTCGAATGACGATTGCCGTCGCATCTCGAACACTGCGTCTGCAGGTTTCGTTTGATTGCGCTTGATGGCTTGCAATTCTGTAGAGATTAGCAAAGGGCCAGCGAGCGTGTGGAATCTGGCATGCGGTCGGGTTGCAGATTTTCTGACAGTTCGTAATCAGCGGTCGCGCCAACACTTCCAACGGGCAGCAAGAAACGCGAATGTCTCAAGTTATCAAGATCGCGCAGCTTGCTTCTGTCCTGATGATCGGGGATCGGGGACTCCCGGAGCACCCCTGCTCGGCGACCCACTCGACCTCAGACGCTCAAGAGACCTGTTCCGCCCGATCCACGCCCTCCGGCGCAACGGGCATGCTGAACTGAAAGACGGCTCCGCGAGGATCATTGGCGCCCGCCCACATTCGGCCCCCGTGCGCCTCAATAATAGAATGGCAAATGGCCAGCCCCATGCCCATACCTTCGGATTTGGTGGTGTAAAACGCCTCGAACACGCGCTCTGCGCTGTTTGGATCGAGTCCTGGACCCGTATCCCGAAAAGCGACCACTACATTATTCGAACCATCAGTCCGCGTAGCGATCAGTAATTCGCGCTCGCCTTCGTTGATCTCGCTCATGGCCTCGATGGCGTTCGTGATCAGATTGAGAATCACCTGCCGCACCTGAACGCGATCTGCTCGAACGAGCGGCAACGCCTCAGGCCGTCGGGTTCGCACCCACACTTCATGTTTTGCGAGTTCCGCGCCAACTAGGGCCAGCACCTCCAAGATCACTTCGTCCATTGCAAGAAGCTCCGTTTGTATCGGAGCCTTATTCATAAGAGCGCGGATCCGGCGGATCACATCCCCCGCGCGCATACTGTCACGGACAATCAAACCGAAGGTCTGCCGAACCTCTTCCAGATTTGGGGGTTGAGCACCGAGCCAATTTAGCCCTGCCCCCGCATTGCTGCTGATCGCCGCAATCGGCTGGTTCACCTCATGGGCGATCGAGGCGGCCAGCTGTCCCATTGTCGTGATCCGATTGGCGTGTGCAAGGCCCATCAGAGTTTCGCGATAGCGTCGTTCGCTTTCACGGGCTTCCGCTTCCACTTTCTTTCGCTCTGTCAGATCGAGGACGAAGCCAACACCGTGGTCCTGTCGCTCATCGAATACGGCGAGGCCAATTAGCACCGGCACGCGGCTGCCATCCTTCCGAATATACTCTTTCTCGAACTGCTGAACAGCTCCGGTCCTTTTTGCTTCTGTCCGAGCATCCATTGTGCGCTCGTGCCATTCTGGAGGCGTCAGGTCGAGACCGTTCACTCGTCCTGCGAGAAGATCCCCTTGGTCGTATCCAACCATCGTGAGGAAGGGTTGATTTGCCTCGATGATCTCGCCCCCTTTGCGGATGATAAAGATTCCGATGACGTTAGCGTCGAGTAAGCGCCGGATTTTCGCCTCCCGTTGCTGCACTTCGCTGTACAACCGACTGTTTTCCAGCGCTGTTGCAGCTTGAGAGGCAAGCATTTTCAACACAGAGTTGCGCGCAGCCGAGAATATGCGCGGGGCGAGATTATTCTCCAGATAAAGTACGCCGATCAGCTTGCCTTGCGTGATCAGCGGCAGGCAAAGAATAGAACGCGATTTGCGCTCGCGGATATACGGGTCTTCCGCAAATGAAGGCTCGGCGGCAGCATCTTCGAGAATGACGTTTTCGCGGACACGTAGGACGAAATGCAGCACGGACTCGGGAAGAGCCATCGGAGTCACGGGCTGTTCACCCACCTTTACAAGCAGCGCATCCGCTACCGTTGTGGCTTCCGCCTCGATCCGTGGCTCGCCCTCATCCAGCAGAATCAACAAACCTCGCTCGGCGCCAGCCTGCTCAATGGCAGTCCGCATAAGCGTGTCGATTAGTTTTTGAAGCACAATCTCGCCGGAAATCGCCTGCGACACTTTTGTCACCGTCGCCAGGTCAAGATGCTCAACCGGAGCTCCGATCCTCATGCCATTCACGGCAAGCGTGGTCTCCTCATGGTTGAGATGGGGATTCAGCTCCTCGAGTTGACGCACCTTACCATCTGCTCCCCAACGAAGGTAGCCATGCCGGGCGTCCTGCAGGTAAACCCGGGAGATCCTGTCAAAGCCGCGCGCTGCATAAAAGCGCGCTGCAAGTTCGCAAGCGACCCCCTCGTGATGGGCGAAACCGTTACGTCCTGCGGTCTGGATTGAGTGTTCGTACAGTCGCATTGCGTCCGCATCCCGGCATTCCAGCCTCGCAATTTCAGCCCCGACCAAGGAAGCCCGATTGCCAAAGTTTTCGGGGCAATTCGTGACCCATATCTGCAGCTGTCTGTGATGGGCATCAATCATTTCGCGATGTTGCTGTTGTTCGCTTTCACACAGCCTCTCGCAGTAACAGGAGAGAGACAGCGCGCCATAGAAGTGAAATTCCGCGATCAAGGACTCTGTCGGGATGGTCCACAATCGGGGCTCTGCCTTCGAGCGAGCAGCAATAGCTGCAGGATAATCGCCGGCCAGAAACCGCGCCTGAAGTTTGCGGATCCAGTAGACGGTTTCGCTCGGTGACAGCTCCGGACTGCGTTCAAATGATCGCTCGATGTCCTGCTCGTCAAATTGCTGATCATCGAAGGAACCGAATGAGCGCGTGAGGCCGCGCATGGTTCTAATAATTGCGAGCTGTGCAGTCATGGCATCAGCAGCAAACTTGACCTTTCTGTTCCGTATCGTAGCAAGGCTCTTCTCTATCTCGTTCTGCACCTCTTTCAGGGGATCTCCTGCCATCAACATATTTGAGGTTAGATGAACCAAGCTGTACGCCTCATAGATGAAATCGCCGATGCTGTTCGCAGCTTCGAGCGCTCGCCGGATCAACACTCGTCCGTCCCTCAGGGGCTTCGTCCACGGGATCACGTTGCCTCCCATCGCCAAATAGACCGGAGCCCGAAAACGAGAGAACTCACCGCGATCAACCAGATCGCACGCAAGACGACCAAATTTATCAGCCGCTTGGTAGTCACCGAAGCGGCCGGCCGAGATTCGGCCCAGCCATGCGTAGTGGGTACAAGACGCATCAGTGTTGCCGTATTCGAGGCTGATGCTGACGGCTCTGCAGATGACCAGAGCGGATATATTGGCGTCCGTGAAACCTGCGGGCGGAAGAATCCGCGTCAAGACGGAAAGCGTGGCAAGCGTGGTCTGATCTGTCATTTCAGGCAAACCAGCAAGCTCCTCGATCGCGTCTGGCAGACGTGACCACATCCGCTGATATTCGGTTAGTGTTTCTTGGTCCGTCGGATGCCGCGACCATTCGATCCCGACATCGCGAAGATATTCGAGACCTATGAACACCGCTCGGCCGTGCTGACCGAGCGTCAAGTAAAGATCGACCCGCAAACATGCGACCGTCGCTCGTTCGGGCGCGCTCAAAGCGCGCTTCGACAGCGCAGACAGGAGGCACTCCGCAACCTCCAGCCGGCCTACCAAGCATTCACATTCGGCCCGACTGGTTTCCAGTGCGAATGCGAGTTCGTGGCGCCTTTGCCACGAATCCTGCGCGAGCAGCGCAGCACCGACGGTGAAATATGTCAGTGCCGAGGCGTAGGCCGCCGACGCCCTGGCACGCTGCCCTGCGATTAAATTAAACTCCGCGAGCTGCTCTCGCTCCTGACCGGAAGCGATGAGCGCGACACCTCGATTGAGTTGACTGACAACATCGAAGATAGCCTCCTCACGTTTGTGCGCAGGGACATGTGCCGCAAGCATTCGACCGATCCGCAAATGGGCAGGAGCGCGCGAGGATTCCGGCACCAGCAAGTAAGCCGCCTCTTGAACGCGATCGTGGACAAACCGGTAGACTGTTCCCTGGCGCGCGATCAGTTCCTGCCGGATCGCCGGCCAAAGCCTCGCATGCACCTGCTCGTGTGAGGTTTCGAGCACGATCGCAAGCTCCGCCATCCCGGCGATGTTGCCGAAACAGGCAAGCTGTTGCAGCGCGTTCTGCGTTTCCTCGGGCAGCCGGATGAGCTTGCCGAGCATCAGATCGACGACGTTCTCGGTGTACGCTTTTGCGTGAATGCGCTCGAGATCCCAACGCCAGAGCCCCGGCTCGTGATCGAACGTTAACAGCTGCTCTTCGGCAAGTTCGGACAAGAATTGAATGGCGAAGAACGGATTGCCCATCGTCTTCTGATGCAGCAACTTTGCAAGCGGGGCAGCGCGTTTTGGTCCGCAGCGAAGGGTATCCGCGACCAACTGCGCGACATCGACGGCAGTGAGCGGCGACAGCGTGATCTCCTCTAGATTTACGTCGGCGACCCTGATGGACTCGAGCTTGCGTCTCAGTGGATGGCCTGCATCAACTTCGTTGCTGCGGTAAGCTCCAATCAACAGCAGGTGCAGGTCCGACTGAGTCAGAAGATCCTCGATCAGGTCGAGCGTTGCGGCATCGTGCCACTGCAAATCGTCGAGGAAGAGCACCAATGGATGGGTTCGCCGGGCGAAAACACCGATAAAGCGGCGAAGCACGAGTTGAAAACGATTTTGCGCTTGCCGGGGTGGAAGCTCAGCTGGCGCGGGCTGCTCGCCAATGATCAGGCTCAGATCGGGGATCAATTCGACCATCAGGCGCCCATTCGCGCCGAGCGCCTCCCGGAGCGCTTGCCGCCAGGTCGCGAGTTCGCCCTCACTTTTGCTGAGAAGAGGACGCACAAGACTCTGAAAGGTCTGTGCTAATGTCGCATAGGGAACATCGCGCTTCAGTTGCTCGAATTTGCCTGATGCTAACAGTCCGCGCGAGGGCACGAGTACTTTGTGTAGCTCCTGGACAAGCGAGGACTTACCAATGCCGGAGTAGCCCGCAACCAGCACCAATCTCGGCGCGCCGCTCTTCACCGCGCGATCGAAAGAGCCAAGCAAGGTATCGATGTCGCGGGCTCTGCCATAGAGCTTCTCGGGGATGAGCAACCGATCAGGTGTGTCGTCTGCGCCGAGCTCAAATGTGTCGATGCGACTGTGGTTGGCCCATGCTGCCAGACAGCGTTGCAGATCGTGCTCGAGGCCAGCGGCCGTCTGGTAGCGTTCCTCGGCGGCTTTCGCGAGGAGTTTCATCACAACCTGAGAGATTGGCTCCGGGAGGTTTTGCGATTTTTCAACAGGCGGTGTTGCTTTTCTTGCAATATGACAGTGGATCCACTCCAAGGGATCTGAGCCCGTGAACGGCAGCGCGCCGGTCAGCATCTGATAGAATGTCACGCCAAGTGAATAGAGGTCACTGCGACAGTCGACTGAGCGATTCATTCGTCCGGTCTGTTCGGGCGCCATGTATGGCAGCGAGCCGGCGATGAACTCGGCAGGCTCAGGCGGCACGCGCTCGCGGGAAAGTCGGGAAGCCAGACCAAACCCAGTGAGTCGGACCTGTTCGTCAGGACAATTGACCAGAATGTGAGCGGGTTTCAGGTCCTTGTGGACGAAGCCGCGCTGGTGAAGCTTGCCCACGGCCCTTGTGATACCAACCGCGAGGCGCAGGAAGCGCTCGGGCTCCATGCGGCTCCCGAGTGAATTTAACAGTGGCTCGCCGCATGGATCCTGCAGGACCAGCATAGTCCGACCAGCTTCCCGGATAAGTTCCAACGGCCGCGCCGCCCACGCCTCGTCTAGCTCCTCCCTCAGCTCACATTCATGGGCGAGGCGGTCGAGCGTCGCTGGGTGTTCCGCTATGGGCCGCACGACAAGGACGACAGCCCTGCTGCCGTGGATTTGCTGGCGCCACGCACGGCAGAACGCGCGATCACCGTCCTCCCACAGGGGCTGGATGTCACTGTCGACATTTGAGCCGAACAGAGTTCGGCTGAGGGAATCCCGCGGCATTTGCCCGCCCAGTCAATATGGATTGAGCCAGAATCTGACACATATGGGGCGAGCTTGTGAAGGGACTTCGCACGGGGCGAGTACCGATCAAGGCCGCCAAAGACTGGACCGCCGCAACCAAGATGCGACTTACACACCCAATACATCACCGCCTGATCGTGTCGATCCAGCCCAATCCCGCGCGCAGGCAGGCCTGCACAGCATCAGCAGCGGGTCGTGCGTCAGCTATGCCGCCGCTGATCGTCTCGACGACGATCGCGGTTCTCAGGTTCGCACGCGAATTAAGGCCACCGAAGCCGAAGCGGTATGGAGAAAACTCGCTCGGTTGCGGCCTGCAGTGGATCATAAGGAACTTGAGCCACCGGAACTCGCGATCTGCGGGGCTGATCGCTATGTTACCCCTGGAGCTTACGTTTTCCCGAACGTCGGAATTGCCAGGAGCGCTGCCTCGGAGCAAAAAGAAACACGACACGAGAAAAAGGCCTTGAACCCCACTTAACGTCAGGTTGTAGCACTTAGCTCGCGGGCTTACGAAGTTTGTCTCTTCACGGGAGAGAGTGTGGATCCGATCAATTCAATCGACCCATGGAATACGGAATCTTGGGTGCAGGGGTACGCTGCTCGGCAAGAGCAGCAGCCGGCAAGGCAACAAGCGGGTAACATGCCCGCGGGTCAAGCCGGATTTGAGCAGCAGCTGAGCGAGCTGCACCTCAGCTCCTCTGATGAGCGCTCCGCGGAGGGGAGTTCGCCTGATGCGAGCCCCGCAGACGGCGATGCGACCGCTCTGGAGGGCGAGGCATGCATCCAACGCACTGGTCTCGGCGATTCCATGCCGTCGCGGTCCAACCCGCCGACCAAACTGTTGCGCAGCACGCGTTACGGCCTAGACGCCCCTGATGCGGACTCCAACAGCTTGCGATCCAGGCGATCGACATCATCGGTGGACGCGTATCAAGCTTCATCGGAGGCTCGTGAATCATGCTCAGCGCCGCAAAGCGAACGCCACCGACTGCTGCCGCGCTTCAAAGCAGGGGTCAAGGGCATCAAGAAAGCGTTGGGGCTAAGCAGCGGAAATAGCTTGTCCGGGGCTTCGACGCAGGAAGAGGTACTTTCGACAGAGCTACGCATGTATTTCGCCAAGCGGCGTAGCGCGATTGAGCCCTTTGAGTCGGACAAAGTGCTTGTTTCCAGGTTCTTGAGGGCGTCGGTCGGCAGTGTGTTCATGCACACCGCCCAGAGGAATGCATCTCATTTACGCAACTTCAGTGCCTGGCTTAACGAGCACGAGAGAGGCCCAATTGCCGACCGGCTGAACGAGCCTGGGTTGGAGAACGATGCGCTGGACTATGCGCAGGAAGTGGACCCCGCTGGCAGCAAAAACATCAAAGATCAAGTCATTGAGGCGTTGACAAATGTTCAGCAGTCCGATCTTCCACCAGCCGCGCTCTCAGATGACGAGCAACTCATTTCCGAGTTCAGGGAGGCCGCCGAATCCGCCGGCCGCGTGCGCAAGACTGTTGATTGGTGGGTCGGGAATCTGCATAAATTCGTCATCTGGCTTCGGTCCAAGACCTTGACGCTGTCCAGCTTGCTTGACCGTCCTGATGAGTTGAAACG
Source organism: Bradyrhizobium sp. i1.15.2 (assembly GCF_040548425.1). Taxonomy (NCBI): domain Bacteria; kingdom Pseudomonadati; phylum Pseudomonadota; class Alphaproteobacteria; order Hyphomicrobiales; family Nitrobacteraceae; genus Bradyrhizobium; species Bradyrhizobium sp. i1.15.2. The sequence goes on along the minus strand of NZ_JBEPRQ010000036.1, from coordinate 21,924 downwards.
ACTTGCGACACTCTATGTAGAGGAGGGTGGCACAAAGCATGTCCATCCGGTGCTGACAGTGCTTCGGGAGTTCCACGTTGCGAAAGCCCAGGGGCGCCCCGCAAATTTCAACCCCCAGCTACGACAGCGCTTGGCTGCCCCTCCTGCCGGAGACGCTGCGCTCATGGCCAGGTTCAGGAGGGCAGCCGTACAAGCCAAAGTTCCCAAAAACACCATTGACAGTAGTCTCATACATGCAAAAAAATTCGCTAACTGGCTCCATGAAAACAACAAGGAGCCATTGGCTCCTCGGTTTCGCGATGCCACGCTTGCGGACGATGTCGATGAGTATAAAGCGCAAGGTAACGACACTGAAAACCGTCTTCATTCGACGCTGGATCATCTCCGGAGGCTTGTGCCAGGGGGAGAGAACATCGGACCGATCGGGCCAGGCTCGCGTCTCATGGACCGCCGCCTCCTGGGCCCCCATCCCGCAGACGCCCCCCTCATCGAGGGTATGCTCGATCAAGCCTTGGGCGGCCTTGGGGACTCGACTGCGCAGCAGAGGCTGCCTTTTCAAATACTGGCTAGCCGCCTTCGCGGTTTCAGTGACTGGCTCCAAAGGGAAGGTAGGGGCAGCATAGTTGACCGACTCAGCGGGGCGCAACAGCACGCATTAGACCAAGATGTCAAGGAGTTTAGGAAGACCAAAGCTCAATTGCCGGGCAAAGCTTTGACGATGCTTCGAAACTACCTAAAAGTTGTTGAGGCGAATCGGGCGCTTGGGTTGCCCGTCTCTGGGCAAGGGTGTTCGCCAGCCGAAGCTCCTATGCAGCGCGGCAGCCCGCAGCAGCCTGCAGAGTCATATGCCGAAAGCTACGATGAGGAGTATCCTTGGGAGGTGGACCAAGCCAGCGGACAGGAACCTGCCGGGGCAACCTCCAGGTGGTCGCCGCAGTTGCCACACGACTTCGATATGCGTGAGTGGCTCACGCCGGAAGCCACGCCACTGTCGCCTGTCGCGGCTCGGTCGTCAGACATTTATCGCGGTCTCGGATCTCTGGTCGATTTGCCGTCCACACCGCACGAGTTGCGTGATGATGCTCGCTCATTTCCTGTGTCTAGCGCTTCCGCGGCTCGGTCGTCCGACATCTACGGCGGTCTAGGGTCTCTGGTTGATTTGCCCACCACGCCACACGAGGTGCGTGATGATGCCCGCTCTGTTCCAGTGCCCAGTGATTCCGGGATTCGGTCGTCCGACATTTATGGCGGTCTTGGGTCTCTGCTTGATTTGCCATCTACGCCGTACGAGGCGCGTGATGATGCTCAGTCTGCACCGGTGGCTAGCCTCGCGGGACCACCGTTCGTCATCGGGCCCTCTGGTGCGCCTCAGGAGCTACAGGATATTGGATATCTCGTCGGCGACGACTGGGGGGAGCACGGCTCCCGACCGGTCTCGCGGGTTCAGATCAACATACTGGAGAACCTCGAGCTCCTGCCGACCCAGTTCAGCGGCCCACGCCCGGTCTTGATTAACCGTGAGCTCTACTCGGTCTCGTCGGGGCCGGGAGGGCGCAGGGACTTTCAGTTCGTCCATCATCCTTGGTCATCCTCGGCTTCCGGTGCTCAGATCGGGGCTTTGGATAGGACAGCCTCACTCCACGGCCCCAGTGGACTGGGGCTGGGCGCCAGGGACTGGCTGGGCGACGAGCATATTACGGCGGATTACGAGCTCCTGGAGCAGGAGTTGCAGCGGGACAATCCCGATTTGGCCGCGCGGACGCGGTTCCTGCGGCCTGCGCAAGCCCATCAGCTGCGCTTCATCGAGAACGACGTCGACTTTCGCGAAACTATCCACGCGGTCGTCAATGACCGGGATAATAACGAGACCGCCAACTTCCTGTTCATGCCGATAAGCGATGGTGGCCGCACTGGCGGCGGTCTCCATTGGTCTCTGCTGCTTGTTGATCGCCGCGCGCCGGAAAGGATGGTTGCCTATCACTACGACTCCTCTCCTGGAGGACACAACGCCGTCGCACGGGAGCTCGCAGACAGGCTGGAGGCTCGCCTAGAGCCAGCCCGCATGGCGCGGCAGCGGAACGGTTACGATTGCGGAGTCTTCGTGGTGGATGGCACGCGGGCGCTGGTTAGGCTATTGGCGCAAAGACGATGGCCAGCCGTGCTACATCTCGACAACCTCGTCGCCGATCGGCAGGCACTCCAAAACCGACTCAGGGCTCATCCCGGCTTCGGCTGATCGAGCTGGCTGGAACGGCTCTCGCCGGCACCAGAACTGGCCGAAGAGCCGCCAATCGCGCAGCTTCCCCAATCCCTGTTCGGACGACGGGCCATGTACGAGGACGTGAACGACGTAGTGTCAGAAAGGGGCTTGTCAACGGCGCGCGGAATCTCCCCAGAAGTGACACCGCAAAATAAACTCCCAGATTGGCGGTGTGTTTCGGCGTGGAATGATGGGCTCTGACTCATTTTAAATGCAGTTCAAGGATGTCTGGCGCATTGATTGGTGGAGAATCAGCGCCATGCAGGAGGCACGCGACCGCTCCAGTCTGGTGCCACGTGGGTTTGTTGTAGAGAATACATGCTACGAGGGTGATAAGGCCGTCATCACGGTTCGGGCTTCCGGCGCTGTCGGCCTTGTGGGACAGTTTCGCGGCGTATCCATCACCGGTATCGGCGACGCGTAACTGATCTGCCGCTGTCCGGGGCGAGTCGTAGAGCTCCTGGTGATCGCCCGCCGCTCCCGCTGCGACGCCGACCTGGGCGGACGCCAGATCTTCATTGAGCGTTTCGGCGAGGGGGTATTGGCTCCATCGGCGCGACGCACGGCGAGGCTGGACTCTATCGTCCATCACCTCGGTCTGGCGCTTTGGCCGTCGACCGGCAGTTTTGCAAAACGGCTGATGCTGCCACGGGAGCAAAGACACGCTCCAGCGCGTCGTCCCACGCCGTAGCTGTCTGTCAGCTGTTCCACCCGGGATCATCGGCATTGATGACTGGGCCTGGCGGCGCAATCACCGATACGCCAGCATCATCTGGACAAGGCCCGGGTCGTCACGTTGATGCCGGATCGCGAGGCCGCGACCGCGCAAGCCTGGCTGGCTGCTCATCCCACGATCTCGATCGTCGCTCGCGATCGTTGAGGGGATATGGCGAAGCTGCAGCAAAGCCCTGCCGCACGCAATGCAGGTCGCCGACCATTGCCATTTGGTGGAGAATGCCAGCGGGGAGACAGTCAACGGCCTTTCCATCGGCGCTCGCGAGCGATTTGGGTGTCTGACGCCGACCGCCCTTTCGCGCGCGCTAATGTGAAACCCTATCCCGCTCTGGACACGGCGGACCCTTCGAGCGCACTCGGCCCGGGCTTCACCGATGCAGTGAAACCCGACACCCTCTTGCCGGAGGCCCGCGAGCATCTGCGCGTCGTAGGAAGAGCGGAGAGGAGATTGTTGTCATACCGGCCCGCGCAAGCAGGGGCGCCGGTCTGAGGGTTGCAGCGCCTCCGGCCTTGGCGGAGTGGAAGGCGGCGAAGCCCATACCAACGGGACAAGCGCGGGAGCCGCAATCGCATCGAGAACCGCGCACAGAATTCACGATGCTCTCGGCGACGTTTGTCAGAGAGCTCCTCGGTACATTTGGCAGAGGACAGGCTAGAAATCCCGCTGACGCGCGTGGTGCTGTTTTCGAGATCGATGTTCACCCCTGGCGCCGCTGGGAAGGCGCCACGCAGTCATCAACTCTGAACCACAGCACAAGGGCAGATCTGCGAGCCATTGTGAGCGAAACCGCGCCCATGACTATTCTCATCATTCCTGCTCCCATTGATCGAGCACTGACCCGCGACAAAGACACTCCTGATGCGAACGAAGCGCCCGTACAGGCCTCACGGCTCGGAATGTCGCTCGCTGCGGTTCGCAGGAGGACGATTGCCGGCCATGCGAAACCGATAGATATCTGCTGCTTAGATCGCTTCAAGCAAGGCGTAAGCTATCCCAAAAGCGGTGAAGATAATCGCAGTTAAAATGAAGAGCTGCGGAACGCCTCTTGTCGCCACGCGCACCGTGATAACATTTATTCAAGCTCTGCCGACGAGAACTTTGCCGGATCGGACTTTTGCCAATTCGATAGATCTACACCAGGATCGTACACGTGACGCTAGGTACGAAGAAGCAGGAGTCACTACTACTCTGCCTTGCTGAGCGAGCCTCAGTTTTGCCACGCTGGTTGCTTCATTGGAGGCAGCATCACCACGGATGTACTGGCGATGTGGGGCGACCCCGACGCACTTTCTTCTCGACGGAGTGCGTCGGGCCGCCTTTAATGACCCTGCCTAGCGGATCGATCAGCTACTGGTAGGTCTGACAATAGCTTCAGGTTGGCCGCTCGGGCCGCGTTTTGTCGTTCCTGTGTAGGTCAAAGAGCCGATCTCCAGGCTGCCCGACGCGGATCCCTGATGTCGCCAATTCTTGGGAGAATGATTCTGTCGCTGGATCAGCGGTTGTTTGACTGATGCAGCAGAGCAAACGCAGCTGCTTGTTGCCGCACCGGTCCGCAGCCGGACAACGAATGGAGTGTATCCCGCCTCTCCATTCAGATTACGCCGCCTGATCTTGGGGGCGAGCCTGGTGAAGGAAGCAACGAGACGAACGAACCTGCGCGTCCCTGCAGCAGCTCGAGTTCGAGCATATTTCCTACAAACATGATGACGGAAAGGACTTGAATCGCACCTTGCGTCAGGTTGTACGAAGTCGACGCAAGGTGCTTTCCCCAAGCTCGCAAAGACGCAACTCACAGGCGCCCTGACGACGGAAAAGAAGTGTTCATGTGCTGATGCCGCTGCTACTCGTTCTGCTTTCTATTTTCCTTGGCACGGGGGCGATAGTCTATGCCGCTTGCCGATCGCAAGGCCGGCGGAATCGGCGCGTGCACAGGCACAATCGCGCCAATTCGCTCAGCTCGCGCCCCCGCGTTCAACTACCAAGGCGGCGGGCATTCTGATCCTTCAGCCGCAAGATTGAGTCGTTCGCTGCAGCACCACTCGCGAAGGCCGGCGACACGCGCTACCGTGCTAAAGCGAGCGCCGCAAGTCCGATGCTTATCGACCGGCCGTTCATCGATTCGATCGAGGCCGCGGGGTCGATCCAACGCGCCGACGGATAGACGCGAAAGGCAGTTCTCGACCACTCGAGCGGTTTTTGCTAGACTTTCCTGTAATGGGTCACGCTGGTGCGAATGGCTAACCAGTCACATACCTCGAAAATCGCAGTGATTAGCCTGCGCGAAAGGCGGCATATCTCGCTCAAAGGTCGTTGTGACGGGACAATTCTACTGCAAATCGTACAAGTGAGGCTCTTATCGTGACCAAGCGCTCTGAACCGCGGAAGGAAGCCGCAAATGTCGTAGGGCCGGAGATGAGGCCGAGCGTCGTCGTCGTCGACGATGACCTCTCAATGCGCGAATCGCTGGTCAACCTATTTCGTTCGATCGGTCTAGATGTCGTTGCTTACGGATCGGCCCAGGAACTGCTCCAGAGCGAGCTTCCTGATGTTCCTAGCTGCCTCGTGCTTGACATCAGGCTGCCAGGATCGAGCGGGCTTGAGCTCCAGAGTGAGTTAGCCAAACTGAAGATTCACATTCCCATCATTTTCATTACCGCTCATGGCGATATTCCGATGACCGTCAAAGCCATGAAGAGTGGAGCAATCGATTTTCTCAGCAAACCATTTCGCGATCAGGAACTGCTCGATGGCGTAGTCGCAGCTATCGAACAGGATCGCAAGAGGCGGGGTGTAGAGAAAGCGGTCGGGAGGCTGCAGTCCTTGTTTGAGGCCCTAAGTCCACGAGAGCAGGATGTCTTGAAACTGGTCGCCGCCGGCCTGTTGAACAAACAGGTAGCCGCGGAACTCGGGCTCGCCGAGATTACAGTAAAAATCTATCGCGGGCACGTGATGAAGAAGATGGGCGCTCGATCGCTAGCCGATTTGATCAGGATGAGTGAGAGGCTTGGAATTGGCACCGACCGTTCCAGGGTACAAACCTAAGTATGATTTTACAATTTGATCGAACACGCGCACCCTTCAGCTGGCTGTCATGCTTCTGCCACCGCCTTCGCCCAACTAGAACGGGGTGTCTTGTCCAGGTATTCAACTGTTTCCGTTGTCGACGACGATCCTTCGATTCGTGCCGCACTGAACAACCTTTTGAAATCGCAGGGCCACCACGTTCATACGTTTGCGTCGGCTGAGGAGTTCTTGCGGTCGTCTCAATTGAAGAACACGTCCTGTGTCATTGCAGACGTGCAGATGCCCAGGATGAGCGGCTTTGAACTTTTGGAACAGATGCGGGCCCAGGGCCACGCCACGCCATTCATCTTGATTACTGCCGTCGCGGATGATCGTACGCGAGCCCGCGCGTTGAGCGCCGGTGTAGCTGGCTTTTTCGCCAAACCCTTTGCCGGTCTGGAGTTGATAACCTGCCTCGATGAAGCGCTCCGCGAGCATCGTAGCGGAACGGACGCGTGAAAGACGGGGAAGCAGCAGTCTCGACCACACCGCGCCCGCGCGGCGCTTACGATATCGATCCATGTGCCGCTGCCACTGCTTACCTCGTGCCCGTGGCACCATGGCCTTTCCACCTTGCCGCATTCCTGTCTCTGTTGTTGTGCCTTCGGCCTCTCATCGAAAGCACTTGCAGGGCTCCTGACAAAAACGCCACCGGTATGATCGCGTAATCAGACGAGGTGAGGCCCTCCTCGCCCGAACAAAGGTGCGCACCAACGGCGATGCTGAGCTTAGGTCGAAAGTACCACGGCAGCGGCTTGCGAAGCAGGACCTCGCCGAAAAGGGTTCACCCGAGCTTTCGCGAGTGTTCCACAGAAAGTGCGGTCCCGTGTCTGTGGAGGATGACGCGCCAATCACAGCGAAATCACGCAGCCCTTCAAGACGATCGCTGCAATCACAAAGGCTGCAGGCTGCGGATTCCGACGAAGCCGGCCATGCATTCCAATTCGAAGCCGGCCGGGTATTCCGATGTGAAGCCGGCCACCCGTGGCGTCGTTCGCATGGGTCAATTTCATGATGTCGTTGAGGGCTGGGAAGGTCAAGAGACCGGTTGATCTTGAGCAGTTTGCTTCTGCTTTCTGAGGCTCTCCCCTTTGAGTTCGATGCGGTAGGCATTGTGGACGAGGCGATCGAGGATCGCGTCGGCGATGGTCCGATGATTTCGTACCAGCGATCGACGGGCAGCTGGCTGGTGACGATAATCGAGCGGGATTCGTATCGATCCTCAACGATTTCGAGCAAATCACGGCGTTGGTCGGCGTCGAGAGGTTCTGGTCCCCAGTCGTCCAGGATCAGAAGATCGAGTCGTGCGATAGCGTGCAGCATCTTGGTGTAACGGCCATCGGAGCGGCCGAGTGCGAGCGCGGCGAAGAGACGCGGTACACGATGGTAGGCAACTGAGAAGTCGTCTCGGCAAGCCTTGTTGCCAAGGGCGCAAGCGAGCCAGCTCTTGCCGACACCGCACGGCCCGGTAACAAGGAGATTATGTCGTGCCCGGATCCAGTCACCGGCGGCGAGTTTTAGAAAGAGCGCGCGGTCGAGGCCGCGGATAGCGCGGTAGTCGACATCCTCGACGCAGGCGGCATGACGCAGCTTGGCGGCTCGAGCTCTGCTTTCGAACCGCTTTTGCTGGCGCAGCGTTTTCTCGTGTTCGAGGAGCAACGCCAGCCATTCGGCGTGTTTCGAGGCTGCGCGCTTCGGACTGGGCATCGAGGTCCTTGAAGCCTTTGGCCAGACCTTGGAGACCAAGGCTATGCAGCAGGTAGAGGGTGGGATGGGTAAGCATGCTGGATTTCCTTTCAATGGAAGTAACCGGGGCCGCGTAGATTGGGATGTTCGATGACCGCGTCCTCGGTGTCGCGAGAGCCGCGTTCGAGCTTGTTGGCGATGATAGAGGCGATGCTCTTGTAGGTCCGCGCGCGGACCGCAACCGGCGGGCCGCGACCAGCTCGGCGCGTTCGGGATCAATATCCTTGAATAGCCGAAGCACGCCGAGACAGGTCCGGAATCCCTGTTCGGGATGAGGCCGATTGGCCAGGATGGCGAGGACGAGCCCCTCGGTGTTGGGCCCGATTGACCGCCCCCAACGCCGGAATCGATCGGGAGTCCACTCCGCGTAACGCCGATGCGCACTGGGCATGTGATCGGGATCAGTGCCGTGCCGGCGGCTGCCATAACGGCGCTGGTGAGCCGCAACACGCAAACCCCGATGGAACAACTCGATGGTCCGGGTGGTGGCGCGAACGTGGACCTGCTCCCCGGATCAGGCCGTGTGGAACTGAGTAGAAGAAGCCGTCGACCTCGACGTGATAATCGAGCGAGACGCGGGCCAAGAGCCATTCCGCGAACTGATAGTCGGCATCCGGCAACGGCGCCAGGACAGGCCTCTCGACGGTCTCGAACAATTGTCGGTGGCTGACGCCAATCCGGCGCATGACGTGCGCGTTGATGCGCTCCAGCGCGGCGGCGATTGCCGCGTTCGCCTCGGCTAGGTAGAAGAAGGTCTGCCGGCGAAGTCGCCCGAGGAGTATAGGTCTGGGCAAAACGCACTCCGGCTTCCACTTTGGCCTTATCCCGGGGCTTTCTTGGCCGTGCCGGAAGGATGCCAACGCCGTAATGGGACGCCATCATCCCGTAGCTGCGATTGATTTCAGGGTCATAGAACGAGGCTCTGTGGACGCCGGATTTCAGATTGTCGGGGACGACAAGGCGCGGTACCCCGCCAAAGAACCGGAACATGCGGACATGGGCCTCGATCCAGTCCGGAAGTGTCTGCGTCCAGCTCGCTTCGGCGTAGGTGTAATTGGAGGCGCCAAGCACGGCGACGAAGATCTCCGCTTCACGCACGACCCCGGTTGCACGATCGACCATCATGATTTTCTTGCCGGAGTAATCGACAAAGACCTTGTCGCCGGCCGGATGGTCCTGCCGCATCGTCGGCGACAGCCGCCGCTCGAATTCCCGGAATAAGTCGCAGAACCGGCTGTAGCCATATCCTTCCGGGTGGACCGCCCGGTACTCCTCCCACAGCACCATCAGATTGACGCCAGGCCGCTTCAGCTCACAGGCCAGCGAGGCCCAATCCGGCTCAGCTCGCCGGCGGAAGCCGCGCCTGACGCCGGCATGGGCAAACAGACGTTGTTCAAGAACGGCGTCGGTCAGATCGCCCGCCAAAGGCCACGCCAGCCCGGCAGTCGAGGCACGCTTGAGATTGTCCTGAATGGTGCTGCGCGCCACGCCGAGCGTGCGCCCGATCTCCCGGGCGCTCACCCCATCACGGGCAAGCCGCAGCATCTGTCGTATCTGTCGCATGGTCAGTTCTCTCTTGGCCGGCATCCGCTTCCCCCCGTTGATCAACGAGCGACTTGATGCCTGAGGGACTGACCCAAACGAAAACGCCGACTTCCAAAACCCCGGCCGGCTTCAAATCGGAACGGTGGCCGGCTTCAAGTCGGAATACCGGGCCGGAATAAATCGGAATCCGCATGCAGGCCATGTTGAACTTGCGAGCGATCCACAGTTTGCACCGCGAGATTGGAGCATTCCATCCCAGTATCCTTCGGCGGGCCGAAGCACCCGAAACTTACGCATCCGTTGCAGCCGTAATACTGATGTCCCTGATCGATGCGATCTCAAGCCCTGCCTTCGCTACCGACGGGAGTGCGCCCTTTTGGGTCACCATGAAAGTTGGGTCCACGCTTTCTCCTTTTCAGGATTCATCCTAACGCAAGCTACCGCACGGCATGCGACAATTCCTCGCGCGCCGGCTAAGCGAGCCTGTCCGCGAAAGACGACCTTAGCCAGTGGCGTTCGTTGGATGTGGAGATACTACTAGACATAGTAGCTTTGTTCGGCACGGTTCTCAGGTAAATCGCTGGAGCTGATTTTCAGACGCGCTACGCGCAACCCAAAGGACGTCGAGAGACGACGTTTGACTCTCTTGTACGATGTTGGCCGAGCGCATGTTCGTCGGGCAGCTTTTCTTGCCGAGGAGACGATCACATGGTCGGAGTACACGGGCCGCGCAGAATGCAAACAGTCGAAACGCTTGAGTCGAATGTCCGCTCGTACTCACGTTCCTTTCCTGCTGTCTTCAGTCGGGCGCGCGGATCGATCATGTTCACTGAGGGTGGCCGAAAGGTCATTGACTTTCTGTCCGGCGCTGGAGCGCTAAACTATGGCCACAACAATCAGGAGATCAAAGCAGCAATCACCAAGTACCTGGAGTCGGACGGCGTCATCCACGGCTTGGACATGGCCACTCCAGCAAAGGTCGAATTCATGGAGACTTTTAGCTCTGTCATCCTTCGTGAACGGAATCTTTGTTATCGCTTTCAATTTACGGGTCCTACGGGAGCTAACGCCGTTGAAGCAGCCCTAAAGCTCTCGCGTAAGATCACAGGGCGTCACAACGTCATTTCTTTCACGAACGGATATCACGGCCACAGCTTGGGAGCCCTAGCTGCGAGCGGTAACCGCTTTTACCGCAACGCCAGCAGCATTCCCTTATCCGGCACAACTTTCATGCCGTATGATGGGTATCTTGGCTCCGCTGACAGTCCGGCGGATTACGTGCGAAAGGTATTAATGGACGAGAGCAGTGGTATTGACCTTCCCGCCGCCATTCTCGTCGAAACCGTGCAAGGAGAGGGAGGCATTAACGTCGCCGGTAAGGAATGGTTGCAGTCAATTCAGGCTTTGGCAAAAGAGGTCGGAGCTATTTTCATAGTTGACGATATCCAAATGGGCTGTGGTCGCACAGGCGAGTTCTTCAGCTTTGAGTTCGCTGCTTTGTCGCCAGACATTGTTGTGATGTCGAAATCGCTGAGTGGTTACGGCTTGCCGTTGTCGATGCTCTTGATCAAAGAAGCGATCGACGCATGGGAACCAGGCGAGCACACGGGAACGTTTCGAGGAAACAATCTTGCACTCGTTTCTGGCAAAGCGGCCGTGACCCTGTATTGGCGTAACCAGATGTTCTCGCAGCAGGTCCAACGCTTGGGCGCATTTATGCGGCGTCGGCTCGATGCTATCGCGCATCAGTACGGAAACAAGTTTGCTGTTCGTGGACGAGGCATGGTATGCGGCTTCGATTGCAAAACGACACAGATCGCAGAGGCGACGTCACATAAAGCGTTTAAGAAGGGCTTAATCATCGAGCGATGCGGAGCGACGGATCAGGTTGTGAAGTTCTTGCCCGCACTTACGATCGACCAAGACACGTTGGGACAAGGCCTAGACATATTCGAGGAGTCGTTGACCGAAACGTTGAATTCAGCCCAAGGAAGCTAATTTGTAGGCACACGAGACAAATTCGTTGCGCAACAGCATCGCCGCACAAGTCACTGGCGCGAGCTCCTCCTTGCCGAAACGTTCAGGAGTTTTGAAGCCGCGATTATGGAGGTGCCGCCTGAACGCCGATTCTGTCTGTGATCCGCTGAGTCGGCTGATGCGCGAAGAACGCCTGCTGCCCTCGATCCACAACAGTGAGTGCGAGCAGCACCTTTGAGCATAGAACCTCGCAATCGCGAACGACACTAGTGGAGCTGGCTCTCTATCAATCATCCTGCGAGTACGATCCAACTAAAGGCCGTCGCGGATGCACACCAAGCCACGAGCTGCACCAAGAGATAGCGCGACGAAAGTCGTCATGGCACGCGGATTGACGGCATCAGTCACACGAAGCCGAACAAGCCAATCAAAACGGTTGGTCCTCGGCTTTTGCTCCAGAACTGCAGAGCACCGCTATCGGCGCACGCCCGTAGCACGTGCCGTAATCCCAATGTTGGCGTGCTCGCCGTTCCGCTATCAGAAGCCCCTCTTGGCGTGAGCACCTCGGCGTCAAGCGAAAGTGATGGACCGCATGCCAACTATGCTGGGCCAACCAAGGAAGCCCGACGCATCTGCCGGGTCTGAGATGCGTCGGGCCGAGTGGGAGACTGAGCGTGACAGTCTCCCTCCCGCAAACGCGTCTGCAAGTCGTATGCCGCGCCTATGCCGCTACGGCCGTGTGCGAAATTAGGGTATCTTGTCTTTGCCACAAAGTTCCGCGAGGCATTCAGAGATGCGCGGCCCACAGCTAGTTCGTGGAAGGCCTAACAAGCTGAGCCTATTCCCCCTTCCAAAAACTCCCGCCATCGCCTTTCGTTTGGATCAAAAATGAGGCAAAAGAAGCGGACAACGGGCCGCCGGCTCCTCAACAACAGATATCTAGATGTTTGATGCATTGCTACCCGTGACTCGAACGAACGTCCCCAGGTCGCGCACGGCAGAGGCATACGATCGAGATCTCAGTTTAGATTTCGCGAAAGGTGCACTCATTGTTTTGGTGATTGTTGGGCACCTGATCCAGTATGTCATCTACCGAGACGACGGGTTTTGGCTTTCGCCGTACTACAAATCGATCTATATGTTCCACATGCCACTTTTTATGGCGATAAGCGGATATCTTTCTGCTCGATCGCTGCTGCAAAAGCCGTTCACTCGAGCCGCCACCGACCGTGCGAAGCAGCTGTTGCTGCCGATGCTGTTTTGGTGGGCAATAATGGAGACAGCTAAGTTAGCGGCGTTGTGGCGCGCGACCAGCCTAACGAGCGGACTTTCGGAATTTTTAGACGATCTCGCTGGCACATATTGGTTCATCTGGGCCACGTTTATTTCCTACCTTCTCATCAAGATTTCTACCATGCTTACCCGCCGATCGTGGGTCATAGCTGGCTCAGCCATAATGGTCGCGCTCGCGCCTCTGACATTCTCCATATCACCGCTGATCAGATTTACTTACCCGTTCTTCTGCTTCGGCTTCTTGCTTGCTCAATCGGGAGAACGATCGACCAGTGCATTGCGACATCACAAGCCGCTCCTGATTTTATCTCTCTCAATTGTGACCTGCGTATGCTTTCTAGCTTGGGGTAAGAGCACCTATGTCTACAACAATCTTGGGGTAATTCACGACTTTCGGTCAACTCAAGACGTGCTTGTGATGTTTGTTGGCTCTGCAGCTGCGTCAGCAATCGCTATCGTACTCCTGTTGCAATGCTGGCGCTTTGGCCATTCAAATCGAATGGCCCGCTTTATCGCTGTGGAGTTGGGCCAGACCACGCTGCTGCTCTACCTGGTCCAGGGTACCGTGTTCCGTCTCATGGATTTCATACAATTCGGAGAACTTTGGGATCTCACGACCCGGTTGATCATCGCGGGTGTGCTCGGGGCCGCGATCATTGCGATCGCCCTAACGATCCGCTCGATCGTTCGAGGCGTTCCATATCTGTCCCAGCTCGTCCTTGGAATGCCGCCACGCTCAGGTCTCCCGCAAGCCAAACCTGCAATGAATTAGCTGTATCCATTTGATCGTTTGAGTACGGCAGGTGCCGATAGCAACGACTTGTGAAGCCGCTGGAATAGCTTTCGAACCCAGATCCGGCGGCGACGGCGAGCCGCCGTCGAGGCGATGATCGGCATAAGAGCAACCCCATCGAGCGTGTATTGCTCTCAGTTGTATGGCACCGGCGAACTCAGCCCATTGCCGTCCATCCAAATACGGTCGAGTGCCGTGAGATTAGCTTCGGCTGTACCAATCGTCTAGCCGTCAGTTTTCCCAGATCGAAGCCAATCCATTCACACTCAACAAGATGGTTCTTCGACTGCCTGAACCCGAGATCTCCCAGTCGTTCGAATCTCCGTCTAGACCCGCAGCTGCCCGAAGTAAAAGGCCCTTGGAAACCAACAAGCCGTTCATGTTCGTTGAGGCGATCCGATTGCTCATCGCGAGCCTGTCTGCTTCTCACCGTCTCGAGACGGTGACGATCTCGATCGGAAGATTTAATTGAGATTAACGATCATGCGGCGCACGACCGCGCGTTGTTGAACTCCCGCGTCCAATGCATGCGACAATGGCTGCACGATGAAACAGCTTGCACACGTACTTTGCATGCCCGCGAAAATGCAAGCGTGCCGAGGCTTGGCGGGTTCGCCGGTTCGACGAGGTCTCAAATAAAGCCGGACAAGTCTCCCGGGATCTGGCGCAGAGACGAACCCGACCCGCTTCGCGGCACGGCCACCGTTTGGGAAGTCACGAGACGATCTGCCGAGATCCTCTTTTGGTCTCAACTCGGGCGGGTGCGAGGAAGGCACTCACTAACGGTGATAACGCAGGTCGTCGAGCTTTCGGCCAGGGCTAGATGACGATCGTGCGGCCAACGTATCGTCGCAGCAAGCCCCGCCTCGTTATCGGACTGGCGCTCCTCTGCAATGGCGCCGCGCAGTTCCCCGACCGTACTTGCTCGTTTGCATGTTGGACCTTGCACTAGCTTGACTTGGAAGGCGTCCAGTTTACGATCGCCCCGCGCAAGCCGTCCGGAAGCCGATATGACTCCTGCGCCGCAGGGAATGCTCCGCTACGGACATCAGCTGCCCAGCGCGAGAGGCCCTCCTGCAGCAGCTGATGGCCCTCTACATAGACACGCACGAATTTTGGATAATGGCTTCCTGCGAGCCCCAACACGTCGTGGAACACTAGAACTTGGCCTGAGCAACTTGGACCCGCTCCGATCCCAATCGTTGGTATGGTCAGAGATTCAGTCGCTCGGGCAGCGAGCTCAGCCGGGATGCCTTCAAGGACAAGAGCAAAGCATCCCGCCTGCTGTAGCTGGTGCGCATCGTCAAGCAGACGTAGGGCATCGTCCGCGTTCCGACCTTGCACCTTGAAGCCACCCATTGCGTTGACGCTTTGTGGCGTGAGACCTAGATGGCCCATCACGGGAATTTCGCAATTCACCAAGGCTCGGATCATCTCGACACGCTTACCCCCTCCCTCAAGCTTGACGGCGTCGGCGCCACGCTGAAGGAATCCTCCAGCGTTGCGTATCGTGTCGTCGGGACTGAGATGAAAGCTAAGAAACGGCATGTCAGCTACAAGCATGGCCCGAGGCCTTGTCCGCGCGACCGCCTCCAGGTGGTGGTTCATCATAGCCATGCTGACCGGTAACGTGTCATCAAACCCAAGGCATACGTTGCCGACGCTATCGCCAACAAGAATGACGTCGACCACAGGATCGGCGATACGTGCCGTTACCGCATCATAAGCCGTGGTCATGACGATGGCGCGCCTCTCCTCTTTGAATCGTTGCAGAACTGGAGTCGTGACGCGCTCACCTGACAGCTGCGAAATGTGACTCATGTTCGATCGGACCCGGCCCGCATGTTTCTGGAAATGGCCTTTCCCTTGGAAGAGCAAATGGTCTCTGTCAATAGGGAGCCTGAAAAGGCGCGTCACTGAGAAGTTGGAGAGCACAAAGTTTCCAATGATTGCGCGATCAGCAAACAAACTCTTTCAAGATGTTCCTCTGCGATGTGATTCTGGGACTCCAGCATCCAAACATTCTGCGACTCAAAACGGCGGCCTGTAGACGATGCACGCGCGCGGCGTCGGTGAATGTCCTTATGAGGCTCCGATTTACGTGTCAAAGCCCACGCTAAGGCGGCATGTCGATTTCGTATGGCCGTTGATTGGCGCTCAAAGCCGCGGCTTCGGCGGACTGCAGGCAATTCCGAAGCGACCGTGATCCAGGCGAGCGAAACAGGAAAGATGCGCCGGCGCTCGCACGGCTGCCGCACACTCCAGAATGCGGATGACCTGTCCACCATCTCCGCGTGCGTCGCCTCCTGAGCTACTATCCGAGTAGAAAACAGGTTCGACGCCTCGGGGTGCGATGTTCAGAAGGAGCCGAGCGACCTCTTCAGCCGGATCGTGCGTGTAGCCGGCGAAAATCAGTTGGTTCAGCTTGCCGGCCTGTTCTTCTAAATCGCGCTCACGATTTGCGGATAGTAATGGCCGTGAGTGGCGACCCACCAGGATGCGGTTTCATTTTTGATCCGACCGGCGCAGTGTAGAGATAAGCACCGTAGCCACGCACAACTTTGGCCATTTCGTTGTCAAGAGCATGCTGCGTGAATGGATGCCAAGTTGGCCACCTCTTGTTTGGCATCAAGGCCCGAAATCGCCGGGGATAAACGAGCCCTTGAAGACAGCCTGCAGGTTGTCTGCTGTCAGAGGAGAAATCCAGGGAAGCCGTCCTAACCAACGCACCCGCGTGATTTCACAAATTGCGCTCTCAGTTTCAGAATTTCTTTCCCCGATGAATGCGATCCCAAGAAGTTCGATCTGGCGCTTTCGCAAGGCCTCTATCGACAGCAGAGAGTGATTGATGGTCCCGAGTTGCGTGCGGGCGCAAAGCACGACGGGAAGCCGCCACCGCTCGAAGACGTCGATGTAAAGTGCGCTGGAATGCAGCGGCACCATCAGCCCGCCGACGCCTTCGATGATGAGCGGTCGCTCCCCGGCATCCGGCACCACGAGCGAATCGGGATCGATGCGAATTGCGTCTATTTCGGCGGAATGATGCGGGGAAGCGGGCGTTCTAAGACGGTAACGCTCCGGAATGATCCGATCGGCCGACAGACCGCCCAGTCGGGCGACCAGCTGGCTGTCGGTCTCTTCTTTAAGACCGGCCTGAATTGGTTTCCAATAATTCGCGCCGAGCAGATGGGCAAGGCCTGCCGAAAAGACAGTTTTTCCGATCCCAGTATCTGTGCCGGTCACCACGATCCGCTGACTCATCGGGACCCGCCCCTCGTCTCCTCAGTGAGCGCATCGAGCATCGCACGTAACCTCATGCTCTTCGACGTTGAGCGTCAGCAAAATTACCATATAGGGCGGGATCTGCGAGTTCGAAGGTCTCTTCTCGCCTCGCGCCACCATCTCCAGATGCGTGAACGCGACAAGCTTCGCCAGGCGCTGTTGGCGCTCCGCCTCCTCCTGCAGGATCAACAGAGCCTCGCGTACGGCCAACGCTATTAACGAAGGGGCGGTCGCGAAAACAAACGGGCAACAGAAATTGATTATGAAGTCGCGCAGGACGCCGGAGGCGGTGACAAGTGCGCCGGCAGCTCGCAGCACCTTACCGCAGGCATGAACAACGAGGAGATTCTCGCGTCCTTCATTGGGCGCTGTGAGCCCTCGTCCCTTCTCGCCGCAAACACCGGTGGCATGCACCTCGCCCACAACCAAGAACGCATCGTGTCGGTCCGCGATCGTGAGCAACTCTTCAAGCGGTGGTAAATCGCTATCCACGCTGTAAAGGCTCGCGACTACGATCCAGACCTGCCCCGCTCCGCCCGCGGCACGCCAGTCGCGCGTTTCGCTCTCAATAGCCTCCGGATAGTTATGTGCGCAGATTCTGAAAGCGGCTCGGCCAGCTCGCGCCCCTTCATGAGTACTGGCGTGAACCAGAGACTCAAGGACAAGCAGACCGTGCCGTTGCGGCAGCATTGTCAGCACTGGAAAACTTGCGAAATAGCCACCGCCGATGAAGAGCGCGGTCTGCGCCCCGAAGAGCCCCGCGGCTTCTGTCTGGAGGCATTCCTGCTCCTCGCAGTTACCGCGCAGAAGCCGTGGTCCGCTGGCTCCGATCGGAGCACCGGCTTCCAGGGCGGTCAGAATGGCCTTTTCCATGCGCGGCACGCTTGCCAGGGCCAGATAATCGCTTGATGAAAAGTCGGTCCCGATGCGCGGCATGACACCGCGCAGGCGATCGTCTTCTTTAACCGCATCCAGGCCTGCCACATAGCTGGCCGATTTAGCGGCAATGACGGAACTCATTCTTCACTCGCTGAGCAACGATGGACGCCGCAAAACTTCAACTGGCGACGAAAAATAGGGTCTTTTGAATTCAAACCGGCAGGATGCGATTTTCTCGATCAACCAGCACGATGCGCGGCCTGAAGATTTTTGCATCCTCCTCGTCAAATGACGCGTATGCGACGATACTTATCTTATCTCCGGGCATCGCCAGTCGGGCCGCCGCACCGTTCACGTCTACGGTGCCGGATCCTTGTGGCGCTTCTGTCACAAACGTTGCAAAGCGTGCTCCCGTCTCAAGATTGTAGAGTTCGACGCGTTCGTTGATCAGGATACCGGCCGCGTCCAGGAGCCCGCGATCAATCGAGATCGAGCCTTCATAGTGCAGGTCGGCTTCAGTTACCGAGGCACAATGAATCGTTCCCTTCATCAAGACAATTCGCATTTTTCACCTACGCTGATCGCTTGCGCGCAGCACCTCTATCGGTTTGACAACCTAAGCGACGTCCATGTTGTGATTGTAAAAGTCGGGGCCGACGTCGACGAGCCGTGCGGCCTGCTTTGGCGTGAGCATGCCGAGCGTTACGCACGTCTCCGTGACAACACGTTTAATGGCGACAATCGTGTCGCAGACCTGATCGAGATCGCGGTCCTTGACTGCGCCAGGCCGCGGCCATGCAGAAGCGAATCGCTCCGGCGGCCTTGGCGTGCTGCGCGGCGGCGACCACATCCGCGCGATCCATCAAGCGAGTCGCCTTCAGGCCAGTGTCGTAATGCACGCCCTGTGCGCAGTAGGCGCAGTCTTCAGAACAACCGCCGGTGTTGACGCTGAGCAAGCTTGCGGTTCCGACGTGGTTTGGACCACAATTGTCGCAATGAACGTGCTGGCCGTGAAACAGGAGGTCGGCAAGTGGCAGCGCGTAGAGCTCCCCGGCCTCGGCACGTTCCCAGTCGCGGCCAACCGGCGCGCCGTTGCGGCCGCGATTGCCTTCGACTTCCTCAGCCCCCCAAGACTTTCGCTCAATCATATAGTCGACACCATCGTGCGTAGCTCTGCAAAGCAACACTCTTGCCCGGTATCAAACGAGAATTGTCGCCGAGTTTCGCCGGGATGGCGCTCATATCAGGCTCATAGCCGCCTCTCACGCAGGATTCCCTCGCACCATCGAGGAACGCGCAACAACACTGCTCAGCGCCTCTCACTCAGGCAACTAGCCGATGCGTACCGTGGTTGCGCTCCATAGGATCCCTTCCTAAAATTAATGTGTTTGGCCGCGCGCCATATATAACGGATTCACGGACCTGCTCTATTCGTCCCCGGACGATTCCTCGCTGGTGTGGTTACGCACGTCGCATTCCGCACAATAAACGGTGTTCGGACGAGCCACTTGTGTGAGCGTTGCCTCCCGCCGCCTGGAGCAGCGGGTTGGGCTTTGGGCGCAGAGTGGTGACCCGCACGCCGTTGGCGGGCCTGTGCACCATTAGGTCACCTAGGCTCCATCGACGGTGTGCTCCCCGCCTGTAGGAGCAGCAAAGTACTTTGCCGCCGCTCGACTTAAACACCGTCGGGCTCCGGCCGTCTCAAGCGGCAAATCTGTTTGCGCAGATGAGTGCGATCTCATAACGGATTTCGCCGCGCCGTCCCAAACAGGTCTTTGACGAGCGACATTTCGTCCCAGTTTGGAGATGGCGTCGCGCCGACACCGAGACATGCTCCCATCCCGGACGAACGAAGCCGATGATCTTGAGGTGGCAGCCACAAGGCCCCTGCACGAAGAAGTGAGCGGAAGGACCAGATCCTGGTTCGGCGGCGAGTCGGCCATCGCCGACGCGCCCTGCCTCGAGTCTTTCTACAATTTGCTTCCTCACGCGTTCCTCCTTGCTTCGGCCGATAGAGTTGACGCCGGCACCGCTCGTGTCCTCTGACTGATATATCGAGCGGTTGCCACCCCGGCATGAGCAGTCGCAATTACTCCTGATCATCTGCACCGAACTTATCTGGATGAAGAACATCGGTCCGTCAGGAATCGTCCACCGGACAGCTCTTCGTGGTAGGTCTTTCGGCTATGATTTTCGCTTGGATCTTCTCGTCATGCGTGACTTCGGTGCGAACTTGCCTCATGCAGACGATCCGCGCAGACATCTCCGATGGTTTGGCCACGCAAGCCAGCCAGCAGGAGCTTCTGCTCGCCGCCTCGCCTTAATAAGCCGCAACGTTATGGCGTTGAGCTATCCGTGTGTTTGGTCCAAGACGCCAGAGCTCGACTGAAACGCCTGACGCCCAAAATGGCGGCGGAAGCCAATTCGCGTGGCGTGATCCGGTGAACCGGCTACTTTGTCACCCAAAGACACGTCGCCGGCTTCAGCAAATGATGCAAAGCGACGCCAAATGCTTCGCCAGTTCGTCGAGCGAGAGGTTGTAATTTCGCTCTTTGCGACGATCAGACGGTCGGCTTTCATCTCATGCCTTTCCATGTCCAGCGGTTAGCCAGCTTGACGCCTGAGACACCGTCAACGCATCATCTAAGTGGCCGGCCACCCTGACCCACAAGCGATTCACGGCCAGAGGCTCGGACGCGCTGACCGCACGTTTGAGCAGCCTCGCTCATTGGCGTTACCGATCAGGGCGTTTGCCCTAGAGCCGTCCGACGGCCGAGGCTTTGCGCTGCGATCACAACGCCTTGACCTTCGATGCAACCGTTCGCTCCGGCGGGGATCAGAACTGCCCGTCAACCTCCTTTCTTTGCCGCTCCTCCGCGCGGCGAGCCAGCTTATCATATTCCTTGGCGATCCTGAGGAGCCTGCGTCTGGATGTGTCGTCCTTGAGCGACTCCGCTTTTACTCGCGTCGCTTCCGCACGGCCTCGCCAATGTTTGGCGTCGGAGAATGGCTTCTTCTGCTTCATGCAAAAGACGATGCAATTTTTAGATCAAGAGAATGCGACACATGCCCTACGTAAGATCCCGTAGGTTGGCTTGCGCAAAAGCACCTCATTGCCGTCATCTGCCGCCCGCTCTGTCAATGTCTGAGATGCGACAAACCAATCGCAGTAGACGCAAGCGCGTCGAGTAAGCTTGACTGCGGTCTTCTTGGTCGAGAACGCCCGCCTGGAAACATCACGCCAACACAAAATGACAGTGCAGATTGGACTGAACCGCCCCGGGTTTGCCGGAGGCTCCAACTCCTGAGAGGATGGAGCCATGACAAGCAAGACGACGAACAAGTTTTCGCCTGAGGTCCGGGACCGTGCGGTTCGGATGGTTCTGGATCACGCCGGCGAGCACCCGTCGCGCTGGGCGGCAGTGACCTCGATTGCGGCCAAGATCGGCTGCACACCGCAGACGCTGCATGACTGGGTCAAGAAGGCCGAGATCGACAGCGGGCAGCGAGCCGGCGTTCCGACCGACATGGCCGAGAAGCTGAAGGCCCTGGAACGGGAGAACCGTGAGCTTCGACAGGCCAACGAGATCTTGCGCAAGGCGAGCGCTTATTTTGCGATGGCGGAGCTCGACCGCCGGTCCAAGCCATGATCGCCTTCATCGACGATCATCGTGGGGCGCATGGGGTCGAGCCGATCTGCAAGGTCTTGCCGATTGCCCCCTCGACCTACCACGCCCATGTGGCCAAGCGGCGCGATCCGGCCAAGCTGTCGGCGCGAGCCAGGCAGGATGCCAGGCTGAAGATCGAGGTCCGGCGCGTCTTCGACGAGAACTTCCGGGTCTACGGCGTGCGCAAGGTCTGGCGCCAGCTCAAGCGCGAAGGCTTCGATGTTGCCCGTTGCACGGTGTCGCGACTGATGCGGGACATGGGTTTGCAAGGGGTCATCCGCGGCAAACCCGTCAAGACCACGATCAGCGACAAGGCTGCGCCATGCCCGCTGGATCACGTCAACCGCCAGTTCAAGGCGCCAAGGCCGAATGTCCTGTGGCTGTCCGACTTCACCTATGTCGCGACCTGGACCGGATTTGTCTACGTCGCCTTCGTGATCGACGCCTATGCCCGCAGGATCGTGGGCTGGTGAGCCTCTCGCACAGCGCACGCCAGCTTCGTGCTGGATGCGCTGGAACAGGCTCTGCACGATCGACGGCCGGTTCATCGTGGCGGGCTCGTTCACCACAGCGACAGGGGCAGCCAAGGCGGATTCAAACGGTCGTCGCAACACCAGTTACTTTCACTCATAACAGAAGATCGTCAAGCGCCTCCGCCGGCGTTTTCCAGCCTAGTGTCTTC
>NZ_JBEPRQ010000035.1:0-69133 GCF_040548425.1 Bradyrhizobium sp. i1.15.2 | reverse complement strand
CTCTACCCGCATCTACCGACCTTAAGGCTAGCCTTAAAGCTAGATCCTCGTCGGATACCTGCAACTCAACAAGGCGGCCCACCCCGGAGGAATACGATGAAACTGTAGTAGAGTCATATCGATGACATAGCGGGTTACGGAGCGTCATGGGACGGC
The DNA here is from genome assembly GCF_040548425.1 of Bradyrhizobium sp. i1.15.2. Taxonomy (NCBI): domain Bacteria; kingdom Pseudomonadati; phylum Pseudomonadota; class Alphaproteobacteria; order Hyphomicrobiales; family Nitrobacteraceae; genus Bradyrhizobium; species Bradyrhizobium sp. i1.15.2. The sequence goes on along the minus strand of NZ_JBEPRQ010000035.1, from coordinate 68,977 downwards.
CGATCGGTAGTGTGAACAGGGAAAAGCCCTTTAATGACGCGCTTCGGATCGCGCTGCGCAATCGGCCGTTGGCGCTTCGCAGGGTGGCGGACCGATTGATCGACAAGGCAGAAGAAGGAAATCTTGCCTACATCCACGAACTGATTGACCGCCTGGACGGCAAGCCTGTGCAGGTCGTTGATCGCCAAGATGTTCCGATCCACGAGCTCAGCGACGTCGAGCTCTATCGCATTGCAGCTGGTGAAGATCCGCGCGAAGAACACAAAATGCTGTTGATCGCGCCTACGAAGGTCACGTCACACGACCCGGAATAGCCCGTTGCTCAAGCCGATTCAGTAATCGGATCACTTGGGTTGCCTGCCAGCTACCGCCTCGGGCTGTGAGAATCTTCCGGTTATTGAGCATTGCGGAGATGCGCTTGGCGGGAAGACCGCGAAGGGGCTCTAAAACTGAGCGAAACTGCTCGGCAGTCACATCAGCTTCCTCCTGTCGCGCTTTACCGATCCCGGAATTACCGAGCTTGCGACCTCGGGCCTTAGCGGCTGCCAGAGCTTCCCTGGTCCGCTGAGCGATGCGTTCGCGCTCCTTCTCAGCGACCGCAGCGTGAATGTGCAGCATGAACGGGTCCACGTCTGGCCCGAGTTCAGTGACTATGAAGGGAATTCGCTGCACCATCAGTCCACTGATGAAGTGAACGTCCCGGCTCAGTCGATCCAGCTTAGCAATAATGATCGGAGCCGCGCCTGACTTGTCACCTCGACCAAGCTTACGAGCGAGCTTCATGGCGGCTGCGAGCTCGGGCCTGCGTTCCAGCGCATCAGCGCCTTTGCCAGTCTGGACCTCGCGGTACTCGGCGGCGATGTTGAAGCCATGTTGCACGCAGAATGCCCTGATCGCAGCTTGCTGCGCCTCGAGGCCGAGACCACTGCGCCCTTGCTTCGGTTTTGAGACGCGAATGTAAGAGACGGCGGCGCGCATAGAAGATTTATCCTTTCAGGAGCGGCACTAAGATTACATGTGATCGGACGTCCACATGTAAACCGCATCTTCCGGCGAAGTCGATCTATCTCTTCGTTAAGTTTAGCTCAGCGCAAGCAAGCAGCTTGCTATGTGCTGATCGTCCAACGCAGCGGCCCAGTGCTTCCATCCTCGGCGTGTCCGAGCACAACATGCGCAAGAGCGTCAGCATGAAGAGTGTGCGATTCCAAAATCAAACGGATGAGGTCTGAGGATCAGACGAACGTCAACCCGATGCAGTGATGATGACAGCGCAGGCGAGGGCGTGGTGATCGATGGTTGATCGCCTCGGTGGGGGCGTGCTCGGTGGGGGGCGGGGGCACGCGCGGCCGGGGGGGCGGGGAGGGAAAACTCGCGGGGGTAAGAATGCTTTTTTGGCACGACCCCTCACATCACCGCCAAATCCCCAACTCCGGGGTCGTCCCCATAGACCTTCCAAACGGGAATATCTAAGCCCATGGACCCGCCCCTCTGCAAAGTCTGCGGCAAGTCACTGGTCGGGCCTATGTTACGATGTCGTCACGCCTCCCGTTGCGAAGGCCGTAACGCAACTGGCCGCGATAAGCCCAAGCTGATCGCGCGATCTGCGTTGCGCACGCGGGAAGCGAAGAATGAGGTGCTTCGATCTGAGGTGCTTTCGGAGGCGAATCGTGGCACGGCGGTGGCGTCCATCTTCAAATCGATTGCTCGAATTTGAACAGATCATGCAGCGCAGGTGCCGTCGGTTGATCGCGCCTCGGGCTCGTCTCTCCGAGCCGCTGGTCCGCCTCGCACACCATTTTGCCCCATTTCCGGCACCTTTGACGATCAACAGAGTTAGAAGCTGCCTATGGGCTTGGTGTTTGACGACGTCCGTAGGACCTCCGATTGGACGTAGCGGTGAGGCGACGCTGTCGCCGCGCCTCTTTCATAACCGAGGGACCAGCATGAAACGCATGGTCGTGGCCGGCATCGTCCTTCTCTCGCTCTCTTCCGTGGCGGAGGCGCATCGTCTCTCCGGAAGCGCCACTTACTACGGCGGGAGTGACCGCCTATGCGGTCGCCGAACGGCGTCTGGGGGCGTACTCAACTGCGCTGCAATGACCGCCGCTCACCGGACGCTGCCCTTCGGCACGGTCCTGATGGTTCAGAGCGGTGGTCGGTCGGTCCAAGTCACGGTGACCGACCGCGGTCCATTCACCGGCGCGTTCCTTGATCTATCGCCTGCGGCCGCGAGTGCGCTCGGCTGCCGCTGCACCCATCGCAGCGTGACCGCGACCATTGTGCAAATGGGATCCGGTGGGACTTTGGTCGCGAGTCGTGGTCGCCAACGTCCCGTCGCTGCGGTGGCCATACCGGGGTTCTTCCAACCGATGCAGGACGGCATGGGTCCGATGGGAACGTTCGGATCGTCGATGGCGATGGCTCCTGCGCCCCGGCATCACCGTCGCCACTAATACCGGAGCGTTCTTTGCATTGCGGAGGGTTGCTGATCATTGCTCGACGAAGGCCAGGATCAGCCCTGCGAGCAGTTTTCCGGTCGAGGGTAGGGGGAGGGAAAAATTCGTTGCAAAGCATGCTTAGTTCGGCAAAGACCCTCACAAAACCGACCGCTAAATCAATCCCCGATCTGCAATACCCAGAGACCATCAGGCCTGCTTGGTCCGGCATATGGCGGCCGAAGTAATTGCGACCGGGGATCATCGAGTTGGAGCTGACGATAACGGTGGGCCGCTGGCTAATGGGCTACCACCAGTGGGTCGATGTGAGCTTGGAGCGGAGGTCCGCACTTTATCGTCAAACCAACCCGATTGACCCGTCGCAGATTCCTCTCCTTGAGGCGGTTTCAATGGAGAACGTGCACAGCCGAAACACTGGGCGCCAACCGCCAAGGCCGCACGAGTGATTATTCCTGACGTACGTTCACTTGACCAAAGCGTTGCGGCTAAGCAAAGATGTGTTCAGTTTTGAACATAACGCTCGGCAGCCAATAGGCATACTGCGCCCGCCGGGGAGAGCCGCACAGTGGACGCGAAGTTTGGCCCGAAGCTTGTGCATCTGGTTGATGACGATCCGAGCTTCTGCAGCGCGGTCGAAGGTCAACTCGCGCAGCTCGGCTATGAAGTGCGGAGCAATGCCTCGCCCAAGCACCTGCTGACCAGCCTGCCAGACGAAGATGTGCCCAGCTGCATCGTCCTCGACGTGCGACTGCCGGGAATGAACGGCCCTGAATTGCAGCTTCGGCTGAAGGAGCTGGGCTCCACCGTGCCGATCATCTTTGTTACCGGCTACCCCGATACGCAGACGACCGTGCGCACCATCAAAGCAGGTGGCGAAGATTTTCTGCTCAAGCCCGTACCAACCGAGCAGTTGGTCGAGTGTGTTGAGCGAGCGATTGGGCGGCACGGCGCGGCCCTGACCACTAAGCGCGCCCGAGAAATTATGCTGTCGCGTCTCGCAACTTTGACGCCTCGCGAAAGGGAGGTCTTTGACGGGATCGTTCGGGGAAACACAAACAAAACCATTGCTGAAGGCCTAGGGATAACCGAACGCACCGTCAAAGCGCATCGAGGGGTGATCATGGAAAAGATGCACATTCGCTCGCTGGCCGAACTTGTCGTCGCTGCTCAGCGGCTCGGGATTTTGGACCGCTAGTGAAGCACTATCGAAGCACGCCAGTCAGTCACCAGCGCCTGCCTGTTCTGCTTGCGCGACAAAATGCTCAAAGATGGGAATGGCGCTCTTGATGTTGTGAGACCGATAGCTATCGACTGTTCTCTCGCTGCGGGCGTCAAAAAGCTCAAGCCAAAACAGTGTCCCGAGATCTGTATGGTCCGCAGGCGCGACCATGCGAATTTCATGATCACCCAGCGAGACGAGCGGGACAAACCTCAGTGAGATTTTGTCGAGAGCACAGAGCTCGGCATAGGCCCGCGCAAGCTGCAGTTCGCTAGACGAGGCATCTGGAGTAGGTGTCAAATTCTACATCCTGTTGCTGACGGACCGGCGAGCACGGGCAACTGCAGGAGCTAAACGACTCGGATTTGCGGGGGCGGGCGGTCGATGTAACGGGGGCCGCGTGCTCAGGCTTGTTATCGCCCGCAACTACCATTGATGCATTCGCAATGAGACATTCCAAACCTCGTAACCTTTGTTGATCTAGGTCAACGTACCAAGAGCGGTTGCGCTGCCCTCTAGCGGGCAATTCCGGGTATCGCCCCGGTGGCGCTTGGCTTCAGGTCCGTGGGTGACTGATTACCAGCCGATGCCAGCTGTATCTGCTCATTGCCCAAAGCCGACCCGGTCCAACCAGCCCGCTAAGTTGGGGTTTTAACCTGGACCTAGAAGACAACGTTGGCTGCTCAAAGCGACGTCCGCATGGGATGACATTGGCGCGGTGCGCTTCGCGCTAGTGATGAGCGCAAAGGCCCGGTTCGATGGGGTTCTCTCCGGGCCTTCGGCTCCGCTTCGTCGCGCACCGATCTGGGATCGAAAACCGCCGCGGACGAGACGCCGGCAACGAATGCAACCTGAGCCTGAGTCGGAAGGCAAAATTGAGGCGCATCGGGCCTCTGGGATGCTTGTGTCAGCTCATCAGACGATCGCTGTGACGCTCGGGCCCGCTACGCCGCCAGCGTCTCGCGGCTCGTTTCGAGCGATCGGTCGAGCACCGCCAACCGCATCAGCGCGGGCCGGAAACCGATCAGGTCATCGAACCCGTTTGCGTACCTGGCATCGAGACCAGATGGGTGAGCCTGCCGCGTCGCGCAACGTGATCTCGACAGCGAGCAACGTCGCGTTTTCAGTCAGCATCAACCTGGTGATGATGGTAGCAATTGCGGCCGTCATACCCTCGTCGACCAGGACAAGATCGCGGGTTGTTTTCGGCGTTCGGCGGCTGCGCGGCCAAGATTTGGCGTGCTCCCAACGCGTCGGCCTGATCAGTTGGCACATCGATGTCCGAACAAAGGCATGTGCCTCGAACGATAGCGACGAACAGCCGACGGCCGCCGCAGGTCGCGTTCGATGCGGCGTTCGTTGGCGCGCTGGACTTGCACGCGCCCTGGTCCATTTTGCAAGCAACTCGCGATCACAGGATGCTCAGCGTTTTTGTTATACGAGACCTGAGGTTTCCATCCGGAGCGACCTTAGCGAGCTGGCGCTTACGAACTGATCCCCAGATGATCTGCATAATTGACGCTGCGCAGCGATGAGAGCGGCGCGGCAATGGAGCTCTCTGGCATTCGGTATGTCTGTCTTCCATCAGCGAAGCGCCTCAACAGCTTTTTTCGCAGCGGCGATATCAATGTATCAAGTGCTATCATGTGCCCGCCTATTTCGGAACACACTCTACATTGAAGGCAATAATGATCTGAGCTGGGTCTGCCTTACCCAAGCTCTTCAGATCTTCCAAGCCGCTTCTCAGCTTCGTTCCGGCCTCCTTCAAGCTGCCTTCGAGCTTTGACTTGGCCGTGTTACAACGCTTCTCGCTTGAAAATTCTTGAAAGACGACGGTGGGTAGCAGACGCCATTCCGCCCTGTCGTTTGTAGCGGCCGGACTGACCGAGTAGGAGAAGACATACATCAAAATCCACATCGGTATGCTCCACTTCTGATGCGGCAATGGCAGCTCCGATTATTCGGAGCGGGAATCGCCGCGGCGTCCGTTTTATTCTGGTGATTTGAGCGCCCCCCAGCACGCGGGCGACAATTCGGTCGCCTTCTCCTTGAGGCAGCGAATAATGCGCCGGCCACCGGGGCGAAGTCCTTTGCACAGAAGCTCTACGTCGCTTTTGCATTCTCGCGCGATCTTAACGGGGTCGGTCAAACGGCTCTTGGCAAATGCATTCTGACCAGACAACGCGATTGCGATGCAGAACAAGCAGTTGAGCCGGCTCATTTTCTAACTCTTTGCTCCAAAAACCCTCACGTATCTGCGCCCCGTGGCGCCACCTTGACCTAGATCAAACCATTAGTCGGTGCCATTGTGCTGATGAGAGGGCTGCCGAATGACTACCCGTCAAGGTATGTTCAAGCCATTTCGGGATTGATTGGTGGCCGAAGGCGTGAGGGATGCAGATGTCGGACACTCCCATAAACGTAATCGAAGCCGCCATTCGTTCAGCATTCACCAGTTACCCAAAGGAAGACGATCCCGATTGGAGAAGTCCACATTGGATCAAGCCCGAAGAATGCGCCCACTTGGCGCAGGGCATACTGCTGGAACTGCAGTTAAAGGGGTTTGAGATCGTGAAGAGGAAGACTTGAAGGTGGACGGCGGTTGACGCACCTAAGGCAGCCAGGCCCAGACAACAATGGGCAGGTGAATCCTGTACCGGCATATCGTTCATTCCGAGAGACGGATCGGAGCTAGCGGAGCGTGGTGACGCATGGGTTATCGCTGACTAAATCTCTTGGATCCCGCTATCTTCGTCCTGGAACCGTTTCAAAATGCCCCGGCGGTTTCAGGAGGCCGTAAGGGCGCGGTCGCGCGGCCGGCGCTTTACGCATGCCCTTTAGGGACCCGCCGACCCATTGCTGGGCTGAGTCTTCTCACCGCGGAGGTCTTGCAAGCTTCGGCAGCCGACCTCCGGATGCGACCCACTCATCATAGGATCGGAAAGGTAGTCCAAGCCGCTCGTAAGACACCCGAAGATAGCCGTCGCGGCCGACAGTGACTGCGTCGGGTCGTAAGGTTCTGACTTCCTGGGCAATCACCCCGACATAGGCCTTCTCGTTGCCATTGTAGGCGAATCGATAATAACCCAGACCGTCGGCGAGCCGGCCCAGCAGCACGACATCGTGTTTCAGCATGATGTCCGACCGGCGCCCACCACCTCGGCCCCCGCCGCCTCGGAAACCTCCACCGCCACCACCACGGAAGCCCCCGCCGCCGCGGAACGCTGCGGCACGATGTCCGCCGCCGCTCGCGAACCGTGCCCCGCCACCACGACGCACACCCGCCGCAGACCGGAAATTTCCAGCTCTTGAAGCTGCTCGGTTGCCTGCTCTCGCACTCCCGGCACCCGCTGCCCGGCGCGCGGCTTGGCGATTGCCGCCTCCGTGCCGCGCGCGATCTGCGACGTTGGCCCTTCTGGCGCCCGTCCCCGCCCCGTGCCGGGCGGCTATTCCGGCGCCGACGGCTGCGCCTGCGCCGATGCCGGCGCGGATACCAGCGCCTCCGCGATTGGCACCGCCAAACTTTTGCTGCAGGTTTGCATTGTTGTACCGCGCGCCTCCCCGATGTGCAGGATCGTGCCGCCAGTGCTCGACACGGGCGCCGCGATTGACGTTGATGCCCCCGCCAGCCCAATTGATGCGGCTGCCGCCCCAGTAGCCTCCGCCGCCCCAGTATCGGCCGGAGGCCCACCTCCCCAGCGCGTAGGCTCCGCCAAACGCGAGGCCAGTCGCGATTACACCGGCGGCGATGTAGCCAGGATATCCCCAATAATAGGGGTACGCCGGATAGTCCGCGTATGGCCAATCGCCGTAGACCACTTGCGGTTCATAATAGGGAACGTAGATGCTGTCCGGCACAGCGGGTTGGATCGAGATGATCTGCTGGCTCTGCTCCTGCTTTACGTTGACGACCTGCTGCTTGGTCGTCACGAGCTTATTTCTATCGTAAGCCCTCGCGCGCATCCGCTGCACGGCGTCCATCACGTCCTGCTCCTGCGCAAGGAACGCCTCGCCAAGCTTTTGCGTCCAATCGAGACGTTCGCTCATCATTTGCAGAACCGCCGGCGCTGCCACCAGCGCCTTGATGCTGGCGTCCCATTTCTGCTTCTCCGCCGCGGCTTTAAGCGCATCATCCTTCAGGTTCTTGTTCGTGTTCATCCAGCGCTCGGCCCGCACGACTTCGAGGGGATAGGTCGAGGCCATCAGCACGTTCGCAAGCAGCCCATCCGCATACAACGCGACCGGCGCCACAAGCGCTTCGAGTTCGGCCGGCTTCAGCACCGGCTGATCGGGAGCCGGCGAGGCCGCGCCGGCTGGCGGTTCAGCAGGCGCGCTGCCAGGCGTCTGGGTGATCGTATCGGCGCCCTGGCTTCGCGCTGAAATGCTGACGTGCAGCATTCCGAGGAAAGCGCATATCCAGCAGACCGTTCTAAGGAACCGCATGTGATCGTGCTCCCCGTAGCAAGCTGAGGGCTGCAATCCAATGGTGGAGACAGCGATATCGATTGACCTAAATCAAAAGATTAACCCTTTGGGAGCACGTTGATGGCGCCGCCTCCATCAGAGGCGGAGTGGCGCTTTGACCAGCGTCGCGACCGTGTGTCGAGCGATCATCCGCTCCTCGTCGGTCGGAATCACATAAATCGTGATGCGGCTGTCAGGCGTTGAGATCTTCGTTGAGTGGGCCGCATTCTCCTCCACATCGACGCGGGCGCCAAGCCAGTCGAGTTTCTGCGCGATGCGCGCCCGGATGTACGACGAGTTTTCGCCGATGCCGGCCGTGAACACCATTGCGTCGAGCCCCTGCAACGCACCGGCGAGCATCGCCGCGTTGAGGGCCGCCCTGTGCACGAAGTGTTCGACCGCCAGGACGGCGTGTGGGTCGTCGCTGGTCACCAGATCCCGCATGTCGTTGCTGATCCCGGACATGCCCTTCAGGCCGCACTCGCGGTAGAGGAAGTCCTGTACGTCGGCGGCGGACATTCCCTTGGCAGTCTGCAAATGAAGGATTACGCCCGGGTCGATCTGGCCCGGACGGGTCCCCATCGTCAGTCCGTCGAGCGCGGTGAAGCCCATCGTACTGTCGACGCTGCGTCCCTTCCTGAGCGCGCACATCGACGCACCGCTGCCCAGATGGGCGACGACGACCCGGCCATCGGCAATTTCCGGCGCCACCTTCTGAAGCTCGGTCGCGATGTATTCGTAGGAAAGCCCGTGGAAGCCGTAGCGGCGGATACCTTCGGCGTAGAGACCGAATGGAACGGCATAGTGATCCGCCAGCGCGCCGTGGCTGCGGTGGAAGGCGGTGTCGAAGCAGGCGACCTGGGGAAGATCGGGGAAGTTCGCCATGATCGAGCGGATCGGCGCTAGGTTGTGCGGTTGGTGGAGCGGTGCCAGCGGAGAGAGGCGATCCAGGCGCGACACCACGGCGGCGTCCAGCAGGACCGGACCATCGTAGTCGGGGCCGCCGTGCACGACGCGGTGGCCAACGGCGACCGGCGCGATCCGCAGTTCCTCCCGTAGCCACGCGCCCGCAATGGCGAGCGCGGCGGAGACGTCGGGCGCCTGCTCGGCCGGATAGGTGCGGTCCGCGATCACGCCTCCGCCCGCATCGGCCGCGCGCATCCGGGGCCGGGTTCCGACGCCGTCGACCTGGCCCTTGATTTGCCGATCGAGCGCGCCGCGTCCATCGACGGAGAACACCTGGAATTTGACGCTGGAGGAGCCCGCGTTTACGACGAGGATCGTGTCCATGGCAGTCACGCCGCGGCTGCGCGAGCACGTCGTCGGCGCGCGTCGGCATGGAGCGCCGCCACAGCGCACGATGCCATTCGAGCCCTGGCCGAATCCGCCCGGGACGTCAGCACCACCGGGACCTTGGCGCCGAGAACCACCCCGGCGCTGTCGGCCTTGGCGAAGTAGGCGAGATTCTTGGCCAGCATGTTGCCGGCCTCGAGATTGGGAACAACGAGTATCTGCGCCCGGCGACCTCCGATTTGATACCCTTGATCCTGGCGGCGTCCGTGTCGATGGCGTTGTCGAACGCCAGCGGCCCGTCCAGCACGCCGCCGGTGATCTGGCCGCGGTCCGCCATCTTGCAGAGCGCGGCGGCTTCGATCGTTGAGGGGATCTTGGCGGTCACGGTCTCCACCGCAGACAGTATTGCGAACCGGGGGGCCGCACCGAATCCGGCCTGGACGAACAGATCTATGGCGTTCTGGATGATGTCCCGCTTGCCGTCTAGATCCGGAAAGATATTGATGGCGGCGTCGGTCACGAAAATAGTCTCTGCGTAAGCCGGGACGTCCATCACGAAGACGTGGCTTACGCGGCGCTCTGTGCGTAGACCGCCGGCCTTAGCCGTGATGCTGCGCATCAGTTCGTCGGTGTGCAGACTGCCCTTCATCAGCATCTCGCCGCGAGCGGCGTGGATCAGTTCGACGGCCTCGGCGGCGGCTGCCTCGCTGTGGAGGACATCGACGATCTCGATTCCGGCGATGTCAAGCCCGTAAGTATCGGCCGTGTTTCTGATCTTGCCCTCCGGACCCACCAGGATCGGCCGGATGATGCCCGCGTCGGCGCTGTCGAGGACGCCGCGCAGGGAAGTCTCGTCGCACGGGTGCACCACGATGGTTTGGACGGGATCGATCGAGTTGGTCCCCGCGATCAGAGTGTCGTACTTGCTCGAACTGCTGGTTGGGGCATTCGTGTTGGCATTCGACATGTCGCCCTCGAACGTGCGCGGACTGTGGAACACAGCTGGTGCCATGAAGCTCCTTCAAGATTGATTTAGATCAAAGATGCCGCGCCTCGGCGGATCTCACCATTGGCCACCCAAGAACGCATGCCGATGGGAGGCTCAACATGAAATCAGGCGCCGCGCTCAAGATGGAACATGACAGCGCAGACGGTTGGAGCGGGTTCCTGCCGGGGCATTGGCAGACCTCAATCGATGTGCGCGACTTCATCGTTCGGAACGTCACGCCGTATACAGGCGACGAGGACTTCCTCACCGGATCTTCGCAGCGCACCAAGCATGTCTGGGCGAAGCTGCAGCCGTATTTCGAAGCGGAGCGGAAGAAGGGCGTGCTCGCCGTCGACGTGCAGAGCCCATCCAACATGCTCGCCCACGAGCCGGGCTACATCGATCGCGACAACGAGATCGTCGTAGGCCTCCAGACCGACCAGCCATTCAAGCGAGCGATCTTCCCATACGGAGGGCTTCGCATGGTCGAGGCGGGGCTAAAGGCCGCGGGTTTCGAGCCCGACGCAGCGGTGCATGAGGCGTTCACCAAGTACCGGAAGTCCCACAATGACGGCGTGTTCGACGCCTACACGCCGGAGATCATGGCCTGTCGCAGGTCGGGCATCATCACCGGCCTTCCGGACGCCTACGGGCGCGGCCGGATCATCGGCGATTACCGGCGGGTCGCGCTCTACGGAGTCGACCGTCTGCTGGAGGCAAAGCGCGCCGAGCGGGCACAGATCGATGATATGTGGCCGACCGACGAAATCATCCGGACCCGCGAGGAGCTTGCTGAGCAGATGCGCGCGCTGGAGGACCTGCGCGAGATGGCCAACCGCTACGGCCAGGACATCTCCAAGCCGGCGGCGAACGCGCAGGAGGCTTTCCAGTGGACCTATTTCGCCTATCTCGGCGCGATCAAGGAAGCCAACGGCGCCGCGATGTCGATAGGCCGGATATCGAGCTTCCTCGACATCTACATCGAGCGCAACCTGAAGGCGGGCATGCTTGACGAGGCGCGTGCCCAGGAACTCTGGGATCAGTTGGTGCAGAAGTTGCGCATCGTCCGCTTCTTGCGCACGCCGGATTACGACGCGCTGTTCTCGGGTGATCCCTACTGGGCGACGGAATGCGTCGGCGGAATGGATCTCGACGGCCGCGCGTTGGTGACCAAGAGCAGCTACCGGATGCTGCACACACTCTACAATCTCGGCCCCGCGCCCGAGCCGAACATCACGGTGCTATGGTCGAAGCACATGCCGGCACCGTTCAAACGCTACTGCGTGAAGGTCAGCAAGGACACCTCCTCGCTGCAGTACGAAAACGACGATCTCATGCGTCCCTTCTGGGGAGACGACTACGGCATCGCCTGCTGCGTCTCGGCTATGCGACTTGGCAAGCAGATGCAATTCTTCGGTGCCCGCGTGAATCTGGCGAAGGCCTTGCTCTACGCGATCAACGGCGGCCGCGACGAGGTGTCGGGCGACCAGATCGCGCCTCAGACCATGCCGGTCACAAGCGAGTTCCTCGACTACGACGAGGTCATGGCCAAGTTCGACATCACCATGGAATGGTTGGCCAAGACATACGTCCACGCCATGAATTGCATCCACTACATGCACGACAAGTATTTCTACGAGCGTCTCGAGATGGCGCTGCACGACCGCGATATCCTGCGCACCATGGCGTTCGGGATTGCCGGGCTTTCGGTGGTGGCCGACAGCCTGAGCGCGATGAAGTACGGCAAGATCCGGGTCATGCGGGACGAGACCGGTTTGGTCGTGGACTACCAGAACGTCGACAACACCGCGACACCGCAGTTCGGCAACAACGACGACAGGGTCGACAAGATCGCCTCGGATATCGTCACAAGTTTCATGGAGAAGATCCGCAAGCATCCGACCTACCGCAATGCGACGCATACTCAAAGCGTGCTTACGATCACTTCCAACGTGGTGTATGGCAAGGCGACGGGAAACACCCCTGATGGCCGCCGCAAGGGCGAGCCGTTCGGTCCCGGCGCCAATCCGATGCATGGCCGCGATAGCCACGGCTGGCTCGCCTCCTGCCTGTCGGTCGCCAAGCTACCTTACAAGGACGCGCAGGACGGTATCAGCTACACCGTGTCGGTCGCGCCGCAGAAGGCTCACCTGTCGGAAAACCAGCTGGTCGACGAAGCGGTGAAGGCCTTCGATGTCTATTTCGACCGCGGCGGTTTCCATATGAACCTCAACGTGATCGACAAGGAGACGCTCGAGGATGCGATGAAGAACCCGGACAAGTATCCGCAACTCACGATCCGGGTTTCGGGCTATGCCGTGAACTTCGTCCGTCTGACGCCGGAGCAGCAGCGCGACGTCATCAGCCGCACCTTCCACGGCCAGATATGAGCCGGGTCGCCATGTCGACGCCCGGAGGTGCGGCCAGGGAGACCGAGGAGCTGAAGGCGGGCAGCCGGCACGACTTGCGGGTCGGCCTTTCTCCGGACGCGCCGGCGGACGACGACGTCAAGGACGACCGAGGCGCCTTCGGCTACTGCCATTCCTACGAGACCTCGTCTCGCTACGACGGTCCGGGGCTGCGGGTGGTGCTGTTCGTGTCCGGCTGTCTCCTTCGCTGCACCTATTGCCACAACCCGGACACCTGGCACCTCAAGGACGGCGCCCATGTCTCCGTCGATCAGGTGCTGCGCCGTCTGGAAGGCTTCGCGCCGTCGATCAAGGCGCTGGGTGGCGGCCTGACCGTCTCTGGCGGCGAGCCGATGGTGCAGATCGCCTTCACCAGGCGCATCTTGGCCGGTGCCCGGAAGATGGGGCTCCACACTGCGATCCAAACCTCCGGCTTCCTGGGAGACCGTGCCGACAATGCTTTCCTGTCGGAGGTCGATCTCGTGCTTCTGGACATCAAGAGCTCGGATCCGGACACCTACCGGCGTGTCACAGGGCGGGATCTGGCGCCGACGCTTCGCTTTGCCGAACGTCTGGCAGCCATGTCGAAACCGGTGTGGGCGCGCTTTACGCTCGTGCCGGGCGAGACGGACGAGCCCGCCAACGTCGCGGGTATCGCTCGCTTCGTTGCGCCGATGAAGAACGTCGAGTGGGTTGAGGTCCAGCCGTTCCACCAGATGGGCGCTTTCAAGTGGGAGTCGATGGGGCTGCCTTACAAGCTCGTCGACACGGCGCCGGCGGATAAGGACCTGGTGAACCGTGTGATCGGCCAGTTCCGTGATGCGGGTTGCAACGTACGTTGACAAAGAGGGAGCCGGCCGTGCCGGGAGCGATCATGCTGGATTTGGCGCGCGACATCATCGGAAGTCAGCCCATCCTGACGGCGTTCCTCGCCATCGGTGTGGGCTATCTGGTCGGCCAGATCAGCGTCGCGGGCTTCTCGCTCGGCGTGGGAGCGGTCCTGTTCGTGGGTCTAGCCATCGGCGCGTTCGCGCCGAAGGCCCAGATTATCGGGCCGATCGGCCTCACGGGGCTTATCATGTTTCTGTACGGTATCGGCATTCTGTACGGCCGCCAGTTCTTCGAAGGCATCTTCGGTTCCGGACAAAAGTACAACCTTCTGGCGCTGGTCGCCTGTCTGGCGGGCCTAGCGGTCGCGCTCGGGCTCGGTCACGTCTTCGGAATCAGGCTCGGACACACGCTCGGGCTCTATGCCGGGTCGATGACCAGTACCGCCTCGCTGCAGGCGGCGCTCGACGTGATGAAGAACAAGGATCCGTCCATCGGCTACTCGATCGCCTATCCGTTCGGCGTCCTCGGGCCTATTCTCTGCATCTACTTCATGACCCGCAACGTGCGGCCGAAATTTCCCGCGAAGACGCAACGTTTCCACATGGGCGAGATCGCGATCGGCGAGAGCTTCGCCGGACGCACCTTGGGCGACGTGATGTCCGGACCGCTTGGCAGCGTGCAGGTGACCATGCTGCGCCAAGGCGGCCGCAACTTCGTGCCGTCCGCTGACGCCGTGCTCGCCGCAGGCGATGCGGTCATGGTGACCGCGGAGCGTCAGGAGGACATCGCTCGTGTCGCCGCTCAGGTGGGTCGGCTGGAGCCCGGACGGCTCGCCAGCGACCGGGCCGACCTCGACTACATCCGCGTCTTCGTCGGCAAGGCGTCTGTCGTCGGCGTGCCGCTCTCGAATTTGCCGATGCCGGCTGGCTATCCGACGCATCTGCTGCATGTGCGCCGCTACGACGCGGACCTGGTGCCGGCGCCGGATCTGATGCTCGAGTTCGGAGACCGGGTCGGCGTGCTGACGCCGCCCGATAAGAAGGAGGAGATTCGGCGCCACTTCGGCGATACCGTGAAGGCGGCCGCCGAGTTCAGCTACGTCTCGTTGGGGCTCGGAATGGTGATGGGTGTGCTCCTCGGGCTCATTCCCATTCCGATCCCGGGCATCGGCGTCGTCACCCTCGGCATCGGCGGCGGCCCGCTGATCGTCGCGCTCATCCTCGGCAGGCTGCGCCGCACCGGCCCCATGCTGTGGACCATGCCCCTGCCGGCCAACATCGTGCTGCGCAACTTCGGCCTCGCGATGTTCCTCGCCACGGTCGGCGTCAACGCGGGCCAACCCTTCGTGCGTACCGTCTCCGAGTCTGGCTTCACGATGCTCTTCATCGGCATCGCAGTGCTGCTGACGACGGTCGCCATCGTGCTCCTGGTCGGCCACTACGTCATGAAGATTCCTTACGACGACCTCGTCGGCGTCGCTTCCGGCGCGACCGGAAATCCGGCCATCCTGGTGTACTCGACCAAAATGGCGCCGACCGAACGCCCGGACATCGGCTACGCCATGATCTTCCCGTCTATGACGCTGGTGAAAGTGCTCGCCGCGCAGATCGTCGGCCTGCTCGCGGGCGGCGGCGCGGCCGGCTGAGGAGCCTGGGGATGTCGGACCGAGCGCCCGCGCCGCAGCCCGCGATCTTCAACCTGCAGGCCTTCAGCCCGGCCGAGATCAAGGAGGCGGTTGAGAAGGTCGGGGTCAAGAAGGCGCAACTGCCGTTCGCGGCATCCCTGATGCTCGCGGTGGTCGCCGGCGGCGGGGTAGGCTTCGGCGCACTTTACTATACCGTCATCGCCTCGGATCCTACGCTGGGCTTTGCGGCGACGCGGCTGCTCGGCGGGCTCGCCTTTACGCTCGGTCTGGTGCTCGTGCTGGTCGGCGGCGCCGAACTGTTCACCGGCAACAACCTGATCGTGATGGCTTGGGCCAGCGGCAAGGTCTCGACGTTGACGATGCTCCGCAACTGGACCGTGGTTTTTATCGGCAACTTCCTCGGCGCTCTCGGCCTGGTCGTCCTGGTCTTCCTGTCTCATCACCTCGACATGAACGACGGGCGCGTTGGCCTGTCGGTGCTGAACACGGCCGCCGGCAAGATCCGGCCCGACGTCCTGACGCTGTTCGTCAAGGGCATCCTGTGCAACGTGCTGGTCTGCGCGGCGGTCTGGCTCGCCTATGCCGGCCAGTCGGTCGCGGACAAGATCGTTGCGGTGGTGCTGCCGGTCTCCGCCTTCATCGCGGCTGGGTTCGAGCATTGCGTCGCCAACATGTATTTCTTACCGCTCGCCTGGCTGCTGGTACGCACGGGGCACACGCCGGAGGGATTCGACAGCTCGGCGATCACTGCTAGCGGGATCCTCCACAACCTCGTTCCGGTGACGCTCGGCAACGTCGTGGGCGGCGCCGGTATGGTGGGCATCGCATACTGGACGATCTACCGTGCGGCGTTCGGCAAGGAGCGCGTTGGCGGCAAGTAGACACCGGATTTCGAAAACCTCGAGCAAAAGGATCATGGTCATGCCGCTGCGGAATGCCGACTGGGCGCCGAACCGAGAGATTCCCGTAGGCAAAGGGGCCACTCTCCAGCAGTTCTTTGCCATTTCCGGCCAAGACCGCTTCGAGATCAGCGTCGCGCCGTGGGGTGAGGGGCAGCTCAAGGTGAACGGCGAGGAGATCGCCAGGACCGCAGAGGCCAAAGACCGGAGCCAGGCCTTCGCTACCCTGAAGCAGGCGGCGCAGCGCTATGCGCGCGGCGAGTCCCTGGAGCAGCCGAAGAAAGGAAATGCCCGCTTGATTCCTGCGGTCAAGGCCAAGCTGCTGGAGGGTAAGAGGGGGCTGATCGTGGGCATAGCGAACGACAAGTCGATCGCGTGGGGCTGCGCCGCGGCTTTCCGCGCCTTCGGCGCTGAGCTCGCCGTCACCTACCTAAACGACAAGGCCAGGAAGCATGTCGAGCCGCTTGCGCAAGCGCTGGAAGCTCCGATCGTCATGCCGCTCGATGCGCAGGTCCCCGGCCAAATGGAGGCGGTCTTCGAGCGCATCGGCAAGGAGTGGGGCAGCTTGGATTTTGTAGTGCACTCTATCGCCTTCGCGCCCAAGGAGGCACTGCACGGACGGGTCATCGATGTGCCGCTGGACGGCTTTTTGACCACCATGCACGTTTCCTGCTGGACCTTTCTGCGCATGGCAAAGCTCGCCGAGCCGCTGATGAAGACGGGCGGGACTATATTCACGATGACCTACTACGGTAGTCGGTCCGTAGTTAAGAACTACAATGTGATGGGCGTCGCGAAGGCCGCGCTGGAGAGTGCGGTGAGGTACGCAGCCGCAGAACTAGGCCCGAAGGGCATCAGGGTACACGCGATATCTCCGGGGCCTTTGGCTACCCGCGCCGCGTCAGGCATTCCTGAGTTCGACAGGCTGCTCGAGAAGGCCAAAGAAAAGGCGCCGGCACGCCGCCTCGTGAGCATTGAGGACGTCGGTGCCGCGACGGCTTTCCTCGCGCACGACGTCGCTAGGCTAATTACCGGGGATACCATCTATATCGACGGCGGGTACCACTTGGTTGACTGACCCCGCCGCAGCCCTTCTTCGGCTCAAACGCCCACATCAGAAATGTGACGGCCTCAGTCTGGAAGACTGAGGCCCGGGCGTCGACGTACCGTTGGGGTCGGTACTCTCCAGTTCTAGTCACGAGGATGCCCATTTGCGTATTGTCCTTGTGGACAATCAGCACGTCGTCCCTCTCACACATCTGCGGACCGCCCGACGGGTATGACGGACAGTCGTCCTTGCTACGCACACGCCGTTGATACGTGTCCTGCCGACGCCGCAGGCAGCAGCGACTTCCGTAATCAGGCCTTCGGGCTGCGCAATCGGGGCAGGTGTCATCGCCTGAGCCGGTACTGCGAAGAAGAAGGCGAATGCAGCGATTCCGGGCGACCTGATCATATCAACCTCCATAGAAGCGTCCGATCGCCCGGCCAGCGCGGCGAAGCGATGGATGCGTCTCTCTCAAATTGAGGGCCGCTTCAGCAGGAGACTTGAGATAGATCGAATCTACTTAGGTCACCTGCCCAGCGCCCGTCGTCACTGACCCTCTTGGCCGAGGTGCAGTGCCAAACGGACGGTGTGTGGGTCCCCGTTCCCGTCCCGCCTGAAGCCAAACTTGCCGAGCACCACCAGCATTGACTTATTTTCGGGCAGGACCTCCGCAGTCAGCTCGCGCAATCCGTTATTGGAGGCGATCTCGCCAAGGTGGCGCATCAAGATGGAGCCGATGCCTCGGCCCTGCCAAGCGTCGATGACGACGAACGCCACCTCGGCTCGTCCGGGCTCAAACACGACATATCGAGCGCCTCCGACCATCATTGTCCGTTCGGGATTCTCGACCTCGCACACCAGCGCGACGTGATTCATGAAGTCGACATCCATGAAGAACGCGCGCTCCTTGTCAGAGAAATGACGTTTGATCCCAAAAAAACGGCGCTGCAACGACTGCTTGCTGGTCTGATCCAGCGCGTCGAGGACAGCCGTCTCGTCGGTCGGCCGCAACGCTCGGATTTCAGCCGTGCTGCCGTCCCGCAAGTGTTCCGTCACGCTGTAATGAGCGATGTCCGACATGCGAGGTCTTGGCTCGGGCGGCCGGAAAACACGTCGGCCTGAGGCTCGTCTATGAACGGGCGGTCGGTTGACCGTTTGATTTGTATCAAGGGCCCGCAAAAAGCGGGCGGCCTGAATCTCGGCAGTCAGCTCGACAAATTCGGGCGGGATGACCGACGTGACACGACTGGGTCGGCGTACTCGCCGTCCAGCATTGACCTATATCAAAGGCCTGCAGTTGCGGCGGGCTTTGGATGGATTCATGCGACACAGAGGTCGGAGCATGCAGATGGAAGTGCCTGGATCGCCCGGTGGTCCGATGTCCGGCCTCGTCGCGTCGGCGGTTGAATACATGGTCGATGCGGGACAACGGAGCATACTCTTTCTCGATGTGATGCGCCGGCGCGGCGACCAATATCGGGAGCACGTCGCCCAAACCGCTCCCCACGTTCTGCAATATGCGGCCGAACTGATCATCGATGGCCGCAAGCTGGACGAACCCGTCAATTACGCGCTTGTCCGCATCATCCCGCCAGCCGGCACCCAAATCGATTCCGCGCGGCGGCCGTTCATCGTGATTGATCCGCGCGCCGGGCACGGTCCAGGCATCGGCGGGTTCAAGGCCGACAGCGAGATCGGCGTCGCGATGAAGGCGGGACATCCCTGCTACTTCATCGGCTTCCTGCCGGAGCCGATGCCGGGCCAGACGATCGAGCGCGTCGCGCGTGCCGAGGCACTGTTCATCGAACACGTGATCAGCCGTCATCCGGATGCTGACGGGAAACCCTGCGTCATAGGCAATTGCCAGGCCGGCTGGGCGGTCATGATCCTGGCTTCGGTTCGGCCCGATCTGTTCGGCCCCCTGATCATAGCCGGAGCCCCGCTCGCGTACTGGGCGGGCGTGCATGGCAAAAATCCGATGCGATATTCGGGCGGCCTGCTGGGCGGAAGCTGGCTAACTGCGCTCGTCAGCGATCTCGGCGGTGGGAAGTTCGATGGTGCCTGGCTGGTCCAGAACTTCGAAGGCCAAAACCCGTCGAACACGCTCTGGACCAAGCAGTACAATGTCTATTCGAAGGTCGATACCGAAGCCGATCGCTACCTTGAATTCGAGCGCTGGTGGGGTGGGCACGTCAATCTCAACGCGGAGGAGATTCAGTTCATTGTCGACGAACTCTTCGTTGGCAACAACTTGGCCGCCGGCAATATCACCCTATCCGACGGGCAGAAGGTAGACCTGCGCAACATCAGTTCGCCGATCGTGGTGTTCTGCTCCAAGGGCGACAACATCACTCCGCCGCAGCAGGCGCTGGGTTGGATCCTCGAATGCTACGCCGACGTGGATGACATCAGGGCCTATGGGCAAACGATCGTTTATACCGTTCACGAGAGCGTCGGCCATCTCGGCATCTTCGTCTCGGGCGGCGTCGCCAAGAAGGAGCACGCTGAATTTTCCAGCAACATCGATTTAATCGATGTACTACCGCCCGGCCTTTACGAAGCGACGTTCGAAGCCAAGGACGAGGAAACCACCAGTTCCGATCTCGTTGTTGGCCAATGGGTAATGCGCTGCGAGGCCCGAACGCTTGAGGATATTCGGGCCATGGGCGGCAATTCGCCTGAGGACGAGCGCCGCTTTGCCGCGGCCAAACGCGTCTCGGAGCTTAATCTTGCCGCCTATCGCAAGTTCGTGCAGCCGTGGATCAAGGGAATGGTAGCGCCGCAAACGGCAGAGTTGATGCGTAATCTGCATCCGCTACGGACGCAGTATGAGGCGTTCAGCAGCCAAAATCCGTGGATGAAAGCGGTGAAATCGGCAGCGGAAGGGCTAGAAGAGAACCGCAAGCAGGTTTCGAAGGACAATCCGTTCCTGGCATTTCAGGAGCAGGTCTCCAAGCAGATCGTTCATGCCCTGGACAGCTGGCGCGATTCGCAGGAGGCGATGAGCGAGGCGATCTTCCTCAACGTCTACGGCTCGCCGGCGCTACAGGCGGCGGTCGGCATAGATCCGAAAGCTGAACCGTCGCCCCGGCGCGAGATGCCGGCCGAACACCGTGCCATGCTCGACAAACGGATCGCCGAGCTCCGATCCAGGATTGGCGAAGGCGGGCTTCGCGAGGCGGCCATCCGCGCCCTGCTTTATATCGGCTCGGCGAGAGGAATGGTGGATGAACGCAGCATCGAGGCGTTGCGTCAGGCTCGTCGCGACGATAGCGGAGCGCGATTAACGCTCGCCGAATTTAAGATGCTGGTTCGCGAGCAGTTCTTCATGCTGCTGCTCGATCGCGAGGCGGCGCTGGCCGTTATCCCGAAGTTGCTTCCCGACGATGTCGATCAACGCCGCGCGGCTTTCACGACGATGAGCGAGGTGCTGTCGGCCAGCGAGGACATCACAGGCGAGCGCGCCAGCCGTCTGCAGCGTGTCGCCCAGCTGTTCGGTCTCGACGCCGAAACGTCGGGGAGGGCGTCGAACGTTGCCCCTTTCGACCCCAAGGCCAAGGCATCGTAACACTGTCTGGAAGGAACCGGCTCATGTCAGCCGACACGTCGCCGACACAGTCTCCGAGCAAGTACGACCGTTTGATCGCCGCCGCGCAGGCCGTGCCGCCGGCGCCAACTATCGTTGTGCATCCCTGCGATGAAAGCTCATTGCGCGGCGCTGTCGATAGTGCACAGGCCGGCATTATCCGGCCGCTCCTGGTCGGACCTGAAAGGAAGATCCGGGATACGGCCGCCAGGCACGGTCTCGACATCGCGGCCTTTGAGCTTGTTGACGCAGCACATAGCGATGAAGCCGCTGCAAAGGCGGTAGAGCTGATCCACGCCGGAAGAGGTGAGCTGTTGATGAAAGGCAGCTTGCACACAGACGAATTGATGCGCGCCGTCACCGCGAAGGCCGGGGGTCTGCGCACCGACCGGCGCATCAGCCATGTCTTCGTGATGGACGTGCCGGCCTATGCCGAGACCATCTTCGTGACGGACGCGGCCATCAACATCTTCCCTGATCTGGACGCCAAACGCGACATCATCCAGAACGCGATCGATCTGTACGTGGAAGCTGGGTTCGGCAAATCGCCGCGCGTGGCAATCCTGTCAGCGGTTGAAACCGTGACCTCGAAAATTCCGTCGACGATCGAGGCGGCAGCACTCTGCAAGATGGCGGACCGCGGGCAGATCACCGGAGGGATCCTCGACGGACCGCTGGCTTTCGACAACGCGATCGACGTGGAGGCGGCGCGGATCAAGGGGATCAAGTCCGAGGTCGCCGGTCGCGCGCAGATCCTCGTCGTTCCTGACCTGGAGGCCGGCAACATGCTGGCAAAGAATCTCGCTTATTTCGCCAAGGCGGACGGCGCCGGCATCGTGCTCGGTGCCCGGGTCCCGGTCGTCCTGACGTCGCGCGCGGATTCGGCGCGTGCGCGGATGGCCTCGTGCGCGGTCGCTGCGCTGTATGCCCATGCCCGGCGCCGGCGTGCTCCAACGATTGCCGCGTGAACGCCATGGACACCATCCTTGTGGTCAATGCCGGCTCCTCCAGCGTCAAGTTCCAGGTCTACTCGATCGAGGGTGACGGAATATTGCGGCGACAGCTGAAAGGGCAGATGGATGGGATCGGCAGCCGCCCGCGTTTACGCGCGAGTGGCTCCACCAGCGATCCGCTTGCGGATCGCGCCTATCCAATCGAGGCGGTGCCGGACGTTCCGGCCGCGATGGACATTGCCGGCGCCTGGTTGCGGGACGAGCAACGCATTCACCCGATCGCTGTCGGTCATCGCGTTGTTCACGGTGGCCCGGACTACGACCGGCCAATTCAAATCGATCATGGTGTCGTGACCCGGCTGGAGCGGTTCATCGCGCTCGCACCGCTGCATCAGCCGCATAATTTGGCGCCAATCCGTTCGATTCTCGGCAATTTACCAGAGCTTCCGCAGGTCGCCTGTTTCGATACTGCATTTCATCGCACGCATAGCGCCGTGGCCGATCATTATGCGATCCCGCATCATCTTTATGCCGAAGGCGTGCGTCGCTACGGCTTTCACGGTCTCTCCTACGAATACATCGCGAAGACCTTGCCCAAGGTCGCGCCGAAAACCGCGAATGGGCGGGTGATCGTCGCTCACCTCGGAAGCGGCGCCTCGATGTGCGCTCTTAGCGCGGGACGAAGTGTCGAGAGCACCATGGGCTTCACCGCCCTCGACGGGCTTCCGATGGGAACGCGCCCCGGTCAGATCGATCCCGGGGTTGTGCTCTATCTCATTTCCGAGAAGGGGATGTCGGCCTCCAATATCCAGAACTTCCTTTACCGCGATTGCGGCTTGAAGGGGTTATCCGGCATCAGCAACGATATGCGGGAGCTGGAGAGCAGTGAGGATCCGAGAGCCAGACTGGCTATCGATTATTTCAGCTATCGCATAGGGCTCAATGCGGGGATGCTTGCCGCAGCGCTGCAGGGGCTGGACGCCTTTGTGTTCACAGCCGGCATCGGCGAAAATTCCGCAACAATTCGCGCGCATGTCGTTCGTCAGCTCGCGTGGCTGGGCGTCACCCTCAATCAAGCCGAGAATACGCGCCACTCACCGCTGATCTCGGGTCCGGACAGTCGCATTCCAGTCTATGTGGTGCCGACCGACGAGGAACTGATGATCGCGCAGCATACTCTGTCAGTGCTGATGAAACGAACATCGACCAATCAAAGACAGGAGAGGGCATCATGATTCCCGTATTCCCGGATACCAAGATTGCCCTGAAGGGGAAAAAAGGCCTCGTCGTGGGCATCGCCAACGACCAGTCGATCGCCTGGGGATGCGCCAAGGCCTTTCGCGCCCTCGGCGCCGATCTCGCCGTCACCTATCTGAACGAGCGCGCAAAGAAGCATGTCGAACCTCTCGCGCAGGCACTTGAAGCCTCTATTTTCATGCCACTCGATGTGATGACGGAGGGACAGACCGAAGACGTGTTCGGGCGGATCGAGAAGGACTGGGGCCAGCTCGATTTCCTGCTTCACTCGATCGCATTCTCACCGAAGGAAGCCTTGCACGGACGTGTGGTGGACGTCGCTCGCGACGGCTTCCTGAAGACGATGGAGGTCTCCTGCTGGTCCTTCATGCGCATGGCGCATCTGGCCGAG
This sequence comes from Bradyrhizobium sp. i1.15.2, assembly GCF_040548425.1. NCBI lineage: Bacteria > Pseudomonadati > Pseudomonadota > Alphaproteobacteria > Hyphomicrobiales > Nitrobacteraceae > Bradyrhizobium > Bradyrhizobium sp. i1.15.2. Next base: position 45,539 of record NZ_JBEPRQ010000035.1, on the reverse strand, counting down.
CCGCTGATGAAGAACGGAGGCACCATGTTCACGATGACTTATTACGGCAGTCAGATGGTGGTTGAGAACTACAACGTCATGGGCGTGGCCAAGGCTGCGCTCGAGGCTTCGGTGCGCTACATCGCTGCCGAGCTGGGCCCGAAGGGCATCCGCGTGCACGCGATTTCGCCCGGACCGCTGGCCACGCGCGCGGCATCAGGCATTCCCGAATTCGATGAACTGATGGACAAGGCGCAATCGAAGGCCCCGTCGCGCAGTCTCGTCAGCATTGACGACGTCGGCAATGCCACGGCATTTCTCGCGCTCGACGGAGCCAAGCTCATTACGGGAAGCGTTCTCTATATTGATGGTGGTTATCACATCATCGATTGATGAGGACGGGACGCGACTCAGCGATAGTGCAGGGCGATTAGCTCGGCCACGCAGGCCGGTCGATTGCCGCCTTCGATCTCGATGACCAGATGATAGTTCACGCGCAGCCCGTCGGGAGGGACGTCCTCCGTCTCAGCAACGCTGACGCGGCCACGCAGCTTTGAGCCCGCCGGGACCGGCGAAAGGTACCTGATCCTGTCGGCGCCGTAGTTCAGGGTGTTTCGGAGGCCTTTCAACCCCATCACCGAGCGGATGAACATCGGTGCCAGCGCCAGGGACAGCATGCCATGGGCGATGGTGGTGCCGCCGGGCATTTCTTTCCTCGCGCGCTCCTGGTCGACATGGATCCACTGTTCATCGCAGGTCGCTTCCGCAAACTTGTTGATCCGATCCTGCGTCACCTCGATCCAGTCGCTGGCGCCGATTTCGGTGCCGACCGCAGATCTTATCTCATCAAAATTGCCGAATATCCGCATGTCCTTCACCTTCAGATCATCATCTCCGGGACATGGTCGCCGACGAGGAGGTCGGCTTCTGTCGCAGCCGTCACTTCGCCGATCGTGACGCCCGGCGCGGTCTCAAGAAGCGTCGCCCTGCCATCGGCAAAGCCGATCACAGCCATGTCGGTGACGACCAGATTCACTGGCCGCGCCGATGTCAACGGCAAGCTGCATTTCGCAACAATCTTCGGCTTGCCCTTTGCTGCGTGCTGCATGGCGACGATGACCCGCTTCGCGCCGCTCACGAGATCCATGGCGCCGCCCATGCCGGGAACCATCTTGCCCGGGATCATCCAGTTGGCGAGATGGCCATGGGCATCCACTTGAAGGCCGCCAAGCACCGTGACGTCGACATGGCCGCCGCGGATCAGTCCGAACGACATCGCGCTGTCGAAGGTCGAGGCCCCGGGCAGCGCGCTGATCGGGCGCCCCCCTGCGTCCGTTAGCGTCGGATGCGCCAGGCCTTGCTCGGGGATAGGCCCCGTTCCGATCAGGCCGTTTTCCGACTGGAAGAATACCTTCAGGTCCGTTGGCACGTAGTTCGCGACCAGCGTTGGGATACCGATTCCGAGATTGACGAGGTCGCCGCTCCGAAGCTCCTTGGCGACGCGCCGGGCGATGATGATCTGCGGATCCATGTCGTCACCCGTTTGTAATGAGGTAGTCGACGAGCGGCGCCGGGGTGACGACATGGTCGGGCGCGATCACGCCGATTGGCACAATGTTCTCCGCCGTGACGATCACGGTGTCGGCGGCCATCGCCATGACTGGATTGAAGTTGCGCGAGGTCAGTGCGTACGCCAAGTTGCCGAGGTAGTCGGCAAGGAAGGCGTGCACTAGCGCAAACTGTGCACGCAAGGCTGTCTCCAGCAGAAAAGGCTTTCCGTCGACTTCGATCTCGCGCTTCCCCTGAGCAACCAGCGTGCCGACGCCGGTTGGCGTCAAAACTCCCCCCAGCCCGCATCCACCCGCACGAATGCGCTCGACGAACGTTCCCTGCGGTACCAGATCAACAGCGATCTGGTTTGTCAGCATCTGTTGCTGTGCCTTCGCATTGAGACCGATATGCGTTGCGGTCAATCGCGCGACCAGCGCCGCGTCAAACAGCTTGCCGACTCCCTTGCCGGGGATCGCCGCGTCGTTGCAGATCAGCGACAGACCGCCCTTCTTCTGACGCACCACTTCGTCGAGCAGACGCTCCGGTGTTCCGACACCCATGAACCCACCGACCATGACACTCGCCCCGGCCGGGATCATTGCGACGGCTTCTTCGAGGGAAATGGCCTTCATGAGGGAGAACTCCGGTCGGCGCGTCTAGGGCGGCCAATGAATCCTGAAGGGCCGAGGTCGCGCTGCTTTGATCTGCGTCAAGGCTCTCCATCATTCGCGGACGATTCCTACGCTCGCGAGCGTGTCGTGCCAGAGCTTGCGCAGTTCGGTGTGTCGGCTTTCCAGGACTGTGTTGATGGTGTCGCGGAAGGGTAATAGGTCGGGACCTTTCAGGAACAGAATCTGTGCCTGTAACAGACGCCCGCTCTCGAACTCGATGCGGCGCAACGCCATCACGAAGGGGTCATTCGCGTTTGCCTCGACCGGTAGCAACGCCGCTGGCCGGATTGCGGCGTGGACGGCATGCGCGAGCGTGGCGAGATGGACTGCTTGCCAAAGAGAGCGATCGGCAATGCCTTCGTTCGGCGGCGAAAGCCAGGCGGCCTCCCAGGATATGGCCATATAGCCCAGGGCGAGGTCCGGCACCCATGTGGTTGCGCGCATCAGAAGCGAGACGATCTCGCTCTCTCGGTAGAACTGAGCGTTCAATTCTGTCTGCCAACCGGCCTCGAACTTCGCCGGCAGGGCGAGGGCGAATTGCCTTGCGAGAGCGCCATGGGCCGAGATCAGGAAAGCGGCGACGCGGGTCTGCTGGCCGTGTGGCACGCGGCCTTCGAAGTCGAGTGGTCCGAGAAGTCCGCTCATGCCCCGGTCCTCTGGACGGGGATGGCACGCAGATGGTCGTAGCCGGCGGGAAATGGAGAGAGCTCACCACCAGGATCTTCGGGCGCAATCCAAACCGCTTTGTTACCTTGCCAGCGTCCAGCCAGCACGTCATCGGCGAAGCGCGCGAGCAGGTCGGCTGTGAGCGCACCCTTCTCCAACGTGAAAGCGTGATAGGCCCTCTGGATGATCACGAGCGCGCTGTTGGGGATTTCGACCCGCAGGGTCTCGTGTAGGGCGCGCGGCGTCAGGAAGTCGAACTCTCCGTTCAGGATCATGGTTGGGACGGCGATCGAGGCGAGTTTGGGCGTCAGCGGCTGGAAGTCGAGGAACGACTCCATCAGGTTCTGCAACGCGTAGAGGTCATTGACCAACCAGCCCTGCCGCTTGACCCCGTCGAGCTTGTCCAACAGCGGCTTCAACCATGCATCGGACAGATTCATCGGCAGCAGCAGATCCTGGAGATAGCCGGTTCCACCCAAAATCAAGCCGGTGCGCAGTGCGTTGCCGATCAGGAGAAGCTGAGGCGAAAGCTCGGCAAAGCAACTCATTGGCACCAGCCCCGAGAGGCGCGCCCCATGCTCGATCGCGTAGCGCAGCGCGATCAGACCGCCGAAGCTAATTCCACTGAGGAAGACCGGACCTTCACCGAGCATCTCGATCAGGCGATGTAGCGCAAGGACATGGTCGTCCTGTTCGATGAAAAGCGTCGGCTTATCAGAGGCGCCCTGGCCGAGGAGATCGAATGTCGCAACGCGAAATCCTCGTGCGATGAGCGCGTCGCGATAAGCGGTCCACAGTTCGGAATATTGGGTCAGTCCATTGACCAGCACGTAGGCCGGCGCCGTCACAGGACCGTCGAGCTCATACCGGATCCGGTAGGAGCCGTGCGTGAGGAAAGGCATCGCGGCGCCCCGGCATGTAACTCGTTCTCAAAACAGTCTCGCGCGGGCGGTGCGAATTCCCTTGCGCTAGATCAAAGGTCGCGCCGCGTCCCCTCCTAACCTTTGACAAAAATCACAACCTGCCGGAGGAATTCGCCATGATCGGGAGACATGTCATGCGGCGATATCTCATCAGCCTGCTGTTGCTGTTGATCGGGACATCGCTCGCGATTGCGCAGCCCTTCACGCGCCGCTCGTCGCAGATGCAGCATGACGGGCTGAAAAAGACCTACGAGATCGCGAATTTTCGACTGGGGGGCAAGTACGATCTGGCCGATCCCTCGAAGTGGGAGAATGGCGGCGAGGGCGGTGTCACGCTGGAATCGCTTGGTGCCGGCAAACTGCACTCGGCTTATATCGCCGTCGGTACGCCGCGGCGCAACGCGGCCGGTGAGATCACCAATGCCGTTGTCATCAACTCATACTATTCCGGCGACTCCACCGACATGTATGAGCAGTGGGTCAAGGGCACCGCCTTATCCGGTACCGTGCCGATCATCGGCCCAGGTCGGCCGATCGACACCGACCGCTACTACGTTGTCATGGTCGACCCGCTCGGGACCTGGGGGGCCAGCAAGCCGTCCGATGGGCTCGGCATCAAGTTTCCGCAGTACAGCTACTATGACATGGTGCAGGCGAACTACCGCATGTTGCGCGACGGCTTGAAGGTCAGCCGTGCCGCGTTGGTCACTGGTGTATCGATGGGCGGCACGCAGACCTATGTCTGGGGTGTGATGCACCCCGAATTCATCGGCGGCCTAATGCCGATCGGCGGCACCACGCAGTCCGACGCCGAGGATCCCGTCGGCAACTGGACCTTTCAGCTGATGACGGCGGCAATAGAAGCCGATCCAGTCTGGCAGGCCACGAAGGGTGATTACTACAACCTGCCTAAGGAAAAGCACCCTTTGCCAGGCGTTGCCTTTGGCTGGTCGGTGCTCGGGCTGACCGGCTACGACTTCGCGTTCCGAACCACGCAAAGCTTCGCAGCAGTGCAACCCGAGGTGTTTTATTGGGAGCCGCCGAATGAGAAGGCAGGCAGCAGCGTAGTCACGCGAGCCAAGCTTTACGACGCCGTCGATCTTGTCTGGCGGAACCGGGTGGGCGAGACCCACAACGTCAATTCCTATCTCGGCCGTATCCAGGCCCGCACGATGGTGATGCACATCACTAACGACCAGTGGCTCAACTACAAGCTGGCCGAGCGAGCCGTCGATCGAGTGCCAGGCGCTCAGATCATCGCCGAGGAGAGCCCGGTCGCCCATTACGGCGTGTTCTCGATCGTCAATCATCGCAAGAACGATCCGAAGTTCGTCGCATTCATGGATGACGTGGCAAGCCTCGATCGTGCGCAGAAGTTCGTTGACAAGAACTATCGCGTGCCCGGCGTTGCCGAGAATATCGACCCTAAAAAGTCGTTCTGGAAAGGGTTCGTGACCTATCCCTATCCGGTCAAATACGCCAATGCCAAAGACAAAAGCGGCAATTCCTGGCAGATCGGCTACATGGATGAATACGCCGGCACGGAGAAGGATCCGAAGGTCCTCGTCGTCATCCATGGCAAAGGCGCTTTCGGCGGTCACTACGGCAACATCATGCAGTATGCGCTGCGCAGCGGCCTTCGCGTGATCGTGCCCGACCTGCCGCATTATGGCATGTCCGGACCCGGCAATCTCGACAAGAGTCCGGCGCGCACGATGCAGGACATGCGCGAGGTCATCTACGACCTCGTCGCCAACCAGCTAGGCGTCAAGAACGCGTATTATCTCGGCCATTCGCTCGGCGGGCAGTTCGTGATGGGCTACGCTCTGACTTGGCCGGATGCGGTGCAGGGCCTGGCGCTGGAGGCGCCGTCCGGTCTTGAGGAGTATCCGCGCGAGATAACCATCTCAAAGGGCAAGAAGGCGCCGCTGTTCGACCGTTCGTTCGATCACGACTTTGACAAGTGGAGGGCGACCTGGGACCAGACCGGGATCCTCGCCGCAGAGAAGGCGCGTGACGAGCAGAACATCCGGGACTTCTTCTACTTCAAAAAGCGTGACCCGGAGAACGGCGCGGTGTCGGCGGCGAAAAGCGGCTATTTCTTCAGCGACAGCGAATATGCCCGCCTCCACACCGAGCAGCGCGTCGGGCTGACCAAGGGCAATCCGAAGGAGATGGAGCAGTGGTGTAACATCTTCATCTACGACATCTACACGATCGGCGCGGAGCTCCAGCAGGACGATCCGAAGAACCTCTACGAGCGGCTCACGCAGATCAAGGCGCCGATCTTCCTCGCCTTCGGGGACAAGGAGCCGTTCATCCCGACGCCGGCATTCAACGGGCTGACGGACCTCGGACGCGACGCCATTACTCCGTTCATGACACGCATGACCAATGCGGGCAATCGCCCAATCCTGAAGATCTACCCAGAGACCGGGCACTTCATCCACACGGATAACCCCGTCGAATACCCGGTAGACGTCATCGATTTCGTCACCAAGGGAAGTGTCGATACCTCCTCGCCGCTTGGGACCGACCGCATGATCAAGGGCTCGGTGGTCTCTGCCTTGCCGGTGGCGCCGACGCCGGCCGGTGCCGCGCCCACCGCCGGTCTGAACAAGTAGGACCTGTTCATGCCAAGGGTGCAGGCGGGCGAAATCCAGCTGGGCTGGCGAGAGTGGGGACGAGGCGACGTCACGGTCGTCTTCATCCATGGCAATCTCGCCAGCAAGGACTGGATCGAGCTCGCTGCCCCGCTGTTTCCTTCTGGTCTTCGCGTCATCGGCATCGACTGGCGCGGCTGCGGCGACAGCGACCGGCCGAAGCCTACCGTCGACTACACCAACTACACGATGCAGCAGCATGCGGAGGACATGCTGGCCGCGCTCGATACGCTGCACATTGGATACTGCCATTTAGCAACGCATTCGACTGGCGGCATCATCGCGGCCCGCATGCTCCTGATGCAGCCACAGCGATTCGGGCGGGTATTTGCGCTTGACCCGGTCACGCCGCTCGGCATGGCTTTTAATGCCGACCAGATCGGGCTGTTCCGCGCCATGATGGCGAGCAAGGAAGTGACGCGGTCAGTGATGGCGACCGCGGCCTCATCGCTGTTCGTTCCGGAGAGCATGGCGCCGAATATGATTCCGCAATTCCGAGCCGGGATCACAGACATCCAGGCGCTTTTCGACCGGATTATCGAGCAGACCTTTGGCGTCTCGGAGGGCATCTGGATCGGCACGCCGGTCAATCTCACCCGCGAGCGGGAGAGTCGGGAGCTGGAGCGCCGGATGCCGAATATCGGGCATTCGCATCTGGTCTTGTGGGGTGAGTGGGACGGCTGGATTCCGCCTGCCGACTTAATCATGATGGCGGAGGCAATGCCGGATTGCCGCCTTGTCATCGTGCCTCGTGTCGGACATTCGATGAATCTTGAATTGCCCGCGCTCTACGCCGGCTATTTCGGCGCATGGTTCGGCGGACTTGCGAAGTAACTAGAGGAATGAGCCATCGCCGACATCAATCCATCCGCCGAAGGCATTCGGACGATGCTAGCCGAGACGCTCAGCCGTTTGCGCATCGCCAACTGAGGCGCTCAGGCTTCTTTCCAGCTGCTCGAAATATTCAGCAGCAGACATCGCCCGCGTAAAGGTCGGCACATCAGCTTGACACATTGTTCTCTATTTGTTCTATTGAGAGAGATCTCAGGTTTTTCAATGCCCACACTCGAATATGTCCGCTCGGAAATCGAGCGCATGCGCTCGCAGGTAAGCCGCCAGCGCAAGGAAATCCTTCAATTGCAGCGAGCCGGGTTATCTACCGCCTCGGCTGAGACCGTGCTTCGCATGCCGAGCAAGGTGGATGACCTCTGCGCTGAGCGAGACCGGCAGGTGTTGGCTGCAAAGGAAAGCCCAACCTATGCGTCCGGCAAGCCGATAAGGGGCACTCCGGCAAACCGCAGGATGTAATGGACAACCTTCGGCGGTTTCCGGCGCCGTGGGTGATGGTGGAGGAGGAGCAATGTTTCCGCGTGAAGGACGCAAACGGCTTCTCCGTCTGCTCTGTGCCCCACCGCGAAGACCTTCACCGACGCCCGTATCAATATGCCGAGCAATTTCTGACCCGAGACGAGGCGAGAAGGATTGCAAAGGCAATCTCCCGGTTGCCGGAGCTGCTGAAGCGACCACAGTATTGAGGCGTTCCGCTGGAAGAACGCTCTGTCACATCGCGTTCCCTAGCCGTTCGGCGCCTTCAGCGCTGCGACGAAAAATAGAACATGGCAACTACCGCCAGCCCAACGATTGCCACGCCGACCCAGCCCCACGCATCCTTGATGTCTTCCTCGTCGCTCGGCTCGAACAGGGCTCGTATGAGGCCAAAGCCGATGGCGACCGCAGCTGCGGTGCCAAGCAGGTCGGATAGCGTGAGGCTGGCAAAGGGTTTGTGCGAGATGTCTGCCGGCCAATAGGCGTAGAGTAATAGAAACGCCACAGCATAGGTGGCGAGCCGCCCGAACACACCGAACGGACGAAGCCATTTGCGGCGTTTTTCAACAGCAGCTTGTGCCTGTTGCTGCTTGCGCTCCCGTTCAGGCGCCGTGTAGTCCTCCGGCGGTGGGAGATCGTTCTCGTGGTGCCAGATCAGATCTTCCAACGCGGACGCTGTCGGCGGTGGCTGAGCGCGCTGCGATTGCTTGATTTTGAGTGCGCTATCGCGCTTTGGACTGCGGGAGCCGATGACTAGCAGCACCACAATCCCCAACGCAATCAGCGTTCCTCCGACAATCTCGATCATGGTGCCTTGCTCTCGGAGATTATTGGTCCCTGTTCGCCGGCTTTATGGGCTTCACGTCATAGCCCATCGAGTGGCATGCGATTTGATCCCCATACCGCGCATCGCGGTCGCGACGTTCCGCGGCCAGAGCTTTCCAGCGGGCGATCTCAGCATCGGCGGCTTCGTGGTCCAAATACATGTTCATCGGGAGGAAGGCGTCTTTCCGCGATATCAGCTCGCCTGTCTCGGCATCCACAATGTGAAGCTGACCATTGCCGAAATACTCTTTGTTAAATCGGGAAAGTTCCGCCATTGCTTCGGCACTATTGGCATCGCCCATGTCCTTATGGCCAAGATCCCGATCCCAATCAAAGACGAGTCTTTCGTTCGGAAAGTCCAATCGAAATCGCATTTGCGTTCGCCCGTCGGGCGACTCGAATATCAAGAGAACGGAATGCAGGGTGTCGCGGTGCATTTCCTTTATTGTCAACTTCGACAGGGGCGCAAACGGTGGGTGTCGCCGGAGTTGAACGCTAATGAGGGGGATATCCACCATTGGTGTGCAACTGGGGTCGTCGCCGCGGACGAGATGGTTCACCAGTTCGTCGCCGAAAATGCGCTTGAAGCCCTCAAGTTCATATAGGTGTTTGGAATATTGCGTCGTCCTGCGTTCGACGCCAAAAAATTCCTCGACGGCTATCTCGGCAAGCGTCAGCATAATCGGACGTTCTGACCGAAGCCGGCGAGCATCAGCCGGATCGTCGGGGTCAATAACGGGGTCGCCGCTCGCGTGTGCCATGGCGCATCGACCCGACGCATAGAGATGCGCACCGATGTCAACAATGCCTTGCTTACGAAGCTGTTCAAGCGCGTCCTTCGCACGATGGTGGAGCCCACCAGCGATCTGGGTGTTGATCCATGCGACCTGACGCTGCCAGCCGCGCCCCAGCGCGACTTCGAGAACTCGGTACAACGACAAGAAAGAATATCCCGGATGATTTAGGCCGCGCCCCTCGCGCATCAACGCCAGCGCAAGCATCGCTCGGTTGTCATTTGGTTCCGGAAAATATGATAGGTCGAATTCGTCGCAAATGGAGAAGCCAGTTGACTTGTTACGCCCCATGGGCCGCGGCAACCCGCCGCCGGTCATTTCATCGACGAGGAAGCCTCCTTCCAGCACCCACGATAGGGTGCTGATAAATTGCATTATCAGACGTTCGCATTCCGGCTGAGTTCGTCCTGGTGGCACCATCATCGCGACCGCTGGAAAGTGGTCGGTCGTAACCGGCATGATCCAGACCGTCTCACCCCGGTACTGAACTTTTTGGGAGTGCACCGGCCACGTCGCACCGGTTTGGATATTAGCGACGAGCCAGTAGCCGTGGACGGCAAGCTCACCGACGATGACTTCCTTGACCTCGGGAATCTTTAAATTCAGCATTTCAGCTCGCTTACAGATTCGTCTCGCTTAGGATGAAAAACTCGGAATGCTTGCGCATGAGAATTCCAGTTAAAGAAGATGGGATTGCATGAAGAACGTAGTACGAGGCTTTGGCTGCCAACGGACGGGCTGTTCGGCAGAAGTTGGTCGGGGAAACCTGCAGGGCAAACTATGGGCACTCTCAACCTTGAAGGCAGAATCGATATTTCAATTGAGGCAATGCGATTACCGACTTGATCATCGTGGCGAACAAGCCTTTAGCGACTCGCATCGAGTACACACGCCCGCACCTTGGGATGGTGCAAACACCATGCCCGAAGGATCGATTGACTGACGAGAATTGATCGCGCGCATATCCTTCTGCACCGTCAATAGCCCAACAGGCGTACCGTCCGCGTTCAGCTCGACAAATACGTGAGCCCCCATGCGGTCAGCGAAAGCAAAAGCCTTGTTTCCGATGCCGGGGGAGATGCCGATCCGCGCGTATTGACCGTCGTTTTGGTTGGTGTCGGGCGCTGAAGTGATAAAAATATTGTCGCTGAAGCCTTCGATTTTGCACCTCAGCACATCAGCCCGCGTGTCGGTCGCCAGGACGGCGAGCGTCAGCGCGGCGATTATTGTCGTCCTCGTCATTTGTCGTCGAGCCCATCGAGAGTTCGCATTGCCGCAATCATCAGAGTCTGCCGGAAGAGGTTTAGAGGAACCGCAAGCTCCGATTTCAAGTCAACCCGCTTAGCGAACACGGCAAGATCGGCAACCTGATTAAAGCTGTAGGCCAGACTGATGAATTGAACTGCCTCTGCCGAACGCGCGTTGTTGACTTGTGCCTTTTGAAGCAAAGGTACCTTTTGGAGACATTCGGAAAATGTTTCCTTGAGTCGGTGCCGTGCCCATTCCTTGGTTGAGACCAGACGGTTTATTCGTTTGATGTCAGAGGTTTTCGATTCCGCAGTTACCCATGCATCCTCGGCGGGCGTGTTGGTCGGCACGGTGTCGAGGACTTCGCGACAATAGGCCTCGAACCGTCGCGCCAGTTCAACTCGGTTCGCCGGGTTGAAGGCATGATCGAAAGAAAGGCGGAATAGCTCGCCTTCAGCCGAAGGAGGCGCGGTGGCCGTCGCCTGCGAATGGGCCGCTGTCGTGGCCGGGCCGAGCATCAGCCCGAGCGTCAGCAGTGCGAACGGCATCTTGGCCACGGGATTCGTCATCCGCTGATTGTAGCGCGACCGTTATACGCGCCGCCAGCCTGCACCCTCGTCCACACGGCTTCATAGGCATTCATATAATTTTTCGGGGCCGGGTCGTCTGCGGATCGCGACACGAATGTAGACACTGCGGCATCATGGCATTGATTTTATTATGCTTTTAATGCCAATACTTTCCCTCGCGCAGGGAAGGCCGAGTGATTGGCTACACCTGTATGCCGCTGTGCGGTTTTCCTGCGTGTGCTTTTCGCGCAGCGGACCGCGGGTGCCAGGTCAGCACCCGGCCTTCCCTGCGCCCTCTTGGACAAGAGGGTGGAATGACCAAGCAAAGCTCGGGCGAGATCAGCCGCGAGGCTGCGAAGCTGTGTCTGCAATTCAAAAATGCGAGCTGGAAGCGTCGCGTTACCGCGTCATACTCCGTCATTGCGAGCGCAGCGAAGCAATCCAGAAATGCATCCGTGGAAAATGTCTGGATTGCTTCGTCGCAAGAGCTCCTCGCAATGACGACGTGGAGGCAGTTTCGCTTGATCGCGCTAGGCTTCCCGCATCACCGTCCCGCTGGTGCAGACATCGCGCCGTTGGAATAGCGCGACCAGTCGGGCTCGGTCGGCTGCGACGGCCACAGCGCGGCGTTGGAGTCGCGCACCGACTGGGTGATGGGATGGGGTTGCGCCTTGCGGACATGACGGCGGTCGTTCGCCGCGGCAGTCTGGATGATGGCGGCGGCAATCAGCGTCGCGCCGAGAATGATAAAGGTCTTTTGCATCGTTACTTTCTCCCGTAACGGCGCCCGGCTGTGAGATGTTTGTGTGGTCGCCGTTGCGGCTGACATGGCGATGCGCCCAGCCGATATCAGCGTTCGCGACATCACATTGGGGCGAGCCAATTTTCTAGCCTCGGCTAAATATTCGGCAATCGCGCCCGCAGCCCCGATGGACTTGACCTGCGCAATCCGGTTCAATGGGCCAAATCTGGTTTCTGGGCGACAATGATGTCGAAATATCTGCTGGTCCTTCTGCTGATCGCCTCGCCGGCCGTGGCGCAGGTCAAGCTGACCCCAAAAACCTCGGCGGCGCATCCGGACCCCTGCGCGCCGATCGGACGGACCGCGGACGGCAAGCTGGTCTACTCCATGAAATGCGAGAATTTGCCGGTGCCGCCTCCGCCGCCGCAGGCGGAACTGAGGGAGGCGCCGCAGCCCGCCGCCGAGCCGGAGCCCGAGACGCGGCGGAGCGGCGTTTTCGGCTGGTCCTACGACCGCAGGTAACCGGCCGCGCCCCTTGCGCGAAGCCCGACGGAGTGCTCTTTGCCTGAAAATTCCCCGTGGGGCCACCGCCCCCGATCCAGAGAGATGAGATGACCAAACTCGTGATCCGCGCCGGCGACTTCACCTTCGATGCCCGTTTCGAGGAGCAAGCGGCGCCCAAGACTGTCGCCGCGTTCCGCAAGGCGCTGCCGTTCGAAAGCCACATCATCCACGTGCGCTGGAGCGGCGAGGGCGTGTGGATGCCGCTTGGCGACCTCGATTTCGGTGTCGGCTACGAGAACCACACCAGCTATCCTGCGCCCGGCCAGATCATCCTCTATCCCGGCGGCATCAGCGAGACGGAGATCCTGATGGCCTATGGCGGCGTGCACTTCGCGAGCAAGATGGGCCAGCTCGCCGGCAACCATTTCATCACCTTGACGTCCGGCCTGGAGAATCTGGCGACGCTCGGCAAGAGCGTGCTGTGGAAGGGCGCGCTGCCGATCCGCTTCGAGGAAGTCTGAGTGACTGGTACCCGCTACCCGCGCGATCTCCGCGGTTACGGCCGCAACCCGCCGCACCCGCAATGGCCCGGCAACGCGCGGGTCGCGGTGCAGTTCGTCGTTAATTTCGAGGAGGGCAGCGAAAACAACATCCTGCATGGCGACCCTGCCTCGGAAGCGTTCCTGTCCGACGTGCTCGGCGCACAGCCTTGGCCCGGCCAGCGCCACGCCAATATCGAATCGATGTTCGAATATGGCTCGCGCGCCGGCTTCTGGCGGCTGTGGCGGATATTCAGCCAGCGGAAGTGGCCGACCACCGTGTTCGGCGTCGCCACAGCGCTGAAGCGCAATCCGGAAATCGTTGCTGCCATGAAGGAGGCGGGCTGGGACATCGCCAGCCACAGCCTGAAGTGGATCGAGCACAAGGACATGACCGAGGCGCAGGAGCGCGCGGAGATCGCGGAAGCGATCCGCGTCCACACCGCGGCGACCGGCTCGCGGCCGCTCGGCTGGTACACCGGACGCTCCTCGATCAACACCAACCGTTTGGTGATGGAGGAGGGCGGCTTCCTCTATCTCAGCGATTCCTACGCAGATGATCTGCCCTATTGGGTCAAGGGCGCGAGCGGCAAGCAGCTCGTCATTCCCTACACGCTCGACGTCAACGACATGCGCTTCATCAATCCACAAGGCTTTGCCGAAGGCGAGCAGTTCTTCACCTACCTGAAAGATGCCTTCGACGTGCTCTATGCCGAAGGCGAGAGCGCGCCGAAGATGATGTCGGTAGGCCTGCACTGCCGTCTCGCCGGTCGCCCCGGCCGCGCGGCGGGGCTGATCCGCTTCCTCGACTACATCGGCAAGCACGAGCGCGTCTGGGTGCCGACGCGTTTGCAGATCGCACAGCATTGGCACGACAAGCTCGCGCACCTTGCGGCCGACGCATTCGAGATCGGGTGAGGGCGATGTCGCAGATACCGCTGTCCGATCTCAATGTCGCGAGCTTCGACGATTTCGTCGCAGTACTTGAAAACGTGGTCGAGTACTCGCCTTGGATTGCCCAAGAAGCCGCGGCGCGCCGTCCGTTTGCCGGCATCAATCCACTGCTCGACGCGATCAAGGCGGCGATCGCGAGCGCTGAGCCCGAGGTGCAACTGGCGCTGATACGTGCGCACCCCGACCTTGCCAACAAGACTCAGCGCGCAGCGGGACTCACGCCTGACTCGAGTGCTGAGCAGAATAGCGCCGGCCTCGACCGTCTGTCGAACGCCGAATACGCGGCCTTCGAGCGGGCGAACAATGCATATCGCGAAAAATTTGGTATCCCCTATATCGTCTGCGCGCGCCGGCATACCAGGGATTCCATCCTGCGGGACTTCGAGGCGCGGCTGCAGAACATCGCCAAGACCGAGACACGCCGCGCGCTTGAGGAAATCTCTCGTATCGCTGCTCTGCGTCTCGATCAGCTCGTCATCGCCGATGACAAGCTCAAGGTGCACGGCCGGCTTTCGACCCATGTACTGGACAATCACGCCGGCAAGCCCGCGCCGGGTATTCCGGTCGAGCTGGTCGAGCTCGCCGCGCTCGGGGAAAGCCGCGTCATCGCGCGCACCGTCACCAACGCAGACGGCCGCACCGACCAGCCGCTGATCGGCGGCCGCCCGCTGCCGATCGGCCGCTACGAGCTCCGGTTTAGCGTGGCCAAATATTACGCCGAGCGCAACGTGCAGCTCTCCGACCCGCCGTTCCTCGACGAGATCCCGCTACGCTTTGCGATCAGCGAGCCGGAAAGCCACTACCACGTGCCGCTGCTGGTCACGCCGTGGAGCTATTCGACCTATCGCGGCAGTTAAACATGTTGCGCGGATGAGGCGACCGCTGCTGCATCCGCTTCCGCCGCTGCGCCGCCGCTCAACCCGTTGAAGAAGGCGTTGAGCAGCACCGAGACGATTGCACACAGCAGGATGCCGGACTCCAGCAGCGGCTGCAGATCATGCGGCAAATTCCTGAAGAAGCCGGGTGCGGCGAGCGGGATCAGGCCGAAGCCGATCGAGATCGCGACGATGAAGAGATTGTCGCGATTGGTGCGGAAGTCGACCGAGGTGAGGATACGTGCGCCTGTCGCCGCGACCATGCCGAACATCACGAGGCCGGCGCCGCCGAGCACGACCAGCGGCACGGCCTCGACCAATGCGGCGAGCTTCGGCAACAGGCCGACCACGAGCATGATGCAGCCGCCCGTGACCGTCACCCATCGCGAACGCACGCCCGTGACCGAGACGAGACCGACATTCTGCGAGAACGACGTGTACGGGAAGGTGTTGAAGATGCCGCCGAGCAGCGTGCCGACGCCGTCGGCGCGCAGGCCTCGGCTCAGGGCTTCGCGGTCGACCGTCTTGCCGGTGATGTCGCCGAGCGCCAGGAACATGCCGAGTGATTCGATCATCACCACGATCATGACGACGCACATGGTGATAACTGGTACCAGATGGAATTGCGGCATGCCGAAGCGGAACGGGATCACGACCGCGCCCCAGGAGGCCGCAGCGACCTTGTCGAAATGCATCACGCCCAGAATGGTCGCGAGCACGGCGCCGGCGATGATGCCAAGCAGCACGGCGACGTTGGCGAGGAAGCCGGTGCCCCATTTGATCAAGCCGAGAATGAACAGCAGCACGAACAGCGAGATGCCGAGCCCCTGCAACTGTCCGTAGGCCGGATTGGGAAAGCTGCCGGCGACGCCGTCGACCACCTTCGTCAGCGTCGGCAGGCCGCCGCCGGCCCAGTTGATGCCGACCCGCATCAGGGAGATGCCGATGACGAGAATGATGCTGCCGGTGACGACGGGCGGGAACAGCGGTAGCAGCCGGCTGACGAACGGCGCCGCGACGATGCCGAACAGGCCGGCGGCGATCACTGAACCGTAGATGCCGAGCAGGCCGATCTCAGGTGAAGCCGCCATCGACAGCATCGGACCGACGGATGCGAACGTCACGCCCATCATCACAGGCAGGCGGATGCCGACACCGGGAAGACCGAGGCATTGCACCAGCGTCGCAAGTCCGCAGGCGAACAGGTCGGCGCTGATCAGGAAGGCGACATCCTCCGGCGGCAGCTTCAGCGCGCGCCCGATGATCAGGGGCACCGCGACCGCGCCGGCATACATCACCAGCACATGCTGAAGCCCGAGCGCCAGCAGGCGCGGGACCGGCAAGACCTCGTCGACGGGATGCACTTCGCTGCTCATGGATCAATCCCCCGAAATATGCCTATCCAAACTTATCGTGCAGCGCCGGAAACAACCGGTCCGGCTTGAAGGGCGGCGCAGTGAAGCGGATGCCGGTGGCGTCCGCGATCGCGTTGCCGAGCGCGGCGGCGACCGGATTGTACGGACTCTCGCTCATCGACTTCGCCCCCAGCGGGCCGATCGTGTCGGAGGTCTCGGCGAAGAAGACCTCGGTGCGGGGCACATCGGCGAAGGAGGGCAGGTGGTAGTCTCGGAATTTGGGGTTGGCGACGCGGCCATCCGCATCGATCACCATCTCCTCGTAGAGCGCGGCACCGAGCGCCTGCGCGACACCGCCTTCGACCTGACCACGGCACTGCATGGGATTGGCGACGACGCCGGCGTCCGCTGCATGCACGCTCCTGAGAATCCGGAGCTCGCCAGTGGCCTTGTTCACGGCGACGCGAAAACCCTGCACGTTGAAGCCGACCGAACGCGGCGTGCCGCCGGAATTGCCGGCGCCTGCGAACGGCTGTCCGCGTTCGCGCGCGAGCCTCGCCAGCTCCACAAAGGACATGCGCCGCACGCCACTGACGACGGCTTCGCTATCGAGCGTGCAACTGCCGACGTCGCAGAGCCATGCGCCGGCGGCGGCCGCCTTCAGCTCGGTCGCAAGCTGCATGGCTGCGGCATGCGTCGCCTTGCCTGCCACGAACATGCCGGCGCTGCCATAGGCGCCGGTGTCGTGGCCGCCATGGGCGGTGTCGGATTGGCGCAGGCGAATGCGGTCGACGGTGGTCGCAAGCGTGGTTGCCGCGATCTGCCGGTGCACGGTGCTGGTGCCGTTGCCGAATTCGGCGGTGCCGACGGTGAGATCGAAGCTGGCGTCGTCGTTGAGCGTGACCATCGCATCCGCGAGATGGCCCGCCGGGGGCACCGTGTCGATCATGGTCAGCGCGACGCCGTCGCCGATCAGCCACTCCGGCGATAGGTCCGGCTGTGGACCATCAGCCTGCATCGCGCGCTCGACGAGGTCGAGGCACTGGTCGAGCCCGTAGGAGCCGTAGTGCACGTCGTGGAATTCCGACGGCGGCGGCGACACCATGGGATCGCCGGGCTTGACGACGTTGCGCCGGCGCATCTCGTAAGGGTTGATGCCGAGCTGCTTGGCCAATTCGTCGATCGCGGCCTCGACCGCGATGAGTGTTTGCGGCAGACCATAACCGCGAAACGCGCCTGCCGGCACCGTATTGGTGTAGACCGCGTAGCCGTCGACCCGCTTGTTCGGGCAATTGTAGACGCTGATGGATTCGGCCAGCGAGTGGAACATCACTGGGCCGGCGTGATTGCCGTAGGCGCCGGTGTTGGAGAGCACGTCGAGCTGGAGCGCCGTGAGCTTGCCGTTCGCGTCGGCACCGGCCCTGACGTGGACCCGCATCGGATGCCGCGTCGAGGTTGCGATGAACTGCTCCTCGCGGGTGAGCTCCAGCTTCACCGGCCGTCCGGTCTTGAGCGCGGCGAGCGCCAGAATGTCTTCGACGAACATCTCCTGCTTGCCACCAAAGCCGCCGCCGACGCGCTCGCAGAAGACGCGGACCTTGTCCATGGGAAGCTCGAAGATATCAGACAGCGCGCGTCGGGTCAGGAACGGCACCTGCGTCGAGGTGCGGACATTGAGCACGCCGGAAGCATCGAGCCAGGCGAGGCCGCCATGAGTTTCCAAAGCGGCATGCTGCACACGGTGACTATGGAAGGTGCCCTCGAAGGTGGCGGCGGATGTCGCGAGCGCAGCCGCCACGTCGCCGAATTCGCCATGCGTCTCCGCAGCGAGGTTGCGCTGGGCATAGGCGATGCGGTTCGCGGTGGTGCGATCGGGATGAATGACGGGCGCGCCGGGCGCCATCGCCTGCTCCGGATCGACCAGCGCGGGCAAAATCTCGTAACTGACCTTCAGCCGGCGGCATGCGTCCTCGGCCGCGGCTTCGCTGTCTGCGACCACGGCGGCGACCTTCTGGCCGATGAAGCGGACGATGTCGTCGAGAACACGGGTATCCTCGGGATCCATCCAGTCCTTCTCATGCCGCGCGGTCGACATCAGAGTGGTTGGCGCATCCTCATGCGTCAGTACCGCGTGCACGCCGGGAACGCTCAGCGCTTCCGACTTGTCGATCGCGACGATCCTCGCGTGGGCGTGCGGCGAACGGAGCAGCTTGATATGCAGCAGGCCGTCGATCTGCGTGTCGAACGTGTAGCGCGCCTTGCCGCGCACGACATCGGGGCCAGCTGGCGCCGGCAGGCTGCGGCCGAATGCGGCGCCGGCTTCGACGCCCGCCTCGACATTGGTCTTGCCGAGCAGCGCGTCCTCGATCGCGCGATAGCCGGTGCAGCGGCAGATATTGCCCTTCAGCGCGACGCCGAGATCGGTGCGCTGCGCCTGGTTCAGCGAGGTGCAGGTCAGGATCATGCCGGCGGTGCAAAAGCCGCATTGAAAGCCCTGCGCATCGAGGAAAGCCTGCTGCATCGGATGCGCGCCGCTGTCACCGCCGAGGCCTTCGATCGTCGTGACCGCGCGCCCGTCGGCGCGGAACGCCGGGATCAGACAGCTATGCACCGGCTCGCCGTCCAGCAGCACGGTGCAGGCGCCGCAATCGCCGGCGTCGCAGCCCTTCTTCACGCCGAAATGGCCGAGCTCGCGCAGAAACGTGCGCAGGCACTGGCCGGCGCGCGGCTCCTGTGGAAACGTCGTGCCATTAACCTCGAAGCTCATGCCGGCGGTGCTCCGAGGAGTTCGTCGCGGATCTCTTCGGCGAGCCGCAGTGTCATGTGCTTGCGCCAGAGCGGCTTACCGTGGATGTCGGTATGGTAGAGATCGTCCGTGATCTGCTGCGCGATGGAATCGCGAAGCGCTTTCGTGTCGGGGACCTCGCGAAAGGACAACCGGATCGGCCGCACCGTCGAGGCGGTGACCGTGAGCGTCAGCGTGCCATCGGCATCCAGACTGCCGATCAGGAGCGCCGCCGAGCGGCCGACCGGCGCCAGCGAGATCTGGCGGAAGGCCGTACGATGTTTCAACGCGGCGATCGGAATATCGATCTGCCGGAGCAGGTCCCCCGGCGCCAGACGGTTGAGCTGGTTGCCGGTGACGAAGTCGAAGACGGGCATCACCTGTTCGCCGCCGTCGGCCTTCCAGATGGTGCAGACGCCGTCCAGCGCAGCGGTGAGCGAGATCATCGGTCCCGCCGGAAGCGACATGCAGAGATTGCCGCCGACTGTCGCCGTCTTCCAGATCTTGAACGAAGCCAGGAAGGCGCGGCAGCACTGGTTGATCAGCGGCGCCGCGAACCAGTCGGGTGGGCAGGCGAATCCATCGAGCTGCGCAACTGTGCAGGTGGCCGCGATGCTGAAATGGCTCTCGGTGACCGTCAGCGCCGGCCACTTGAGGTCGGTGAGATCGATGAGCCGAGTCAGGTGAACTTGCGGCTCCGAGAACAGCCAGGTGCCGCCCGCGAGCCAAGCATCACCTGGCGTCCAAACGGGCAGCTGCGCGCGCGTTTGCGGATGGGCGACCGCTGTGATGGTATTCAAGTCCATGGCGACGCCAACGCTTCCAACGAGTGAATCGAACCAGGAGAAAGTCTTGCAAGACGAGCGCCAAGTCGCAACAACAAGTCGCAGCAAAAGTGCAATCAGGCCGGCCCCTGCCTTGCAGGTCTGTCGTCGGCGGATGTGAGGAGGAGCAGGTTGATGAGCGACGCAAAGCCGATCTGGATCAGGGATCCCCTGGCTATCCTCGCCGATGGCGCCGAGCGCGGGATCGTGGTGAGAGGCGGCCGGATCGTCGAGCTGGTGCCGGCCGGCGCTGCGCCTGCAACCGCTGACGTCGCGGTGTTCGATGCTGGCGACCACGTCGTGCTGCCGGGCCTCATCAACACCCATCACCATTTCTACCAGACGCTGACGCGGGCGCTGCCGGCGGCGATGGACCGCGAGCTGTTTCCCTGGCTCCAGGCGCTCTATCCGGTGTGGGCGAAGCTGACGGCTGAAGCTCTCGAGCTCGGCGTCACCGTGGCGATGTCCGAACTGTTGCTGTCGGGCTGCACCACCACGACGGATCATCACTATGTTTTTCCGGCGGGGCTCGAAGACGCCGTCGATATCGAGGTGGCGGTGGCCAGGCGGCTCGGCGTGCGCGTGCTGCTCACGCGCGGCTCGATGAACCTGTCGCAGCGCGACGGCGGTCTGCCGCCCGATAGCGTCGTGCAGGATGAGGACACCATCCTCGCCGACAGCGCGCGTGTGGTCGCCAGGCACCACCAGCGCGGCGCGGATGCGATGGTGCAGATCGCGCTCGCACCTTGCTCGCCGTTCTCGGTGACGACGTCCCTGATGCGCGCCACCGCCGATCTCGCAGACAAGCTCGATGTGCGCCTGCATACCCATCTGGCCGAGACCGAGGACGAGAACAAATTCTGCCAGGAGATGTATGGCTGCCGTCCGCTCGACTATCTCGAACAATGCGGCTGGCTCAATGCGCGGACGTGGCTCGCCCATGGCATCTTCTTCAATGCAGACGAGATGAAGCGGCTCGGCAAGGCGAAGACGACGATCAGTCATTGCGCCTGCAGCAACCAGCTTCTGGCCTCCGGCTGCTGCCCCGTCTGCGAAATGGAGGAGGCCGGTGTGGGCATCGGCATCGGCGTCGATGGCTCGGCCTCGAACGATGGATCGAACCTGATGCAGGAGGTCCGGGCTGCGTTCCTGCTACAGCGGGCGCGCTACGGGGTGACGAAGGTCAGTCATAAGGATGCGCTGCGCTGGGCCACCAAGGGCTCGGCGGCCTGCGTCGGTCGACCGGAACTCGGTGAGATCGCCGTCGGCAAGGCGGCCGATCTCGCGCTGTTCCGGCTCGACGAGCTACGCTTCTCCGGCCATGGCGATCCCCTGGCCGCGGTCGTCCTGTGCGGGGCCCACCGGGCCGATCGGGTCATGGTGGCGGGGAAATGGGCCGTGATCGACGGAGCGATCCCGGGCCTGGATGTCGCCGATCTGATCAGCCGCCACAGTTCCGCGGCGCGGGCGATGCAGGCGGGATAATCAGCAAAATAGAAAGAGGGGGCGACCACAAGTGCCGGGTGCTTCTGGCCACCCCCTCCAAACCTCCTCCGGGAGGAGCAGGTGATTTAGGCAAAGCAAGAAGCGTGCTACTTGCCCGGCAGCTTGTCGTCGATGCCTTTGACATAGAAATTCATGCCGAGGATCTGGCCGTCGTCGAGATTGGCGCCGCCCTTGCACTCGACAGGCTTGCCGTCCTGCCCAAGGACCGGGCACTTGAACGGATGCAGCTTGCCCGCGGTGATCGCGGCCTGGGCATCCTCGGCGATCTTCTTCACGTCGTCAGGCATGTTGGTGTAAGGTGCCATCGCGAACATGTGGCTGTCGAGGCCGCCCCAGCTGTCCTCGGATTTCCAGGTTCCGTCGAGCTCGGCCTTGACCCGGGCGATGTAGTAGGGACCCCAGGTATCGAGGATCGAGGTCAGCTGGGTCTTCGGCCCGAACTTGATCATCTCGGAATCCTGGCCGAAGGCGAGCTTGCCGCGTTCGCTGGCGATCTGCATTGCCGCGGGCGAATCCGTGTGCTGCATGATCACATCCGCGCCCTGGTCGATCAGCGCCTTGGCGGCGTCGGCCTCCTTGCCCGGGTCGAACCAGGTGTTGGCCCAGATGATCTTGACCTTGATGTTCGGGTTGATGGTCTGCGCGGCGAGGATCGTCGCGTTGATGCCGGAGACGACCTCGGGAATCGGGAACGAGCCGATATAGCCGAGCACGCCGGACTTCGACATCTTGGCCGCGATCAGGCCCTGGATGTAACGGCCCTGGAACCATTTGGCCGAATAGGTCGACATGTTCGGGTTGCGCTTGTATCCGGTCGCGTGCTCGAAATGCACGTTCGGATATTTCTTCGCGACCTTCAGCGTCGGATCCATGTAGCCGAACGAGGTGGTGAAGATCAGCTTGTTGCCGGCGCGGACGAGCTGCTCGATGGAGCGTTCGGCGTCGGGGCCCTCAGGCACGTTTTCGAGAAAAGTGGTCTCGATCTTGTCGCCGAGCTCCTTCACCAGGGCCTGGCGCGCCAGCTCATGCTGATAGGTCCAGCCGAGGTCACCGACCGGGCCGAGGTAGATAAATCCGACTTTCAGCTTGTCGGCGGCGGAGGCTGCACTGACGCTCCCGGCAAGCAAGAGCCCGGCAGTCAGCGCAAGAAGTGATTTCCTCATCATCAATCTCCAAACATCAGGGGAAAGCCACGATCCGCAACGTGCGCGCCCCATCGCGCCCGCCCCGGAAATGAAACGCTAGCGGTCAGGCACGAACACGGTGCCAAGCGCAGCCGGTGCGGTGGATCCGCCCGTGCGCGCGCGGGAGAGCAGGACCAGGACGATGACAGTCGCAAGGTAAGGCAGCGCCGACATCAACTGCGAGGGAATGCCGACGCCCCAGCCCTGCGCGTGCAGCTGCAGGATCGTCACCGCGCCGAATAGATACGCGCCGACCACGAGGCGGCCCGGCCGCCAGGACGAGAACACCACCAGCGCCAGCGCGATCCAGCCGCGGCCTGCGGTCATGCCCGGAATGAAGAACGGCGTATAGGCGAGCGGCAGATAAGCGCCGGCAAGTCCGGCGCAGGCGCCGCCGAACATCACGGCGAAGGTGCGGATGCGCAGCACGGGGTAGCCGAGTGCATGCGCAGACACGTGGTTGTCGCCGCAGGAGCGCAGGATCAATCCTGGCCGCGTGCGGTACAGGAACCACCAGACGCCGGCGACCAGCGCCAGCGAGAAATAGACGAAGGCGTCCTCGCCGAACAACACGCGGCCGACCAGCGGAATATCCGTGAGGCCGGGAATGTTGAGATGCAGCGCCGGCGTGATGCGCTCGCCGACGAAACCGGCGCCGATCAGGCCGGAGAGTCCGACGCCCAGGATGGTCAGCGCCAGCCCTGTCGCAACCTGGTTGACCGCAAGCCCGAGCGCCATCAGCGCGAAGACCAGTGACATCAAGGTGCCAGCGACGATCCCGAACAGTGCGCCAATAAAGATCGAGCCGGTCAGCCAAGCACCTGCAAAGCCACACGCGGCGCCGACGATCATCATGCCCTCGACGCCGAGATTGAGCACGCCGGATCGTTCGGTCACGAGCTCGCCGGTCGCCGCGATCAGGAGCGGCGTCGAGGCGGCGAGCACCGCGAGGACGATGGCTTCAATGAGTTCCACGAGCCACCTGTCGGTTCGGGAAAACCAGCTTGAAGCGGTAGAGAATGAGGGAATCGCAGGCGAGCACGTAGAACAGCAGGATGCCTTGAAAAACTTTGGTGACGTCCAACGGGATCTTCATCGCGATCTGCGCCTGCTCGCCGCCGATAAAGGTCAACGCGAGAAAAAGGCCTGCAATTAATATTCCAAGCGGGTTCAGCCGGCCGAGAAAGGCGACGATGATCGCGGTAAAACCGTAACCCGGCGAGATGCCGGGCTGGAGATGCCCGACCGGACCCGCGACCTCGATGATGCCGGCGAGACCCGCCAGCGCGCCCGAGACGGCGAAGGTCAGGATGACCAACTGGTTGGAATTGAAGCCGCCGAACCGCGCGGCGCGGGGCGCCGCACCGACCACGCGAATCTCGAATCCCTTGATCGTTCGCCCGAGCAGGATCGCCACCGCCGCGACGACAAGAAGGGCGATGATGGAGCCAAGATGCAGCCGGCCGCCTTCGATCAGCAGCGGCACCGTTGCGACCGGATCGAACTCGGCGGTGGTCGGGAAGTTGAAACCGTGCGGATCGCGCCAGGGGCCGCGCACGAGATAGTCGAGGAAGAGATCGGCGACATAGACCAGCATCAGGCTGGTCAGGATCTCGCTGGCGCCGAACTTCACCTTGCAGATTGCCGGGATCAGCGCGTAGAGCGCGCCTGCGGCAGCGGCGAGCACCAGCATGACCGGCAGCACCCAGATGCCAGCGTCGGTGCCCTGCGTCTTCACCGCAATCCAGCTTCCGGCGACCGCGCCGATCAGGAACTGCCCTTCGGCGCCGATGTTCCAGGCATTGGCGAGATAGCAGAGCGACAGCCCGATCGCGATCATCACCAGCGGTGTCGCCTTCACCGCGATTTCCTGGAGCGAATAGCTGTCGGTCAAAGGCGCGATGAAATACGCGTGCAGCGCGAGCAGCGGATTCTTGCCAAGGATCGCGAACAGGATGACCATGGTCACGATCGTGAGGCCGATCGCGATCAGCGGAGAGATCAGCGCGATCGTGTTGGAGCGCTCGGCGCGCTTCTCAAGCACCAACTGCATGCGCGGCCTCCCTCGGCTCCAGCGTGCTGCCGCCCATCAACAGGCCGAGTTTTTCGCGCGTCGCCTCGCTGGTGGCGAGCGGTGCGGACAGATGGCCATGGAACATCACCGCGATGCGGTCGGCGATTTCCGCGAGTTCGTCGAGGTCCTGGCTGGTCACGAGCACGGCGGCGCCTGCGGTTGCGAGATCAAGCAGCGCCTGGCGGATGACGGCGGCCGCACCGGCGTCGACGCCCCAGGTCGGTTGGCTCACCACCAGCACCGCGGGATTGCGCAGGATCTCGCGTCCCACGATGAATTTTTGCAAATTGCCGCCGGAGAGGGATGCTGCTTCCGGATCGCGCTTGGCCTTGCGGACGTCGAAGGTCTCGGTTGCGCGGTCGACCGTCTTCAGGGTGGCCGCAGTATCGATGAAGCCGTGATGGACCATGCCGCTGGCGGCGTGCCCGGTGAGCAGCGCATTCTCCGAAAGTTTCATGCGCGGCGCGGTGCCGTGGCCGAGCCGCTCCTCGGGAACGAAAGCCGCGCCGAGCTTGCGGCGCTGCGTGATCGAGAGATGGCCGGCAGCAAGGCCTTCGATCACGATCGTCCCGGGATCCTTCGACAGGCGTTCGCCGGACAGTGCGGCGAACAATTCGTCCTGGCCGTTGCCGGCGACCCCGGCAATGCCGAGGATCTCGCCGCCTTTCAGCTCGAACGAGATGTGCTCGAGCCGCACGCCGTGGGCCTCGCCGGGGGCGAGTGAGAGGTCGTTGACGACGAGGCGCGGCACGGTGGTCTGCCGGCCGGCGGCGGCCTTCACTTCCTTGATCTCGCCGCCGACCATCATGCGCGCGAGCGATGCGGCGGTCTCAAGCCTTGGATTGCAGGTCTCCACCTTCTTACCGCCGCGCAGGATCGTTGCGGTGTCGCACAGGCGCTTCACCTCTTCGAGCTTGTGGCTGATATAGAGGATGGCGCGACCTTCGGCCTTGAGCCGCTCCAGCACGACGAAGAGCTGGTCGGCTTCCTGTGGCGTCAGCACCGCGGTGGGCTCGTCAAGGATCAGGAATTGCGGATCCTGCATCAGCGCGCGGACGATCTCGATGCGCTGGCGCTCGCCGACCGACAATTGCCAGACCTCGCGTTTAGGATCGAGCGGCAGACCATAAGTCTTCGACACCTGCTCAAGCCGCGCCGACATATCCTTGAAAGATTCTTTCCCGTCGAGGCCGAGCGCAACGTTCTCGGCGACAGTGAGATTGTCGAACAACGAGAAATGCTGGAACACCATGCCGATGCCGCGGCTGCGCGCCTCCGAGGGACCGGACAGCACGATCGGCTGGCCCTGCCAACAAATCTGGCCGGCGCTGGGCTGGATCAGCCCGTAAATCGCCTTGACCAGCGTCGACTTGCCGGCACCGTTCTCGCCCAGCAGCGCGTGGATTTCCGTTGGCCAGATATCGATGTCGATGGCGTCGTTGGCGAGGAAATCCCCATAGCGCTTGGTAAGCCCGATCGTCCTGAGGAGCGGGGACTCGCCGGAATGTAGGCCGTTAGTCGTTGAGTCCAACATTCGCTGATGCGCTTGCATGGGGAGAAGTGCCTCAATACTGAGCTAGTTTGAACCGCCGCGTAAGGTGTGAAAAAGCGTCATCCCTTGCTCAACGCTTCGGCAGCACGAGGTGTCGGCGAGTCGCGGCTCTCGCCAGTGGCGATCGTCCTCAGATACCTTCCGAGCAGCCTTGGCAGTCACGGCTTGCGTGTAACGCCTGTTGCAAATTTGTGACGGCTCAAGCCAAATCGGAACCCGCTATGCAGGCTTGGCGTGAAGTTGAGCAGAGACGCGCCATCGAGCGTATGCATTTGCGAACACCTCGACAGTGGCTCCCGCCCATCTTGTCTGCATTGTCCGGCCGACATGAAAAGGCGAGCGAAATCAAATGGGAATATCCGGCAATGGCCACTCTCGCCCGACGGCGTGGCGGTGACTTTGGCCTTCCAAATCCGCCGGTGAAACGCAGCGCCCTGTGCAAACAAGCGGCATACCTTGAAACAAGTTGAGGCTTCTCACTCCGGGAGATCGGCGCAAGTGTCGCACCCAAGGGACGTTCATTTTTACGTGTCCAAACTTGGGGGTATTCAGGATGTCGTTTCGTTTCAAGGCAATTGCAGCAGGCGCGCTGTCACTTGCTACGGTTGCTACCAGTGGCCTGGCGCAGGCGGCGGATCTGCCGGTGAAGGCTGCCAAGAAAGCGGCCGACCTTCCGTTCTTCCTGGTGATCGACGACCGCGTCACCTTCTCCTATATCTTCAATGCCTCGCAGCCCGGTGCGTTCACCAACACCAACGGCGTGATCAACGCCAAGACGACGAAGCAGGTCTACTCCTTCACCCACTTCGATGCCTGGACCTACGGCACCAATTTCTTCACCATCTCGATGTTCAAGTCGGACCACAACGATCCGGCAGGCCCGTGTACCGCCACAGGCGTGGTCGTTTCGCCGGCTGCGGGCTTCGCAGCGACGCCGACGAGCTGTGCCGGCGCGACAGAAATCTACGGCCTTTTCCGCTCGACCTTCGGCTGGAACGAGATCTTCAACACCAAGGCCTTCACGCAGGGCCCGCTGCATAACATCTCGTTCGAGGTTGGCATGGATGCCAACACGGAGAACCGGTATTTCGGCGCCGCCAAGCGCGACGTCGTCGCCGGTCTGCAGTTCGCCTTCGATCTTCCCTATAAGGGCTACTTCAACGTCGCGCCGCTCGTGTACTGGGAGTTCGCCAACCACAACTCCTTCTCGCAGTGCGGCGCCGGTTGGTCCGCTCCGTGTATTGCCGACGGCAACACGTCGTTCAAGCCGACCTGGGCGATCGAAACCAACTACTATATGGACCTCGGCTTCCTGCCGCAGAACATGCAGTATTTCTCGATCAGCGGCCGCGCGGCGTGGTACGGCAAGAAGGGCACCGACACTGAGCCGCTTCCCGCCAGCGTCGCCAACGGCGTCTATCCCACCAAGGTCGAGTTCAACTCCGAGCCGATCCGCCTGACCCTCGATGCTTCGAAGGCGGTTTGGGGTGAGAAGTACTCGCACTTCGTGGACGTCTGGGTCGCCTACCGCTATTGGCAGAACAAGTTCGGCCTCGATCACAACAACGCCGTGGCCTGCACCACCCTGGCCGGTGGCGCGAGGGTGAGCACCGGCTCCTGCACCGAGTCCTCGCTCTACTCCGGTGTCACTGTGAAGTTCTAGCCACCTGACACGCTTCAGGTGAACGACGATGGCGCCGCGTCAAACCTCCGCGGCGTCATCTTCGTTTGTGGGTAGGAACGTAGGGGATGAGCCGTCGGCGCGCTCTACGAAATTGAATTGGTGTTTGCTACTTCGTCCACACGCCATCGTGCAGCGCTTCGGCCTCGTCTTCGAGCAGCGGCCCCGCAACCTCTGTCGGCCGCTGGCCACTGGCAAAGACCTCGCGACAGGGCAGGTCGAGCGTCGGGTTCTCCGGATGATCGCCGGTGATGCCGCGCAGGCGGTGCTCGCTGAGCCCATAGACGATACGACCGATGCCGGCCCAGTAGATCGCGCCGGCGCACATCGCGCAGGGCTCGGCGGAGGAATAGAGCGTGGCCTTCGCCAACACCTCGCGTCCGAGCGTGCGGCAGGCCTGCGTGGCGGCGAGGCGCTCGGCATGCGCGGTGCCGTCGTGATCCGGCATGTAGCCGTTCTCGGCCTCGATCAGCACCTTGCCTTCAGCATCGACGACGATGCAACCGAAGGGATGATTGCCGTGGGTGAGGGAACGGCGGGCGACCGCAAACGAAAGGCGGAGGAAGTGCTCGTCGCGCTCGGACCCGCCGCTCATCGCTCTTCCCTGGTCAATGCCCCGCCATATGCCGGCCGACAACGGTCAGATCGGCTTCGCTGGTCCGTGCTTCATACACGAATTCGCCGTGGAACATCACCACCAGCCGATCGGAGAGTTCAAGGAGTTCGTCGAGGTCCTCGCTGACCAACAGCACCGCGGCGCCGCGGTTACGCGCGGCCATGATCTCGGCATGGATTTGCGCCACCGCTGCGAAATCGAGCCCGAAACAGGGATTGGCTGCGATCAGCACCTCGACGTCGCCGCCGAGCTCGCGGGCCAGCACGGCGCGCTGGACATTGCCGCCCGACAATGCCGAGATCGGCGTGTCAGGCGTGCGGGTCTTGATCTTGTACTGGGCGATCTTCTTCCCGGCGTCGACGCGGAAGGCGCCGCGGTTGAGCCACCAGCCGCCGCTTGCGAAGGGCGCGCGGTCGAACTCGCGGAAGGCGATGTTGTCGGCAACGCTCATGCCGCCGACACAAGCGTTCTTCAGCGGCTCCTCCGGCAGGAGTGACATATTGTGCCGCCGCATCTCCTCGCGGCTGGCGTGATAGGGGGCGCCCGCGACGCGGATCTCGCCACTCTCGGCTGCGCGCTGCCCGGCCAACACCTCGACGAGCTGGCGCTGGCCGTTGCCCGAGACGCCGGCAATGCCGACGATCTCGCCGGCACGGACAGTGAGGGAGACGTCGTGCACGGCGATGGCGCCGGCGTCGTCGAGCGCGCGCATCTTTGCCAGCTCCAGCCTCGCCTTGCCGGCCTCGCCGGTGCGCGGCGGCTGTACCGTCAGCTCCTCGGCGCCGATCATGGTGCGCGCCATCGCGTCCGGCGTCAGTTCGGAAACCTTGCCGGCGCCAGCGAGCTTGCCGCGTCGAAGGATCGTGACGTCGTCGGCGAAGGCCATGACCTCGCGGAACTTGTGCGTGATCATCAGGATGGTCAGCTCGCCCTTGACGACCATGTCGCGGAGCATGCCGAGCACTTCGTCTGCTTCCGCCGGGGTCAGAACCGAAGTCGGCTCGTCCAGGATCAGGAAGCGGCGCTTCAGGTAGAGCTGCTTGAGGATCTCGCACTTCTGCCGTTCACCGGCCGAGATGTCGGAGACTTTTGCGCTGAGCGGGACCTTGAACGGCATACGCGCGAGAAAGGTCTCGAGCTCCTTCATCTCTTTCGGCCAGTTCACGACAGCCGGCACGTCGTCGCGCGCCAGTACCAGATTTTCGGCGACCGTCATCGCCGGCACCAGCGTGAAATGCTGGTAGACCATGCCGAGGCCGAGTGCGTGGGCGTCCTTCGGATTGCCGATCGCCTGCTCGCGCCCCCCGACGAGGATGTCGCCTTCGGTGGCGTGATAGTAGCCCATGATGCATTTGACGAGGGTCGACTTGCCGGCGCCGTTCTCGCCGAGCAGCGCATGGAACGAACCCGGCCGCACTTTCAGCGCGACATTGTCCAGCGCCAGGAAATCACCGAAGCGCATGGTCATGGCGATGGCATCGATGCCGAAGGCGCCCGAGGGCGGCGGCGTTTCGCCGACGATCACGAAATCGCTCCGATGAAAGCGTCGGAGGTCGAGACCGCACCGAACACGCCGCCCTGCATCTTGATCATCTTCAGCGCGTGCTCGTGATTGCTCTTGTCGGTCGCACCGCAGCAGTCATGCAACAGCACGCATTCGAAGCCGCGGTCGTTGGCCTCGCGCATGGTGGTGTGAACGCAAACGTCGGTGGTGATCCCGGTGAGCACGATGTTCTCGATGCCGCGCACGCGCAGGATCAGCTCCAGATCGGTGGCGCAGAACGAGCCCTTGCCGGGCTTGTCGATGATCGGTTCGCCGGGCAGCGGCGCGAGCTCCGGGATGATGTCCCAGCCGGGCTCGCCGCGCACCAGGATGCGGCCGCACGGGCCGGGATCGCCAATGCCGGCGCCGATCTGCCGGGAACGCCAGCGCTTGTTGGCGGGCAGATCCGAGAGATCGGGACGGTGGCCTTCGCGGGTATGGATGATGTGAAAGCCTTGGACGCGCATAGCTGTCAGCAATTTCTTGATCGGCTCGATCGGCGCCCGCGTTAGGGACAGGTCATAGCCCATCTTGTCGACATAGCCGCCGACGCCGCAGAAATCGGTCTGCATGTCGATGATGATGAGCGCGGTGTTCTCGGGGCGGAGATCGCCGTTATAGGGCCAGGCATACGGATCGGACTTGATGGTGCGCTCGGGCATGGTTTGCTTCCTAGCGGGTGATCGACAATTCGGCCGGGGCTCCGGTCAGCGTGCGTTTCGGCGAGCAGGTGATGATCATGATCGCCAGCGTCAGGATGTAGGGTGCGGCGTTGAAGAGGTGGTAGCCGGAGGTGACGCCGACCGATTGCAGCGCCGGGCCCAGTGCTGCAGCACCGCCAAAGGCGAGCGAGGCCCACAGACACAGCATCGGGTCCCAGCGCGCGAAGATCACGAGCGCCACGGCCGTGATGCCCTGGCCCGAGGACAGGCCCTCGTTCCAGCTTCCGGGATAGAACAGCGACAGGAACGAACCGCCGATGCCGGCGAGGAAGCCGCCGACCATGGTCGCGCGCAGGCGGATCAGCAGCACGGAGTGGCCCATCGCACGCGCAGCGTCCGAACTCTCGCCGGCGGTGCGGATCAGGAGGCCCCAGCGCGTGGTCCGGAAGGCCCAGTAGAGAATTGGCGCGAGCGCGACGCCGATCAGGAACAGCACGTTGACCCGTAGGGCCGCCCGTACCTGCGGAATGTCGCTCCACCAGCCGAAATCGATTGCGGGCAGTCGAGGCGCTGTCGGCTCGATCAACGGTTTGCCGAGATAGAAAGCTAGGCCGGTGCCGAACAGCATCAGCGCGATGCCGACCGCAATGTCGTTGACGCGCGGCAGTGAGCAGATGCCGGCATGCAGGGCGCCCAGAAGCGCGCCGGTAATGCCAGCGGCGAGCACGCCCAGCCACGGCGATCCCGTGAGGTAGGAAATGCCGTAGGCGCTCATCGCGCCCATCACCAGCGTGCCCTCGAGGCCGAGATTGATGCGGCCGGAGCGCTCGGTGATGCATTCGCCCAGGCTCACGAACAGGAACGGCGTCGAGACGCGAATGGCGCCGCCGAGCACGGCGAGTGGGACGGTCCAGAGTCCGATCGAGCCGTCTGCCATCTCAGGACTTTCCCTTCAGAAACCCGATGCGGCCATAGAGCGCATCGCTGGCCAGCACGAAGACGAAGATGATGCCTTGCAGCACCAGCACGGATGCATCCGGCAATCCGAGGCGGCGCTGCAACAGCCCGCCGCTGGCGCTGATACCCCCGAGCAGGATCGCGACGGGGATAATGGCGAGCGGATTTTGCCGCGCCAGGAAGGCGACGAGAATCCCTGTGAAGCCGTAGCCTGCGGCGAGATTGGCATTGGTGCGCCCCTGCACCGCGGCGACCTCGACCATGCCGGCAAGGCCCGCAGCACCGCCGGCGAGGAAGCAGATGGTCAGGATCAGCTTGCTGACATTGAGACCGACGATCTTCGCAGCGCGGATGTTGCCGCCGGCAACGCGCGCGGCGAAGCCGAACACGGTGTGATAGATCAGGATATAGGCGGCAATCGCGGCGATCAGGCCGAATACGAGACCCCAATGCACGTCGATGCCGGGGATCGATCCGATCATGTTGGCCGCGCCGATCTCGCGGGTCGACGGCTTGTTGAGGCTGGCGGGGTCGCGCATCGCGCCTTCGACGAGATGGTTGAGGACCGCGAGCGCGATGTAGACGAGCAACAGGCTCGATATCGTCTCGTTGACGCCGCGATATTGCCGCAGCGCGCCCGAAAGCATGACCCACAGGCCACCGCCGATCACGCCGCCGACGACCATGGCGATCTGAACGATCAGCGGCGGCATGCCCTGAAGCACCAGTGCTGCGCTGGTTGCCGACAGCGCGCCGATCAGGAGTGCGCCTTCGCCGCCGATGATGACCATGCCGAGCTGCGCAGGCAGCGCCGTGCAGAGCGCGGTGAGGATCAGCGGCGCCGCGCGCGTCAGCGTGTTCTGCCATGAGAACCAGGTGCCGAACGCGCCGTAGTACATGTAGAAATAGAGGTCGAGCGGGTTCTTGCCGAACATCGCGACGAAGATGCCGAAGACCACGAGCGCGGCGGCCAGCGCCGCGCCCGGGATCAGGATATATTCGATCGCTCCGCCGTGACGCTGGAGGAATCCCGGATCGGCGGCCGGGGCAACTGTCCCGACCGCTTCAACGGGATCCGCAGCTTCCGCCGTCACGAAGTCGCCCCGACCACGCCCTCCACGAGATAGTCCATCTTCTCGAGTTCGGGGTCCTTCTGGCCGCGATCGGTGCCGGCCGCGATCACCGTCTTGCCCTTGTTGTCGACCAGCCCTCCCTTGAAGATGGCGTAGCCGTCACCGGACAAGAACTTGGCCTTGACGTCGTCGGCGTGCTTGCGCGCCTCGGCGGAGACCGCTTCGCCATAGGGCGAGGTCTTGACGATCTCTTCCTTGAGGCCGCCGCGATAGAAGTTCGGGATGCTCTCGCCGGCGGCGATCATCTTGACGAATTTGGGGTACAGCGCTTCCCAGTTCCACTCGGCGCCCGTGAGATACGCCTTCGGCGCGAGCGGCGACTGGTTGACGTGATAGCCGCACACCATGGCGCCCCGACGCGCGGCGTTCTCGACCATGGTCTTCGGACCGTCGACATGGCAAGTGAGGACGTCGACGCCCTGATCGATCAGGCTGTTGGTGGCCTCGGCTTCCTTGACCGGCATCGACCAGTCACCGGTGAAGATGACCTGCGTGGTGGCCTTGGGATTGGCAAGCCTCGCGCCGAGCGCGAATGCGTTGATGTTGCGCAGCACTTGCGGGATCGGCTTGGCGGCGACGAAGCCGAGCTTGCCGCTCTTGGAGCTATAGCCGGCGACGATGCCCGAGATGTACTGGGCTTCATCGATATAGCCGAAATAGCTGCCGGCGTTCTTCGGGTCCTTGTCGCTCCACAGGCCGCCACAATGCTCGAAGTGCAGCTTCGGGAATTTGTTGGCCATCTTGACCATGTGCGGATTGTAGTAACCGAACGAGGTCGGGAAGAGCAGGGTGGCGCCGTCGAGATTGATCATCGACTCCATCGTCTTCTCGACCGCGTCGGTCTCGGGCACCTTCTCTTCTTCCACGACCTTGAGGCCGGGAATCTTCTTCAGCGCGGCCGCGCCCTGGGCATGCGCCTGGTTGTAGCCATAGTCGTCGCGCGAGCCGACATAGATGAACCCGATGGTCGTCTCGGCCGCAAAGGCCGGGCGGGCGCCGGCCGCCGCGCCGAGCGTGAGGGCCGCACCGCCCTGCAACAAATGACGTCGTGAGATCCTGCCAAATTCCATTGCTTGCTCCCCTTGGCGGATGCACCGCCTCATCTCGCGCTGCGCCGGTCTGGCGGAGCCCGGGATCAATTGTCGCAAGCTTCGTGCCAGAGGCTATTGAGAGAGCATTTCCGAATAAGTCGTTGAAAATATATTGTTATTTCATGTGTTCCGAACCTGAGCATGAAAGCAGCAGATGAAATTATAGGCATTATTTTATAGTTGTATGCAATGGAGTTAAGCAGGTCTTACCCGGCTTGAACATGTGCATGACGAGGGCCGGGCGGTCTGCCGGCGGCGGCATTCCATGCTAACCACGCGCTGCTTGGACCGGCGTCGGCAGCGTGATTTCGCTGGCACCGAACTTGAATCGATTGCCGCCAGGACCGCCGTCGCCGCGGTCCCAAGAGATGGAAAGCTCGCCGAGATGGCTGCTGGTAACGCCGTTCAGAATGGTTCGCTCGGCGAAGAGATCGTGCGAGGGATCAACGAGCTCGCGGCGATCTCGGAAGAAGGCGACAAGCTCACCCGCGTCTATCTGACCAGCGAGCTGCGCAAGGCGGCGGACCTCATCCTGAGCTGGATGCGCGACGCCGGCATGAGTGCGCGTCTCGACGCGATCGGCAATGTCTGCGGGCGCTACGAAGGTGAGCGGCCTGGCGCGCCTTGCCTGATGCTCGGCTCGCACTACGACACCGTCCGCGATGCCGGCAAATGGGACGGGCCACTGGGCGTGATCACGGCGATCGCCTGCGTCGCCGATCTCAACCGTCGCGGCAAGCGCCTCCCGTTCGCGATCGAAATCGTCGGTTTTGCGGATGAGGAAGGGGTGCGCTTTGCCTCGACCCTGCTCGGCAGCCGCGCGGTAGCCGGCACTTTTGACGAAAGCGTCCTCAACACACGCGACAGCGATGGCGTCGCCATGCGCGATGCGCTGGTGCAGTTCGGGCTCGATCCCGATCATATCGGCGCGGCCGCTCGGGCCCGGCGCGAGCTGCTTGCCTATCTCGAGCTGCACATCGAGCAAGGGCCGGTGCTGGAAGCACAAAACCTGCCCGTCGGGGTGGTCACCGCGATCGCGGGCGCGACACGGCTTGCCGCGCGGCTGACCGGCATGGCGGGGCACGCGGGCACGGTGCCGATGGCGCTCCGGCGCGATGCGTTGGCGGGCGCGGCCGAATGCATCGGCGCGATCGAGCAGTTTTGCCGCACCGACGAAGGCGGGCTGGTCGGCACCGTCGGCTACATCCAGGCGAGGCCCGGCGCGACCAACGTCATTCCGGGCGAGGTGTCGTTCACCATCGACATGCGGGCGCCGACCGACATGCACCGCAAGCGCGCGGTCGCCGATGCCGTCAGGCAAATCGAAGCCATCGCAAAGCGGCGTCAATTGACGCTTCAGCTCGACGTCACCCACGAGAACCGCACCGCGCCTTGTGCGCCCTGGCTCAAGGAGCAGATCGCGCAGGCGATCAAAGCGGAAGGTTTTTCCGTCTTCGAGCTGCCGAGCGGGGCCGGGCATGACGGCATGGCCATGATCGATATTGCCGATGTCGCCATGATCTTCGTCCGCTGCCGCGGCGGCATCAGCCATCACCCGGACGAGCATGTCGAGCTCGCCGATGCCGACGCCGGCGCGCGGGTGTTGCTGCGCGTGATCGAGAACTTTCGGCCGCGGGAAGGCTAAACTGAGCCCGCAAGTCACGGGATAGAGACACGAATCAGACAGGTCTGGAGCCGCGACGGCCTCCCGCCGGACCACGAGACCCATTCGACGGCGCCTATGAACAGCGGCATCTCTTCTCCATCCCATCGCGGAAACCGGTTTTACCAAGGCCTGACGGCGACCTTCGTTGCCAACGCGCTTCAGGCGGTGAACTTTCTCGGTGATCGATTCCTGAGGAAGTCGCATCATCCGTTCACGTCCATCGAGGACCTTTACCGGCACTCGATGGACAGTGCCTTTGCGGTATCTGAGTCCTTTCTCGTCACCGGCGCGCCGCACGCCTCTGCGTATTATCCGCGCGACTTCGCCTGGTTCTATCCCGACGTCCTCGATCCCGACACCATCATGGATTCGCAGGATGCGGTGCGACGGGCTCGTCTGCTCGACAAGAGCGTCCGGCTGCTGCTGGAAGCGGTTCGCGCCAACGTCGTCACGACGACCATCGTCCCGGCCGGGCGCGCCCGGTATCTCGGCGTGAACTATTTCTCGCGCCCTTCGGATACGCTGCTCGGCATTCTGGCCGGCCTGCGGCAGATGATCTCGGCCGAGGAGAGAGCGTCATCCTATCTGGCGATGTCGCAATGCGCGCATGCCGGCCGCCTGCTGCTGGCCGAATATTGCGGCGATCTGAAGCGTGCGATCCTCCAGCTCGCAAGCGAGCTCGAACCGTTCAATGATGATGGCTCCACCTATTTGCTGTGCGACGCCAGTGCTCCGCGCTCCGCGGCAACCGACACGCGCGCCGAGCGCAGGCGTTTCGTCACCAATGCCTGCGTCTACACGACGTTCGTGTGGGGCGTGCAGCTCGGAATCGTCGACGAGAACGAGCTGAAGCGGCGGCTCGGACGCGACCTGGCGCAGTACAAGAGGGACCTGCTCCGCCTGTTCGGCAAGGACGGCTATATCAGGCATTCCCTGGACGGCCCCACGGGCTCGCCGGCGTCCTCGGTCGCGCTGGATTTCGCCAGTGTGCATCGCGGCTTCTGGGATATGAGCGAGCCGGCCGAGCGCGCGCTGTTCGCGGCCACGGCGGATCTGATCATTGCGGAGCCGCGCTTTCGCATCCCCAGCACATTCCACTTCCTGGTGTCCGCGGATAATCCGCGGAACAAGATGATCCACAAGATCGCGGCTCCCGCCTACCAGGGACGTTCCTCCTGGCCGACGTTCAACGTCGAGTTCGCGGATCGCATGCTGGATTATGACGAATTCTCGGGGAGCGATACCTACCGATCCTGCGCCCAGGGAATTCTGAAGGACATTCGCACCGCGACCGAGGTCCACGGCGGCTATCAGGAACTGATCTCGGAACAGGGCCTGAAATATCGCACCTGGGCTTACAAGGGGGCCGTGGCCCACTCCTGGTTTCCGCGTTTCCTCTCCGTCTGGAGGAGGGCGCATGGAACGCCGCTCCTCCAGTGGAATGACTGAACGGCGGTCATTACCCCGCCGTCACGTCCACAAGCTCGCCACCGTCGAGCACCTTGGCCGCCTTGGCGCGGTCAAGGTCGCCTTCCCAGGCGGCCACAACCACGGTCGCAACGCAATTGCCGGTGAGGTTGCCGACCGCGCGAGCCATGCCGATGAACCAGTCGACCGACAAAACCAGCACGAGGCCGATCGCAGGGATGCTCGGCACCGCGTTCAGCGTCGCCGCCAGAATCACGATCGCGGAGCCCGGCACGCCATGCGCGCCCTTCGAGGTGATCAGGGAGACGCCGAGCACCAGCAGGAGATCGCCGAAGGACAGCGGCGTGTTGGTCGCCTGCGCGATGAAAACGACTGCGAGCGTGAGGTAGATCGAGAAGGCGTCGAGGTTGAAGGAATATCCGGTCGGGATGACGAGGCCGACGACGGAATCCTTCACGCCCATCCGCTCCAGCTTCTTCATGATCTGCGGCAGCACGGCGTCGGACGAGGCGGTCGCGAGCACGATGGTCAACTCCTCGCGCAGGTAGGCGAGGAATTTGAGGATGTTGATGCCGGCGAGCGCCATGACGCCGCCGAGCACGCCCAGCACGAAGATGCCGACCGAGACGTAGAACAGCGCCACCAGTGAGACGAGCTGCTTGAGCGAGCCGACGCCGTATTTGCCGACGGTGTAGGCGACTGCGCCGAGCACGCCGAGTGGAGCAACGCGGACGATAAGCCCCATGACGCGGAACAGCACGGTCGAGGCGGCATCGATCATCGACGTGACGAGCTTGCCTTTCTCGCCGCCGACCAGTGCGAGGCCTACGCCGAACAGCACGGCGAAGAACAGCACCTGGAGCACGTCGTTGCGCGACAACGCGTCGAACGAGGTGCTCGGGATTACGTTGAGGAGGAAGGAGCCGATGCCGCCGCCCTGAAGCTTGTGGGCGTTGTCGGCGTAGGTGTTGAGCGCCTTCGCGTCCAGCGTCGAGGGGTCGATGTTCATGCCGTGGCCGGGGCCGAAAGTGTAGGCCAGGATGAGACCTACCACGAGCGCGACTGTGGTCATCACCTCGAAATAGACCAGCGCCTTGACGCCGACCCGTCCGACCTTCTTGAGGTCGCCCGCGCCGGCAATGCCGTGCACGACGACGCAGAACACGATCGGCGCCACGATCATCGAAATCAGCTTCAGGAAGGCGTCGCTAAGGATCTTGAGGGAGATGGCAAAATCCGGCGCGGCCACACCCAGGATGATGCCGAGGATCAGCGCGGCCAGGACCTGGACGAACAGCGATGTGTAGAGCGGCTTTGGCTCGGCGGCCGGGGCCGCGGCAATGGTCGACATGGTGACTCCCCCGTTTTGACGACGTCTCGATCGTCGAAAGGAGCAACTAGCGTGCCAGATTGTCGCGGTTTTCGCTGAGGAGGAGGTCTATTTGGTCGCTTTTGCGGTGCGACCGGGCATCCGCATCGGCACCGGGAAACCGTTCGAGGTGCCGTCGGTCACTGGACAGGCGATTTTGCGGTCCTACGGTCACGTTCCGCACGCGGGTGGCCGCGTCACGCCGCGAGATCTAGCAGCCGACACGATCCGCGTACCAGCACCTTGCGTCCATTCGGGGTCATGACCGGGACGCCGTCGCAGACGACGACAAGACCGAGCTTGACGAGGCTCTCGATGAGATAGGCCTTGGAAAGGCGACCGTTCGACACCGGGTTGCGAAGCGCCTTCAGGACCTCCCATTGGTCTGGCGAAAGATCGAAGTCGATGTCGCTGCTCATGCTGCCTCAAGCCATAGTGCCGTTCGTGCGCCTCTGTTAGTGGCGCTGCATGAAGACCGTGCGACGACAATGAGTCGGGAATTCGGTGAGGTGTTTAGAACTTCTCTTCACAAATTGCTGCACGCCATTGCGCCACAAGAGTTAAGACCGCTCGATCACTAGGATCGTCCGGAGCCTCGATCACATATTGATGATGTGGGCTTGATGTTGGTCCGCGGACAACCGCACTGCACGGGAAGCGCTGCTGTCCCATTCTGCGTCGCAATATGCACAGAAATCATGAGACGAAGGGTTGGAGATTTTGTTACGCTGATTCGCGGGGAATAGCTTCACACGGCAGGAGTGGAGTGCATGAACAGACTGGTCGAAATTCGCAGTCAGGAATCCCTGTGCCGGGAGCGCGCCGCGCTTGATTTCCAGCGCCGGGTTTTCTGGCTTGCGCAAGCTCAAGAATGGGAGCAGCGCGCGCTTGACGAGATCGCCTATCATTTCCGGGAGTGCAATGTGGCTCAGACGGAGCTGGTGCGAAACTGACGTCGGCTGTGGGTAAGGCCTACTGATAAGTCGCCACAATATCGGACACCGCGCGCTCGAGCTGCTGCGCGGTCGCGCACTGGCGCACCACGCTGCAGAAGGTCGCATAGCGCGGCATCTCGGAATCGCCAAAGCCCCAGGCGAGACGTCCTTCGGGATTGAGCCACACCAGCCGTTTCGAGCGCTCCGAGATGCGGCGCAGGATGTCGGCGCGCGGATCGAGATTGTTGCTGCGGGCATCGCCCAGCACGATCACCGTGGTCTGCGGCGTCAGCGCGCTCATGAACTCCTTCTCGAAATCGACCAGCGAAGAGCCGTAGTCGGAGGAGCCGAAGCCGACCTTGGACATGATCTCGGCCATCGCCTCTTCCGGCGGTTTCGATTCAAGGATGTCGCTGACTTCGATCAGATGCGAGGAGAAGGCGAAGGAATGGACGTCGTCGACGACCTCGTGCAGCGAATGGATCAGGAGCAGGAAGAAATCCGAGACCTGCGCGACTGAGCCCGAGACATCGCAGAGCGCCACGATCTTCGGCCGGTCGCGATGCTTGCGCTTCCAGGCTGTGAGAAAGGGGATGCCGCCCCAGGCGGCGTTCCGGCGCAGCGTGCGGCGGACGTCGAGATGACCGCGCCGCTGGCGCTTGCGTGGTTTCGAATAGCGCTCGCGCAGGCGCCGTGCGATCTGGCGGATGAGAGCGCGCATCTCCGCGACATGGCGCCGCTCGATGCGGGCAAGCGGCGCATTGCGCAGAATCTCGTTGCGGAGGTTTTCAGCCTCCTCGCGGGCATAGAGCGCAAGCCCCTGCGCGACGGTGTCGCGCACGGCTTCGCGCAAGGCATCGAGCGCGGCGCGAAGCCGCTCGGCCAGTGCGGGATTGGTCGGGGTCAGCTCGTCGAGATCGTCGCGTAGCCGCTGGAGCCCCATGGCGTCGAGGATGCGGCTGGAGAAGATGCCGCGCTGGGTGGAGTAGCGGATGTCGGACAGGGAGGCCGCACCTGAGGCGCTGGCGATCGCGGCGGTGATCGCGTTGCGATCCTGCGACAGCAGCATCTGCGCGAGGGGGCCCAATTCTGCGGGAGGCGAACCGCCGCTTGCATCGCTGGCCTCACCAGATGATGGAGATTGATCCGGGTCCTCCGAAACATCGTTGCTGTCGGCTTCAGATTGTTCCTGCCGCGGCTCCGGCTGGCTGAAGAACAGGTCGAAGCAGTCACCGAGCGCGAGCTTTTCGTCCTGCGACTTGGCGAGCGTCAGAAGGAGCGCATCGCGCAGGATGGTCCGGTCGGAAACGCCGACCTGCGCGACCGCGCGCATCGCATCGATGCTTTCGGCAGGCGAGACATGGACGCCGGCGCCCCGTGCCGCACGGAAAAAACGATGAATATTCTCGCGCATCGGCGTCAACCGAAGACGTTGGATCGTGCTGCCTTGGCAATGAAGGTCGTAATCTGAGGCTGAGCCGCCTCGATGTCGGCCTCGTATTTCAGGAGCACGTTGAGCGTGTCCTTGACGATCTCGCTGTCGAGCTCCGAGGCCTGCAAGAGCACCAGCACGCGCGCCCAGTCGATGGTCTCGCTGACTGAAGGCAGCTTCTTCAGGTCGAGCGAGCGGATTTCGTGGATGAAGCCGACCATCTGCCGCCGCAGCGTCTGCGAGATGTTGGGGACGCGGCTCTCGACGATGCGCTCCTCGAGCCGCTGCTCGGGGAAGCCGATGTGCAGATGCAGGCAGCGCCGCTTCAGGGCATCACCGAGATCGCGCTCGCTGTTGGAGGTGAGGATCACCGTTGGCGGCGTGATTGCGGAGACGGTGCCGAGTTCGGGGATCGTGACCTGGAAATCGGAGAGAATTTCCAGCAGCAGCGATTCGAATTCCGCATCCGACTTGTCGATCTCGTCGATCAGGAGCACGCAGCCACCCGGCTGCTCCAGCGCTTGCAGCAGCGGCCGCGGCTCGACAAACTCCTTTGAGAAGAACACGTCGCCGAAATCGTGGAGCTGATTAAGTGCAGCGTGCAGAGTCTGCGCGCCGCCCAGGACTTCGCCGAGCTTGTCCTTGAGGATCTGCGTGTAGAGAAGCTGCTTGGCGTATTTCCATTCATAGAGCGCCTTGGCCTCGTCGAGGCCTTCGTAGCATTGCAGGCGGATCATCTTCAGGCCGCGCCAGGCCGCGATCGCCTTGGCAAGCTCGGTCTTGCCGACGCCCGCGGGCCCTTCGACCAGGATCGGCTTCTCGATCTGTTGCGACAAATACACGGCGGTCGCGATCTGCCGGCTCGCGATGTAGCCTTGCGCGGCGAGGCCGCTCTCCACTGCCTCGATCGCTGTCGAGGGCTTCTGTTCAGCCACGAGAAGGCGCTCCCAAAGGTCTTGATTGAGGCTTGTTCTGCCTGCGTTCACGGCAAAGAACAAGCCTCGTTTGGGAGAGGCCAGACCCGCGCCAATGGGCGTTTCTTCCGCTCAACGCAAATAGTCGGGCGGCTACCGGCCGCGCGATCAGTGCCGCAGCAACTCCGGCTTGCGGATCGTCTGTCTGACCTCGGCGCCGCAATCTGCGCATTCATAGACGAAGTCGATCTTGGCAAGACTCCAATGCGGTTCGACCTCGCGCACATACATCGGAAGGAACCCCATGCAAGCGGGGCAAATCACAGGCGCGATCTCGATATCCTGATGATGCTTTACATAAGCTGGCATCTCGGCTCTCCTTCGCAGACGACCTCCAAACCCGCGCGAAGGCTACTGCCGGCCGGCGCAAGGCCGACATCAACTCTTTCGAACAGAGGCGGAACAGCGGAGGTTTGTCGTTCGCTGTGACATTCTTGTTACGTCTCTGTACTGTGACGGGCGGACCAAATACCTATTTCAAAAGCCCGATCCGGTATTCGGACTCTGACCTCAACGATAAGGGAGCAACGCCCATGACGCATGCCATTCGCTTTCACAAGACCGGTGGTCCGGAAGTGCTGGTCTGGGAGGAGGTCAGTGTCGGCAAGCCCGGACCGGGCGAGGCGCGAATCCGCCATACCGCCGTCGGTCTCAACTTCGTCGATATCTACAACCG
Source organism: Bradyrhizobium sp. i1.15.2 (assembly GCF_040548425.1). Classification (NCBI taxonomy): domain Bacteria; kingdom Pseudomonadati; phylum Pseudomonadota; class Alphaproteobacteria; order Hyphomicrobiales; family Nitrobacteraceae; genus Bradyrhizobium; species Bradyrhizobium sp. i1.15.2. Next base: position 3,267 of record NZ_JBEPRQ010000035.1, on the reverse strand, counting down.
TTCGGGCCTTTACCCGGCGCAACTGCCGAGCGGGCTTGGTAGCGAGGCTGCTGGCGTCGTCGAGGAGGTCGGGCCCGGTGTCACCGATGTGAAGCCGGGCGATCGCGTCGCCTACGGCGCCTCGCCGCTCGGCGCCTATTCCGAGGCGCGGCTGATCCCGGCCGACCGACTGCTGAAGCTGCCGGACGGTATCGACGACAAGACCGCGGCGGCGATGATGCTGAAGGGGCTCACCACGCAATATCTGATCCGGCAGACCTATCGCGTGAAGGCCGGCGACACCATCCTGCTCCATGCGGCCGCCGGTGGCGTCGGCCTGATTCTCTGCCAGTGGGCCAAGCATCTCGGCGCGACCGTGATCGGCACCGTCAGCAACGACGAGAAGGCCAAGCTCGCCAAGGCGCATGGCTGCGACCATGTCATCATCTATAGCCGCGAGGATTTCGTGAAGCGCGTGGACGAAATCACTGGCGGCAAAAAGGTGCCGGTGGTCTATGACTCCGTCGGCAAGGATACGTTCTTGAAGTCGCTCGACTGCCTCGCGCCGCTCGGCGTCGCCGCGCTGTTCGGTGCGTCCTCCGGCGCTGTCGAGCCGCTCAATCTCGGTTTGCTCGCGCAGAAGGGCTCGCTCTACGTCACCCGACCGACGCTGTTCACCTACGCCGCCAAGCGTGAAAGCCTGGTCGCGATGGCAGGCGAGCTGTTCGACGTCGTCAAGTCCGGCGCGGTCAAGATCGAGGTGCACCAGACCTATCCACTGAAGGACGCCGCCAAAGCCCATGCCGATCTCGCCGCGCGCAAGACCACGGGATCAACCGTTCTCACGGTGTGATCTCCGAACGGGCTGTGGCGCAAGCCGCTTGGGCCTGCGTCACGTCCGCTCATGCTTGCGCAGATCGCGGGCGTGATCGAGGCGCAGGGCCTGGAGGTCGACTTCTTCGGGCGGGATCCGGGGCAGGGCAGCCTCGGCGAGGATCGCCTCGGTCACGTCTTCGACCGAGTTCTCCACGATCTCCTGGATGAACGAGATATTCCGATATTCACCTGAGGCGACGCGGGAAATGACCTCGCGCCTGGTGATTTCAGGGTCGACGACCGCTTCCCGGCCGCGGCGCCCATAGTCGATCATCACGACGAAATACTGCATGAAACGATCCTGCCGTGCCCCATGGTCGGGCACGGCAGAGTATTTCCGAAAAACGGAATCAAGTCAAGGTGCATTTCGAAAAAACGGAATTAGAGCTTACTTGCTCCGCTTGCGAGGGCGCGCCGACTTGGCGCGCAACCGCTCCAGCTGCCCCTTGGGCATGGACAGGCAGATCTCGCCGACCCACTCCAGTTTCACGCCGACGATCTGCTTGGCATTGAAGCTGGTGAGATTGACGACGGAGGGGGATTTACCCCGCTCGATAGTCTTCAGATAGCGCTCGCCGGTCTTGAGCCGGACCACGGCCTCCTCGCCGTAGAAGCTCGACAGCGGATGGCGCTGGTCCTTGTAGACCACGATGACGTCGCCGCTCTCGTATTTGGGCAGCATCGAATCGCCCACGATCTCGAATGCGATGGTCTCCTCCATGATCGGAAAGGGCAGCGCGATGTCGCCAAGGCCTTCCGGGGGAACCTGCTCATAATCCGGCTCGATCACGGCACCGGCCCCGACGCGACCCATGATCGGCGCGAGATTGAGCTCGAGATATTCCATGATCGGGATGATTTCCGAAGCCTTCACAAGGCGCTCGCCGCCGAGGATCTCCGAGACAGCGCCGGGGCGAACGCCCATGGCAGCCGCCAGGCCGCCCTTGCTCTTGCCCGTCTTTTCCAGGCCCCGTTCGATCATTGCAGCGTCCAACATGGTGATTCCCTCGATTGTCCATCGTTCCGCCTCTTGTAATCCGAAATTCGGAATTGATGCAATTATGAATATCAGAATTGTCGCTTGACTTCGACTTCGGAATACCGGAATGTGGGCTCCGCCTCGCGATCGTGCGATCGGAGGAGGCGCATCACAGGACAGCAGCATGGAACCGGGCCATTGGTCGTCGGAGCACTCCGACGCGCTTCGCGACTATTTTCTCAAGGGAATGTCTTATGCGGAGATCGGAAGACGGATTAACGCAAGGTTTGGAACGGCTTACACGCGCAACGCGGTGGTCGGCCGCGCCAAGCGGCTCGGGCTGGTCGTGCAGATACGGACGACGAGCCCGTCGATCGTCCCGGCGTTGCCGTCGGGAGCCTGTCTTGTCCTGCCGCACCGCCCCACGGGGCTGACCCTGCCGCCGAAATCCGCGATGAAGCCTGCCGCGCCCGTCAAGTTGCGCTGCGTCGGCGTCCAGCCCCGCTTGGTCCCGTTGGTCGAACTCGCTAGCGAGGACTGTCGCTATCCCTATGGCGGCGACAAGGACGGGGAGGAGATCACCTTCTGCGGCCATCCGCGGGCGCCGGGCTCGAGCTATTGCACGCCGCATGCGCGCCTGACGCGCCGCGCCGGAGCTGGATCCGCCCGCGTCGCCGGCCCCGTCGTGCTGAGGCTGGTCTCTGCCGCCTGACCTGACGCCCGCCCGTTCAATCGTCAATTTCGCAAGGAGTATCCGAGTGGCACGTGTCCGACGCAACAGGTCCTATAAATTGGCGAATGTCTATGACCGACGCTCACGTGAGATACCGTTCAATGCGGAGGTGGCGGAAGTCGAGGTGGACAATCCGCTGGCGCTCGACCCCGGCGAGAAGATCATGGCCGTGCGGTCGATCCGCTGCGATCCGCTCGGCCGGCTGCACGCGCACCATCAGATCGACGAGGCACAGTATCGCGGCGGGCGCGCCTTCCAGAACGATTGGGAGAGGGCCGAACGAGGCCTTCAGGCAATGGACCCGACTCGCGAATATGTCGATGGGGCGCGCACGCGCGAGCCGGTCACCGAGAGCCAACGCGAGGCGGTGCTGCGGCTGAACCGGATCGAGCGCGAACTCGGCACAGACGGTGCCGCGCTAGTGCACGACGTGTTGGTGCTGGGCCTGACCATGGACGAGATCGGCCAGCGTCGCGCCGTCCGTACGCAGCGCTGGATCGACTATTTTGCGCGGCGTTTTCGTGAATGTCTGGACCGGCTGGCACTGATCTATGGCTTTGCCACGGAAACGGGGACACGGCGTTCAGGGCAACACAAATGAGACCGGCGGGGGGGGGGGGGGGGGGGGGGGGGGGGGGGGGGGGGGGGGGGTGGGGGGGGGGGGGGTGGGGGGTGGGGGGGGGGGGGGGGGCGGCCCCCG
>NZ_JBEPRQ010000034.1:0-69802 GCF_040548425.1 Bradyrhizobium sp. i1.15.2 | reverse complement strand
GTTCGGCTCCTGCTCGAACTTCACCAGCTGATTGTCCACGGTGTCCAGGCTCTCGCTGGTTTCCGTCAAAAACTCCCGCAACAGATCATCCATGAAAACAGGCCTTCATACAGGGAGGGCGCGCACACAAGACGTGATGCGCCAATTCGGAATGGGGCCAGCTTCACCGCAAAGCGTTTAATATTGGTTGAGTATGTGGAAAAGAACGGAATCAACAAAGAGATAAGGCGCTCCGGACAAGCCGAAGCGCCTTGTAAAGATTCGATTAACGTTTGAGAGCGGCTTCGTGTCTACGACGCGATGATGGTGATGGCCTCGCCTTCGTGCGCGAGCCTCACGGTCAGCCCGCAAGCCTCTGCCAACAGCCGCGTATAATAAGGCTGGATCGCGTGCGCATCCGCGGCCGGGCCGCGCTCGCCGCTCAGGAGTTCGGAGATGTTCTGCGGCAGGCGCGCATTGTGTCCGGTCGCGGTGATGCGGAAGCTCATCGTCTCGCCCTCGCCGATCGGATCGATCGTCAGCGTGCCGCCGCGCGGGATCGTGTGCTGCGAAACGACCAACATGTTGAGCAGCAGCTTGACGCGATTCTTCGGCAGCAAGATCCGCGGCAGATTCCAGGTGATCGAGCACTTGCCGTCCTCGATGTGGCCGCGCGCCATGGTCTGGGCATCGCCGAGATCGATCTGCGCGCCGGACGAGCCGGCCGCACCAAAGGCGAGGCGGCAGAACTGGAGGCGGGCGGAGGCGGTTTTCGCGCTCTTGCGTATCAAGTCGAGTGCGAACTCGCGGTCGTCGGGCTTGGGATCGTCGTCGAGCACTTCGAGCCCATTGACGATGGCGCCGACAGGGCTGATGAGATCGTGGCAGACCCGCGAGCACAGCAGCGCAGCGAGTTCGAGCGCATCTGGAGCGGTGACGGTAGCGGGTGACGAAGCGTCAGACATAAAGGGTTCCTGGAATTTGCACGGCGCGGACGCGGCGAATCAAGCATGCTTGACGAATGCCGCAGGTTCTAACATTCGCAAGCCCGTGGCAGCTAGCTTGCGATCGGTTCGAACCGGCCCTAATGCCGCGGCGAATCACTCGCGTAGGGATGGAATTACCGATGAATGAGGCATGCAGGTGAAGCGGATCATCGACAGCACGGCCGCCTCCCACCTGATGGAGCCGCTCACCGCGCTGGTGGTGAAGGCGGGTGAAGCCATCCTCGCGGTCAACCGCACCGCGATGCGGGTCGACGGCAAACAGGACGGCTCGCCGGTCACCGAGGCCGACCTTGCCGCCGACCGCATCATCGCGGACGGGCTGGCGCAGCTTGCGGGCGACATCCCGACGCTCTCGGAAGAGCGGACCCAGCTCGCCTCGCCGCCGTTCCGCGAGAGCTTCTTCTTGATCGACCCGCTCGACGGCACCAAGGAGTTCGTCGCCGGGCGCGACGAGTTCACCGTCAACCTTGCCCTCGTGACATCGGGCGTGCCGGTGCTGGGCATCGTCAGCGCCCCTGCACTCGGGCTGCTCTGGCGCGGCATCGTCGGCCGCGGCGCCGAGCGGGTCGGGTTTGACGGCGCGACCATCGGCGCTGCCGAGCCGATCCATACCCGCAAGCTGCCGCCTCGGGGCGAGCCCTGGATCGCCGCGGTGAGCCGCTCGCATGGGGATCCCAGAACCGAGGCGTTCATCGATCACCGCCCCAGCGCCGTCAGAAAGACGGTCGGCTCGGCCGTGAAATTCGGACGGATCGCGGAAGGCAGTGCCGACATCTATCCCCGCTTTGGGCCCACTTGTGAATGGGACGTCGGGGCCGGCTACGCTGTCGTGACCGCGGCCGGCGGCAGCGTGACCGACGGCAAGGGCGGCGCGCTCCGCTTCGGCGAGCGGCACGATGCCGGCTTCATCATCCCGGAGTTCATCGCCTGGGGTGACCCGCAGGCGGCAAGACTCTGACGTCGTGAAGGGGCCTACTGGCTGAGCTTGTCCTCGAGGGCCGGCCAGCGCTTGCCCACCTCGTAGAGGAAGCGCTCGGGATTGGCGGCGAAGGCGTCGCGATTGGCTTCCCGGCTGAACAGATAGAGCCGCTGCGCCGCGATCCCGAAGAAACGGGGGTTACCGGCGATGGTGACGCCCCGGGCGATATCGACCGGATCGTAGCCGCCGAATTGCGGCCCGTAGACCTCGGGATGGGCGAGGAAAGAGGCCCGGTTGCCCTCGTTCCGAAAGCGCCAGACCGCGCCCCACAGGTTCGCCTCGAACTCGGCCGTCCCCTGCACGGCCGCGCCATCGACGAAATAGGCCACGGGGTCGAAGCCCTCGATCGCCACGCCGCTGAAGCGGTTGACGACGATCCGCTCGGTGGTGGCCGCCTGTGCCGGCAACCCCATGCAGAGGATCCAAATGCCCGACAGCATGCAGACCAGAAGGCCGATCAAGGCAATTCCGGGGCGCAAAGGGCTGGCTTCCTGCCGTTGTGCCGTCATAGTTGCTGCGGATAACATCCGAGTCGAGGGGACATCCGGCGCAACCTAGAGCCGTGCCTGTTGGCGTCAGGTTAAGGAAGCGACCGGATTCGATACCAGGGGTTCTTTTATGACTTTCGCATCACGCCTTGCCGCAGTCGCGCTTGCCGCGATGGTCGGGTGGATCATTCCGGCTTCCGCCCAGCAGCCGCCGCCGCCCGATTTGCCGCCGCCGCAGCGGACCCAGACGCCCACCACCTATGGGCCGGACGAACTCGTGAACGCCGGCCACCGTTTCTTCGGTAACGTCTCGCGCGGTCTCGCCTCGATCATCGAGAAGGCGGTCAGCCAATGGGGCCTGCCCAACGGCTATATCCTCGGTGAGGAAGGGTCTGGCGCTTTCGTCGCCGGCCTGCGCTACGGCGAAGGCACGCTCTACACCAAGAACGCCGGCGACCTCAGGGTCTACTGGCAGGGTCCTTCGCTCGGCTTCGACTGGGGCGGCGACGGCGCGCGCACCATGACGCTGGTCTATAATCTGCCCGCCACCAACGCGATCTACCAGCGCTTCGCCGGCCTCGACGGCTCGGCCTATATCATCGGCGGCTTCGGCATGACGGCGCTCACCGCCAACAACATCGTGCTGGTGCCGATCCGCTCGGGCCTCGGCCTGCGGCTGGGAGCCAATATCGGCTATTTGAAATTCACCCCGCGCGCGACCTGGAACCCGTTCTAGCGTTCCGCTTTCCCCTCCGGCGACGGATCAAGGTTAACGACATGTCGGGGCTGGCTTTTTGCCGGCCCCGCATGCAATGTCCTTGGTAAATTTTTCCTTAGCTTTGGGAGTTCTGGCCCATGGTCGAACCGATCATGTACCTGGCGATCGGTTTCCTGCTCTCGATGCTGTGCGGGCTTGCGATCGTGCCGCTGGTGCATAACCGCGCCGTGCGCCTGACCACGCGCCGGCTCGAGGCCGCCACGCCGTTGTCGATGGCCGAGATCCAGGCCGACAAGGACCAGCTCCGCGCCGAATTCGCCATGTCGGCGCGACGGCTGGAGATGAGCGTCGACCAGCTCAAGAACAAGACCACGAGCCAGCTCGCCGAGCTCGGCAAGAAGAGCGACGCCATCAACCGCATGAAGATCGAGCTCGGCGAGAAGAACGCCACGATCTTCGCGCTGGAGGCGCGCGAGAAGGCGGTGAAGGAGCAGCTCCGCGCCACCGAAGAGGAATTCAACACCAAGACCGCAGCCCTGCGTGCCGCCGAGCTCGCGCTGACCGACAAGCAGGGCGAGCTCGCAAAGATCAATTCCGAACTGTCCGACCGCTCGATGATGGCGGAGAGCCGTCAGGTCGAGCTGGTTGTGGTCCGTGCGCAGATCGAGGAGCTGAAGAACCGCGTCGGCGACGCCGAAAAGGAATTTGCCGCGACGCAGGCGCGGCTGGCGCAGGAGCGCACCGAATCCGAGACCGCCTCGCGCGAGCTCGGCGACGCCCGCGGCCGGGTCGAGAATCTGAGCCAGCGCGTCACCGATCTCGATCGTCAGCTCATCGTGCAGGTGAAGGAGGCCGAGATGCTGTCGGGCCGCGTCGGCGATCTCGAGGGACGCCTTGCCACGCAGGGCAAGCTGCTCGCCGAGCGCGACTATGAGAACAACCAGCTCCGCCAGGCCAACGAGGGCAACGAGCGCACCATCAAGGAGCTGCGCGTCGAGATCGCGGCCTTGAGCGGCGGTAAATCGTCGGCCGCGATGGAATCGATCCGCGCGGAAAAGACCGCGCTGGAGGAGCAGCTCCGCACCGCCCGCGACGAGCGCGCCAAGCTCCAGCGCGACATCAACGCGATCCAGCAACAGGCCGAGAGCTCCTGGGCGACCGAGCGGATGGAGAACGCGCTGCTGCGCGAACGCATCAACGACATCGCCGCCGAGGTGGCCAAGCTCGCGATGCAGCTCGAAGGACCGAACTCGCCAATCGAGGCCCTGCTCGCGGCGGAGGCCGGCCAGCCGCCGAGGCCGGCGCCGCGCCCGGCCAATGACGCCCCGACCAACGGCACGGCCGCCGGCACCCTGCCCGAAGGCGGCGGAACACTGGCCGAACGTATCCGCGCGCTCCAGGCCCACGCCTCCCGCGCCCGCCAGCAGGGCGCGTAAGCCGCCCCAATACAGTCTGACCGCTGAATTGCGGGTCCGGGGAGAAGGTTTTCCGGTCCGGCAGCGCCTCGAAACTTGACACCTTCGGCCCGCACTTCTAAATCGCGGGCTCCAAAGCGTCGGCGGCCGAAACTCGGGTCGCCTGCATGATGGTTTCGGGTGCATAGCTCAGCGGGAGAGCGTTCCCTTCACACGGGAGAGGTCCAAGGTTCGATCCCTTGTGCGCCCACCATTACCCTTTGATCTCAATTACTTATGACTTGCATTCCCTTTCCGTGTGCCCGAAAAAAGTCGGGGCACAGTGTGGGCACACCCGCCAGGTGAGGCCGCGATTGTGCGACCAACACAGCGCCCCCACTGAAGGCATAGCTGCACGTGCAGCGCAGTCCGGCTGTCTCATCATTGGGGCGGCAAGCCGATTGACGCGATGCTGTGGCGCAAGAACATTCATAAACGGGCCCATGTACGACAAATAGGACCGGCGGAGCGCGCGCTGGCGTTGCCACCGGCGGAACCGGCCGGACTTTCTACCATCGCGTGTCAGCGGCGACTGAAGAGGCTCCCGTTCTGAAGGCATGATCAAGTCCGACATCTCGATCGTTTCGCCGAACGCGGTAGGCAGACGTATTCAATGCTTGTGCTTGTGATTCTGGAGCGGGAGCGTGCGGAGTCGTCCGTGAACAAGGCTCTAAGCGATTGAGCAGGAGTCAGTTTTCCGGTTGCGGCGGCATTTGAGATTGCAGGGATTGGGGGCTTGAGGCCCCCAAACCTTGCAATTTTCGTTTGTGGATTCCCGTCTACGCGGGCAAAGGCGAGAAGCCGATTGACCGGCACGCTCTGTCCCAGGCGGTCCGCCGCCTTCGGCTGAAGTTGAAGATGGCCGAATGGTCTCCGCACGATGCGCGCCGGTCAGCCACGACCTGGGCACGGGTCACGGGTATTCCCCGCGACACAACGGAGGCGCTCAAGCATCATGCCATTGTCGGCAGCGGAAAGACCTATGACCGTTACGACATGCAGGCTGAGAAGCGAACAGCCGTTGAAGCAATCGCTGAGTACATTGGCCGAACCCTGCGGCGTAGAGATGCCGCTGAAAAAGAAGCCGCGTAGCGAACACGCTTCCCCTTCACAGGCCGAAGCCTGTCACCTGGGCATCGCCCACGAACAGGGTCTCCCATTGGGGACTCTCGCCCGCCTCGCCCCGCCAGTATTTGCGAGCCCGCTCTCTCGTTACGGAAAGAGGCTCACTGTCAGCAAGTAAGTGACTGGCATCCGCCCGATGAATCGTACCTGTACAGGTCAACTCGCACACCGTGCTACCCAGTCCGACAAGCTGCTTCCAGGAGCGCGCCTCTTCCGCCGTTTCGCAGGCGTATAAGCAGCGTTGGCGGGACGGCGGCTCGCCCTTGAACTCTGCAAGCCTGATGTCTTCCATTATCAGCTCGCGGCAAAGCATGACGTAGTGCCGTGCCACTTCGACTGCGATTGTCGGCAAAATCGGGCAGTTGACATGCCCAGCTTCAACCTGCTTGAGGAACTCGACCGCACGCAGCTCGACAGTCATTCCGTTCTGGTTCGTCACAGGGTAGGTCCGAGAGCCCTCGTAAAAACCAAAAAATGGGTGTCGCTTTCCCCTAGCTTGACAACTTGGCCCAAGGCCAACGCTTGCTTATACGGCTTCGTTTCGGTGAGGTGAAACAACTTTCGGCCGCTAACCTGTTCAACCATGCGGTCTAATCTCTGGTGCGAATCAACATGAGCTTACCCGAATCTGTCCGCTGCGATCACTGCGACGAGGAGTTCTCGCCAGAGAAGTTGACTGTCGTCGACCCTCCGGCCGGAAACGGCGAGTCTGTCTGCGTTCGGTGCATCGAAATCATGCTCCGTAGGGCCGTCGCGAAACTGCCGCGCGAATATCAGTGAAACCGGCCAATACGTTGGGTGCATTCGGCTAGTCTCATTCTCGGGCTAAAGCCTCGAAAGACCCAGAACAGAAAGCTGCCCAACAGCAAAGGACGATTCGGGAGCACGATTGCTCCCGGTCGTCACGACCTAGGCGCGGGCGATGGGGATCTCCCGCGACAGACCGGAGGCGCTCACGCATCATGCCATTGTCGGCAGCGTTTAGGAGCCTGGCTTGATCACAACGCCCGTGACCTCAATGGGTTCTTTTTGAACAGCCCTTTCGCGCCCGCAGAGGCGCTCCAATCGCTGAGCGTCTCGTTTGTCAGGTGAGTTCGGGCAAGCTCACCCCAGGAGAGACCGACTTGACGCCACCTCTCCTTCCGGGCTGGAAGGTTGTTCAGTAATTGTTGGGCATTCACAGCGAACCGAGCTGCTTCGGAGTGGGGATCACGTGTAGCTTCGGCGATGGCCTCACGGAACATGTTCTCCGACTGTTTCCAACCCGAGTCGACGAATCTACCTTCGCCAAAATATTCAAAGCAGGCCCGGAAGCGAACGCGCGGCCTACCGCCCTGTACGGCGATAAATTCGGTTCGCTCAGCCACTGCTTAAGCGTCTTGAGTTGCTCCGGGCCACCCGTCAGAAGCACATCGTCGCTTTCGAACAACAAGAACGCTGTGAGGCCCGCAATCTCTTCCTGCATCTCGGAGTCTTGCTTTTCTAGCCAACTGACAATTGCTTCCAATGGCGACATGGGTTCACCGCTCTTTGACGTATGCACCGGCAAGAAATCAATCTCGTAAAAGTCGCTCATAAAGCCTCAAACGAAAATCTAACGGAAGCACCTGTCGCTCCCGTCAACCTTGACTTGTTGAGAACATATTGAGAACACAGCACGCAGTGAATTCAGCGCGAATCACCATCCACAGCTATCGTCCGACGTTCAGTGTCAAACGTGATCGCAATGCGGATATCGTCACCTGGGTGAAACCTACTGATTCGGAGAAGACGAGATGCGCAAACCGATCGATCTCAGTGGCTTGGGTAGCCAAATGCCCTTAAGTGGAATGAGACCCGGTATTCAAGGCGGGGTGAGCACCGCTAATTTGCAGGAAGCCCTGCTCAAGAAAGGCCTGTCGTCAGCCAACCTAGCCACCGCGCTGGGTAATGCGCCTGCTGCGGCCCCTTCAGCTCAAAATGGCAGTGGGACAGCGCCTTCACCATCAAACGCACCTGCGAGTTCGAATGCAAAACCCGATAAAAGCTAGAGCGGCGTGAGCCCATTTGCCAATCGCTGATCTACTTCCATATGCGCAGCTCGGCGCCAGCACCGCCGCAGCTATTGGTCTGCTTCTCAGCAGTTGGCAGTTTTGGCGCAGCCGCAAGGCGACGACTCTTCAGCACATTCAAGACTTTCTGAAGTCCATGAACGAACGCGAGGCCGCGCTAGCCGATTCGCAAGACGATCCGGCGAAGCAGCGTCACGCATTCGTGGAGTATCTCAACTTCCTGGAAGTGTATGCGGCCGCAGTGAATGGCAGATTATTCGTTGGAGTTGCCCGCGAACTCGTATGCGAAAAGATAGTAGATTCACTTGTCGTCCTAGATGCGGCCCCTGATTGGCACCAACAGATTGAGAGTTCAATCAGCAGCAGCAGCACTTACTCGCATATCAGAAAATTCATGAGCCGCTATCGGCACACTTTCGATACGCGAAAAGCCGCTTCGCTAGTGGCGGGCAAGCATCAGCGCTAGTCGCCGCGGTGTCGCGCGGGTAAACGGCGTCAAGAAGTCTGAGGAGTTTGATGAACTCGCGCTGCGGTGGCGGTCTCTGACGAGAGTGTGGACCTGCTGGTGAGCAGATCAATCCCGGCCAACAGGCTGAGCGTACCGTTTGTACGCGTGGTCGCGCAAAGCTGGCGTGGATGCCGGTTCGGGCGGCAAATCCGGCTCCGTCGTTGCGATGGCCTAGATTCCCGGCTTTTCGTCGCACGACACGATCGTCACCAGCTTTCTCCGTCTCTTCGACTTGGCAGGGGCTTTTTTCAGGACTACGACTTCGCGATAGACGGCACAGGATCTCGGCCATCTTCCGTTCAAACTCAGCATCGCGATTTTCAAGATAGTAGCACACCTTGTGTGGCTTGATTTCCTCCTTGCCGAAGATCTTGCACACCGTTCTCTGAACCAAATTGGCCAAGCATGCATGCCCTGCCGCCGGCCGGTGTTCGCGCGCATGGCGCGCCAACAGCCGCGTCTTCCACAACTCATGTGGATAGCCGTGGTCCCTCGCCTTGTCACACGCCAACGACACTAACTAGGCTTTGGCCTCAGGCGTGATGGTTGGTTCCCTGCCGGGTCGCGGGCGATGGTCGAGGGCGGCCAGCGGACCATCGGCCAGCGCTCGCTCGACACAGCGCTGCACCGTCTGATAAGGGACTCCAAGTCTTTGGCCCACTGCGCAAAACGAAGGATTCTCGCGATACGCCAGCAGCATCCGCGCCCGCGACACCCGGCTCGCCAGTTCAGTTCTCGACCGCGAAAGCGCCGCCAATGTTGCTATCTCTTCGTCGGTCATCGCCAACTCGACCGCACGCCGCCATCCAGCAGCCATGATACAGCTCCTCGTTTCGCCGACCGCAAACGAGGAATCCGCCAACTACCCGTCCGTTCCACCCATTCAGCCTGCTCCAGCATCGCAGGTTTCATGGAATCGATCATCCATCTCGAATTTAAGGTCAACGCGGCAGAGGAATTGAACTGGTCGGCGACATTAGGTCGAGAGACGTACAAACTCACTCAGAAGAAGGTCGGGTGCTCGGTGGCAAACTCGAAGAGTCGATCTGGGTAAGCCCCGCAGAGATCCCGCGCGACCAGCCGATTTTCCGGCTACAAACCCTTGTTCCTCCAGAAATCAGTCCTATTTCAGCTGCGCCCGCGTTGGCACTCGCAGGCAACGATTGCTAGCAATCGTCAAATCATAGTGTAAATGCTTAGGAGATCTGCATGGAATTCCGTCCGCTTCACGACCGCGTCGTGGTCAAGCGCATCGACGCAGAAGAAAAGACCGCTGGCGGCATTATCATTCCCGACACTGCGAAGGAAAAGCCTTCCCAAGGTGAAGTCGTCGCCGTCGGCCCCGGTGGCCGCGACGAGAGCGGCAAGCTGATCCCGATCGACGTCCTGGTCGGCGACCGCATCCTGTTCGGCAAGTGGTCAGGCACCGAGGTCAAGATCGACGGCCAGGAGCTGTTGATCATGAAGGAGAGCGACATCCTGGGCGTTCTCACGGACGCGTCCGCCAAGAAGAAGGCCGCTTAGACCATCGCTCGCACTGCTCATCCTGAGGAGCGCCTGCTGGGCGTTGCCAAGCGTGATACCAAGTAAAATATTAGGAAAACCCACATGTCAGCCAAAGAAGTCAAGTTCGGCGTAGACGCTCGCGACCGCATACTGCGCGGCGTCGAAATTCTCAACAACGCGGTGAAGGTCACGCTCGGTCCGAAGGGCCGCAACGTCGTGCTCGACAAGTCGTTCGGCGCGCCCCGCATCACCAAGGACGGCGTCACCGTCGCCAAGGAGATCGAGCTCGAGGACAAGTTCGAGAACATGGGCGCCCAGATGGTGCGCGAAGTCGCCTCCAAGTCCGCTGACGCGGCCGGCGACGGCACCACCACGGCCACCGTTCTGGCGGCTGCGATCGTTCGTGAAGGCGCCAAGTCGGTTGCCGCCGGCATGAACCCGATGGACCTGAAGCGCGGTATTGACCTCGCGGTCGAAGCCGTCGTTGCGGACCTCGTCAAGAACTCCAAGAAGGTCACCTCGAACGACGAGATCGCTCAGGTCGGCACCATCTCGGCCAACGGTGACGCGGAGATCGGCAAGTTCCTCGCCGACGCCATGAAGAAGGTCGGCAACGAGGGTGTCATCACCGTCGAGGAAGCCAAGTCGCTCGAGACCGAGCTCGACGTCGTCGAGGGCATGCAGTTCGACCGCGGCTACATCTCGCCCTACTTCGTCACCAACGCCGACAAGATGCGCGTTGAGATGGACGACGCCTACATCCTCATCAACGAGAAGAAGCTCTCCTCGCTGAACGAGCTGCTTCCGCTGCTCGAGGCCGTGGTGCAGACCGGCAAGCCGCTGGTCATCGTCGCCGAGGACGTCGAAGGCGAAGCGCTTGCCACCCTGGTCGTGAACCGTCTGCGTGGCGGCCTGAAGGTCGCGGCCGTCAAGGCTCCGGGCTTCGGCGATCGCCGCAAGGCCATGCTGCAGGACATCGCGATCCTGACCGGCGGCCAGGCGATCTCGGAAGATCTCGGCATCAAGCTCGAGAACGTCACGCTCAACATGCTCGGTCGCGCCAAGAAGGTGATGATCGATAAGGAGAACACCACGATCGTCAACGGCGCCGGCAAGAAGGCCGACATCGAAGCGCGCGTGGCTCAGATCAAGGCGCAGATCGAGGAAACCACCTCGGACTACGACCGCGAGAAGCTCCAGGAGCGTCTTGCCAAGCTCGCTGGCGGCGTCGCGGTGATCCGCGTCGGCGGCGCGACCGAGGTCGAGGTGAAGGAGCGCAAGGATCGCGTTGATGACGCGATGCATGCGACCCGCGCGGCTGTGGAAGAAGGCATCGTTCCGGGCGGCGGCGTCGCCCTGCTCCGTGCCTCCGAGCAGCTCAAGGGCCTGCGCACCAAGAACGACGACCAGAAGACCGGCGTCGAGATCGTGCGCAAGGCGCTCTCCGCGCCCGCTCGCCAGATCGCGATCAATGCCGGTGAAGACGGCTCCGTGATCGTCGGCAAGGTCCTCGAGAACAAGTCGTACGCCTACGGCTTCGACTCCCAGACCGGCGAATATGTCGACCTCGTCAAGAAGGGCATCATCGACCCGACCAAGGTGGTCCGTACCGCGATCCAGAACGCAGCCTCGGTTGCGGCCCTGCTGATCACCACGGAAGCCATGGTCGCCGAGCTGCCCAAGAAGGGCGGCGCCGGCCCCGCGATGCCTCCGGGCGGCGGCATGGGCGGCATGGACTTCTGAGCCAGCTTTTTCTGAAGTGAGATCCCCGGCAGAAAAATGCCGGGGTCTTTTTTTGCTTGCGCTTTTTCAAGTTCGTTATTCTGATCTCGCGGAATGCGCTCTGCGGAAATGACGATCAGCAGTTGCTCAAGCCATGTAGACGTTCTGCTTAAGATTTCGCGAGTCTGCTGGTAGACATGTCACCGGGAGGCGAGCGGGTGGTCGCCGTTTAGCACAGTCTTTCCCTGCTGCCTCAACATCGGCGGCTGGTCAAAGTGAAAACCTGAGAACGGGCGGTCGCGGTAGCCCAACCATTGGCGCTACTGACTTAAATAGCATCGGTTCCCGCGCTTAGCTGTAAACGGATGCGCGGCTAGTACCTCGGCACAGTGACTATGACTCGTTGGGCGTGATGGGATAGGTGCGGCTCATTTTGGCGCGGGCTTTTTCGGTTGTGAACATGCATTTGATGCGTGCACCGGCGGCGTTGCGTTGCCTGGACCGCCGTATCGATGATTCCGGCCGCCTCATCAGCGCAATTGCCGCTTGGGAGCAGCACATTGGCCGCGCAGGACGCCGATCTCGATCTCCACCATGTTGAGCCAGCTGGCGTGTTTGGGGTGTAGTGGAACTCGAGGCGGCGCAGAATGCGTTTGGCTCGGCGGGGGGAAAGCCTCATAGAGCCCGCCGGCCGAGTGGGTCGACAGGTTGTCCTGCACGACGCGGATGCACGAGGCATCGGGATAATGGACATCGACGAGTTCGCGCATGCATTGGGCGTACTCTTCGGCCGCTCGGTGACCTTGACCTTGCGCCAGGGCCTGTTCATCGAGGCGGACGAAGAGATTGACGGTGCCATTGCGGCGGTACTCGTAGGCGAAGCGTTCGAGTTGTCCCGGCTCGCCACTCCTCTTCTGTTGCAGGCAGCAGCTATGGGTGTAGTGGCCGCTTGTCACAGAACAGGGTGGCTCTGATCGGGATAACGCCAAATTAATCAATAACGTCAATTGTTATACTGGGAGCTAACCGCTTCGCAAAACAGATATTGTGCGAAGTCGGAAACATGGCTCAACAGAGCCAAGAAAATTGACGCCACCATTCTAGGGCTGAGTTCAGCCATTTTTTCTCGCTGGGCGATAATGCGCGACGGTATCCCCCGATCGTGCACGCGTTCCGCTAAACGCCCCCTGACATTCGATCCAGCTCGTCCGCAACTAGGCTAGTACCCGGAATCATAGCTGAGTGATACGGCGGCCTCTGAATCTGCGCTGCCGAACTCTTTTCCTGGTCCAGACGAAGGACTCAGCTTTTTCGTTGTATGCGTCGATATAGGCATCGATGTGCTCTGGAGCTGCTTAAGGCTTGTGAAGGAAGCGCCGCTGAGGGACTGCCCCTGCAGGACCGAGAACCATACCCCGACCTGATTGAGCCAGGACGCGCTTGTCGGCGTGAAATGAAATTCCACATTGGGGTGGGCTTTGAGCCAGTGCTCGTTCTTCTTATCGGTATTGAGATTGTCGAGGATGACGTGAAGCTGGCGGCCCGGAAATGCCGCGTTGATGCTGTCCATGAAGTCGAGGAACTCGACACGGCGCCGCCGTTTTGAATGCTCGCGATGATCTTTCCGGTCGCAACCTCGAGCGCTGCAAACAGCGTTGTCGTGCCATGCCGCTTGTAGTCGTGGCTCTGACCGGTCAAGGCGCGGCCATTGGGCAACTTCAGATAACCTTGCGCTCGCTCCAAGGGCTGAATCGAAGGCTTTTCGTTCACGCAGAGCGCCATAGCCTTCTGGGGCGGGGCAACGTAGAGGCCGACAACATCGGCGGCTTTGGCCGTAAAGTTCGGGTCGTTGCTCTCGCACCAGGATTTGCGAACCACGAGGTCGATCTTGTGGTTGCGCAGGAACCGCCAGACATATTGGACGTCAACATCGCCCAGCGCCTCGGCCAGCAGCGGTCCGGTCCAGCGTGCAAACCCTTGCGGTGCTGGCTTGTCCAGCTGCTTCAGTATCCGCTCGTCTGTGGCCTTCGTATAGATTGGCTGCTTGCCGGGCCGCGGCTTGTCTTGCAGCCCTTCAAGGCCATGATCGGCATAGCGTTGTCGCCAAAGGCTCAATCGGGCCTGCGAGCGGAGGCGCACCTAATCGCCGAAACTATCGGCCACCGCCTTCCTATCTCGCACATCCATTTCGGCGGCGGCACGCCGACGATCATGGCGCCCGAGACCTTCGCCGAGCCGCTTCAGACCATGCAATCGTGCCTAGACACGGTCGCCGAATGCATCGAGCTCCGGCCGGATCGCTTGTGGGTGTTCGGTTACGCGCATATGCCCTCCTTCAAGAAGCATCAGCGCAAGATCGACGAACACGCCCTCCCCCAAACAGTCGAGCGCCATCTTCAGTCGGAATTGATTGCAGAAGCCCTGGTCGACGCGGGCTACGTGCGCATTGGTTTCGACCACTTCGCCCTCCCCCGCGACAATCTTGCCGCGGCGAAGCGCGAAGGGCGGCTGCGTCGGAACTTCCAGGGTTACACCGACGACACCCCCGAATGTCAATCGGCCCTTTAATTGCGGTTTGTTGTCAAGCTACCATTCTTCCTCTCTCCAGTGACACGCCGGTAGCGATTGCTCCGTCGGAGCTGGTCAGGTTGCGGAGACGGAGCGATCGCGGATGGCGAGACGATTGCCTAGCGGGCTTGGCAATCGATGTCGTTGGCGGCTTCGTCGGGTTGGGTTGATGTCGTAGCTGGGGTCATGGTCCTTTCCGAGGTCGCGAGCGCCTCATGATGATGTCCGGATCGGGCGCCTCAACGTTTGCAGCGGAGTGCGGGCGAACCGCCACCAGCCGATTGACCGAGGTCACCACGACCACCGTCCCAGCGGGACATCGCCAGTCCGGCGGACCGGACCAGGAACTTGCGAGCAAATATCAGATTGGCTTCGGCTGGCCCCAGTCGAACGACGTGCCATCGACCCAGATGCAGTGGAGAATCACGGCGATCTTTCGGGCGATGGCGACCTTTGCCTTCTTCATGCCGATCCGCTTAGCGAGCTTTATGCCCCAGGCCTTTAGGGAACACCACTTTTTGGTTCGATAAAGAAGGACAGTGGCGGCCTCGAACAAGTAAGTTCGGAGAAGCCGGTCGCCCCATCGAGATATCTTTCCGTTGGAGTCGGTTTCGCCGGATTGGCTGCGCCTCGGCGTAAGGCCGAGGTAGGCGCCGACCGTCGAAGCCGATCGGAAGCGCGAGGGGTCATCGATCGTGTGGCGGAACGTTAGGGCCGTCACGACACCGACCCCCGGGACCGTCATCAGGCGACGCGTCGTCTCGTCCAGCTTTGCCAACCGGCGGACCTCGTTGTCGAACTTACCTTGTTGTTGACAAACGTTCTCATGGATCGAGAGCAGCGGCGATATCACGCTGAGAAGCAAATGATCGACGCCCAAGAGTTCGCTGACCTGGTTGCGGAATTGTTGGCCGATCGCGCCAGGGAACAGCAATCCACATTCCTTGATCAAACTGCGAATCTGGTTCTCGATGTCTCGGCGCATGAGCCGAGATCTGGCGACAAGGATCGCTCGGATCTTCTGGCTTTCCTCACTTTTGACTTTTACCTCTCGATACCATCCAACCCGCACCAGTTCGGCAAGCCCTCGCATCATTCTGATGCTCTTGTTCATTCGGACCGACAAAGCTGCGTGCGCATGCCGAGCGTAAAAGTGGCTGCGGTCCCTGGCGCGGAGCTCGTGCTGACGCATTGCAGACTGTGTCCCTGCCCGGCACGACGATCGACGCGATTGCCGAGTTCGTCCTGGATTGCGCGAATCTCGGCCAACAGTGCGACTGGATCGAGCGAACGATACTGATCTCGCAGCCGTTTCTTCACGGCCGCGATCACCTTGGGATGCGCCAATGCACGCTCATAGGGCGTCGACGGGGGATGATAGCGCTTGATTACTTTAGCGCCTTCGCGCCGCTTCTCCTTCAGCTTGAACGACGGCTGGAAGAAGTTGACGTAAAGCCGTGCCACCGCATAGAGGCGGCCCATCACCCGCGCCGTCTCGACGCCATCGAAGCGGCCATAGCCCATAAGGCGGCGGACGACGGCACCATTCTTTTGCTCGACAAACGCTTGATCGTTCTTCTTGTAGGCACGCGAGCGCGTGACTTCGAGCGTCTGTTCGCGACACCATGGCACGACGACATCGTTCATGAAGGCGCTGTCGTTGTCGAAGTCCACGCCGCGCAAGAGCCAGGGGAACAGGCTCTGTGCGCGATTGATCGCCTCGACGACCAGCGAACCTTCCCGCGTCACCAACGGCAGACACTCCGTCCAGCCCGTGGCGACATCGACCATCGTCAGGGTCTGGATGAACGAGCCAGCCACCGACGTGCCTCCATGGGCGACCATGTCGACCTCACAGAACCCGGGCGGCGGGCTGTTCCAATCATTGAACGTGCGGATCGGGACTTCCCGCCGGATTGCCGAATAGAATCCGGCACGGCGCCGCCTACCGCCGCTCGCCGCGACCTTCACGTCCGCGAGCAGGCGGTCAATGGTAGCGGCACTGACCGCCAGAACACAGTCACGGTCCGCCTGCTCAAGCTGCAATCGGCCATGTTGCTCGAGGGCCGGTAGCAAGGTCGGGATCATCACCTTGAGCCGTTTGCCGCACACCCGATCCGACGCCTCCCACAGCGCCGTCAGCGCGTCCTTGATCGTCGCGCCATATCTGCGTCTCCGCTTTCTTGGTGCCTTGATCTCGCCCGGTCCAACCGTCTGGCGTTACCGGAGCGCGCGCACCGCATGCTTGCGATGCCAGCCCGTCGTCGCGCATAGCGCATCGAGGATGCGACCCTTCTCCACTCGTTTGGCCGACCGGTAACGCTCCGTAACCGCCGACACCACCTCGCGCCGCGCGCCCATGCTGATCTTTCCCGCCATAGACGCCACCGAACCAATTCGATGGCACCGACCCAATCATCGGCGAGAAGTTGTCCAGTAACATTCCGGATGAGGCAATGCGCTCTGACGCATATTCGATGATCGTTATTGTTTTTATGGCGCGCCAATCAGCCTAGCCTGAAGGAGATCGAGCTTAGCGCGTCCGTACATTTGCCGTTTGACCAGCTTGAGCTTGGTGATCTGAGCTTCCACTTGGCCATTGGACCATGGTTGCGTGATAGCCGCGTGCACCGCGCCCTTATCGTTGGCAATGCCATTCGCGAACGAGGCAATGAGGCTCCGCTTGGATTCCTCAATCCAAGGTTCGAGCTCCATCTCGGCCTTCTTTCGGATCATCGCGTGGAAGTGGCCAACGAGAGCGTAGGCATCGGCCAGCATAGGAACGCTTTGTTCAATAGCGGCAACCGTGACGGTCTCGGCCTTGGTTAGGTGGTCGCGCTTCGTCGTCATCAACTGCGCTATCGTCCTGGCGCGGGACCTTCTGCAATTGTTGATGGCTGATAGTCTCGGCACGCCGCCGTCGCGTCGCCCATTCCGCCACCACGCGCAGCGATCCCATAAAGCCTGGTCCCTTCAAACGGCGCCAGAGTTCGGCACCGTTGCGACAGCCGCCTGACCACTGCGCGTCCAGGAACGGCAGGTGCCCATCCAGGGTGCTTTGACGGGTGCGGAAGACATCCGTACCGCCGCCGCGATTAATTTGGCGAACCAGATTGCGACTATGTCCTGAAGCAGAGCGACGGTAGCTAGGCCGATCGGGACTGTGAGCGCGAGTGCTGTACTTGCGCCTCGACTCGCCTCTAAGTACTCACGAGCGCCGAGATGACGAGATATGAACGACGCTGTTCCAACCCCGATCCCCTGTCCGGCTGCCGCGAGCAGGACGACGATCGGCAAGGTCATGCTGACAGCTGCGATCGCCTGCGCGCCAAGTGCGCCAACAAAGATCGCGTTGACGAGCTGCTGTAGCGCATGAATCGATAGCCCAACTACAGATCGAAGGGCGAGCCGCAGGATAACGCCGAGAGATTCGGGTCCGATAAATCGAGTGCTGGTTTTCTTGGGCATCACGTTGCGCTCGCTGTGATGGCGAATTCCGTGTCCGGCTCATTCATGGATGAACGTGTCGCGAGCTATTCCAAATTCGCTGAATCGCGTACTCAGCGCAACCCTCTCCGAATCCGATCTTGCACGACCGCGGGTAAGTTCGTCTGCGCCGGTCGATTGCCGTGATCGCGTCGACCGGTTGACGCTTTTCACAAGCTGATTTTTGCCAACTCGATTTTCCGTAGGCATACGCCTCTCGTCTATCGTAACCGTCTGTTAACAGAATAGCGAGGACCCCGATTGAGGTGTGCGTGGCGTGGCCACCTAGGTTCTGCCGGTCATATTGTGCCGCTCTGCCCCTTGTTGGCCTCTCGTCGTTTGCGTTGACTTCTGCTTCCTCGATGATGATCGGCGGGGGAACAGGGCGGGACCCCAGGGCCTTAAGTTTTTGGCTTTGGCATCTACGGGATCTTGTAGTGGACGCTCCAGCGTCTGCATGAGATTCATCAAGCGCTTGCACGGGATGGTCGCCGACCCGCACGCCGGCCGGGACCGGGCCCCGACGAGGTCGACCAGACGCGGCAGGCCGTCGCGTACTGCCTGGCTCATTCGAAATGGAGACTCAGGTGCAAGCCCACAAACATCCGGCATCAGATGAAGATACTCGCTATCTTCTTGTGCGTTGCCGACAGCGCCTCCTCGATCTGCGCGCGCATTTCGCGCCGCCTGTCGTCTGGTCACTGACCGCTCGGGGCCTCTGCACTTGTCGATTCCGATTATCGGCGCGCCGACTGTCGTGCTTCCGTTTCTTCGGCCCGGTGCTCATGTGGCAGATCAATGGGGGCGATGTCCGACCGGGACATGCTGCTTCTTCCGGGTGTCGGTCACAGGAGCCTAGCGCAGATCAGGACGTGGCTCGTGATGGCCATCGAAGAGGAGAAGAGGGGAAGAGGGGATGATAATACACCGCGAGCGCCTGCTCAAGATTCTGAGGCTCACGGAGTCCAACCACGACGGCGAGGCCATTGCCGCCATGCGCATGGCCAACAAGCTGATACGCTCCGCAGGCAAGACGTGGGAGGATGTCGTGTCCGGCTTCGCGGCTCCGGCGCCCAAGTCCTACGGCTCCCCCGCCTCGTCTGACTACCGAACTCCGCCTAGCAAGCGGAGGCCGAAGACCGAGCCCTAGAAGATATACGATGGCAACATCGGAACCTATCTCAAGGCACGGACCGAGCGCAGACCGACCTGAGCACCGCTACGTTCCCCGCGTCGCTGTCCGACTACTACGAGGCGAACGGCTACCTGACCGAGCCGCAGCCGCAGTACGAGGCTGTGACGCGAATGCACAACACGAAGCCCGGGAAATCAACCTGGAGGTTCTGGTGAGTCCGAGGAAGTCCAGGACCAAGCCCGGACGGAAGTTCCTCTCGTACCAGCGCGAAAGGCGTGCCAAGAGACCTGACGCGTGCTGCGGTCGCCGCCGTAACTACCAGGAACAGGTCTGGCGATGCGCGCGAAAGCTTTCGCTGTGCATAACTTTTGTGATCGACCCAGATATCGCTGGAGGACGCGCGGCCATGGACTCCATGATCACGGCCAAGGGCAACATCAGGCACGGATGCGCGAAGCTCACGGCGTTCGGTAACGACCCCGGCACCATGCTGACGATGCGCGACAAGCTGACTGAGGCCGGGGGATTTCAGCAGCGAGTAGCGAACGTGGGGATGCACGGCCCTCCTCGCGGCTCGTCACGATCACTTCGACCCGCAATGGTCTCGCCTCCGGTCTCGGCGCGCGCGCACTTGACGTCGACTATGCCGTCGCTCGTGTTCTTGCCCTCCATCACCACGTGTGGCGGCCGTTCGGATCGAGCGATGGCTCGCCGTCCGACATCGATCTCGACGGGATCATCACCGGCGACATCCGGCAGACCGTCGGGACGCTCGACCGCTACGTCGGCTGGCATCGTCGGCGACGGCTCGTTGATGCGGTCGGCCGTCGGCCGCTGGGTCAAGCCTATCATCCACCGGCC
The DNA here is from genome assembly GCF_040548425.1 of Bradyrhizobium sp. i1.15.2. Lineage (NCBI taxonomy): Bacteria > Pseudomonadati > Pseudomonadota > Alphaproteobacteria > Hyphomicrobiales > Nitrobacteraceae > Bradyrhizobium > Bradyrhizobium sp. i1.15.2. The sequence goes on along the minus strand of NZ_JBEPRQ010000034.1, from coordinate 50,215 downwards.
CCGGGGCAGCACCGTGTTCTGCAACGCGGGATACGACCTCGGATGGTTCAACTGCGACTGGGACGCCAGCCGTCCTGACCACCGACAGAGTACCCGTCACATCCATCTGGCCGAGTGGGCAAACTATCCGCCGGGCTTTATCTAAGTTCGAGGCAGCGCACCGACTTCCAAACCTCCCGCAGACACATCGCTGTCATCGGATGCACGGTCATTCCTGTCGGATCGAGGTCGTGCTGAACGGGCCGGTCGACCCGCACACCGCGTTCGTAGTGGATTTTTCGAGCCGGCGCCGCTCTCCTGGCGGCACGAAGGGCGCGATGCGTGCCCGAAATCCGACGCCGACGCAAAGCATGTCAGGTTACCTACAGGGGACTTTACTGGGCGTGTGGATGTTTTTCAAAGCTTTGTCATGTGCTTAGCGCGCGCGGACAGCCTGGCACGGTGATTGCTAATTCAGGCGAAGCGACAACGTCGCGCCAACAGGTAACTTTGGAGATAATCATGGTGCTAGGCACGGAGTCCCCGGCTCCTTCGCTCAAAGTCGAGAACTGGTTGCGTGGCGAGCCCCTCACGAACTTCCAGCCCGGTAAACTGTACATCGTTGAATTTTGGGCAACTTGGTGCGGCCCATGTGTGGTGGCGATGCCTCATCTGATAAAGCTGCAAGCAAAATACAAAGACGAAGGGCTTGAGGTCATCGGAGTCGCAGCTAGTGAACAAGCACCAACGGCGGATGAGGCTCGCACCAAGTTGGACGCATGGTTGACTGAAAAGTTCTCAAATCTTAACTATCGAATCGGGTTCGACAGTACAGGCGAAATGACCAAGCTTTGGATGAATGCCAGCTCTTCTCGTTGGATTCCGAGATCGTTCGTCGTCGACCGCGACGGCCACATTGGCTTTATCGGTCGTCCGAGCCAAATCGACGACGTCTTGCCGAAAATTATCAACGGCACGTGGCGCACCAGCTATGAAGCTAAAGCCGCCGAAGCGAAGCGGATTGCCGAAAGCCAACGCGAGGCGCGCGAACGCTCAATCCGCCGGACAATTCAACCGGCGATGGAAGCAAAGGATTGGCCGGCAGCGCTCTCAGCGGTCGAAGAGGGCATTGCCGCGATGCCGGACAATCTCGAGTTCCGCGACATTCATGCGGATCTGTTGCTTCACAAAATGCGCGACACGGCGACCGGCTTCCAGGTCTTGCGCCAACTGGTTCGAGACGCGATTGAGAAACGGTTAGAGGCTGTATGTCGGCTGAATATCGTGATGAGGCAACTCTATGATCCGGAGAACGATAGGGCCTACCTTCCGCGTGCGGAGCGCTTTGCGATCGGCAGGGAGGTGTCGGAACATATCCTCAATCCTGGGCAAGCCAGCGCTGGCCTCGATTTCTATTCTTATAGGGGGCTCGCTCAGTATTGCTACGAGAGTGGTGACAAGCACCGCGCGACCGAGCTGATCGAGCGGGCAATGACATGGCTAGACGATTCGAAAGTGCCGGACGCTATGAAAAAGCATTATATGCCGCAGTTGCTCCAAACCTTGGCCAACTACAGAGGTGAGAAGGTTTGTTGCGGCGGGTCTTGTTCGATTTCGCAGGAAAAGTCTCCTGGAGCTCAAAAATGCGGCCGAAAGGAGGAGACATGAAGGAGGATGTTAATCGAAGATGCACGATCGGGGCTATGAAGCGCCTTCGAAGCGCTTGCGGCCAGCAGAATCATTCATGACACGCAGGTCACAAGGAAAACCTAGCCCACAACGAGTGATGCGACGCCCTGCGGCCCGTCTTTGCTGGCTGTCTGGTTAGTCGTTCGTGAAGAACCGTCCAAGCGGTTGATCAGGAATCGATTTCCCGGGCGAGATTGGCTTTGAGATTGCAAGCTTTCGGGCTTTGACTGCCCAAAAGCTTGCAATTTCATCTTTGAGGATCCCGTCGAATCGCAAGGCGTGATTCCGTGATCGCATCGGAGGGAGCGATGCAACCAAAGAACGACGAGAGAGCGACAAAGCGATCTCCTGCGCTCACCGGCTGAACGCGATCATCGACGTCGGCCACCCACTGGTGACGCTGGCACAGACTTAGACTGGTAGTTCCTGGAGCAGCGGTTCGGAGCGGTCTATGAAGACAAGCCGGCCGGCCGCCATTGCCTTCCCGGCCGATGGCGGGACTCGCGATCCTCAAGCACACCTACGACCTCTCCGACGAGGTGTTGTGCAAGCGCTGGGTGGAGAACCCCTATTACCAGTTCTTCTGCGGCGAGGAGTTCTTCCAGCACCGGTTGGTGTTCGATCGCTCTTCGCTGACGCGCTGGCGACAGCGGATGGGCGAGGAGAAGTTGCAGGCCTTTGCAGGAAAGCCTTGCGGTGGCCAGTAAGACCGAGGCGATCAATCCGGCCGATCCCAATCGGGTCACCGTCAATACGACAGTGCAACCCAAGAATGTGATGCCGATGCCAGCCTGCTGAACCGCGCCCGCGACGGTCCGGTGGCAAAGCGACATGGTGTCAAGCTGCGCCAGTCCTATGCCAGGGTGGGCAAGTTCGCGCTGATCAAGCACCAGCGCTACGCCCACGCCAAACAGTTCAAGCGCGACAACAGAGCCTTGAAGAAACTCAAGGCCTCTCGGCCGCATCATTCGCGACTTAGGCCGCAAACTCGGCGGCAACACCGCTGCTCGGTGGGGTTGTGTTGGAACGCATGCTGGCGCGGGCGCGACATGTGCTTGAGCAGAAGCGGCACCAGCGTAGCCCGAAGCTCTACTCGCTGCACGTGCCGGAGGTGGAGTGCATCGGCAAGAGCAAGGCGCACCGGCCTTACGAGATCGGCGTCAAGGTCTCGGTCGCCACCACGCTGGCGCCGGCCCGCGGCGGGCAGTTCGTGACCCATGTGAAGGCGCTGCCCGGCAATCCCTATGCCCGCAAACTTGCAACCGTCATCCCAAAGATGGAAGCGCTGATCGGCAACACTATCTAGCGCGCTCTCCTCGACAAGGGCCATCGCGGCCAAGCCCCGCCCGATTACAAGTTCAGGGTGTTCATCTCAGGACAGAAGCGGCGGGTGACCACAGAGCAAGCGCGAGCTGCGACGGCGCTCCGCCGTCGAGCCGGTCATCGGCCATCTCAAATTCGAGCACCGCATCGGCCACACCTACCTCTGGCATCGCCAAGGTGACGCCATCAACGCCGTTCTCGCCGCCGTCGGCTATAACTTCCGCCGCCCAATCTGCTGGCTCAGGCTCTTGTTGTGGCAAATCATCGGCACGCTCGCCAAACCACGGTTCAATCAGCCTGCAAATCAGGATTCTTCACGGCCGACTAACTATACCGCTGCGCTCACAACGGCCCGCTACTTTCGGCAGATGCGATCCCAATCTTATGGAGTAGTCCTAGCACCGGATGTTTATACGTCGCCGTCGGCGCAAGTTGACAGCAGCAGCACTCCAATAGTTCAAATAAGCCCGAGGCGGCGCGCCTTGATAGCACACTGGATTCGGGTGGTCACTTCCAGCTTTCGCATCGCGTTCTTGAGATGAAAATTGACGGTGTTCTCGCTGACTCTCAATATCACCCCTATTTCCCAGGATGATTTGCCCTCCTCTACCCACTGCAAGCACTGTCTTTCTCGTGCGGACAGCACAACGTCTTGCACATCGACCATGTGTTTCTCCTGGAGCCGGGACGACTGGAACGAGGTTAGCAAATGCCGTACCACGCGACGGAGATCGCAAACTCTCCTGCCAAGACAAGCCTTGAGGAGCACCGATCAGCCTGGCAAGCTGCCGATCCAACTGCAGCACCATCGGCTATCGAAGCGATTGCGACATACGTCGTAAACGCGACAGCAGTGGTTGCAACAACGGCACACTTGACGTCCGGGACCTAACCTAGGCCTGGGATAAGTCTCCTCATGGCTGGTAAGCGCCAGCATTATGTCCCGCGCTTGTTCCAGCGCGGCTTTCTGCATGACCCCACGAAAGAGGCGGATCGGACCGAGCTACATCGTCGCGGCTCCAAGGCAGGGGTTGTGGGCATTGCCGATCATGCCGTGGAGGACTGGTTCTGTTCGCGTAAATCGCTCGACGACTCGTTGACACTGGATGAGTTGATAAGGGACATCGAACAAGATCAAAGTCGTTAACACCACGGCGCGGGGCGACACTATTGACTCGAATGTCGCCGCGCGATGCTTGATCCACTCGTGATCCGCACCGATCACTTGCATCGCGTGATGTCGGAGGGCGTCAGAAAGGGTTGCGATCCGTCCTATTTGTACGCCACAGCTATCCAGCAGCCATACCTGCGCCCTATGTTTCTTTCTTGCCGGAGAAGCCTACAATCTCATAGCCTCATACCGACTATCGTTCGGGGCGGAGGCATGAGCGGCAAGGGCGAAAAGACTCAGATCGAGGCATTAGGGCCGTCCAAGTAATCGGATAATTCCGCGTGCCACGAAGCGCCGTCGCAAGAACCGTGGCATGCCGCCGCCCGCGACTTCGATATCGATACGCTGCCGGGCAGTTCTAATTTGACGGCATAGAGGCCGCGGCGGTTATCCGGCGCACGCCCGGCGCGCTGGAGCAGTCGCGGTGGGATCCGAACCACGCGCTGAAATGGCATTACGTCGACGGCGGCCCACTCTATCCTGTCGATGCGGTGCACGACTAGGTGCGCCGAGATGCCCGGGGTTTGCGGCGATGATCGTCATCGCCTCGGAAGCCGCGTGGAACAGCAGGCCATAAGTGCCGATCGCACCCGATAATCGGCAACACTAGCGAACTTGAATCCGCGGTAAGTGCGCCGCAGGCAAGCGGACGACGATCTGGCTGTCCGTGATGTCGACGACTTCCTTGCGCTTCCTCCCATCATCGTACCGCAATTCGATCATCACTCCCGATGCAGATGGGGCAAAGGGCTCAGGCGTAAGGCTGATCCACCCCTCCTCCATATTCAGAATGATCGGTCCATCCGCCCGGAATCGGGCGTCAAGCAGCACCAGGTCCAATCGGAGAAACTGGAGCCGCACGTTGAGCCGTCGCCGCACGCCATCACGTGGCCAGATACGCAGGGTCTGAGCGAACGTCTCCATAATGCCGCCGTGACAAACCTGCCCAAAGATGGGATCGTCGGCAACGATCGTCGCAGCAGCGCGGACCGCCCCACAAAATCCCAGGTCGATCTCGCACGAGTAATACCACGTTCCACGGTGATGCGGCTGACCGAGCCATGTGGTCCCGCTCGGCGCCGGCTCGAAGCCGCCACCGGCCGCGCCGTCATTCTCCTCGCCCGGATACCAATAGCCATGACCGGCTGACGCGGGGCCGCTGTTCAGCAAGGCCCACGCGCTGAGTTGTGACGCATAGCCCAGACGAAGGAGCGGATGCGGGTCGTCTGCATCGTTCAGCGCGTGATCAAGCAGCGCCCAGCCGCCCATCTGCGCCATGTAGGTCAGCGTATATCCGTCGCCCGCAGTCGCGCGATAATCGCTGCCCAGGTAGTAATAAGCAGGTTCCAGCCAGCCACGGCAGAACAGGTTTGCAGCGATCTGACGCTCCGCGAAGGCACGGGCTGCCGCCTTCGAAACCCCCATGGCGACAGGGTCGTCAAGGGCCGAGCGCGCCAGTGCCTGCGTTGATTCGAAGCCTGTGGAATCGAACGGATATTCCGACCCGAACAGGTCAGCCTTCGGATCGACGAAGGCGCGCACCTTACGCGCCCAGTGCGCCTCCAGCGTCGCCGCCTCGCGCATCAAGCCCGCCGTCGTGAGCGCCGAAAGAAGTTCTGGGATGACACATTCGTTGTAGAAGCCGGTGCAGTAGGCGGACCACATCACCACGCGCATCGGCACCGTGAACATGGCCAGCGCCGTACCGTAGGCGCGTACCAAATAATCTCTTGCGCTCTGGCGGGTGGGTATCGCGGGATGGTCACGCGCGATGCGGTGCATGGCCAAGTACATCGCGAAGATGTGCGGATAGTCATAAGGCCGCCAGATATGCAGGCGGCCCTTGGGGCCGGGATCGCTGCTTTCCCGGTTCTGCTTCCAATCGGGTATGCCGTACAGGCCGTAGGCGTATGCCTCCTGTGTGGTACGTTGCAGCCCGCCCCAGACGAACGTATCAATATACCGGTCCAGCGCCGCCACTTCCGCCGCATCAGGATGCTCGGCATTCTTGGTCGCGAGGTAAGCGGGCTTGCTCAGCCCGGGATCGTCGCACGTCACCTCGTAGATGCGCCCGCCCTTGATCCGGTCGTAATTGTCCGGCCCAAGCAGGACCTGCGTCTCCATGTTCCACTCGCCGAACAAACCGTCGTACCATTTGGACGGGTCACGATGCTGCCGCTTCACGATGAAAGCTGCGCGCTTCTTCATCATCGTCTCGACGGGTTCGGTAACGAAGAATTCAAGAAACGTCTGGCGCGCACCCGGCTGGTGCAGAGTCAGCCGGTTCTCGCCCAATCGCGAAAACCGGACCCGCCATAGTCGCCTGCCAGCCCGATCCGGCAACCGTTGCACCACCGTGTCGCCGGTAAATTCCGCTTCGATTCGCTCCACCGGAATGGAGGACGCGAGCGCGATGTCGACGTACAGGTCGTTGGGAACCGTCATCCCCGGCATTACCTCCACGTCCACCAGACCGGCGTCCGCGATAGCCCTGCGCGCCGCCTCATAATCCGCAACCCACTGGAAGCGGAGACGGTAATGCCGTTCCTGGGCCGGCGACAGGGACAGGGAATGGGTCGGCTGTCGCCAGCGAGTCCCGCCCGCGACTGCCTCGCCGGCGGCCGCCCCGCCCAAGATGTAGGCGCACCATGTCCCACTGGCTTCGGCCGAATCCTTGTGGACATTCCAATATTCCAGTGACGTGTCCGCTTCCGGTAAGAGCATAAGGAAGGGACCGCTGCTGTTGCCGCGAATCCAGAAGATGTGCGAGCCATGCTGCGAGACGAAGCTGTGCTTCAAAACAGCCACCGACGCCGGTTGCCCTGCCGGAAATTCGGTGTTCATCGGCATAGGCAAATAGAGGTCGCCAACCTCCACGCTCGCCATGCCGTCGTTCCGCAGCATGATCTCCCACGTCAATCCAGCCTCGTCGACTGCGAGGCGGGTCGTGAGAAGGACGCCGGCATCGCGGGCTGCTAGTTCAAGGGCCGCGCTATGCATCGGCTTCGTTGCATCAACGCCGGTTCGAAGCGTATGCCACTCGGATCCGGCACGCCGAACTCTAGCGTGAGCCGCCCCCAGCACGGCTCCAGGCAGGACATAATCCGTGTCATGCGCATCGTTCCGATAACGCAACGAGGTAATGCCGTCTTGTGTGCACCCAACGACGAAGGACGAGTCGGCCGTCTTCAACACCATGGCAACCTTGCGCGGCGGCCGATTGGGTTTAGGCAGCGTAACGCGCCCGAACAACGCGCTACCCAAGAAGCTCCAGCCCAACAGCATCGTACGACGCGTATACGTCCAGACTTTAGACATGCTTTTGGTGTATCCGGTATTGCCCCATGCGGATAATCAAGGCGTGCCGCTTCCCGCCGTAAACGTCAACGCGATAAAAGCGACATACGTTCTCAAGTACCGAGTGTTCGGTCGGCAGGGCTTCGTCACCATCGGTCATCACGGCGCCCCTTGGACACCAGAGCTTGCACGCAAGGAGGCCAAGCGGCTGCGCCAGAGCGGGCTTGCGGGTCGAATTCACGCGCGGAGCTGGAGAACGGAAACTAACACCGCGGAGAGGCCGAGGCGCTGGACAGGAAGCGTGACTCTCGACTTTGTGATCCGAGGCGTGCCGCCTCGGCAAGGCAATTGGAGGAAAGCTTGCCCGCGAAACCGACCTAAGGCGTGCGATCTGCAGTCATTCCGGCGACGGGGGCTGCATAACGCCGCGACGGTCTCGTTAACGTGGCTGCACAAAGGGCAAGCGAGGCGTGCAACGGCCTCTGCCAGCGGCTTCCCGAAGATCAACACGCCATGGTGCCGGTTGCCGCTGTAGTCCTCGGTGCTGACCTAGGCACACAGGACCCGCGCCAAACACGACCGCACCGGCACCGGTTTTCGGCTCGATGGCCGCAACCTCGCGGGCAAGGTCATCAATCGCCCGATAGGCCGAATAGAGCGCCTCTTGGGCGTCTCGCAGTCCTGATCGCTCGATGGCCGCCGCCCGGTCGCCGTCATATCGTTCGGCTGCCGCGATGATTCGCTTAACCTGTTTGCCGAAGCCCGTCCGGCCGTCGCAGCGTATCTGCCCGTCCTTGATGAGTTTCCTCAATCCGGTCGAGTGGATGATCATCGTCGGCCGCGCCGGCCGCGCCTTGCCGTCCGCATCAACGACAACCCCACTCGATAGTGGCGTGTCGTCCACGTCCCGCACCTCATAGGCGCAGCCGCCCCAGAAGTGGGAGTGGCAGACGATCTCCTCCGGCACGTCCGGCACGAGCGACCTCGCCAAGTCCTTGGCCGCCGCCAGCTTGGGTTGCGCCGCTGTGAAGGCGTCGACCAGCCCATCGAGGCGCCGGCCGGCATCGAGCAGCGCGGGATGCTCTTCAGGAGCCGCAAGGGCGGCCGTCAGGGGGATGGCCGCTGCGACGCTGGCGCCGGCCAGTACCGCCGCAGCGCGGAAGGAAGCCTCTGCGGGCAATTATTACGGGGCTGCTCATGCCGTGACCGCTTCATGATCGGATTGCTCTTCGACGTCATAGCCGGCCCTTGGAGCCCAGCAGGGCAAGTACACCGCGGCTCCGGATTCGGCCTCGTGCGAGCCCAGAGATGGCTCAACGCTTCCGTCATCCTCGAGGTCGGGGGTTGCCGTCGAGCTGATCAAGCGTGTCGATCGCGTCGCGAACGAGATCCCGCAATCCCCGAACGTACTCGCCAGAGCCCAGCGGCTGCTCCAAAACGGTCGAAATTTGATTGGCCACCCGTTCGGTGGCATTCGCCAGTCGGATGATGGCATGTTGCCACGCCGGGCTAGGCGCGGCGTCTGGCGCTTCTAATGCCCGAGCTGGCTTGTGACCGACATGTTGGGAAATCGCACCAGCGCGGCGCGCTCGCAAAGCTGTGATATTCTCAGAATCAACCTGAGCCATGACTAACCTCATAGTTTGGGCCAGGCCCGTCACGGTTGTTCGAGCAATCGCGGCGGGCCGCTTGTTATTCAAGCGAAATTAGCGTAGTACATTTATCGTGCCCCAGTCGAAAAACGTAGTACGTAAACGCCCGGGCCGTCCGGCCACTGGCCAGGATCCTGTGACGGCGATTCGCCTCTCCGCTGAAATGCGAGAGAGCGTTGACGCTTGGGCAGCTAGACAATCGGGCACTCCCCGTCGGTCCGAAGCCATCCGCCGGCTTGTTGAGATCGGTCTGAAGATCAAGAAATGAGAGAAGCGTTATCCTTGTCCGTTTTCGCGGTTGAGGTCGACCGGCGTCCTGTTTTTGCATTTGCTTCGAGAACCCATGCGGCAGCAGAAGCGATCTTTAACGGCGAGGAATTGCGCACGAAACTCTCGGCCCTCAAGTCTGGCGGAGCCCCTCTGTGTGACAATTACGGGATCATGCGCTTGCGCCTAGCGCGGCCTGCGGAAAGAGAGATCTATGAGGACCAGCGCTTTGGACGAATCCATCACAATGAGTTCTACGGCGCCTTCTTGGTCGAGCTGGATCGGGACGCGGGCAGTCTAGATCACGTCCTGGACGAATTGATCGACCTCGGAAACCCGGAAGGCTCAGATTGAAAACGTAAAAATCCTAACTTCTCTTTCGTCCCTTTATTGGGATAATTCGCGCGGGCCCCATTGGTCGCCTCACGGCAGGATCAACTTGCGGATCGCTCTCAGGCGCCGGCCCTCCCTCGACGAAGGGAATCCATTCGACCTCCTCAAATCCATAAGCGATTGACCACCAGCGCTCACTCAGTGACGCTCCTCCCCATAGGAATTCTTCGACCGGTGCCTCGTCGTCTTCCGGGTCGCCTCTATCGAGCGGCACAGGCTTAGCGGGGCTTTCCCACATGATCCCGCCATCAGGCAGCTCGGGGTACTCGCAGTATGGTACGTCGGTGCACTCGTCGACGGCCAACTCGAGATCGATCTCGTCGTCAGCAGTGAAAATCCCGACGAAGTCTTTGTTCTTGATGAGCCGAACGAGAAAGGCGGGCATATACCGAGCGCTCCGTGTGGCTGGCTTAACCTGCCGCAGAAGCGCCCAGCTACGCCAAGGTAAATTCGGCTCTAGGAATTTGGTTGACTTTGTTGCCCTGCGGCTTGCGCGCCCGCTTTGGTTGCGCTTGGATGGAAGCGCTGCCGATTGCATTCCCTAGCGGTATGCTCCCGCAGGTTTGATTAGATTGCCCAGAATCGCTGGAAGGCGAGATGCCTCAATTAGTTTTGAATCGAAATGCTATCAGACAACCAGTTCAAATAGCTGTGGTTCGCTCCACAGAAATGGTCGACTTCGCATTCGCTGCCATGGCAGGCACTGACCTGTCAAAGGCCCCGCAAGGGACGAACTTTATTAATTTCAAGGCGCCTGAGCTAAGCGCCGGCGAACGGAAAGCCGCCTATGAAGCTTGGATCTTGGCGCGCGGCTTCCACGACGTAGTACGCGGAGCGAAAGAAACGCTCGAGCAGGCCTATGTCTATCTTGCACTGCTGGATAAGCAGCCGGAAACACAAGAACAGATCGACAGCCTCACGGCCCGTCTCAAATTAAAAGCTCAACATGCGGGATTTGAAGACTTGTTAGCGACAGCCAACAAGCGGTTGATCGTGCAGCTTGAATTCCCTTCCGCATATCGCTTCAGCAGGCCCGCAATTGCCTTGAGCACCGCGGCGGCATCGTCGGTGCTGAAGACTGTAAGGGTGCGCAGACATTCAAACTGAGTTTCCCCCGAATTAAGATCTTCTACATCCGCGACGGCGGCGAAGTCGAAGTTGGTGCCGGCTCCATTATCGAGCCTGACGAAGGACAGACACACGCGGCAATAATGATTCGACTTGAGTTACAAACTAGGGAGTTTGCAGTTGGTGATCGGCTCTCGTTTTCGGCTGCCGAATTCAACTCGATTGCATTCGCCGTCATGCAGATGGGGGAGCACATTGCCAATCGCTTGCCCCCTGTGGCGGGCGATGACGCCCCTCCAGCAGCCGGAGCGCGCCCAATAGAGACGGAAAAATGATGCAGTCGACACCGAATGCACTCACAAAGTTGAATGTCGCAAGGCATCAGCTTGGCACCGCTCTCGACCTGTTATCAAGGATCGCGATCCCGTCGCGGTGCAATGTCTGGCTTGTGGCGGCGGTGAATTGATTGAGGCGATAGCTGCTTCGGAGAACATTCGCACCTTCTCGACTCACATACTGGAGACCTACCCGCGGCTAGACACCGGAAAAATTCGCCGTCTTCAACGGCAATATTGGAATGCGTTCAAACATCTGAGCACGAAGGAGGGTCTGCGCAGGGAAGATGACGAGCTGCTGGCAGCATTCAACGATACGGTAAACGACGCAGCACTATTCATCGGCTGGTGGGACTATTTTCTGTTACGGCTCGCTTGCCACTCCCTGTACAGGTATTTCAACTTTGGTGGTTCTCGCTCAATGAGGACAAGCTAGCGCCTGGTGCTGATCTAGATACCATCCGCGAGCTATTCCCCAACATGATGCCGCAAACACGAACCGAGCAGAAGCGGAGGCTGCGCCGGGCGGCCGAAAAGTATCGTCATGACAAAGCCGTCCTTCAAGATAGCCGAACAGAGAACAATCCCCTGTGCTTCCCGGCTGCCGTCTTCCAGCGCACGTGATGCATCGTTTACCACCATGGCTCTCGCTCACTCCGCTTCTTAGCTTGCGCCCCTCCACTAAAGCCCAACCCGTCTCGATGCATTACGGCTTGCGCTCTCCCTTCGGTTGCGGTTGAATTTGGGTTGAGGGATGGGGGAATCAGAATGAGGACGATAATTGCAGCCGGCTTGATGGCGCTCTTGCTATCGGCCGCGTGGTCGCCGACGGCGGAAGCTCAATTCGAGCCGTTGGCATTCGCGGTCTGCAAGAAGATCCCGAGCGACGCAGACAGACTGAAGTGCTTCGATACGATCGGGAAACAAGCTGAGGATCAAGACTCAAGCACCGAGCCCAACCCGGTCAAAGATAAGTGGACGTTCCGCGGGAGCAAATCCCCGATTGATGACAGCGATCAGCTCGTTGCAATGCTCCAGGGCGAAGCCGGGGAAGCGTTGCTGATCCTGAGATGCTGGGAGAACAAATCCGAGGCCGTCTTTATCCCGCCCGATCTCGTTATTTCTGGCACGGGAAACCGCTACGACCTTCTAATCCGGATCAACGGAGATTCACCAGCCAGTGTGGCTGGTCTCGGCAGCACGAATGGCAGGGCGATCTTTGTTCCTAACGCCCGTGACTTCATGAAATTGCTCCCGGATCAAGGCAAGCTGTTCATCAGAGCGACTGGTTTTCAAGGCAGATCCAGCGACAGCACGTTCCTCTTGAATGACGTTACAGCCGCAAGGAATCGGATTGCAGAGACTTGCCGTTGGACGACATCTAAGTCGAGCTCAATGAAGGCGGGCAAATGAGCTCCCTAGCGGTTTTTGAGGCGGCCTTATGAAAGCATGGCTATCTGTTCTGGTTGCGATCGTTGCGCTGATCATTGGAGCACAATTCATATCGATCTTTGTCGTTCAACCGATCGGTGCGCTTCCGGAAGGCCGCACCGTCATTTTGCTGCGCAAACCTTGGAGCAGCGCAAAAGGGCTGGCCTTTATCGATAGCCCAGACGCGTTCTGCGCACGAAATAGCGCAGGTGTTACGCTGCTGTGCCGGGGGATCACAGCAGGAGCGATAGCGAAGAACGCCACAATTCTTGCTCGGCTTCCCTACTCAGCGACCCTGTACGGCATCAGCACGGGCGGCCGCACCTATGAGCGGTAGAGTCTCATCAGACCTGGTTTTTCCGTGTTGTTGCTGGGGGCGCCTGCGCTTGAATTTCGTCCAGTCCGTCTGGTACTCAGGATCCTTTCCCATTTTGATGCGAGCGGCATCGAGGACTAAGCAATGGCGGATGAGCCAAAGAACTGGACCTGCCCACACTGCAACCGGCCGCAAACCTTAACCGCTGGCCAGCTTCGCACTCGGGATGTTTATCTTGGCCAGGACAACAATAAATATGGAAACCTTGGTTTCTATATCATGGTCACGGCTTGCACCAACCCGGACTGCCGCGACCTTAGTGTAAATGCGCATTTGACAACTGGCGAGGACATGCACTCCGACTTTAGGTCGAACAATGTTATTGAGACCTATCACCTCAAACCACAGGGCGCATCGAAGCCACAACCCGACTACATTCCAAAAGCGCTCCGGGACGACTACTTCGAAGCATGCGCCATTCGAGATTTGAGTCCAAAAGCTAGTGCCACTCTTGCGCGGAGATGCCTACAGGGAATGATCCGCGACTACTGCGGCATCGCGAAATCGAGGCTCATAGACGAGATCAAGGACCTTAGAAGGCAACTTGACGACCACACCGCAGCCAAAGGTGTCACTCACGAAAGTGTCGACGCAATCGATGCTGTACGCAGTGTCGGCAACATTGGCGCGCACATGGAGAAGGACGTCGATCTGATCGTCGAGATCGATCCTGGTGAAGCCCAGATGTTGATCGATCTGATCGAAATGCTGTTCGTCGACTGGTACGTTGAGCGCGAACGACGAACTCGCCGATTAGCGGAAATCACCGCTCTCAGCGCCCAAAAAGCGCTTGAACTTGAAGAAGCCAAGAAGGCGAAACTATTGGCCCCGCCAGACGCCGGTCTACTCCTTAGGGGCACGGCAGCCGCAGGGTGGCTGACCGGAGACCACTTTGCCACCTGTCCCGTTCCGAAATCGGAACAAGGAAAAATGGCAATAAAACTAACGTAAGTTATTTCCGACAGGCGCGATCGCGCGAAGCATTGACATCCTTCCAGCGGCGTTGTGGGGAGTTTCACATGTCATTCAAAAGCACGACCATTGCTGCGCGCGTCGAACTCCTCAACGACCGGATCCGGCGCCTAGCCATTATGCATATTGCGGAGCAATACGAGGAGGTCCTCGTTCTCAGGGAGACACTTCGGCTAGCCAAGGCCGATGCAAGGACTCTCGTGCCGCTGCGCGCGAAGGACGCGCACGCTAGACTCATACACGACCACCATCCTGTTGATGGCCTCACCTAGCAAAGTTGGTCTGAGAAATCCGTCGCGCGTGACGGTGAAGCGCATCTGCGAAGGCGTTTCTGACCGCCTCTGAATCTTCGGTTGACCACTCTGGCAGAAGATTGGCATCGACGAGCGCGTCAGCGATCATCCCGCGGTCTAGCACGATCTCGCCGGCGCCGACTTCGACAGGCACTAGCCGTTTGCCGCGCCCCTTGCGCTCGCGCCGTTCCTGCTGACGTTGGGCTCCGGTCTTGGCCAACGTTTACGCCTTCTGAGGCTTTGGACCATCCTTGCAGAAGTCCATGATTGCCGAACCGAACACTTCCTCGAGTTCGCCCTCGGTCATCTGGATGGCCGCCGCGATCTGGTCGAATGGGGTGTGAAACCACAGGAGAGCCATCGCAATCGGCAGGTCGGAGAGAATCGCTTCCTCTGGCGTCGAGGCGATACAGCCTCGAGATTAGGGCGTCGCGCCGAGGCTCAAATTCCCAGATCGTGCGGCCGATTTCTCACGTCGTTGCCCCAACCGTTGCACCGGCGAAGCGGATGGGTGCGGCTGGGCGAAGTGAGTCCATCCCTCGCGCTTCGCACGTCTGTGTATCGTGGTGTCTGTCGTGTGAAAGTCCCGCGCTAACTTCCTGATCGAGCAATGCTCTCCCTCATAACGCCGACGGATGGCGGCCCAATCAGGAGAAAAATTTTCTTCGTTACTTGCCATCGTTGCACCGTTGCAGTCTGAAGGATTTGTATTTGCAGGACAAACTCTGCGCGTGAGATTGGCGCCGGTCCGCACTACGTGCTGCCCTAGATCTTTAGGGGTATCCCCCAGGTCACTTGATGACCTTGAGATAGGCATTGGCTGCCAGCCGTCGGTTGGCCTTTCGCTTTGCAGGCGAGACCTTCGCTCGAGCTCGCGGCTGAGACCAAGCTCGCTTTCGAGCGCCAGCGATTCTGCAGCACGTGCGGTAACATCGGCTGGAGAGAATGCAAGGACAGGCCTTGCATGCATGAAGGGTGATTACCGGCGGCTGGCGGTTGAGGCCATGCCCCAATCGCACGGAATGGAAGCCGAACAGGCTGCCCCGAACGGCCGAGTCGAACTCGATCTACAGCAATCCTGACGGCGATCATCGTGGCGACTGGCTTCCCGGTGATCCCTACGCCAACAAGCCCTATTCCAAGGCGATTCTACTCGATAGTCGGGCCGAGCGGCCGGACGTTCTCCCCGCCGCCGGGCAGGTTTTGGCGTACGTCGGAAGAAAAACTTCAGGCGTTGGATGCTGACGGACGCATCTGGTGGGTCCGAAGGGCGAAGCTCGGCCCAGCATCAAGAAATACCTCACCGAGGTGGGCGCGCTTGTGCCCCGCACGCTCTGGAAAAAGGAGGAGGTCGGTAGCAACCGGACCTCTAAAAACGAACTTCGCGCTCTGTTCCCCGACGAAGCAGCATTCGACACACCGAAACCAGAACGGCTGATCGAACGAGTGCTTCGTATAGCTACGGCGCCGGGCGACATTGTCCTCGATTCCTTCGCTGGTCAGGAACCACCGGCGCCGTTGCGCACTAAATGGGCCGCCGCTGGATCATGGTCGAACTGGGCCACCACTGTGAAACCCTTCTGGTCCGCGCCTGGATACTCGACCAATTCAGCGGACGTACCAAATGACTGCGCAATCTCATCCGAAGAATATTTTTTGCTCACCGCTTCGACTACTGCTCCCCTCGGCAGTAGTACCGCCGAGGCCAAATAGTAGGCATCGTGTTCTTCTGATTTATCGTATGTTCTGCCATATGCTTCGGCTACCCCGGCAATCTTCGTGAGCTTGTGGCCTAGAAGGATGTGCCAGTACTCCTCCAAAAGAGTTACGCGCTGACGCTCGATGGTGTCTTGCGATTCCGGAAGCTTGAATGCATAAGCCATTTCTTCCCCCAATGTTGATGTTCGTTCGAACCCATTCGTCTACCTGCACGACGTTCACATGATTCCAGCGGCGGCCTCACAAGTGAATGCCGGTACACTGTGCAATACCGTGCGGCCAAACTAGCGAGCGTGGTCTGCGCCGCCGGACCGAAGTGCGATTACGTGACTTCGGCGAATGCGGAAGGATCAAGCTGCGCCCGCGAGTTACGGAGGAAGCGTTGACCAAATGCCGCCCGAGCGAGAACTAACGCCCGAATGCTCGCGAGGGCCGCATCCTCAAGGCTCCAAGCTATGATAGCACTGACTTTTCTAACCGATTGCCGCTACGTTCGTTCATCAACGCATCCATGCCGTTGCGGTGCAGCCACAGAAGTCCTCGGGCGAGTTGCCGCAAGTCGTTGCGGTCCGCGCCAATAGGTAACCTTCTTGCACGACGGAGAGCCTGCTGCTCCAAAGATGATAGGTTGCGTTCCAACTGCTGCCTGAAATCGATATTTGACCTTGGCGAATGCTTGTCTATCCCGTTTCAAATATCAGTATTGTGAAATAGCCCACAATTCATTCCCTTATGCGCCAGGAACCATCACTCATTGTCCCTGCCAGATTGGTTGGCTTCCGCCCGAGTTAGAACTCTCCACTATGCTGGGCCTGGCTTGTTAGGTGTGCCGTTCTTGCAACGTCACAATTGTTCCATTGGCCTTCGAATCGTTTTTGACTTCACAGGGGGGGTCCGGCGTTTGATTGTGGCGGACCCGGGAGACATTTATCTCGAAGACATTTTGAGGCGGGTCCAAGAGGTCGCTGTCCAGCGCCAGCGGCCTCTTCGCTAGCTTCATCGCGAGAGGCCATCCGATGCCGATGCAAGTATGGGCTGTCGCTACGTCGATCGGCTGGACAGTCGTCACGGCCGTGATCCTGCTCTATTTGATCTTCGGACCTGGCTAATCCGGCGCTCCCCAAAGGGTGCGAGACGCCTAAACGTCATTGATTTGGGGCCCGTGCCAAACAGCGAATTAGAAAAGCCCGCAGAGGAGAAATCGTGTCTGCCGGAGCCATGTCGTAAGGTGATGCTACCCGCAGCGACTACGCGGCTGCCACGGAGCGACACCCACTGACATCGTCGACGTCGACATCGATATCGGCCGATCACGGTGGTGCTGATGTTGGTGCTGCCGATGATGATCATCATTGGCGTCGACAACGAATGTCGATCATGCTGATCGGCACCATGCTGCCGATCAGCATGATGCTGCTGGCGGCCATCGCCGGAAACTATGCCTCACCGAGCAGTCGACGGCATTGCCCGGCTCTTGCGATCAGGTGCTCGGCGAGACGCCCGATGATGGCATTGTCCAATCCGTCTTTCTGCGCTTGCTTCCGTACGGCGGCTACAATGTCCGGAAGCTGCTCGGCCATGGAAATTAGTCCGGCGATCACCTTGTCAGGATCGAGGCGCGTTTCGCGCGCGAACTTCTGCCAATCGCGTAAACTAATCTGGCTGAGCTTGTAATCACCGCCGATTTTCATCGCGAGCTTGATTTTCTGCAGATCGACGTCATCGTAGGGACGAATGCTGGCGATATCGTAGAGCGGCGCGAGTCGTACGTGAGGGCCTCCGGCCAGCAGCAGTAAATAATTCTTGGCATGAGCATCCGTACCCGCAATCAGCCAATTGAAGCCTAGCGCGTCGACAAACGTGTCAACGTCGGCGACACGATCCGTGGAGTAGGTGCGCAAAAGCTCGATCACATCGGCAGGGCTTGGTCCGCCATCGTTTTGATACTTCATGGTCGGCAGGATGCCGAGCGCCTGGCAGATATCTTCCTGGTGGACACGGACGATCTCGTTCCCACTGAACTGCCGGTGGTAGCGCTCGATGACGATGGCGATTTCCTATCCGAAATTTATCACCTCGGTGTCGGCGACGGGCAGACCGAGATTACGCGCAAGCATGAGGCAGATATGTTCATTTTCCGCGTGTCCATCGAAATGGCCGGTCGGCGGTTTTGAGGATATGCGTCGTCGGAATGCGCCCAGAGGGAATTCCCCATTTGCCCTTTTGCAGAAGCAAGGCGGTTTTGGGTTGGGCACCCGCAAGGCTGAATTGTCCGGTATCGCGCGGCAACCGCCATGCGGCGTGATCCTCGCGTAAGATTTGTAGACGTTTGGCGATCGCCGTGTCGTCGAGCCAATCGACCTTGTCCTCGGCGTCGCTTCGCAAGGCGTCCAGCCGATCAGGCGTGACGAACTGAATGGCACCCGCGCAATCCTCGCCGACGTAAGAGATAAGAGCAAACACGTTGCGTGCGGACACCTGAAATCTTCGAGCCCATCGTTCGAGCACGCGTTCGTTGTCGGGCAGGAGTCCCCAGAGGAAAGCCTGCACGGCGGAAGGACCGTGCTCTTCGGCCGCGAGCGGCTTGGACAGCGACAGCGGATAGGCTCCTTCGGCCTAGCGCCAGTCTTTGTCATAGACAAAGGTGAGCCGGCCGCGGGCGTCATTGCGCACGCGGCCGATTTCGCGACCATCCAGCAGAGCAACAAGTTCGCTGGTCATGCCTTTTTCTTCGTGGCCTTGGCCACGATGGCATTGATATCGACGGCTTGCCTGATGACCCCGCTGGCGGGCGCTTGGTCGGTGCTCGCATCCAGGCGAATGTCCAGGGCGTCAAGAGCGCGAAGGATCAGCCCGAGCTCAGCGCGCGCGTGACCGTGCTCGACCTCGATCACCCATTGGCGGCTGACGCCAATGCTCTTGGCAAACGTCGATTGATCGAGTTTGAGCTTCTTGCGCCGGTCGCGAAGGATGGCGCCGAGTTCGGCCGGGGTGCGTAAGAGCATGGGATTTCCAAATGTCAACGTTCGCTTACTTTTCTCATAAGTCTGCGTTCGTTGACAACACGAAATGTCAGCGCTCGATGACATCCTCGAAGGTCATGGAGTGCTGACATAGCGCGTACGTGTCAAATTGAACTGGATCGGCATCGATATGGACCCCCGGCGCCGGCATCGGCTCCGGCTTCTTCACCGATTACGCACCCGGGTCGTGATCGGCCATTATAGGGGGATAATTGTCTTCATCTATCAGGCGGTCACCCTCGAGGCGCGACTTTCCGACGGACGACAAGGGCAAGGTGATCAGGGGGCGACACCCGCCACCCGATCCTAGACGACGGCGTCGTGATCTACGTCGGCGAGACGATCCTTGGCCGAATCACGATCGGCCGCGGATCGACCATCGGATGTCTGGCTGATCCGTGACGTGCCGTCGACCAGCATGGTGAGGCAGGCCACCGCGCGGAACGTTCCGAGCGGCGCCTGATCCCAAATCTCATGCCGTCACTGGCGCTTTCCACCGCATGAAGCGCCGCTCCAGTGCCTCCACAATGGCATTGAACGCCAGCCCGATGACGGTGATGCTGAGAATGCCGAAATACATCTGCGGAATCAGGAAGCTGTACTGGCTGTTGATGATGAGGTAGCCGAGGCCGGCCTTGGCGCCGACCATTTCGGACGCCACCAGCACCAGCATGGCTGACGCGCTGGCGAGGCGTATCCCGACAAAGATGGTGGGAAGTGCTGCCGGCAGGATCACCTTGCGGAATAACTGCTGCGGGGTCGCCCCCATGGTGCGCGCCGACTTGATCAGCAGCGGATCGACCTGCTTCACCGCGGCAACGGTGTTGAGCAGGAGTGGCCAGGCGCAGCTATAGATTACCATCGTGATCTTCGACAGCTCGCCGATTCCGAGCAACAGGATGAACACCGGCAGCAGCGCAAGCGGCGCCGTGTTGCGGCAGATCTCGATGAACTGGTTCACGAGATTGCCAAGTCGCGCATACCAACCGACGGCCACGCCGAGCGGAACGATCAACGCGACCGAAATCAGAAATCCGCTCAAAGCGCGCAGCAAGCTGGCGGAGACGTCATCGTAGAGCTCGCCGGTTTGCACAAGCTGCCAGCCCGCAGCGATGACCTCCGAGAAGGGTGGCAGGAACACGGGATCGATCAGCCCGAGCCTCGGAACCGCCTCCCATGCAGCCAACAGGGCAATCAACAGCAATGAGCGGTGCCCGAAGGCAGCCAGCCCGCGGGCCGCGGCTCGGATCCGGTCCAGCACCGGCGATGCCGGGCGTTCCACGCTGGTGAGCGGCTCTCGGCGCCAGCGCGCAACCTCCAGCAATATCAACATTTCGAGACTAGACATGAGCAACCTCTTCCACTTTGCGGGCGGCACGCTGCGTGCCAATGGCGCCGGCCAACTGTCCCTGCTGGGCTTTCAAGACTTCCTCGCGCAACAGACTCCAAACCTCGTGACGCACGCGGCCGAACTCGGGCAGCGAACGTACGTCGTCATCGTCGCTGCGGAGCACATCCGGAATGTCGAACACCTGCTTGATCCGGCCCGGGCGCGAGGTCATCACTGCCACCCGCTGGCCGAGCACGATGGCCTCGTCGATACCGTGGGTGATGAAGACGATCGTCTTGCCGGTCGCGCGCCAGATCCGCAGCAGCTCACCCTGCAGCGTCTCGCGCGTCTGGGCGTCGAGCGCGGCGAACGGCTCGTCCATCAGCAGCACCTCGGGATCATAGGCGAGGCTTCGCGCGATCGCGACACGCTGCTTCATGCCGCCGGAGAGCTCATGAGGATAGCGGTCGGCAAAGCCGGAGAGCCCAACCAGGTCGAGGAAACGCCGCGCGATGTCGCGCCGCTGCTTGGGCTTGAGCCCTGCGATATCGAGACCGAACTCGACATTCTGTTCGGCGGTGCGCCAAGGAAACAGCGCATACTGCTGGAACACGATGCCGCGGTCGCGACCAGGTCCTGCAATCGGTCGGCCCTCGAGCAGAATCCGGCCGCTGGTCGGCAGCGAGAGCCCGCCCAGCAGATCGAGCAAGGTGGATTTCCCGCAGCCGCTTGGGCCAACCAGGGCGAGGAATTCGCCGGAGCGAACATCCAGCGTGATGTCCTCCAGAGCGGTGAAATGGCGGCCTGGTCCGCCGCCCTCGCCGCGCACGACGAACTCCTTGCGGACATGCTCGAAACGGATCTTCACAGTGGTCATCGGGCCTCCGCCGTCCTTCCGGGACGGAAATAGTTGAACGCATTGGTGTAGGTGTCGGAAGCCTTGACCTGACCCGGCTTGAACAGGCCGTCCTTCACCAGCCAGTCGATCCACACCTGGATTTCGCTGTCCGAGATCACGCCGCCCTTGGACGCAACCCCCGTGCTCTTCCAGTACTTAATCAAGGAGACATCCTCATTGCGCTTGCGCTCAGCGATGATCTTGTCGAACCGGGCCCTGACCTCTTCCGGAGGTGTGGTCTGCGCCCATTGGATCGCCTGCGAAATCCCCTCCACCAGCTTGCGCGAGGCATTGGGATTATCCTTGATGAATTTGTCCCGCAGTACATAGGCCCCCCCGGTGAACTGGCCGAACAGATCGGTGTCATTAAAAAGCGAACGGATGCCGCCGCGCTCAAGCGCCTTGTCGCGCAAGACGCCGCTCAACGCGCTCACTTCGACCTGGCCCTGGCGCAACGCTTGCTCGCCGCTGACTGGCGGGATCGCCACCAACGTGACCTGCCTGGCCTCACCAGCGCTGAGGCCGGACCTAGCCAGATATTCGCGGAGCACGAATTCCAAATGTGCGCCCAGCGTGTTGACCGCCACCTTCTTGCCAATCAGGTCACGCGCGGTCTTGATCGGGCTATCGTCCTTCACGAAGTAGCCATAATAGGTGTTGGCATCGGAGCCGTAGTAGCCGACCACCGCCTTGACTGGGGCCTTCGCCGCGATCAACTTGAGGATCGCCCCATAGAACGCGCCGCCGATGTCGATATCGCCGGTGACGACGGTCTGGATGTCCTGCGGCCCGCTGATGGTGTTGCCGACCCATTTGAGCTTGAGCGGCGCGAGATAACCGAGGTCCTCGGCCAGCTCGATAAACGTCACCTGCCCGGCCGATCCCTGGTAGCGGATGTCGGTCTTCTCGAGCGGCGGCTCGGCGAATGCCGGAGCCGTGAGGCCGAGCGCCACGGCGCCGGCCAACAAAACCCGCAACGTCATGCGGGTGGCACGTCCCAAGCGGGCGCGCCCTGCGCGAAGCAATCGAAGTATAGCGTTCATCATTGTGACTCTCGTGAGCTAATCCGTATCAAGCGGCTTTGGCGGTCTGGGGCTTGGATGTCTTGACGCGCGTTACGCTGCGGCGACCGTCGACGCTGAGCGGTACATCGCCATCGATGGTGGCGCGGCGCACAACGCGGTGCTGGTCGCCATAGTCGTTGACCGCGTAATGTTGCGTGGCGCGATTGTCCCAGATCGCAACGTCGCCGGCCTCCCAGCTCCAGCGCACGGTGTTTTCCGGCGCCGTGATATGCGACTGGAACAGGTCGAACAGCTTCTGGCCGTCGTATTTCGGCAGGCCGACGAAGCGCTGGACGAAATTTCCAAGCACGAGCGTGCGCTCGCCGGTCTCGGGATGGACGCGCACCACCGGATGCTCGGTCTCATAGATCGTTCCGGTGAACACCTCGTCGAAGTGCTTCTTGTCCGCCTCGGTTGCCTGCGTCTTCACGGCATAGTCATAGGCGTTGCTGTGCACGGCCCACAGCTCGTCAGCGAGCTTGCGTAGCGCCGCCGGCAGATCGAGATAAGCTGCCGCCGTGTTCGACCAGACGGTATCGCCGCCGTAGGGCGGAATCACCACGCCGCGCAGCACCGAGATTTTCGGATAGGCGTCGACGAACGTGACGTCGGTATGCCATTGGTCGGCGCGGCCACCGCCGCGGCCAGAATCCAGTTCCAGGATCGACGACGTGCCCTTGATCGCGCCGACCGTCGGATGGGGCACCAGCTTGCCGAGCCTGATGGCAAAGCGCTCCTGCTCCGCATCGTCTAGATGTCCCTGGTCTCGGAAGAAGATGACCTTCTGCTCGAGCAGCACCTGATTGATGGCACGGATGGTCTCGTCCGAAAGATCGCCCGACAGTTTGATGTTCCTGATCTCGGCGCCGAGCCTGGCCGCACGCTTGACGATGTCGGCGCGCGGAATGACGTTATCGATTGTTGTCGTGTTGCTCATGGTCGTGCTCTCGTCACTGCGATCCCCTGGACAAAGCTCCGCCATGCGCCGGTCGCGGAAACGACGGCGGAGATAAATGAAATCATTTCAGGCTAGGGGCCCTACTCGGCCGCAACGTGCTCCGGCAGACGGCCCGAGCCGGGACATCGGTCAGTGGGATCGGATTGGAGCATGATGAAACGACCTCGCGTTGAGGCCTTGAATGGTACGAGCGATCGATCGTCAGTCAATGAAACGAAACCAGCTTTGTTTTCCGCGATAGGCAAACGAACGCTTCGCCGTCGATGCTGACACTGAAAGATTCATAATGATGACTGCCCGCCCGGTCGCAAGAGGAGCGCAATTTGACGCGACGCAACGCACTTCTCGTCAAGAGACGCGATAAAATCGTTACAACCACCGCCGTTTCTCGTCGTGACGACCTCCCTCGTCTTTGATTGGCGTTCTGCTCGCAAGCTTCGTGCTTGCATCCAACTAAACAATGCAAATTCATTTCATCGACATCAACGTGACTGCAGACGTAGAGTCTCGTTTGCTACAGCTCCCAATGCACGCGGATCTCACAAATGAGCCAACGACGGCAGCTTTCCCTCAACTTCTTCATCTATCCAGAC
The DNA here is from genome assembly GCF_040548425.1 of Bradyrhizobium sp. i1.15.2. NCBI lineage: Bacteria > Pseudomonadati > Pseudomonadota > Alphaproteobacteria > Hyphomicrobiales > Nitrobacteraceae > Bradyrhizobium > Bradyrhizobium sp. i1.15.2. The sequence goes on along the minus strand of NZ_JBEPRQ010000034.1, from coordinate 26,384 downwards.
GGCCATCACGAGGCGGCCTGGCGCCACCGGAGTTCGGAAGTTAATCGCATCCTCGACGTCACCTACTATCAGGAGCTGGCGCAGCGCGCTGAAGCGCACAAATTTGACGCGGTCTTCTTCGCCGATGGTCCGGCGCTGGCGGACAATGTCCGATATGCGCAGCGGTTTCGGCTCGAGCCGATCACCCTGCTCACCGCGATCGCCTCCGCCACCCACCGGATCGGCCTGATTGCCACGGCATCGACGACCTACACCGAGCCCTACAACTTGGCGCGGCTGTTCGCCTCACTGGATCACATCAGTAGCGGCCGGGCCGGCTGGAACATCGTGACAACGAGCACGCCGCAGGCCGCGCAGAACTTTGGCTTGCCAGAGCATCCTCCTCATCATGAACGCTACGAGCGGGCGCGGGAGTATCTCGACGTCATTACGCGGCTTTGGGACAGCTGGGAAGACGACGCGCTCGTCAACGACCCCAGATCGGGTGTTTTCGCCGACACCGGCAAGATCCACGCAATCAATCACATCGGAAAGCATTTCCGCGTGCGTGGGCCGCTCAACATCTCAAGGACGCCGCAGGGACGACCGGTCTATGTCCAGGCCGGCTCTTCCGACGACGGACGTGCCTTTGCGGCGCGTTTCGCCGAGGCGATCTTCACCGCGCATCAGACACTAGCGACCGCCCAGGAATTCTATGCCGACGTCAAGCGTCAGGCGCGCGCCTTCGACCGCAGTCCCGATCAGATCAAGATTTTGCCCGGCATCAGTCCCTTCATCGCCAGCACGCAGATCGAGGCCGATCGGCTGCAGGACGAGTTCAACGAGCTGATCCAGCCCGAGTATTCGCTGAGCCAGCTGCGCCAGATGATCGGTCTCGACCTCTCCGGGTTTGACCTCGATGGCCCCTTTCCTCGTCATCTGATCGATACCGAGGGCGCCCGCGGGGTGGCCAGCCGATTCAAGCTGGTCATCGACATCGTTGATCGCGAGAAGCCGACGATTCGCCAGCTCGTGCAGCGCCTGGCTGGCGCCCGCGGCCATTGGGTGATTGCCGGACCGCCGGAGAAGATCGCCGACAGCATTCAGAGCTGGTTCGAGAATGGCGCGGCCGACGGTTTCAACGTCATGCCGCCCTGGCTGCCCGGCGGCTTCGACATCTTCGCCGAGCAGGTCGTGCCCATTCTGCGCAAGCGCGGTCTGTTCCGTCACGATTATAGGGGCACAACGCTGCGCGATCATTACGGCCTGAGGCGGCCGGCGAGCCTCTTCTCCAATTTGGTTCGGGCGATTGCATAGGTCGCCTGGCAGAAATGGTTTGATCCAATCGATCGTGCGACGAAAATGGGGGGATCGCCGGAAGGCAAGACTGACTGGAGGCGTGTTGATGCGCCGACCGACGAGGAGATCGAAGCGGCGAGCAAGAATGATCCGACTGGCAGGAGTTCATGGACGTCGATTGGTCGGATGCCGTGCTCCTGATTCCGCCGAAGAAGAAGGCGATTTCCATTCGCGTCGATGACGACGTGCTCGAGTTCTTCAAGCGCGAGGGCGAAGGCTATCAGCGCCGTCAACGTGGTGCTGCGGTCCTATATGCAGCAGAAGACGAAGCCGAAGAAGCGCGCGTGACGTGCGACACTGTAGGACCGTCCCTCGACAGCTGCTTCGCCCCGTTTGACGTACAAGCTTTGATCGCTGCTACTTGATTTCGATGCGACTGTAACGCCGGCGCGCCTCCCCCCTTGCGACCACGTATGCCAAGTCATTCCACAATAGCATCCGGAAGAGGCGCTGCTACCCAATCGCGCACCGGTACCGTCTACGCGCAAGGTGTGGCGGCACTCTCCGCGAGGTGTTCGAGGATGCGGAACAGACTAGTAGGACAAAGACGGCTGCCGATTTCACGCCCATGATCTTTTTCGACCCGGACGGCTTCTGGGAACACGACCCCGAGCTCGACCGCGGCAGTGCAACGAGACGCGGATTGAACGTTTTGCAGCTCATCCAGAAAGTGTTCCGTTATGGGCGCAAGGACACTGCGTCTGCGCTCGGCAAGGTCCGGTTCACCACGGACTTTGCGAAGATCGATGCCGTCCTTCGCGCGCGCGCCAATCGCACAGCACAATCTGGCGTTTGCGCTGAATCCCTCGCGAGCTCCTCCGCTATTGCGCCGACAGCACCGTGCTACGATACCGCGTGACTGCCGCTCAGTATCGGTCCCGATTGGCGCCGCGCCGCTGGCGCGCGAACGCATACTGGGGATTGACCCCGCAATAGGCGTTAGTACCGCTCGCAGTGGCCATGCATTGGGCGTAGCTGGAGAATTGGCAATTGCCGGGATAGCCCCATATGCGCCCTTGCAAGCAGTAGCTATCCGGCCCTGCAGGCGCAGGCGAAAAATCATAGGTCTGAGCCGAGGCTTGCCCTGCTGCCAAAACCATACTCATCATCAGAATAGTCAAAGCTACAGTGCGCATTGGAACCTCCTCGAAGTCGACACAACGCTAGTGCACTTAAGCAGGAGGCAATATTGATCCAAGTCAATTCACGTTTTCGCTCACAAAACTACGCAGGTGGTGGTCCCGAATAGGTTAACCGTAGAGGATACTCGCGCAGTATCACGCGTGACCGGAGATGGCCTTCATCGCTTGGGACGGATAAAACTCGGCTGCGCTCGCGCTTTTCATTTTCAATTTGACCATCCCAATTGCGGCTTCGCAAGCGCGCCTCAGTTGGGACCTCAATCATTTCAAGCCGACGGTCTCATGTCGGCGTTTGGTCCATCCTGTCATTGCGCTGCGGCAGTTAGCCCCGGCTTTTCTAACCAATTGCCACTACGTTCGTTCATCAACGCATCCATGCCATTGCGGTGCAGCCAAAGAAGCCCTCGGGCAAGTTGCCGTAAGTCGTTGCGGTCCGCGCCAATAGGTAACCTTCTTGCACGACGGAGAGCGTCGGCAGCCTGCCGCTCCAATGATGATAGCTTGCGTTCCATCTGCTGCCCGGCAAATCGATATTTGGCCCTTGGCGAACGCTTATCTAGCTCACTTTAAATATCAGCATTGTGAAATAGCCCACAATTCAGCCGCCGGCTTGCGCGCCGTGCACTGTCACTCATTTCTATACCAAATTGGTTGGCTTCGGCCCGAGGACGAGCCCTCCACGGGTGCTGGCCTAGCTTACTAGGTGTGTCGCGCTCGCAACGTCACGATTGTTCCATGGCCTCTGAACCGTTTTTGACTTCACAGGGTGGCGAGTCCGGCGTTTGATAGTGGTGGACCCTGGGTAAGGGCTTTCATCTCGAAGACTCTTTGAAGCGGGTCCAAGAGATCGCTGTCCAGCGCCAGCGACCTCTTCGTTAGCTTCATCGGGAGAGGCCGTCCGATGCCGCCGCAAGTATGGGCTCTCGCCACGTCGATCGGCTGGACAGTCGTCGTAGCCGCGATCCTGCTCTATTTGATCTTCAGCCCTGGCTAATCCGGCGCCCGTGAAAGGGTGCGAGACGCCTACACGTCGTTGATTGCGCAGCCGTGTCCGCGGGAATGCGGGGCGGATAGACAAGATACAAGGCTGATCGTGCGACCTTAAAAGGAAGACCTGCTTCCACGCGTCGTGCGGAGGTACCTAGAAGCGAAAGCGGGCCATCACGAATCGGAGATTGAAGGGGCGTTCGCCTGAAGAAATAGGCCTGCGCGCGATCCAGCGCTCGCTCGAGTGACGCTGCTGCCGGTCGGACCACCATCCAGCAGTTTGGATAGCGGCGCTGCCGTATGGCAAGCCGATAAGTCTGCAATAAGGATGCTCGGGACCGGCAATACCGTCGGGATGATGCTCAGATCACGAACTGAGGCACCCTACTTCTTTAAGAGCCTCGGCAGAACGGTTGCAAGGGGTACGGTACTGAGCGGTCGCCCCACTTCATCTGCGATGACCAAAACCTCCGACACGTCTGGCGTACCACTCTTGATCGCTTCGGCTAGAAGCTCGCGCGCGGCTAATACGGCCTCACCCTCAGCCGCAGATAAATCTGGTAGCTCCGTTCCTTCCTCATCGAGCGTAATCTCGTCGCCGGCACGTAGGTGAAAGTAGAAACGTCCCAAGGCGAACTCCCAATTGAACAGAGACCTATTGGTGAGTAAATTTTCGCAGACGTATACCAAGCTTGGCAGGAGGCAGCGAGCACCGCTAATTGGGACTACGCAACAATCGGCTCGTGTGTTGCGTTCGATGCTGTACAGTAACGAGATGTCGATATTGATAAATGCAACGCGTTCCGCTTTGACGCTTAAATTCCGCGTTCGAGCGCTCCTTTCGACGGATTTCATCACACGGATTGTCCGATAATTGCGGACCATTTGGATCTGCAAGGCCGGTGCGAGCGCTTTCCTACGCTGTGATTCGTCTGGTGCTCGAGGAAGCAGCTCAGTCGCGATGTTGACGTGTCAACGTCGCGGGTTGCGCGCCGCATCCGGGCTGGATGATGGAAACCATCCTGGCACTGACCACCAAGGACCTTGCCGCCACCGACCTCGATTCCTACGGGCGGCCCAAATTCCTCGCCAATCACCTTGCCCATCACGGCTGCTCGCGCAACGAGTTCTACGAGTTCAAGGCCAGCGCCGAGACCATGTCGGATCGCGGCTGCCTGATGGAGCATCTGGGCTGCAAGGCGACGCAGGCGGTCGGCGACTGCAACTTGCGCTCCTGGAACGGCGGCACCTCCTGCACCAAGGCCGGCTATGCCTGCATCGCCTGCACGTCGCCGCGCTTCGAAGGGGCGCAGAACTTTCTGGAGACCGCCAAGCTCGCGGGCATTCCGGTCGGGCTTCCGACCGACGTGCCGAAGGCGTGGTTCGTCGCGCTCGCCGCGTTGTCGAAGTCCGCGACGCCGCGCCGCGTGCGGCTTAACGCGACCGCCGACCATGTGGTCGTGCCGCCGGGTCGCGCGACGACGAAGCGCAAGCCATGACGCGGATCACGATCGGCCCGTTCAACCGCGTCGAGGGCGATCTAGAAGTCCGCCTCGATGTCGAGAGTGGCCGCGTCATGCGCGCCGAGGTGACGGCGCCGCTCTACCGAGGTTTCGAGCAGATCCTGTCGGTCGCCGCTCGATGCGCTGGCGCTGGCACCGCGGATCCGCGGCATCTGTTCGGTCTTGTAATCGGTCGCGGCTGCGGCCGCCCTGCGCGCCGCCATGTCGATCGAGGCGGCGCCCAACGGGTAGCTCGCCACCAACTTCCCCCTGCCGCGGAGAACGCGGCCGACCATCTGACCCGTTTCTACATCTTCTTTATGCCGGACTTTGCCCGCGAGGCCTATGCCGCCCGTGGCTGGCACGAGGAGGCGCGCGAGCGCTTTGCCGCCACCCGCGGCAGCGCGGTGCCTTGCCGGCGCGGGCGCGGCTGTTCGAGACCATGGGATCATTGCCGGAAAATGGCCCACAGCCTGGCGTTCCAGCCCGGCGGCACCACGCGCGCCATCGATCTCGGCGAGCGGATCCTGCTCTTGTCGATCACGACGGCGTTTCGAAGTTTCCTCGAGCGTATCGTCTTCGCGGATTCGCTGGAGAACGTGCTGGCGATCGCAACCGCCGACGAGCTGGACGGCTGGCGCGATGGCCGCGGCGACTTCGCGCATTTCCTGCGGCTTGCGGACAGTCTGGCATTGACCGGGCTCGGTCGGGGCACGGGGCCGATGATGAGCTACGGCGCCTATCATGGTGCCGATAGCGAGTTGTTTCCGCGCGGCCCGTTCAGCCAGCGCGCAATCGTCGAACCGCTGCCGCTGACGCAGATCACCGAGGACGTCTCGCCTGCCTGATGCGTGAATTCCTTTGCGGATCCCGCCCATAGCAGCACAGTCCCAGATCCCGACAAGCCGGCGGCCTATAGTTGGTGCAAGGCGCCGCGGCTGTCGAGCCAGCCGATCGAGGCGGTGCGATCGCGCGCCAGACGGTGGCGGGCCAGGCACTGATCACGGATCTGGTCGCGCGGGACGGCACCAACGTGCGCCGCCGCGTGATCGCGCGGCTGATCGAGACCGCGCGCATCGCGCTTGCCATGGAGCAGTGGACGCGCGCGCTGCGGCTGTCGGAGCCGTTCTGCGACAAATCGCGCAAGCTCCCCGACGGAAGCTATGTCGGGTTGGTCGAGGTCGCCCGCGGCAGTCTCGGGCACTGGATGGCGGTGCGCGACGGCAAGATCGAGCGCTACCAGATCATCGCGCCGACCACCTGGAATTTCTCGCCGCGCGATTCCTTCGACGTCGGCAGCCCGCTGGAGCAGGCGCTGGTCGGCACTGATGTCGGCGACGCCGGCCCGCGTGCGGTTGCGATCCGGCACATCGTGCGCTCGTTCGATCCCTCATGGCGTGCACCACGCATGGACCGGAAACTTCGTTGCCGGCTGCAAATCGAGTTGTTTCCGCTTCTCGTGTTCGCAGCGTCCTCGCGTACCGTTCATGAAAGTGGTTCAAATTCGCAACGTTATGGAATCTCTGCACTTTTGAATCTCTCCAGGCTGTTGGCCTGCTTCTTGCTACCGTTTGTGTCATCGAAAAGTCAAAGCCGAAGGCGGGAGGATTGATGGGCGCGGCGACGGAAACGTTTTACAGCGTGATCAGGCGGCAAGGCATCACACGTCGGTGCTTTCATAAATTCTGCAGCCTGACGGCGACCAGCCTCGGCCTCGGACCGCTGGCGGCGAGCCGCATCGCGAACGCGCTCGAGACTAAGCCGCGCGTGCCCGTGATCTGGATGCACGGCCTGGAATGCACCTGCTGTTCGGAGAGCTTCATCCGCTCCGCGCATCCGCTGGTCAAGGATGCGGTGCTGTCGATGATCTCGCTCGACTACGACGACACCATCATGGCGGCTGCGGGCCACCAGGCCGAAGCCATCCTCGAGGAGACCCGCGCCAAGCACAAAGGCCAGTATATCCTCGCGGTGGAAGGCAATCCGCCGCTGAACGAAGGCGGGATGTTCTGCATCGACGGCGGCAAGCCGTTCGTCGAGAAGCTGAAGATGATGGCCGAGGATGCGATGGCAATCATTGCCTGGGGCGCCTGCGCCTCCTGGGGCTGCGTGCAGGCGGCAAAGCCCAATCCAACACAGGCAACTCCGATCGACAAGGTGATCACCAACAAGCCCATCATCAAGGTGCCGGGATGCCCCCCGATCGCCGAGGTGATGACCGGCGTCGTCACCTTCATCACCACCTTCGGCAAGCTACCCGAGCTCGATCGCCAGGGCCGACCGAAGATGTTCTACTCGCAGCGCATTCATGACAAGTGCTACCGGCGCCCGCATTTCGACGCGGGGCAGTTCGTCGAGGAGTGGGACGACGAGGCCGCGCGCAAGGGCTATTGCCTCTACAAGATGGGCTGCAAGGGGCCGACCACCTACAACGCCTGCTCGACCGTGCGCTGGAACGGCGGCGTGTCCTTCCCGATCCAGTCGGGTCACGGCTGTATCGGCTGCTCGGAGGACGGCTTCTGGGACAAGGGCTCGTTCTACGACCGTCTCACCAACATTAAGCAGTTCGGCATCGAGAAGAACGCCGATCAGATCGGCATGGTGGCGGCCGGCGCCGTCGGCGCCGCGGTGGCTGTGCATGCGGCTGTGACCGCTGTCAAGCGGCTCGCGACCAAGCGCGAAGACGCCGACCACAATAGCTGATCGAAAAGAACACAGCAGGGCAGGACAATCATGGGTATCCAGACTCCCAACGGCTTCAATCTCGACAATTCCGGCAAGCGCATCGTCGTGGACCCCGTGACACGTATCGAAGGTCACATGCGGGTCGAGGTCAATGTCGACGCCGACAACGTCATCCGCAACGCGGTCTCCACTGGCACGATGTGGCGCGGCATCGAGGTGATCCTGAAGAACCGCGATCCGCGCGACGCCTGGGCGTTTACCGAACGGATCTGCGGCGTCTGCACCGGCACGCACGCGCTGACCTCGGTGCGCGCGGTCGAGAACGCGCTCGGGATCACCATCCCGCAGAACGCTAATTCGATCCGCAACCTGATGCAGCTTGCCCTGCAGGTGCACGACCACGTCGTCCATTTTTATCACCTTCACGCGCTGGACTGGGTCGACGTCGTTTCCGCGCTTTCGGCCGATCCGCGGGCGACCTCGACGCTAGCGCAGTCGATCTCGAGCTGGCCGCTGTCGTCGCCCGGCTACTTCAAGGATCTGCAGACCCGGCTGAAGAAGTTCGTCGAGTCCGGGCAGCTCGGTCCGTTCAAGAATGGCTATTGGGGCAGCAAGGCCTACAAGCTGCCGCCCGAAGCCAATCTGATGGCGGTGGCGCATTATCTGGAGGCGCTTGATTTCCAGAAGGAGATCGTCAAGATTCACACCATCTTCGGCGGCAAGAACCCGCATCCTAACTGGCTCGTCGGCGGCGTGCCCTGTCCGATCAATGTCGACGGCACCGGCGCTGTCGGCGCCATCAACATGGAACGGCTGAACCTGATCTCCTCGATCATCGACCGTCTGATCGAGTTCAACGAAATGGTCTATCTCCCCGACGTGGCGGCGATCGGCTCATTCTACAAGGATTGGCTCTATGGCGGCGGCCTTTCGAGCCAGAGCGTGCTCTCGTATGGCGACGTGCCAGAACATGCCAACGACTATTCCGCCAAGAGCCTGAAGCTGCCGCGCGGCGCCATTATCAACGGCAACCTGTCCAAGGTGCTTCCGGTCGACCACGCCAATCCCGACGAGATCCAGGAGTTCGTGGTGCACTCCTGGTACAAATATCCCGACGAGACCAAGGGACTTCATCCCTGGGACGGCGTCACCGAGCCGAATTACGTGCTGGGACCCAACGCGAAGGGCACCAAGACGGCGATCGAGCAGCTCGACGAAGGCGGCAAGTACTCCTGGATCAAGGCGCCGCGCTGGCGCGGTCACGCCATGGAGGTCGGCCCGCTGGCGCGCTGGGTCGTCGGCTACGCGCAGAACAAGGCGGAGTTCAAGGATCCCGTCGACAAGTTCCTTCGGGATCTGAACCTGCCGATGTCGGCGCTGTTCTCGACGCTCGGCCGCACGGCGGCGCGTGCGCTCGAATCCGTCTGGGCCGGACGCCAGATGCGCTACTTCCAGGACAAGCTCGTCGCCAACATCAAGGCCGGCGACAGCTCGACCGCCAATGTCGACAAGTGGAAGCCGGAAAGCTGGCCGAAGGAGGCCAAGGGAGTCGGCTTCACCGAGGCGCCGCGCGGCGCGCTCGCGCACTGGGTCAAGATCAAGGACACCAAGATCGACAACTACCAGTGCGTGGTGCCGACGACTTGGAACGGCTCGCCGCGCGACCCCAAGGGAAATATTGGCGCCTTCGAGGCGTCGCTGATGAACACGCCGATGGTCAATCCCGAGCAGCCGCTGGAGATCCTGCGCACCATCCATTCCTTCGATCCGTGCCTGGCCTGTTCGACGCACGTCATGAGCCCGGACGGCCGGGAGCTCGCCAAGGTCAAGGTCAGGTAGGAGAGGATCATGATGGATGCAGTTGCTCCTGCCTCGGACGCCAGGCCCGACCTTGCGGCGATCGCAGCCTATGCTTCTGGAGAACGTGCGGTGGGTCGTCCCAGCGTCTATGTCTACGAAGCGCCGGTACGGATCTGTCACTGGGTGAACGCGTTCTCGATTATCGGGCTTATGGTGACCGGCTATCTGATCGGAACGCCGTTGCCGACGGTCGCGGGCGAGGCGTCCGACAATTTCGTGATGGGCTACATCCGCTTCGCCCATTTCGCCGCGGGGCAGGTGCTTGCGGTATTCTTCCTCACGCGCATCCTGTGGGCTTTCGTCGGCAACCACCACTCTCGGCAGATCTTCTACATCCCGTTTCACCGCAAGCAGTTCTGGAAGGAAGTGCTGCACGAAATCCGCTGGTACGCGTTCCTGGAGCGCGAGCCCAAGATGTATGTCGGCCACAATCCTCTGGCGCAGATTGCGATGTTCACGGGATTCACGCTGTTCGTGGCCTTCATGATCATCACCGGGTTTGCGCTCTATTCGGAAGGCACCGGCATCGATAGCTGGCAGCATAAGCTGTTCGGCTGGGTGTTTGCGATCTGGCCGAACAGCCAGGACGTGCACACCTGGCATCATCTCGGCATGTGGGCGCTGGTCGTGTTCGTGATGGTGCACATCTACACCGCGATCCGCGAAGACATCATGTCGCGCCAGAGCATCATCTCCTCGATGATCTCGGGCGAACGGCGATTCCGCGACTGAAACGGGAACGCCAAGTGAAGCCGATACTCTCGCAAGACGATCGCATCCTGGTGCTCGGCATCGGCAATATCCTGTGGGCCGACGAAGGGTTCGGCGTCCGGGCGGTCGAGGAATTCCACCGCCGCTACGCCGTACCCGACAATGTCACCATTCTCGATGGCGGCACGCAGGGGCTCTATCTCGTCAACTATCTGGAAGAGGCGGACCGCCTGATCGTGTTCGACGCGATCGACTATGGCCTCGAGCCCGGCCAGTTGAAGCTTGTGCGTGACGACGAGGTGCCGCGTTTCACCGGCGCCAAGAAGATGAGCCTGCACCAGACCGGCTTCCAGGAAGTCATCAGCGCGGCCGACCTGCTCGGCCGTTGCCCGAAACATCTGGTGCTGATCGGCTGCCAGCCGCTCGATCTCGAAGACTGGGGCGGGCCGCTTACGGCGCCGGTGCGCGACCAGATCGCGCCGGCGATCAATCTCGCTTGCGCCATCCTGGCCGAATGGGGCCTCACGGTGAGCCAACGCGCCGAGCCATTGGCAGATATCGAGCGGCTGCTCGCCAATGACATCGATCATTTCCATTACGAGACGCGGCCGGCCTGATCGGCCACACTGCCGGAGATTTGCCCATGTGCCTCGGCCTGCCCATGACGATTGTCGAGACCGACGGGATCTCGGCGCTGTGCGCGTATCGCGGCGAGCAGCGCCCCGTCTCTGTGCTGCTGCTCTCGAATCCTCCGGTCGGCGCCAAGGTGCTGGTCTATATCGACACCGCGATCCGGCTGCTGGACGAGGACGAGGCACGCCTGATCGCGAATGCGATCGAAGGTCTCAGCGCGGCGCTCGACGGCGAGGATTGCGACCGCTTCTTCGCCGACCTCATCGACCGCGAGCCGCAACTACCCGAGCACCTGCGGTCCGACTAGGATCGCCGCTGCTTCTCCCGTTTGATGCGTTGACGACATCAGTGACCGGCCGGCCTCGGCAGCCGCTGTGCGCCTGGAAGATCGATTTCTACCTGCAAAGACAGCTCTCACCAGATATGGCAAGTATCTTTCCATTGAAGCTTGGCTTACACTCGGCGCCAAGAAATACATGATCTGGATCAATGGGATAAATCCGAACATGTGATAACCGATCCTGGCACGTGGCTTGCTAACCTCTGGTTCGCCAAAAACACAAGCTTGTCAGGAGAGGTCGATGGAATTCCAGGTGGGAAAGCATGGTCTGGCGCGGAGTGGTCTGCCCGAGGTCGATGCTGCGACGGTCGATCATTTTCTTGGCGGAGCGGACGAGGCCGGTGCGGTCGCGGTGCTGCTGTCGGCTGGCGATCCCAACCGCTTTCCGGAGGCAATCGATGTCGCCGTGGTGCTGCCCGAGCTTGTCGCAGCGTTCGGCAATCGGCTGCGCGGTGCGATCATCGCACGCGACGCTGAGCGTGTGCTCGGCGAGCGCTTCGAGGTGCGGGTGCAGCCGACGCTGATCTTCGTCGCTAACGGCAAGACGCTGGGGTTGATCGCCAAGATCCAGGACTGGTCGGTCTATGCCGACCGCATCACCAAGCTGATCGACCGGCCGCGCGGGCAAGGCGCCGCAGTCGCCGTCACCATCATTCCCCAGCATCGCGCACAAGAGGTCGGGCTATGAAGGCCGGCTTCTGGGATGCGCCCGAAGGCGCCGAGCAACCAGTCAACGTGTTTCCGATCGGCGACGAGAGTCTCAATGCAGCGAAGGGCAGCCTGACGGCGGCCGGCGCGCTCGCAAAGCTTGCAACGCGCGACAGTGCGGAGCTTGCAAAGAGCTGCCCGAACGCGGTCGCGCTGCTCTCGAGGATCGCGGATGCCATCGCGGATCAAAAGGCGAACGCGCCGACAAGACTGTTTCGGCTGGCCAATCTCAACGATCTCGAGAGCAAGCTGGTGGCCGACGTGCTCGGCGAAGGCGAGGTCGCCGGTGTCGTCGCGCTGCCGGACGGATCGCTGGCGCAGATCCAGGAATCGGTGCTGGCGGGAATTTGGCGTGTGCGGCTCGAGACCGACGCCACTTCCGAATATCTCGAGATCGGCGCGGTTCCCGAGATCGTCAAGCGTGCGGCTGCCGACCTGACATCCGCCGATTTCGAGATCGGGCAGGTGCCGGAGGGCGCCATGAACGTGCTGCCGGTGCTCGCCGAAATCCGCGAGTGGGCACAGGCCTGGCGGCCCGGCATTCGCTCGCAGATCATCAATTTCACGCTGCTGCCGATGAGCCCGGTCGACATGAGCTTCATGCAGGACACGATCCGGAACGGACCGATCCAGCTGGTGTCGCGCGGCTACGGCACCTGCCGGGTGCTCTCCACCGGCATCCGCAATGTCTGGTCGGTGCAGTTCTTCAACGCCATGGACACTATCATTCTCGATACGCTCGAAGTCGGCGGCGTGCCGACGGTTGCGCTGGCAGCGGACGAGGATTTCGAGGATTCCGCCGAGCGGCTGCAGGAAATCATCGAGGCCTACTTCAAATGAGCGCCTTCGAGAATATTGGCGTGCGCCAGGACGTCGCCGACGTCACGCGGCTGGAATGCGGCATCTGCTGGACCGTCTACGATCCGGCGGATGGCGATGAGGTAGCGCAGATCGCGCCGGGCACGCCGTTCGCGGCGCTGCCGGAGGAGTGGCACTGCCCGAATTGCGACGCGCCAAAATCCAAGTTCATGGCGATCGAAACATGACAGGCAGCGCACCAGCGAGTGCGTCAGGTCCTGCCGACGACGCCGACGCCGCGGCGTGGGGCGAGCTTCTGGCCGCAAGCTACCGCGAGATCGGCGAGCGCGCGATGCGCGATCTACCCATCTACAACGATGCGCTCGGCGTCGAGGCGGTCGGTTTCCGTCCCTTCAACGGCACGATCGTCGGCATCATGGTCACGTCGTGGTTCATGAACGTGGCGATGCCGGCGGGCGCGGTGACGCCAGTCACCTCGGGCGCGACCGTGCGAATGCGTTTTCCCGCGGGCCATATCGAATTCACCCTCAGCGAGGTCGCCCGGATCGGCCGGATCGCGAGCTGCTCGCTGTTCTCGCCGATGTTCCAATTCGCCGACAAGGATGCCGCGCGAGCGACGGCCGAAGCCGCGCTTGCCGAATTGATGCTGCCGGCGGACAGCGAAGAGGCGGTTCGCCGCCGCGAGCCCGCGACAAGCCCGATCGATCGGCGTAACTTCCTGCGGGGCGCCTTGACGGAGCGGCATGGATGAGTCTCTCGTTTCGCAACGAGATCGATATTACGGTGCTGTTGTCCGGCGCCACGATCGCCGACGTCGCGATCAAGCCGCGCAATCGGCCGCCGCTGACGCGGCTGTTTGCGGGAAAGCCCGCGGCTTCGCTGCTTCCGGTGCTGCCGCGTCTGTTCTCGCTGTGCTCGATCGCCCATCACGTGGCGTTCCAGTCGGCGGTGGAAGCCGCGCAAGGACGGGAGCCGGCTCCCGCAACGGTGCGGCGCCGCGTCACCGCAGTCGTCGTCGAGCGGCTGACCGAACTGCTGCGCGGCCTGTTCGTCGGACGGCTCGCGCTCGACGGCACAAACGCTCTGGCGGTGCGCGCCGTAATGCAGGCAAGCGCGCTGCTTGGGGGCGCGGACGAGGCCGTCCCGCCGGCCTTGCATCGCGACGCGGTGGTGCAGATCAAGGCCGCGCTCGGCGCGATGGGGATCGCCGGCAAAGAAGACGAGACGCTCGCGCCGGGCAGCCCGCTCGCCGCCTCCGTCGCGGGATGCCACGGCAAGCTGGTGTCAGAGCCCGAGGCCGATCCATCCTTCCTGACGGTGGCGGACGATTTAGACATCGTCACGCGTCTGCTGGCGGACGGTGCGGCCTATTCCGATGCGCCGGACCTCTGCGGCCGGATTCCGGAAACCGGCGTCTGGGCGCGCAGGGCACGCCGTGAAGCGGTCTCGGCGGCGGAAGCGGGCTCCGCCGCGCGTCTGAAGGCGCGGATTGCCGAGGTCGCGCGGCTCTGCGCCTGGCTCGATCGTGGCGATGCGGATCTCGATGAAGGCGTCGTCGCGAGCTACCGGCTCGGCGCGGGCAAGGGGGCAGCCGCGGTCGAATGCGCACGCGGGCGCCTCCATCACGCCGTCGCACTGGACGACGAGGATCGCGTCGTCAACTTCGAGTTCCTGGCACCGACCGAGTGGAATTTTCACGCCCGCGGACCGCTGGTCAGGAGCCTCAAGGGCGCGACGCTCGCGACCGGCCGGCAGGGGCAGGACGCGGTTCGCGCGCTGGTCGGCTCCTTCGATCCCTGCGTCTGCTTCAGCCTGCAATTTCGCGAGGCCGGCCATGCATGAGATGGCGCTGTGCGAAGGCATCGTCGGTATCGTCGAGGAGGAAGCGCGCAAGCGCGCTTTCACCAAGATGAACGTCGTCCGTCTGGAGATCGGTGCGCTGAGCCATGTCGCGCCGGAGGCGCTGAAATTCTGCTTCGAGGCCGTAGCCGCGCGGACCATCGCGCAAGGCGCGCGGCTCGAGATCGTCGAGACGCCCGGCACGGCTTGGTGCATGGCCTGTTCCAAAACCGTTGAGATCGGGCAGCGTTACGAGCCGTGCCCGTCCTGCGGCGGCTACCAATTGCAGGTGACGGGCGGCGAGGAGATGCGGGTAAGGGAATTGGAGGTCGACTGATGTGTACGGTCTGCGGCTGCAGCGACGGCAAGGCATCGATCGAAGATGCGCATGGTCATCATCATGATCACGGCGATGGCCATGGGCACGGCGAGCACCATCATCATCACCGCGGTCATGGCCACGACCACGGTCACCACCATCACCACGGTGGTGCCCACGACCACGCCCCCGATGAGGCCGGGCTGCTCGACTGCGGCGCCAATCCCGCGGGCCAGAAGATCGCCGGCATGAGCAGCGACCGCATCATCCAGGTCGAGCGCGACATCCTCGGCAAGAACGACCGGCTTGCGGCCGACAACCGCACCCGCTTCGCGGCCGACGGCGTGCTCGCCTTCAACCTGGTCTCCAGCCCCGGCGCCGGCAAGACCTCGCTGCTGGTCCGCGCCCTGTCCGAGCTGAAGGCAAGCTTTGCGATCGGCGTGATCGAAGGCGACCAGCAGACCTCCAACGATGCCGAGCGCATTCGCACGACCGGCGTGCCGGCGATCCAGGTCAATACCGGCAAGGGCTGTCACCTCGACGCCGCCATGGTCGGCGAGGCCTATGACCGGCTGCCCTGGCTGAACGGCGGCCTGCTTTTCATCGAGAATGTCGGCAACCTGGTTTGCCCGGCGGCGTTCGATCTCGGCGAGGCCTGCAAGATCGTGGTGTTCTCGACCACCGAGGGCGAGGACAAGCCGCTGAAATACCCCGACATGTTCGCAGCCTCGTCGCTGATGCTGATCAACAAGATCGATCTCGCGCCCGTGCTCGATTTCGATCTGGCGAAGACCATCGACTATGCGCGCCGGGTCAACCCGAAGATCGAGGTGCTGACGGTGTCGGCGCGCACCGGCGAAGGCTTTGCGGCGTTCTTTGCCTGGATCCGCAAGCGGATGGCGGCGACGACGCCTGCCGCGATGACGGCGGCGGAGTGACGATGGGCGGCGAGGCCACGGCGCGGGACGGACGGCGGCTGCGCCTGCACGTGCGCGGCGCGGTACAGGGCGTCGGCTTTCGCCCCTATGTCTACGGCCTCGCCACGCGCTACCGCCTCGGCGGCTTCGTCGCCAACGATTCCCAGGGCGTCGTCATCGAGGTCGAGGGCGAGCGCGCATCGGACTTCGTCAGGGCACTGCCGCTGGAAAAGCCGCCGCTCGCCCGGATCGACGAGATCTCGGTGCAGCCGGTCGGGGCGGTGGCGAGCGAGGGGTTTTATATCCGCGCGAGCGACCAGGGCAGGGTGTCGACACGCATCGGCGCCGATGCCGCGACCTGTCCAAAATGCCTGAGCGAGCTGTTCGATCCAGCCAGCCGGTTCTATCGCTACCCCTTCGTCAACTGCACCCATTGCGGTCCGCGCTATACCATTGCCGAGCGGCTTCCTTACGACCGCGCGACCACGGCCATGAAGCGCTTTGCGATGTGCAAGGCCTGTGCGGGCGACTATGCCGATCCCGACAGCCGCCGCTTCCATGCTGAAGCGATCGCCTGCCCGCAATGCGGCCCGCGGCTCAGCCACGGTATCGAGGACATCGCTGCCGCGATCGCCGCAGGCAAGATCGTCGCAGTCAAGGGGCTCGGCGGCTATCAGCTCGTCTGCGATGCCCGGGACGAGGCGGCCGTGCAGCGCCTGCGCCAGCGCAAGCAGCGCGACCAGAAGCCGTTTGCCGTCATGGTCGGCTCGGTGGACGCGGTCGCCGGCATCGCCGACGCCGATGCTGCCGAGCTCGCCTTGCTCGAGACGTCGCCGCGGCCGATCGTGCTGATGACATCGCGCCATCGGCTCTCGCCAGCGATCGCGCCGGAGCTGGCGCGGATCGGCATCGCGCTGCCGGTCACTCCGCTCCTTCATTTGATCTTCGAGGCGCTGGATGCGGCGCATCCGCTCGCCGGCGAGAGCTGGGCGATCGTCGCCACCAGCGCCAATCCCGGCGGCGAGCCGCTTCTGATCGACAATCGCGAGGCCGAGCTGCGGCTTGCCGGCATCGCCGACCTCATCGTCAGCCATGATCGCGACATCGTCACCCGCGCCGACGATTCCGTGGCGGCCGTCGTCGCCGGCCGGACGCAGTTCAGCCGCCGTGCCCGCGGCTACGTGCCGGAGCCGGTTCGGCTGGCGCGACCGGTGCCGCCGATCCTTGCGGTCGGCGGCGCGTTGAAGTCGACCGTGACGGTCACGCGCGGCAGCGAGGCCTTCGTTTCCCAGCACGTCGGCGACCTCGACACCGCCGAAGGCGTCCGTGTCTTCGAGGAAACCATCGGCCACCTGCTGTCGACGCTGGACGTCGAGCCGGCGGTTATCGCCCATGATCTGCACCCGAACATAGCCTCGACCCGCTTCGCCGAAGCGAGCGGGCGGCGGCTGATCGCAGTCCAGCACCATCATGCCCATGCCGCCTCCGTGATGGCGGAGCATGGCCTCGCGGGATCTGCGTTGGCACTGGTGCTCGACGGCTTCGGCCAGGGCAGCGACGGCGGCAATTGGGGGGGCGAGCTCCTGCTGTGCGAGCGCGCGCAGTTCCGGCGGCTCGGCCATCTGGCGCCGATGAAGATGGCGGGCGGCGATCGCGCCGCGCGCGAGCCGTGGCGCATGGCTGCAAGCGCATTGCATGACCTGGCCCGCGGCAACGCGATCGCGACCCGGTTTGCGGCGCAGCCGCAGGCTGCGCGTCTCCATGCCTTGCTCGACCAGCCGGGCGTACCGGTGACGACCAGCGCCGGCCGGCTGTTCGACGCGGCGGCGGGGCTGCTCGGTCTTTGCCAGGTGCAGAGCTATGAGGGCGAAGCCGCGATGAAACTGGAGGCGCGGGTTCGCGCGCCGCGCTCCATGAAAGACGGCTGGAGGATCGAGGATGGGGTGCTGTCCCTGTTTCCGTTGCTTGCGCGCCTTGCGGCCGAGGGCATCGATCCGATCGAGGGGGCCGGGCTGTTCCATGGCACGCTCGCCGCTGCCTGCGTCGACTGGATCGCCCGTGCGGCGCGCGAGACCGGCGTCACGACCGTCGCCCTGAGCGGCGGCTGCTTTCTCAACGCGATCCTCAGTTGCGAGATCGAGCGCGGCTGTATCGCCGCCGGTCTCTTGCCGCTGCTGCCGCGGCAAGTGCCGCCCAATGACGGCGGTCTCAGCCTCGGCCAGGCCTGGATCGCCACGCTCCAACTCGAACAGTACGGCCTGGAAGGAACCGCCTGATGTGTCTCGCGATACCTGCTGAGGTCACGAGGCTCCTGCCCGACGAGATGGCGATCGTCTCGATCGACGGCGTCAGCAAGGAGATATCGGTCGCCTTGATCGAGAATCTCGCCGTCGGCGACTATGTGATCATCCATGTCGGCTATGCCCTGACGAAGATCGATCCGGAGGAGGCAATGCGGACGCTCGAACTGCTGCGCGAGCTTAGCGCCGAGGGGCAGAGAGCCGCGTCATGAAATATGCCGACGAGTTTCGCGACAAGGAGATCGCGCTCGGGCTTGCGAAAGCGATCCGCGCGGAAGCCGATCCGCAAAAGCTCTATCGCTTCATGGAATTCTGCGGCGGCCATACCCACGCGATCTCGCGTTACGGCCTCGAGGACATGCTGCCGAAGAACGTGCGGATGATCCACGGCCCCGGCTGTCCGGTGTGCGTGCTGCCGGGCGGACGCATCGACATGGCGATCCGGCTCGCCGAGCGGCCGGACGTCATCCTGTGCGTCTATGGCGACCTGATGCGCGTTCCCGGCTCGCAGGGCGCATCGCTGTTGAAGGCGAAGGCGCGCGGCGCCGACATCCGCATGGTCTATTCCACCATCGACGCGATCCGGATCGCCGAGGACAATCCCGGACGCGAGGTCGTGTTCTTCGCCATCGGCTTCGAGACCACGACGCCGCCGACTGCAGTCATGATCCGGCTGGCGGAGAAGAAGCAGCTCGAAAACTTCACCGTGTTCTGCAACCACGTGCTGACGCCGCCGGCGATGCAGAACATCCTGGAAAGTCCCGACATCCGCAACATCGGCCGGGTCGAGATCGACGGTTTCGTCGGGCCGGCCCATGTCTCGACGATCATCGGCACGGCTCCTTACGAGTTCTTTGCCGAGGAGTTCGGCAGGCCCGTGGTGATCGCGGGCTTCGAGCCGCTCGACATGATGCAGGCAATCCTGATGCTGGTGCGGCAGGTCAACGAGGATAGGCACGAGGTCGAGAACCAGTACAGCCGCGCGGTGAACCGCGACGGCAATCTGCGCGCCAAGGAGGAGGTCTCCGACATCTTCGAGCTGCGCGATCAGTTCGAATGGCGGGGGCTCGGACAGGTTCCCTATAGCGGGCTGAAGCTGAAGCGCGCTTACGCCGTATACGACGCCGAGGTGCGCTTCGACATGCACGAGCTGCGCGTCGACGACAATCCCGCCTGCGAATGCGGCGCCATCCTGCGCGGCGTGAAGAAGCCGGTCGACTGCAAGCTGTTCGGCACCGTCTGCACGCCGGAGACGCCCATGGGCTCCTGCATGGTCTCCTCCGAAGGCGCCTGCGCCGCACACTGGACCTATGGCCGCTTCCGCGACCACCAGCAAAGGCGTGTGTCATGAAGGCCTACCAGCGCAAGCTCGACATCAGGAACGGCTGCGTCGACCTGTCCCACGGCTCGGGCGGCCGGGCCATGGCGCAGTTGATCTCGGGTCTGTTCCACGAGGCCTTCGGCAATGAATGGCTGGCGCGCGGCAACGACCAGTCGGCATTCGACGTTGGTGCCGGGCGCATGGTGATGACGACCGACGGCTATGTGGTCTCGCCGCTGTTCTTCCCCGGCGGCAATATCGGCTCGCTTGCAGTGCACGGCACCGTCAACGATATCGCCATGGCCGGTGCACGCCCGCTCTACCTCTCTGCAAGCTTTATCATCGAGGAAGGCTTCCGCTTCGCCGACCTCAAGATGATCGCAGAATCGATGGGCGAGGCTGCGCGCACCGCCGGCGTTCACATCGTCACCGGCGACACCAAGGTGGTCGAGCGCGGCAAGGCCGATGGCCTGTTCATCTCGACCGCCGGCGTTGGGGTCGTACCCCACGGGCTCGATCTCTCGGCGGAGAATGCCCGCGTCGGCGATCGCGTGCTGATCTCGGGCACGCTCGGCGATCACGGCGTGGCGATCATGTCGAAGCGGCAGAATCTCGCCTTCGAGACCGAGATCGTCTCGGATTCGGCGGCGCTGAACGATCTCGTCGCGAAGATGGTCGAAACCGGCGGCCTCGGCATCCGCCTGATGCGCGATCCCACCCGCGGCGGGCTTGCCGCCACGCTGAACGAGATCGCCCAGCAGTCCGACCTCGGCTTCCATCTTCGCGAGGAGGCGATCCCGGTCAAGCCTGGCGTCGCGGCAGCGTGCGAGCTGCTCGGGCTCGATCCGCTCCATGTCGCCAATGAGGGCAAGCTGGTCGCGATCGTGGCGCCCGAAAATGCTGCTGCAGTGCTGGCCGCGATGCGGGCGCATCCGCTTGGCCGCGCCGCCGCCGATATCGGCGAGGCCGTGGCCGACGATCATCATTTCGTGCAGATGGCCACGAGCTTCGGCGGCGGGCGGATCGTCGACTGGCTGTCGGGCGAGCAATTGCCGAGAATCTGTTGAGGCAAATCATGCGCATCCTGCTCCTGTCGCATTCCTTCAACAGCCTGACGCAGCGGCTGCATGTCGAGCTCAGGGATCGAGGCCACGATGTCGCGGTCGAGCTCGACATCCATGCCGAGGTCACGCGCGAGAGCGTGGCGCTGCATCGGCCGGACCTTGTGATCGCGCCGTTCCTGAAGCAGGCGATTCCCAACGACGTCTGGCGCAGCCTGCGGTGCCTGGTCGTCCATCCCGGTCCGCCCGGCGATCGCGGTCCGGCGGCGCTCGACTGGGCGATTCTGGACGGTGCAAGCGAGTGGGGCGTGCGCCTAAGTCCAGCATCTACCGCAATGAGGTGACGTCCTGCGCGGTTGCGGCGGTGCTCGAAGCCGTCGCGGCGATCGAATCCGGACGGCCTGCCCCGCAGCCGATGGACACGGACGACCCGCGCATTCGCGTGCGCGGACCTTGCCGCCAGGCGGGCCGGGCGATCGACTGGCAGCACGACACCACCGCGACCGTGCTGCGCAAGATTGACAGCGCCGACGGCATGCCGGGCTTGGTCGACAGTCTGTCCTTCCAGGAGGTCAGGCTGTTCGATGCGCATGAGGCGCACGGCATCTCCGGCGTGCCCGGCACCGTCGTCGCGCAATGCGACGGCGCGCTGGCGCGCGCCACGGTCGATGGCGCGGTCTGGATCGGGCATGTCAGGAAGCTCGCGCCGAAGAGCCTGAAGCTGCCGGCGGCGAAACTCTTTGCCGCCGAGGCGGCGCATCTGCCGCACCGGCCCGGCTGCGGCTACGCCCGGATCAGGTATCGCGAGCATGGCGAGGTCGGCGAGCTCGCGTTCTCCTTCTACAACGGCGCCATGGCGACCGCCGAATGTGAGGCCCTGCTCGAGGCCTATCGCGCGGCGCTGGCGCGCCCGACCAGGGTGCTGCTCCTGACCGGGGCCGGGATTATTGGTCGAACGGCATTCATCTTGCAGAAATCGAGGCGGCCGACAGCCCCGCGGATGAGTCCTGGCGCAACATCAATGCGATCGACGATCTTGCCCGCGCGATCATCGAGACCACCGACCGCCTGGTCGTCTCGGTCATTCGCGGCAATGCGGGTGCGGGCGGCGTCTTCCTGAGTCTTGCCGCCGACGAGGTCTGGGCAAGCGACCAGATCGTCCTCAATCCGCATTACAAGGACATGGGCAATCTTTACGGCTCGGAATACTGGACCTATCTGCTGCCGCGCCGTGCGGGCGCCGCGAACGCAACCCGGATCACGCAATGCCGGCTTCCGATGGGAGTGGCGGAGGCGCGGCGCCTCGGCATCGTCGATCGCGTGCTATCGGGCGAGGAGCTTGCCGATAATAAGCCTCGTACAGCGCGGCGCCACCATGGCGTCGGATGCCGGTTTTGCCATGCGCCTCGCCGCCAAGCGGCAGCGGCGCGCCGCCGATGAGGCCGAGAAGCCCCTGCAATCCTACCGCGACGAGGAGCTGCGGCGGATGAAGCTGAATTTCTACGGCTTCGATCCGAGCTACCACGTCGCGCGCTACAATTTCATCCACAAGGTGCCGAAGTCGCGCACGCCGCTGACCATCGCTGGTCACCGGTCCCGGCGTGCGCCAGATCGGCCTGTCGGCATGGCGGTGCCATCGTGAGCATTCAGGGAACCATTCTCCTCGTCGACGACGAGGTCCGCTCGCAGGAAGCGCTGCGGCGCGTGCTCAGGGAGGATTTGGAGGTGCTCTGCGTCGGCAATGCGACCGATGCGGAGAAGCTGCTGGAGGGCGAGATTGTCCACGCGATCCTCTGCGACCAGCGGATGCCGCACGAATCCGGCGTGAGCTTCCTGAAGCGCGTCCGCGAGCTCAGGCCGGATCCGGTGCGGATGATCATTTCCGGCTATTCGGAGTCCGAGGACATCATCGCAGGACTGAACGAGGCCGGCATCTATCAATACATCACCAAGCCCTGGCAGCCGGACCAACTGGTCGAAACCGTCAAGGAGGCGGTTCAGCTCTATCGGCTGCAGAAGGAGACCGAGACCGCCGGCCTCGACGTCAAGGCGACCTCGGGGCACATCAAGAAGGTCGCCTCGGTCAAGCGCGGAGTGGCCAAGCAGCTCTGCGATTTCGACCGCATCGTGCATTCGACGGAAAGCCCGATGCACGCCGTGATCGAGCTCGGCAGGCGCGCCGCCGACTACGATATTTCGGTTCTGATCACCCGAGAATCCGGCACCGGCAAGGAGCTTCTGGCCCGCGCGATCCATTACGGCTCGGCGCGGGCCAACAAGGCGTCCGTGGTCGAGAACTGCGGCGCGCTGCCGGACGAGCTCTTGGAAGCGATCTGTTCGGTTGCAAGAAGGGCGCCTTCACCGGCGCCTACCAGGATCGTATCAGCCTGTTCGAGGTCGCCGATGGCGGTACGATCTTCCTCGACGAGATCGGCGAGACCTCCCCGGGGTTCCAGGTCAAGCTGCTGCGTGTGCTGCAGGAGAGCGAGATCCGGCCGCTCGGCGCGCAGCGCGTGCGCAAGGTCGACGTTCGCGTGGTGGCGGCGACCAACCGCGACCTGGAGGCCGAGGTCGAGGCCGGTCGCTTCCGGCGCGACCTGTACTACCGCCTCGCCGCATTCCCGGTGCACATGCCGGCGCTACGCGAGCGCCCGATGGACATCCCGCTGATTGCGGAGGGCGTGCTGTCGGCGGTCAAGAGCTCCTTCAACCGGCCGAATCTGCGCTTTGCGCGTTCGGCGTCATCTCCACCTTCCCGAAGACAAGTCGTCTCCGGCCAAGGCCAATCATGTTTCATCATGGCCAAGGCGGCAATGCCGACAATGGCACCGCGCCCTGCGACGAAATGACGAGAGGGAGGGAGCCCCTGACGGGCTTTGATCCGGACCGCCGCCTGAGAGACCCAGGCGGCGGTCCGCGCGAAACGCTAACCCGGCCGGTGCGGGCACATCAAGTTTCGTAGTGTTGCTCCGGCCGGAGATTCATTGCAGCCACCAGGAAATTGCACACATCGCCAACGGAGGTTCCAACGCATCACGGCCCATTCGCAAGCCTCAGCGCCGCCCCGCCTCGACCGCGTCCGCCAGGATCTCCTCCGACAATTGCCGATCGCTCACCGCGCGCGACAAGCCGGCATTACAAACTTCGTCGCCGGTCAACCGGGCGCCGGCAATTCGACGCTCACGCAAATCTTGCAGAAGATGAATCCGACACACCGCGGCAGAGTGCGTGTTGCCGCCGAGGATATAATCGCGATCGCCCTGCAGCATTACATTTCGCACGATGACTGGCTAAGCCGTGCAACGGCAATTTGAGGCGTGGGCCGATCTCTGCAAAACCGGCCTTCAAGTACAATGCTGAGGTGGGGCTACGGCTCCACATGGGTTGCCTCGGCGCCCCCACTTCAAGCTGGCCCCAGCCTTTTACTGTCCCCAGGCCCACCGCAGCCGCAATGAGACGCATCGCGACCCCAGAAGATCGCTGATCGGGCACCACATAGAGTTCGGTGATAATGCCGTAGGTTCCGCGCGCAAAAAGCGCCGCGCCTTCCGACAACATAATGAGGCCGACCGGGCGTGCCTCCGTGAAAGCCAGAAACCCGTAGACGCGCTCTTTCATCGCCAGGAGGTCGACAACAAGCTGGGTATCTAGTTCGTCCTGCATTTGCCCCCCCTCAAGTTCAGCAAGTAGGGCAGCAACCATGTGGGTCACCGTTGTGGCGTCATCGATAGACACTTCACGCGTGGTCACCATGTCATATCCTCTTCCAAGCTTAACCAACATACGACCTGGTCCAGCGGCGGACGGAGGCTGCCGCAGCACCCGATTCAAAGCAGATACACTGCACAGTTGAAAGTGAGATGACGCTCTAGTTCACATTGAGGTGATAGCGTCCTCGTGCCGCTCCAAAAATATCTCAGAAAGCCGAAGTCGAACATCGTAATGGTCGCACGGAGCCCTCTCTCCTTCTTTGGACCTGCGTGTCACCCCCATCGTGTTCATGCTCGGACGTTACAGGAGCGAGGCTGACCGCTTGCGAAAAGACTCACGCATCTGGATCTACTCTCCCCCCTCGTAGAAAGTTCGAGCGGCAGGCCGACCAGCGATTTGCCGGATCCAGTCCCACATTCGACGGCCCCATCGCAATGGCCGCGCGCGTCGCAGAAGGAACGCTCATCGGGCCGCGCTAATAACTGAATTACTCACTCTGTCAAAGATGTTGGTGGGCAGCATGAGCGTCCCTGACCGGCTTCATTGCCTGAGATCAATGCTCTCAGAGAATCGTGGAACGCGCGAGTCCAAGGCGCACTGTTTTTGGTAGTGTTTAGATAATCAGTTTTTCTAATCTCCCATCGGACGCGCCATTTGTTTCCGCGCGATGAAGAACATCACGGACGCCCGACGAACGCGTGTAACTTGGTCGTTGAGCTCGCGATTGAGGCCGGCTTCTCGCGCGTTCCTCGAATAGACAATGTCCCGTCCTGATGAGCCGGGTTCACTGCCTGCCATCGCATTGCCGTTAAATGCTTTATGAGAGCCTCGTCGGGCCGTGTCGCGCGAGATCGTTTTGTCGTTCACTTGCATCACTTTACGATCTGTTTGTTTAGAAGACCTCTTCTAATGCTTGCGGACACGCGTTACAGCGTGAGACGGTCGCGGCATTCGAGCGGAAGATCGCTTGGGTCACAAGCGGTGGGCTTCTCCATTCCAAAATCAGGAAGTGCAGCACGAGGAAGATACCGAGCGGCTATGCGCCGCTGCCACTCCTGCCGGCGCGTAAACGGCAAAGATGATGCAGACGTCTGACGTAATCTACGTCACTTTGCGGTTCCTACCTGCCCGAAACGGCTCATGCGCGATTCCGCCTTCATCCTTGCACCGGCTCACATGAACGACGGCTTAGTGGATTCGGGATTGCTCCACTCTGCGCCGCCGTGACACTCCGCCATCAATGCGTATCGGCATTCCTCTGCAGCGGAGCCGTCGGAACGACGTGAACGACGTGATAGCCGTTGTCGTGCAGGTACCGTAGGAAGGCGGGCATCATCGCGGCGGTATGTGCTTTGGCGTCGTGAAACAGAATGATCCCCTTCCCCTCGGCATTGAGCCGGCTGGTGATCAGCTTCAGCTCCTGGTCTGGCGTCATTTCCTCCCAGTCGCTGGCCCACAGGTCCGCTCCGAACACGACGATGCCCCGAGACTGGAGTAGCTCGAGCGTCTGAGGGGTCGAGTCGAAATAGGGGAAGCGGAAGAACGGCGTCGAAGGCGCCATTGTCGATACTCCATGGAGCGCCATTTCGTCGGCGGCAATCCCGCGATCGATGTCCTCTTTCGCCTTCTCGAAGCTGATCTTCGACGCCATCGAATGCGACCAGGTGTGGTGCGCGATGGTGTGGCCTTGCGCGGCCGCGCGCCGCGCGAGCTCGGGAAATTGGGCTGACGACTTGCCGACCAGGAAGAACGTGGCTCGGACGCACTCCTGCGCGAGCGCCGCCAGCACCTTTTCCGTGTACGGCGGCCGGGGCCCGTCGTCGAAGGTCAGCACGACCTCGTGGTCGGCTAAGGGGAGAGTTTGGGGAAAGCTCTTCAGTCCAACCCGCGGATGAGTCTTGGCGTCAACGGCGAGCACGCGCGAGGTCCCGAGTGCGTCCTTGCGCGGACAGTCGGCCGCCTCCGCAGCCGTGATGCCGGCAAGCACCGCCGTCGCGGCGCTCACAAGCAGCAGGGCCCATTCTGCCATCGAGGTCGTCCCCGAACAGGTGTCTGGTTGCGGCCTTGAACAAGTTAGTCTTGCCGTCATGGCTGGAGTTACATCATCATGCCGATGGCTTCAGCCGCCTCGTTTCCATTTCGGACTAGCTGATCCGTCGCGGTGGACCTGCACTCAGATCGAACTATGTCG
>NZ_JBEPRQ010000033.1:0-78563 GCF_040548425.1 Bradyrhizobium sp. i1.15.2 | reverse complement strand
GCCTGGCTCAGAGAACTCTTGTGCCTCTTCCTGATCCAGCTATCGCATACGCTTGCCTGTCCGCTCCCGCTCAATTCGGCTTCTTAACGGACGACAACGTAGCTCGGGTAAAAGACTTCTGCTATTGCGGTGAAGTTTTTAGATTTGCAACGGGGGCAGTGAGACGGCAAGTGAGCCCGCTCGATCCGTAGGACACAGTAACCGCCCCTCGGAAATCCTCTTCCAGTGTTCTCGAAATGAGGCGTGAGCCAAAGCCTTTCACGGTCGGCTCCGACACAGATGGGCCTCCGAATTCTTGGCAGACGAAGACAAACTTTTGATCACCCGCTTGATCTTCGGATGACCACACAACCGACACGCGGCCGCTTGTCACGCTCAGAGCGCCGTACTTCAACGCGTTAGTAGCAAGCTCGTGGACCGCCAAGGACAGGGCGAGCGACTGTCGTGATTTCAGAACAAGTGGAGGACCGGAAATCGTAATCCGGTCTTGGCCTGTTCTGTACGGGCTCAGGGCAGTATTGATCACATCTCGCAGTGGGGCGCAGCCCAATTTGCCGCAGTAAGCAAGTCGTGCGCTCGTCCGGTGATTGTCCGGCGCCCTAACCCGACGGACGATCGCGGCGCTGGGCGTCGATGCACCCCTTTGACTACCCCGCCAGCTTCTGGGCGGCGACGCTCGTCGAATTCTGCGAACGTAGCGATACCGCTGCGCGCGCCGCGGCAGCTCGTCATAGGTCTCTGGGAACGTGGAGGAGCTTGTCGCTTGTCCTGGATACCAAACTGGTTGAGGCTCCTGAAGCATAACTCCGTCGGCTTAATTGATCGCGGGCCGGCGACTTCCAGCCCGGGAGGGGCATTGCAAAGTCCCCATACCCTATTCACACGGCGTGCCAGGGTTCATGTGCGATGACGGAACAGCCTTTGGAACCATCGGTTCCGGACTGACTTGGTTTGATCCACCGGACCCTTACCGCCGAATACGTCCGGTGCGGAATGGCGGCCCCAGCCCTTGGCCCCCCATCCCCGCTGGGGCCGCTCTGTTTGCGCCCCCTGAGCGATGGCCGCAGGTTGTTGTGCCAAAGCTTCGAACCTGACGCCCTTCCGCATGCGCGCGGATTGACCAAAGGAAAGAGGGCCGAAAAG
The DNA here is from genome assembly GCF_040548425.1 of Bradyrhizobium sp. i1.15.2. Classification (NCBI taxonomy): domain Bacteria; kingdom Pseudomonadati; phylum Pseudomonadota; class Alphaproteobacteria; order Hyphomicrobiales; family Nitrobacteraceae; genus Bradyrhizobium; species Bradyrhizobium sp. i1.15.2. The sequence continues at coordinate 77,420 of NZ_JBEPRQ010000033.1, read as the reverse complement.
GAGAGGGCCGACTGAGGCGGCCTTCCGTTACGAGGGCGAGCACCACCGCCCGATGAGTTAGCGAGGACTTGGCGTAGCCTCGTGGTCGTAATCTGGGCAAATCAAACAGGTGGACCATCATAGGTCCCGACTCCTGCCTGACCAGTTCAGACCTGAATCGCACAATGCGCGCCCCGGAATTCGATCGACTTGGATGCTGATTCATGCCCACTCTCCGAAGAAGACACCATTGCGGCGATCGAGCAAGGCGTTCCTCTTTTGGTGGAAGCTCGAGAGATCATAGCCGCTTTCCATGCGATGATCCGCAAGAAGGCTCACGTAGAGCTTGAACCATGGTTGGAACGAGCGCGCGCAAGCCTCGTCATGTCCTTCGCCAATGGCGTCATCAAGGACAAGGCCGCTGTCAGCGCAGCGATCGCGACGTCATGGTCCAACGGACAGACCGAGGGCCAGATCACCAAGCTCAAACTGGTCAAACGCCAAATGTACGGACGCGCCAAGCTCGACTTGCTACAGGCTCGGCTAATCAGCGCCACATGACCAGTGCTGCACCAAAATTGCGTCAGAGCCAATTTTGGACGCCGATCCCCCGGCTTAAGGGGGCAATATTGCAAGCCGAATGACAGCCACCGCGCGTACTTCCTTGTCGCGGGTCGATCCGCGGCGCGAGTCGCCGCCGTGTTGGAGGCCCTCCCAACAGCATGCACTTCGTCGAGGATACTCCATCCTCCGAATCGCCTTGATGGCATTCGTTCTTTTGCGGCTCAGCCGGATTGCTACGGATGAAATCTACGATCTCCGTCGCAAGACAGCGTCTCGCATGCACAGGCGGAGGTTTGTCGGCCTTTGCCGAAGAGCGGACTAACGTCTGAATGCGAGGCATGTCGGCTTGTGGACCCCGTAGCGGACGTTCGCGACTGGCGATGAGCGCGTCTGCTTGGCCGAGTCAGCCGCAATGTCCCTGAACGACGCTACCGCTCGCCCGCATTAGCCTTTCTTCGCCCTAAGGCCATAATGCCGAACTTTAGCGGCTGTCCAAAGCTGGACCGCCATCACGCAAGTTGTGCCAGCTATCACCCTAAGGACTGCGTTACAGGTTGGGCAGTCGTCCACGCGCCGGCCGCAGCATCGGACAGCAGGTACTTTAATACGCCACGGAGCGCCGTTCAGTTGAATTATAATAGCCTCCCGTATGTCACGGTTTGGCATATAAGGAATCTTAACAACTTCAGCGCGTAATACGTTTGATTTGACGTGACGATATTAAAATGAATTTTGGGGCCAGCCAATGAGGGCAGTTTCTGCGGCCGATCTCATTACTGAGTTGGATGCCACCATCGCGAGGAGCTCATCCGAACGTTGTGCGCGCATGCTCTGGCGCACCACCGAGCTGCTCGTTGAGGGTAATCACCGATTGCAAGAGCCGCAGGTCGGCCTGCTTGACGACGTTCTAATTCGCTTAGCCCGGCGGATCGCGCCGGCGACTCTCGCCGAGCTCAGCACGACGCTTGCCGAGCTGGGTACTGCTCCGATGAACACCCTGCGACGTCTCGCCTCGTGCGGCGATCCGGCGATCGCAGTCCCGATCCTTCTAAAATCTCCCGCTCTATCGCCGGCTGATCTGGTGGCGATCGCGACGTCCGGCAGCGAGGATCACCTTCGCGCCATTGCTGGCCGGCGCAGGATCGAAAGCCCCGTGACTGAGGCAATATTGCAGCGCGGCAACAGCAAGACTTGTCTGGCCGTCATCGGCAATCCGGGCGCTGAATTCTCAGGCGCGGCCTATGCCAACTTGGTCCGTAGGGCTGTGGAGGACGACGAGATCACGAAAGCGCTGACGCTGAGGCCAGACACCCCGGACATGGTGGTTCGGGAGCTGCTGTCGGCATCGCCACGGCCGGCGATTAAGGCTTCCAACGCAGACGCGTCCTCGCAAGTATTAGCGACAGCGAAGCGACCTTACGACACTGAGTACGCCGCTGCGAGGCCGGAGATCATATCGCTCAATCGGAGCGGAAAGCTGAGCGACTCGACTGTCAATCGGTTCGCGATCCGGCGTGAGACAGCCAACCTGTTCACGGCGTTGTCGGTGCTGTCGGCAGCACCGATTGAGGCCATCGAGCAGGTTATGGCAGACTCCGGTTACGAAGGCCCAGTTATGGCGTGCCGGGCATCGCGCTTGAATTGGCAGACCACGCTGGCCGTCCTCAACACTCGCGGCGCGGGGCTTTCACTAGGCGAGCGCGCACGAGCTCAGGAGCTGTTCGAAACGCTTCATCTCTCGACCAGCCAATGGTCCGTTCGTTGGGGAGAAATCTCCGCGGGCGCCCACGGTCGCACTGCAAGACCGGCAGGAAACCAATGAAATTCGACGGTCGCAAGGCGCCTCGGGTGCGCATGGACAACAGACAGCCCGTGAACTTGATGGGCTCCGACGGCACTTGGCGGCGAAGCTGCGTCTTGCTCGATATCTCGAACACCGGCGCCAAGATCGAAGTCGAAGGGTCGCTCGATGTTCTCTCGGCCAAGGAGTTCTTCATGCTGCTGTCGTCGACGGGACTGGCCTATCGACGCTGCGAGCTGGTCTGGATCGACGGAACCACGGCTGGCGTCCACTTTATCCAAGCAAACGGCAAGAAGACCCAAACGACAGCGACCGACAGAGGCGCGCACAAATCAACTTGAGCCGAGCAGTCTCGTCGAAGTGAGCCAATGACCTTGGACCACCGAAGGCCATTCAGCCCGGCACCCGACGAACGAAGGCACCAGTCATGCTCGTGCACGTATTGGCCGACACTTCCGAGAAGCTCTTCGGACTCTGCTCGCTTTTTGGAGGGCAGTTCACCGTTGCCGGCGAGCGGCTCGATGTAGAAGCAAAGCTTCCGCACGCTGCTGCTGCGGTCGTCGTTCGTGCCGACCTGCGGGCGGTCGAAAACATTGCCGCGCTGAAAAAAAGAGCTGCGCGGTTCGCCATAGCAAAGAAGCGCATCTTCCTTGTCGAGCAAACCTCCCACTTTTGCATCTCGCAAGCTTATGCGCTGGGCGCAACGTTGGTGTTGCCTGGCAAGATCGAGGCAGCCAAGCTCCTGGCCGCTTTGGTCGATCCAGCCGCCCACGGAACTGGGTCGACGAGCGGCATCTCGAAGTCTGACAATGCGGTTGAGGCCGCAGCAACCGCCATCGCGTCGATGTTCACTTCGATCACCCTCGGGGAGCGGGTCGACGTCGCTGGTCCCAAAGATGCCGGCCGCAAGATCACCAACCGGATTTCCGAGCATGGGCTATCAGAATGGCTGGCCACGGTGCGGCGCCATCACGAGGGAACGTTCCAGCACTGCCTGCTCGTGACCGGCGTCGCGGTCGATTTCGGCCTCAGTCTCGGTTTTCGTAAAAGTGACCTTGAACGGCTCTCCACCGCTGCCATGTTCCACGACATAGGCAAAGCGAGGGTGCCCTTGGCGATCCTGGACAAGCCAGGACGCCTCGACGACGACGAGCGAGCGTTGGTCGAAACTCACCCGGCGACGGGTTACGATGTGCTGAAGGGGCACGGGGACATCTCACCGGAAGTCCTCGATGCGGTGCGGCACCATCACGAGTATCTCGATGGCAGCGGCTATCCTGACCGCCTCTGCGCGAAGAGCATCACCGACATCGTTCGCATTCTCACCATTTCGGATATCTTTGCGGCGCCGATCGAACACCGGCCGTACAAGGTGACAATGCCGCGCGCGGCAGCGTACGAGATTATCTGCGGTATGAGGGGAAAGCTGGACAGGGCGCTAGTCGCCTCTTTCAAGGATGTCGCGCTTACCAGATGAATTCTGCTCGAACCTGTGCAGGAATATTCCACGTCTCCACTCAAGGCGTGATCGGAGGCGGTCTCATTTCCATGCACTTCGGCTTCTGGCCGCTAAGCCGAACGGCGTTTAAGTGAATGCAACGTCCACTCTTGCCGGTAATCCGGAGGTCGAGCCGCGCGTGCCTCGACCGTCGCTTTTTGTCCCTGAGCTGAAATAGGTCCGCGAGTGCCGAGGTTCGATTTCCACCTTTTCTCGCTCCTGTCCCGTCGTAAAGTGCTAGGCTTTGCGTGGTCGGTCAGGTTTTCCCGTGAGGGGGCACATGCGACGGCGCGAGTTCATTACGCTTTTCGCTTGCACGGCGGCGACGTGGCCACTCGCGGCGCGAGCGCGGCAACCGGCGAGACTAAAGCGGATCGCCTTCGTTAGCCCGGCTCTCAAAGTCAACGAAATGGGCCTGAGTGGTCCGCCGCAATACCGTGCCTTTTTCGAGGAGCTGAGCCGCCTTGGCTACGTCGAGGGCCAAAACCTCGTGGTTGATCGCTACTCGGGAGAAGGTCGACCGGAACGCTATTCCGAATTGGTTCGGGATGTGATCAACACACATCCCGACTTGATTTTAGCGGTGGCCGCGCGTCTATCGCTGGATTTTAAAATGGCGACGACGACAATTCCGATTGTGACAATAGTCAACGACCCGGTTGCCTTGGGACTTGTGGCCAGCATCGCGCGGCCGGGCGGCAACATCACAGGCGTCACCATCGGGACGGAATTGGAACTCATTGGAAAGCGGATCGAGCTACTGGTCGAGGCGATGCCGGGACTGTCCACTCTCGGTTACCTTGTGTCGCGATCGTACTGGGAAGACATGAGAGGTGCGGCAGCGCGCGAGGCAGCCCAACGAGCGGGTGTTTCGCTGAAGGCCGCCCTGCTGGACAGCGGCTTCTACCAGACAGAGTACCAGCGGATCTTCAGTTCGATGGAACGAGCAGATGCGCTCATGGTGTCAGATGAGGCCGAGCATCTCGCCAGTGGCGCGGCTATTGTTGAACTAGCCGCGGCGGGCCGCATTCCCACAATGTACGCTTACGGCGAGTACGTGCGACTCGGTGGACTGATGGCTTATTCGATTGACCTACCAGAGACCTTTCGGCGCCTCGCCAGCCTCGTCGACAAGGTTCTTAAAGGCAGCAGTCCCGGAGATATCCCCTTCTACCGACCGACCAAATTCGAGCTGAGTATCAATCTCAAGACTGCGAAGGCGCTCGGGCTCGCACTGCCCGCGATGCTGCTCGTCCGCGCCGATCAAGTTGTCGAATGACGTCGCTTGTTGGCCCTTCACCGAACTAGCGGCGCGCCTCGATGAGGTCCGCCTATTGAGGCACGGCGGACGGGATTCGCTCAGCTTGAGTTCTTCGCATCTTGACCCAAGGCGGACCCCCGCCCTTCCAAGCGAACTGCCATCCATCCGCTACGTCGTAAGCGGCGGCGATTTCTCATCAGGTTACCGCGTTTTTCCATTACCATTCTCAGGAGATCATGGTCTTCCCGCCGATCGTGCTTGCCGCCGGTTTGATCCTGATCGAGTTCAGGAACGTTGCGGCCGCAATCATGACCAAGATGCCAGCGAGACTCAGCGTGATCTGCATGGCAAGCCTATCCGAGATATCTATCAGTACTATGCGGCCGGCAAGCGCCAGCAGGACGCCGAGGCAATAGATTGCCAGGGAGTTCTCGCCACAGCGGATCGCCCCACGCATCACCGGAGTCGTAAGCCAACGCCAATCGCGAGGCACGACCCACGCAACCAGAATCGCGAGAGCAACAAAATGCAGCAGCCGCAAGGGCGAGAGATTCGATTTGTCCAGCAGGTAAGCCAGCTCCGCCAGCATTTGTGGGACCAGGGGTCTAATGCTCCAACTGAATGCGATCGTCAGGCCAAAAACCAAATAGAGAATGGCAATTGCAAGCGCCGTGCGCGAGGTCACCCACGGCCAGAACGTCTTGCCCTCGATGACACACCAGGCACCAAGAACAACCAGCAACTGCCAAGCCAGCGGATTGAAGAACCAGACGTCATTGGGCCATGCCGGGACGGACCAACCGAAGACGTGCACTAGCGCATAAAGCAACAGTGACGCGCCAAGCATTACATTCGGCATTCGCAGCATCAGCCACAGCAGCGGGGCGAATAGAAGATGATAAATCACGAAGAGCGGCAAGACATCGGAGTTGACTGGGCGGTATTGCAGGATCGCTGCATGCGCGAGCGCCGCGCCCGGCTGCTCCAGCAGAATGCGCGTGTTGCTTTCGTCGGCAATCGTGCCGCCACCGGCGAGGTAAACCAAGATGGCGCAAGCGAGAGTGAGCAGCAGAAATGCCGCATAAATGTCCCAGCTTCGCCACAGCGTACGGCTGACCACACTCGCCCAACCATCGCACCGACTTGCCTTGCCGTAAGCCAGCGCGCAGGTCACACCCGAGAGGAACATGAACACTTCCGCGGTATCACTAAAACCATAATTCCGCAGCGTCAGCCAGCTTCCGATGTTGTTGGGGACATGGTCAAGAAAGATGCACCATAGCGCGATACCACGGCACGCATCGATGCGGAGGTCCCGACCAGACCCTTTCAGCACTGGGAGGGCGCCCGCCAATGACTGCGCAGGATTCGCTGGCAGCTCGGATTCAAGTAGTGGCTGCTGACCGCGTAACGCCTTGCTTTCGATCTCCGCCAGCATCCGGCGGAAGTCTGGCGAGGGCATGTCGCGATGTTTGCCGATGTCAACAGGCACATCACTTTCGGGACGCCCGCGCATCATCGCGCGCGCCGCGGATAGATCGGTCGAACTGATCGCTACCATCTCGACGACAGAGCTACGTGGCGGGGCAGGCAGCATCATCCTGGTAGCGACGCACCGATAGAGCGGCATTGACGAGCCTTCCATCAACTCTTCGTCGGTAATGACTTCATACGAGCCCGCCGGTAACAGCCGCTCGATACTCGCGATCCGGAATGGACACTTGAAAACCACTGTTTCACGTCGCGATCGGACTGTCATCGTCATTCTCGCACATTGGTTACGGCACGCCGCTGCCAGGAGAATAGGCACCACGCTGACTATTGATTCTAATGTCTTTCTTTATTTGCTCCGTCTTGTCCGTCTCGCTGTCGCGCGCTCAAAAAGAGACCAGCGGCGTCAGTAGCAATTGCAGCGGGAGTTACTCGCCACCATCTTCGAGCACGCCGTTGCGAGCGATGGAGCCGGCCACAATTTGAAGCGAAGAACCAATCGTCCAACAGACTGCGATCAGAACGATCGAACCTTCAGAAACGACCTGATCAACGACAATCATGCTGACAGACAGAAACGCCGCAATCGCCGCAACGAATGTACCTGCCGCACTGAAGATCTGAGCCGCATCGGTGCCACGGTTCCGCTCTTCCGGTAGTCTCGAAGTCGCTCCCTGAACAGGACGGCCAGGCAGATCGATGCCGATATAGAAGCTGAAAGCTCCGTAGAGCATCATCAACAAGATGAACCAGCCGCTTCCAAACAGTTCGTTTTCCAGGCGCATCAATGCTGCGGCCACGTACAGGCCGCACGAGCCTCCAACCGTAGCGAGTCCAATCCTTTCAAACAGATGCGCCGATTTGATGAGAGCAGAAGGAGCTACCCATATGGTCGCCGCGACATAAGTATGCTTTGCCACAGATAATGCGCTGGGAACTACATTGCTAATTTTCATGTTGTTCCTCCCTTAACAGGTAGTCTACGGCGCGCGACGCGGTCAGCAGTCCGCACGCGTGGGTGCATTCACGTGTTTGGAACAGCAATTTTGAAAAAGTTTTGCCTACCGACGGCACTGGGCTGCCATTTAGATGGAGGCGGAGAGTTCGGCGCGTCGCCGTTTTGGCAGTCTGTCAGGCAAGCAATCCGCTTGACTGCTACGAGGACGCTACTCCGTTTCCGTTCCAAGACCTAATGATTAATGACTGCCGGCCGAGGTGGTGTGAAAATTCCGCCGGCCCACCGTATCGACGAAACTCTCGTGGATTGCGCACAATATCACAGTAGAAAACATTGCGGCGCGATTCTCAACGATGAGCATACCGTGCCTGATCGAACGGCTTGCGGGGCTCGTCGCGTTACCGGCCGCGCGGGAGAAAATTCTCAGCAGTAGTTGGAAATTTCCAGAGGCCGCCGGTGAAGGTGAGCAGGTGCGATATGGCCGCTGTTGGCCCCAAGGCCAAGTGGTCCAATCTGTTAGTTGCGGATCGGACCTGCCGCTCTGAAGCCTGCTTGCGCAACCAATCGCCAAGTATTCTACAGCTGTTCTTCAAGGATCAAGTTCACCGTCTCTTCTTGCCTGCTCGCCTTTTTGACTTCAGAACGTCGGCTTGGCTTTTGAAGGCGCGTGCTAAGGCTTGTAGTTCCTGAGATACCTCAGCATCTGCGACTGCCTTTGCAGCGCGCGCGGCCTTTTCAGCTTGCTTCCGCAGTTGTTTGATCTCCTTCGCCATCGAACACTCCGTTGCGCATCGGACGTTTAGCCGCAGATAATCATATCATCCCGCCGCCCGTGGATAAGTCGGGTGTCAGGGTTAGACCGGACCCGGCAGAGCGCAAGGTTGGACCGCCCCTCTGGACCCCAAACCGACGTAGCGCCCCCGAACGTTCTTGTTCTGGCTGCGCCTGCTAAGCCTGAGCTTTCGATAGGGCATTCAGCAAGTCATCCTGTGCGAACGGCTTGCGTAAATAGGCGATGCATCCGGCGTCCATCGCCTCATTGCGCGTGGCCTCGTCGTCGCTCGCGGTCATGAAGATGACCGGCCACTTCGATCCCGATGCCGCAAGCCGGCGCTGCAGCGCGATCCCCGAAATTCCCCCGAGGTGAATGTCAAGCAGCAAGCAGGTTGCCGTCTGCACGCTGTCGCTCTCAAGCAACGCCTCGGCCGAGGCGAACGTCCGGCTCTCAATGCCGTGGCACGCCAACAGCCGCGCCACGCTCTTCAGAAGGCTCGCATCGTCGTCGATCACGACCACAACTGTCCGCTGCGCCATCATAGCCATGTCCAGCCTGCCTAGGCGTATATGGCCCCCAAGGGGTAGGCCAATCCCTTGATCTGGATCACGGAAAGTCTGCGGGCGCTGATGTCATCACTGGGCCTTGCGACGCGCAGTGCGACTGACCACTGGTAAGTCGTGCGACATGCGGATCTTTTCTTTACAGGCGTCTCTGGTTGCTCAAATATCTTCTGCGGTGGGTCTCAGGGTATCCACCTGGTGCCCCCTCCACATCTGTTACAGGTAGGGAGGCTTCTATGATCCTATTCAGGATAGTCTTCGCACTAACCGCTATCTTGGTAAGCAGAGATGCATTTGCGGAGTCAGGGATGTGGATCGGGACAGCCCCATTTTGCTATGGGTCGCCAGCAGACTGCACTGATCTGGGAATGACATACGTGAAGAGTGATTCAAAAGGGAACGGTGGCAAATGCTGGACTGGAACGAAAGTGTATTGTTCAGGTTATCCCGCCCCTGAAATTGCATTCATGGGTTATGATGCTTGTGACGGTTTTCAATGTCATCGAACGATGTGCGGTTACAATCCCAGTCCGGGTCCGAGGGTAATCGCAAGTGAGTCTTGGTTCTTCTGTCCTGTCTGCGTCAGTGCAAATGTTAGAACGATCATGAGATTGAACAAAGTTCCTAGCGCACAGATTGCGCGTGCTTGTCCGTGGCGATATTTCTAGGTTCGTGATCATCGGGCAGTGCGTAGGTCAGCCACATGATTCCCTTTTTCTCCGATGCAGGTCCGATCCTCGTCGCCGCCGTTGTGCTTGCAATCGCGGCATTTGGATAGGTAGTCACCTAGCGTGCGGAAGATTGATGCCCGGAGCGGCATCGCTCGAATTTCCACCGACGTTCAGCGTCCGCGTCGACTGGGTGATCGAACAGGTTGGCTACTTCCGGTATTGGCCGATTTTGTTGCAGAAGTCGGCCGTTAGCGATGGATCGTTCGGCCATTTCTCTAAGGACGACCGGCTTTGATCCGCCGGCCCTGACGCTCTCTACGCAACTCGAACGCTACGCAATGCACAGAGCCCGAGCGGGTGGTGGACGAGCGCCCAGCGACGCGAGCCGCCGCAGGTTCTGGGCGATGGCAGCAAGAACAAACTCGTCCTGAGCGCCTTTTGGTCCCCGCAGTCGAAGCCTACCGAGCTTCAGGATGCGCTTCAAATGTGCGAACCGCATCTCGACCTTCTTGCGCTCACGTCGTGACTTCTCAAAGTCTTCGGTGTCGGCAATCGACCAGGCAACGTCTCGGGCGTATTCATGGATGTCGCGCGGGATCTTGCGCGACGGTTCTTTTGGACAGCACTGCGATTTAAGCGGGCATACATCGCAGTCGAGCTTGCTTGCTCGATACAGCAGCGTCTTGCCTTCATGCACGGTACCGCTTGTCCCAAGCCGCTTACCACCCGGGCAGTGATAGACGTCGCCGGCCGGGTCATATCGAAAGTCGCTCGGCGAGAAGGTACCGTCATCCCGCTTCGACTTATCGAACACAGGGATATGCGGCCCGATGCCCTTCTCCTCGACCAGCCAGTTCAGCATCGAAGCAGCCCCGTATGCGGTATCTCCGATAAGCCGTTCTGGCTTGAGACCGAAGCGCTCCTCGGTCCGTTCGACGATGGTCTTTGCTGCGCCGACCTCGGCCTGGCGAATGGCGCGGGAGGCCTCGACGTCAACGATGACACCGAACTTCACGTCGATCAGATAGTTATCGGAGTACGCGAAGAATGCCGCCCCCTTGTGAGCCCCGGTCCATTGCGCTGCCGGATCGGATGGCGAAACAAACTTCGGGACGACATCGCTGGCGGCGCCCCACGCCGTATCGTTGAGGGTCGCCAGATACTCCTTCACCGCGCGTCTAGACTTGGCTGGATCGCGATCCCTGTGCCAGCGCGCGGTGCCTTCCTTGACGGCCTTGTAGGTCTTTATCTTTCCGGCTGGTAGTTCCTGGATGTGCGAATAGCCGGCGGCGCGAAGCTTAGCGATGATCTCCTCCGACGTCAGGCTGAGCGCGGACGAGGATCCCCAACCCAGTGCGAGGGCAGTCATGATGAAAGATCGCAGCACTTGTCCTCCTTGCGCACTCGCCGCCACCGGGTTGGCCCGTTAGCCTAACTGGCTTCAGACCCCGAAAGCGCCTCCAGCCCGTGTCTATCGCCGCGATGTCCTGCTCTATCTGGGCAATCGCCAGCCTGCAATCGAAGCCCTCCCAGGCCTTCAGGTCGACCACCAGGCGCTGGCGGTGCATCCCTAGATCCTTGGGCGACCTAGTAAGCACGCCGCACTACTCGGGGCAGAGACGGCAGTCTCAGAGAAAACCGGTGGGCAAGCGCGAGCACTGCGGCTTCGTCGGTTTCGAGCGCGATCTTCTGGGCGAGCATCACATCGCCAGCCGCCAGAGGACGTTCGGGAACGAAACACCAGCCGATCGCGGGCTGCCCTGATGCGTCGAGCTCTACAACATTGCTCAGGGTACCATATTGAACTCGATATCGTCTGCCGGTGTGAGAACCGGTGACTTCGAAATAGTTGTTGGCATCGAATTGCGCGCGCTGCTCTGGAGATAACCAATCCCGCAGCAGACGCCGCGAACGCGCTTCCGGGCCATTTTGCTCGGTGAAGCTCCGATAAAGCTCACGGAGGGCGCGGAAGCGCGTATTGTTAGCGTCGCTGCGTCTGGACAGAAACATCGTCGCATCGGGATAGCTTAGCCGCCGACGAGACGCGGATAGAATAGCGTCTCTTCCGCGGTGGGATCAAACGACCGTGTGACCTTCAGTTCACTGCCCGCCTTTCGCGTCGCGGCAGTAAACCCCTGATTGGTGAGCTGCTTAAATCGCCGTTCAGCCTCGGCGAGCCCCTTCGGATCAGTTTGTTCAAAGAAATGTCTGCTTTCGCCTGTGTGGTCCATCACGATCTGGGTATCCATGGAAGAGAACTCCGCAATGCTAGGCCTCTGATGAGGAAGGAAACCTCGCGGCACCAAAAAGTGTTCCTAAGCTCGGCATGACTGGCAGTTCTTCTGGCGACGCTCGAACTCCACAAATACCTGATCCGCCGCTACTAACGCCGGCACGGATCGGCGCGGTCGATCCGCCGCGACCCGACCCGCGCCAACGCGTAAGGCGCCGATCTCGACCGTTTCACGACGTCGCGTACCAACCGTCAGGAAATGGAATGAGCGGCCAGTGCGTGTTTTCGGCGTTGTCTTTCGCGCGGCGGGTTTACTCGCAGTTGTAATATCGGAGGGGCAGTCCTCCACCTCAGCATCCCTCGCCGGGCTGCGCTCGGCGGACCTCAAATCGATTTGCATGAACAAAGCTCCCCACCGGAAGCGCGGTTAAATTTGCAGGGTTCAAAAGTCGATCAAAACTCAATCACCCCGAGAAGATATCGGGTCGCCTTGGTTAGCGATAGGAGCGCGAACCTGACTTAGTTGGTGGGCAGCGCTATCGGGCGTTGCCGCGCGGCCAACACTCATCCCTCGACCGAAAGAGACGGCGCGTCACAGTCGGCATGGTTGAGCAGGCAAACGCCGAAGCCAAGGCGCTGCTCCCTCCGGGGTCTCCATCCGGTGACTTTTTTTGGTAGGGCCGTTGGTATCGCGCCGAAAGCGTGTTGGTAGAGCGGACGGGATCGTCACATCGACAACCTTCTTCCGCGCTCGTGAACTCGCTCTGTTACCCTTGGATGAGGGCCTCTACATCCTGAGCATAACGCCCGTGAGTGATGTGTGGGCATTGCCGCCCCCGGCTTGGGCGCCGGTGTTAATGCCGGGGCCGCTCCGCCGGCTCAATCGAACCAGCGAAATTAAACTTTCCACGGGCGCCGGGTCCTAAGGCGCGCGGACTGCACCCAAAGATTCCTAGCAGTCGTCGTCCAAGCATGACATGATGATTCTTAATTGCGTTTCGGAGGGAAAGCCCGATGCGCCTTGCATTGCCTTATCTCGGAATTGGTCTCTGCGCGTCACTGGCGACGTGGTTGTCATTCACGCTGATCTATTGACTGAGCAGCCCGTTCGACAGCCGTCAGCAGCCGCACGTAAGTCCCACTTTCGTGCAGCTCGAGCCAACCCTTTTCAACAGCGCACCTGATGCCGGCGCCGAACCCGGTACCTTTTCCTTTGAGTGTATAGAGGAAGGGATAATTGATCTTCTCGATGTGGATGCGGTCGTTGATCGGCTGCACGCCTGCGGCGAGTTCAAGGAGTTCTCGTGCGTAGGGACGTGCCTCTGTGTGTTTCATGCAGCAGTTCGATCCTCTTTCACCCCTCGTGCCACGATTCGCAGCGCACCGTCTGCAAGAGGACGCTGTAGGCCCTTGGCTTCATCCCATGTCGCGGTCATCCACGTCTCTCCGTCTGGCTTGGTGTAGGTCAACGGTTTCTGCCGAGGCTATGATGGACATGGTCTAGCCACCCGCCGTCTTGGCTGCTTCGGCGACCACGTCCATCTCGCCAAATCCCCAATGCTTCGCCTGATTGCCTTCGCCAGCAGGGTGTCCCCAAGGGGGAGCAAAACTGCCCGCCAGAAATCCCACGGACCTCGCGATGCTCGCGCCTTCTCGAATGTCCAGAGGACAGCCAACTGGGGACGAATTGTCGCCAAAAGAGCGATCTCGCCAGACTTGACAACTTGCTTATGATATCGCGGAGGTAGTTTATTCGCAGCTGTCCGCTTTTCCGGGAGAGCGAGAACCGGACGCTGTGGCTCTGCCGGTTGACCAGGGTAAGCTTTACGCAATGAAAAATGACACCGCTCGAACGAACGCCGACGCCTTGACCGAGAGAAGCCTCGCTCAAACAAAGCCTCACGATGGCCCGCCACGCACGGATGTCGGGACGATAACGCTCCATTGGGCGACCGCCCTCGCGTTCGTCGTCAGCCTCGTTACCGGCCTACGCATCGCAGCGGACGCGCTGCACGCCCCCTTCTCGAAATGGCTCGCTCCCGTCCTGCCACAGGGCGAGATCTTCTCCTGGCATTTGCTCGCCGGACTCGCCGTCTTCTTCTGCGGGTCGGCCTACGTCGCCTACCTCGCGCGCAGCGGCCTCGTCGAGCGCAACAGCCCCAAAAAGACGCGGATTCTCGCGATGCGCGCTCCGGCTCGCCTCAAATGGGGAGCTGTCAACGTCATCCTGCACTGGTTCGTCTATGCGCTCGTGATCTTGCTCACGGCGACGGGCGTCATGATGTATCTCGGCTATGGCGGCTGGTGGGCTTATCTCCACTCGACCGCCGCCTTCGTTTCGCTAGTCTATATCTTCGCGCATGTCGCCGCGCATTATCTCTATGGCGGGTGGCCGCAGATTTTCCGCGTGTTTCGGCCCACCCCGCTCGCGATCACGAAGGCCGTGCGGCCGCGGCCTCTTCTCGTCGCCGCGGCAATCGGGGTGGCAATCGCGTGCGGCGTCGCCGGGCTCGACTGGGCGACGCGCGATACGCTCGTCATCGCGCGGGTGAGCGACGCGCCCAAGCTGGATGGCGCCATGGGCGATCCCGCCTGGTCGCGCGCGCGCCCGGTCTTCATCCGCGCCCAGCAGGGTGCCAATCTCAGCGGATCGGGCGAATCGCTCGTGGAGGTGCGCGCCCTGCACGACGGGCAGAAGATCTATTTCGCCTTCCGCTGGGAAGATCCCACCCGCTCCCTGCGCCGCATTCCGATCATCAAGAAGGAGGACGGCTGGCACGTCCTCGACGAGCGTGCGGGCCTGCAAGACGCCGTCGACTTCTACGAGGACAAACTGGCGGTTATTTTCTCGGATAACCCATCGCTCGGCGGCGCAGGCGCGACGGATCTCGGCGCCAACCCGCTGCCCGGCAAACCGATGCCGATCAACGGCCGGGGCTTCCACTTCACGACGGATGGCAGCTACATAGACATGTGGCAGTGGAAGGCGTCGCGCGGGGGCATGCTCGGACGTGTCGACAGCCAATATATCGGCCCGCCCTACGCCCCGACCCTGGACGAGCAAAATTACGATGCCCGCTACCAAGGCGGCTATTGGAACAAGCCAGGTCGCTCTCTTTATTCGTATAATTTCAAGTTCATCCACAGGGACGACAAGGGGCCCGTGACGGTTCTGCGGCTTCCCAAGGACTGGACGGCGCAGGTCGCAGCGCTCGGCAAATTCGATCTCAATCCCGACAGCAGCGACGACGAAAACGGCCGCTGGTACATGTTCGACCGGGAGAGCGAACCCTACGCTCCAGAGGCCGACGCGAGGATTCCCGTTGGCACGATCTTGCCTGGCGTGATTATTGCCGGCGACACCGAAGGAGAGCGGGCCAATGTCACCGGCGTTTCAAAATGGAGCAACGGACATTGGACGCTCGAGCTGACGCGCAACATGAAAAGCGATGGCAGATATGACAAGGCCTTCGTGCCAGCCCGCGATCTCTACATGTGGGTCGCTGTTTTCGACCATGCACAGACGCGGCATGCGACCCATAACCGCCCGGTGCTTGTCGTCACGGAGAAATAGCCACCTCACGGGCGGCCGCGAGCTCGACCGGAGGGCACCACGGCGTCACTGCGCTGAAGCATGGTTTCGCCCTCATCCTCGCATCGCATTCTGGCGCGGCGAGCAGCGGTCTGCTCGCGGAAATTCGCGGCGCCCGGAGGCCTCGCGATGACGAGGCATTGTCGGCTCGTCCTCAACGGCAAGCTCGTCGAAGCCCGCTCCGGCGAAAGCCTGATCGATGCGGCGCTCGGCGGCTCGATCCTGATTCCGCACGACTGCAGATCGGGACAATGCCAGAGCTGCCGGGTGACGGTGGTGTCGGGCTCGGTCGATGACGGCGGCTCAGGCCACGGCCGTACTGTGCTCGCCTGCCAGGCCGCGGTCGCTGGCGACGCAGAGATCGAATTCGAAGAATTGCCGCTGCCGATGAAGCGGGCGTGCGCCGTGACCGAGATCAACGAGCTCTCGCCAGAGATCGCCGAAGTCGTGCTGACGACCTCAGCGCCCCTCGAGTTTCGGCCGGGCCAATATGTGCGCGTCAAGTTTTCCGGCTATCCTGCGCGCGAGTTCAGCCCGACCTTCAGACTCGATGGTACCTTCAAGCAAGCCGAACTCGTCTTCCACATCCGGCGCCAGCCTGACGGCACCGTGTCGGGGCAGTTCGGCAAGGCCATCAGGCCCGGCCATGCGGCGCATGTGCAAGGCCCGTTCGGACAAGCCTATCTGCGACAGGGCCAGGGGCCGCTCGTGCTGGTCGCCGGCGGAGCAGGCTGGGCCCCGATCTGGGCGCTGGCCCGCTCGGCGCGCTCGACCCAGCGCAACCGCGAGATGGTGGTCGTCGCCGGCAGCCGGGATGCCGACAACCTCTATATGCTTCCCTCGTTGCAGTGGCTGATCGACGACGGTGTCCGCGACGTCATTGCGACGACGGAGGTCGGATCCACCCTGCCGATCAGGCCCGGGCGCCCGTCGCACTACCTCCCCTTGCTCGGGCTGGACGATACGGTCTACGTCGCCGGCCCCGTTGGTCTCGTCGATACCGTGAAGAACAAGGCGCGCTCGGCCAATGCGCAATGCTACGCCGATCCCTTCCTGCCGAGCTCGCAAACCTCATCGCTGATGGACAAGGTCACCCGTCTATGGCGAAGCCGGGAGCAGCCTCATCGTCCCGGTCTGTGAGCCGACGCGGAGCTCAGCAGCGCCGGCGGCTCACGGCTTGACGGGTAGACTACCGAGGCTGATGATGAGGTCGGCCGCCTTCTGCGTATCGGCAAAGCGTAGAAAGGCCAAGGCGTCCGGATCCTGCAACGTCCTCAAATAGATCAGCGCCAGCACCACGCTCGAGGGATAGTCCGCGTCGGTCGGGTAGTGACCATCCACGCGAAGCACTGTGAGCCCTTGTTCCAACGGCCGCGAGAACGGGCCGAAGCCGACCGCGCCTTGAACATCGCGAACCGTTTCGATCGCTTCCTGTGTGGTGGTCGCCGTCTTCGATTTCTCGGTGATCTCGAGATCATGCCAGCCGGGCATGCTGGCCCGCAGTACGGTGAGAGTGCTGTCCTGGTCCTCGCGCCGCACGACGCGGATGCGCAAATCGGCGCCGCCCAGCTCCTTCCAATTCGCGAGGCGGCCCGAATAGATCGCAGCGAGCTGATCGCTTGTAACGGCACTCACCCCACAGGCGGGATGGACGATGAAAGCCGATGGCAGGCGGGCGATCGCCTTGTAGACGATGCCGGAAGCCGCTTCGGCGTCGGTCAGCCGGCGTGCGACGCGCCCCAAGATCGCCTTGCCGGACCCCACGGCCGCGATGCCTCCGCCAGAACCGATGCTCGGCGGGACCTCGATCCGTGCCGATCCTTCCTGCTGCATGAAGCTCATCGCGATGACGCGCAGGACATCGATGCCATCTCCAGTCCCGACGATGTCGAGCCTGGGTATTTCGGCGCCAGCGGCATTCACCCCCGCAAGGCAGAGGCCCAGAATTGCCGCCGTTATCCTCGAAAATGCCATGGCAGACCCCTTCGAACCACGAGGTGCGCAATCTGGCAAAGAAACCTAAACCATCTGTTGTCGCAACGCCGTCCATTCGGAATCAACTGTGGCGGACAGAAGCGCAAAATTTGATGGTTTCGAAAAACCGATTGTTAATTACTCACCCACAAATAGCCGGTAAATAGACGATATTGAATGCTTCGCTCGCCTAATGTCGCCCTGGAACACGCTCAGGGGCCTCAGCGAGCGACATTGACCGGCCCCGCAAGTTCAGGGTGCTGGCGGTGGCGGCGATTGATACGGATTCGGAAAAGGCATCGAGGGCGCCACCCCGCTGGCGTCGTTGGGCCGTTGCGTCCGGAATTCCGGGCGTCCCCTCGTCTATCGCCATGCGCCTTGTTGCCGTCGTGCTCGCGACCGGCGTCCTCGGGCTCGGCCTCATCGGTGGCTCGACGGCGCTACGCCTGCAGCAGCAACTGAGGCACCAGGCTGCGGCACTGGGTGAACTCTCGGAAGACCAGCTCGCTCATCGCCTCGACGGCGAGGCGCAGTTGGCGCGAGCGCGAATCGAGGCCCTAGGCGCAGAAACCGCATCTCGCCTGCGTCAGATCGCTCAGCGCGCCGATGTCGCCAAGGCCGTCGCCTCGAACAACGATGTGACCATCCGCGAGCTGCTCAGCATCGTAGCTTCGACCTCCGGCTTCGAAAGGCTGATCGCCTTCGACGGAAGCGGTCGCGTGATCGGCGCCAACACGTCCCTCGACCTACTCGCGCTGAACCAGGCGTTCGAAGGTACCGCTCTCTCTATCAATCTCAACCCGATCCTCAAGGACAATAGCCGCTCGCACCCGCAGGGTGAGGAAGGCACTTATGAGCTCAAATTGGGTGAGTTGTCGGCGCTCGGACTGCCGCAGCGCCAAACCATCGCGCACACCGCGATCGAGCCCGTGTTTGACGACTTTGGCGACCTCGTCGGCGCGCTTGCCGCGATCCGACCGCTCGGCCGCACGGAACGGACTCTCGAGAACTTCACCTCGCTGGCCAATGCCGGCGTGGTCATTATCACGGGTGACAGCGAGATCGTGTCTTCCGCGGGGCCTCAAGGGGCGAGATTCAGCGGCGCCAGGACGCGTTTGGCCGGGCTGCAGCGCTCGGATGACGGCAACTACGTCGCGCGCTGTGTCGATTACGAGGCGACGCTCAAGGTGTGCACGTTTGCGAGCGCATCGCTGGTGACGACGACACGCGATCAGATGTTCCAGATCGGCGCATCCCACACGCGTTCGCTGATGTGGCAGTTCCTGGCATCCGCGGCGCTGGCGCTCGGTGCCTTGGTCGTCGCGCTATTGGCCGCCGTGAGGCACCTCACGAAAGGACTTTCAGCGCTGGCCAAGACCGCCCAGGAAATCGCGGGTGGCAATCTCGACGTTCAATTCCGCGCAACGGGCCTCGGTGAGGTCCGCGGCCTTGGCCTCGCATTCGAGCAAATGCTGACGCATTTGCGGGCCAGCACGCGAAGAATTCGTCAGCTCGCTTTCTACGACACGGTGAGCCGCATTCCCAATCGGGAGAAGATGCGCATCGATGCGCCGGCGCTCATCGACGCGGAAGAGGGCGCAGCGCTGTTCTTCCTCGACCTGGATGGCTTCAAATCCATCAACGACACTTTCGGGCACAAGGCTGGCGACGAACTGCTCAGGATGGTGGCCGAGCGCTTGAGCAATTTGCTGACGTCCAAAGGCGCTGCCGGCAAATGTCTGCTCGCCCGGGTCGGGGGCGACGAGTTCGTCGCCATCATCGCTGGTATGAAGACGGTCGCAGCCGCGAGCCTCAGTGCCCGCGAGATGATCGAGACGCTGCAGGTTTCCTTCAAGCTCCAGAGCAACCATGCGACCATCGGCGTCAGCATCGGCATTGCGATCTGTCCTACCCACGGCACAACCTATGACGATCTCCTGATCCGTGCCGACCTTGCGATGTACGTCGCGAAGAGTTCGGGACGCAATACCTGCGCGTTCTTCACTCCGGATCTCGCAGAGATCGCGCGTGCGCGCCATGCGCTCGAAACCGACCTCGCTTTGGCGATCCGCAATGAAGAGCTCGTCGTCCATTACCAGCCCAAGGTGTCCTGCAGGGATGGACGCATCCTAGGGGTGGAGGCGCTGGCGCGCTGGCATCACCCGAAGGAGGGCGACATTCCTCCTGCGCGCTTCATCAAGATCGCGGAAGAGATCGGCCTCATCATGGAGATCGACCGCTTCGTGCTGAGGCGCGCGCTCGCCGAAATCGGGGGCTTGATCCGAGCCGGCTCGAATCTCGTGCTCGCCGTAAATGTCGCAGCGACGGAAATCGAAGACCCGCTGTTCATCAGGGATATCATCACGGCCGTTCGCGAGGCCGACTTCCCGCCGCCAAAGCTCGAGATCGAGATCACAGAGTCGGTCGCGATGCGCAATCCTGACGTCGTGCGCGAGAGAATAAGCCTGCTCAGGCAATTGGGCATACGGTTCGCAATGGACGATTTCGGAGCCGGCTATTCGAATCTTTCGACCATGGCGAGGCTCCCCTTCGACGCCGTGAAGCTCGATCGTACGCTCGTAACAGGTGTCGCCGACGACCGCGAAAAGCAGACGATCCTTCGTCTGGCGCTCGGACTTGCGGACGAATTGGGGTTCGAAACGGTCGTCGAAGGCGTTGAAACGGCCGAAGACCTTCAGTTCGCGGCCGAAAACGGCGCGACCATGGCGCAAGGTTATCTTTTTTCTCGGCCCTTACCGCTCGAAGAGTTCGCTGTCCTGCTCCAGCCGCGCCGTTTGGCTTCGGCGTTCGAAGTGGTACCCAGGCGAGACGGAGCGGAGCGGAAGACCATGATCCGCTGAGGCGTCGGCGACGATGCCGGCCCAAACGGCCCGCTCACGAGGTGCCGCGTTGCGTTCACGCGACCGGCTGGAGTAAAGTCCCCGCACGACGAACTTCCAAGTCGGTCGCGACAACCTCCGATCCGCCTACGAAGCCCGACATCGATCCGCGCTAGAGCGCTCAGCGCGATATTCAGCTAGCTTACGCAGGAGTTGCCGGCCGCGAGGTGATCGTCACCGTAACTGCCGCCTTGACGCATCGGCTTAGCGTAGTGTCTCCAACTGATAAGCTTTGCGCCCAAAGCTTATCAGTGCCGACAAAATTACCCCTGCAGCAACCCTGAGGTTGTCGGCAAAGCGCTGGACGCCTCGGCGCGTTCGGGACCAGGGGTGTCTTGTCAACCTTGCTGAAATCGCTCGTTTTTTTTCGTTCCCGTCGCGGGCAATCTACGGTCCTAGCCACGATCAGTTTCGCAGCCTCTCGACCGTAGTTTTCCGCCATCTCGCGCAATGCGCCGGCCTCTCTGGGCACCCTGCTCTCCTCCGCCAAATCCAGGCAGATGCGCTCCATGCGCGCGAGATCGTTGATGTCGTGCTGATGTCGCCCCATGCCGGTGATCAGACTCCGGCCTGCACCAAGCCGTCAAGGGTTGCCACCCGGAAATTTCCCAATAT
Organism: Bradyrhizobium sp. i1.15.2; assembly: GCF_040548425.1. Classification (NCBI taxonomy): domain Bacteria; kingdom Pseudomonadati; phylum Pseudomonadota; class Alphaproteobacteria; order Hyphomicrobiales; family Nitrobacteraceae; genus Bradyrhizobium; species Bradyrhizobium sp. i1.15.2. The sequence goes on along the minus strand of NZ_JBEPRQ010000033.1, from coordinate 56,545 downwards.
CGATTTCGTCGAGCCAGCCGGATGATCTCGAAATGAAATCATCCAAGCCAAAGCAGTGGACCGAGAGCGAAAGAGGCTTGCCGCGATGGCACGTCGGCGCGCCGCGTCGGAAATTGCGGCAGTCCTCGGGCGGCATACCGGATCGGTGAAGCGGATGGCGCGAGAGATGGGATTGCTCCTAAAAAAATAGAAGCGGCTCCTTTCCTCTACATGCTCAAGAGAAGCGGCACAGAGTTCGGTGCCGGCATCAAGTATGCCGTCGAACGCGGCTGGCTCGACCTGCACGAGAGCGGTACCTACGTGCGGCTGCTGACACCTGGCGATGATTTGCTCGGTCAATAGAGCAGCGTGAAGGACAACCACGCCGCGAGTGACGCGCAAAGACAAATCCCGAGATAAGGCAAAACAAGGCGCATCGGGCTTTCCCTCCGAAACGCAAATATGGATCATCATGTCATGCCTGGACGACGACTGCTAGGAATTTGGGTTGCACCGCGCTCCTTAGAAGCCCCCGCACGGGATGTTGCTTGAAGATTTGCTGGCTCGCCGCCCTGAGCTGGCGGCTCGGCCCCGGCCGACCCAAAAGCCCCCTGAAGCCGGGGCCGTCTCTCGCGCCGTCCCGCAGATAGTCGGCCCCGTGCCTAGGAGATCCGCACCTGAATCCGCAGCACGAGGACCGAGCGTCGGCACTGCCGCCGACCGCCGGCCCATCGTGCATGCGCATCCGTGCGACGCGACAAGCTATATCGGGGGCGGCCTGACCAATGCCGGTTTGAACGACAGCGAGCCCGCTCTGCAGCGAACACCGGACGTATCGCCCCAGGGGGAGCCATTGTCGATGTAGAAGGTCTCCGGCAGGCCGTTGCGGCGAAAGGTATCGGTCAGATGCCCCCGCACGGCGGAACGCTGCTCGTTGACGCATGCCTTCAGACACACAGCATAGCGCGAGTGATCGTCGACCATGGTCAGTGGATGACAACGCCTCCCGCTGGCAAGGGGCATGTGGCCCTTGAACTCCATCTGCCACAGCTGATCGGGCGCGTCCTCTCAGTGAGCCGACTGCATCTGTCGTTATTGGATCCACAGCGAAGGTTGCGGCCGGTTGCCGCCGCTCATAGCGCAGGGCGTCACCTCTCCTGCGGAGTAGGGCGAAGGCGAGACCTTCGGTGCAGCCTTCCTGGCGGGCTACACGGGACGAAATTCGCCTCAAAGCCGCTCTGATGTTGGCTGCCATATCACAATAAATCGGGCTGCTGAGACGGGCCGATGAGCATCTAGAATTTCTCTTCTCGATCTTTTGCCTCTTCATCCGTCGGCAAAAGAGAATCCGCCGGCAGAAAGGCGCAACTGAGGGGCACCTTCCTTATATCTCTCTCTCAATGCTTAGCTGCGAGGAGTCTTGTCTTCTCGGCTGAGCAGGCCAAGCCGTCGCTCCAGCTCTTGCTTCTTGGCCACGAGCCTCACGGCAAGAATGTCATTAACGACTGTGTGGAGTTGCCACAGCTCTTCAACCGACATGCTCTCAAACGGCTTCCGTTCCATGAATCCCCCGACTCACGTGTTCCCATAGCCTGGGCTTACAAGCGGGAGCCGGCAACTCTTTGTCGGTTGAGCGCGGAAGGTTATCTACCGTGACGGCGAGTGTGCGATTTTTCGGAAGCTCGCCGGCTCGACCTTAACCGGTAGCGTCGCAACTCAGCTTGCATTAATCGGTGTCGCAACACGCCCAATTCTGCAATCTGATGTTCTAGAAAGGCGACACGTTGATGCAAGGCGATAGCGGCATAGGGGATACGATCAGAAATACTCATCACGACCTCAAAATAATAAGACCGCAAAAACATCTCGACAATCTGAGCATTACACCAGACGATCGGCACAATTGCAAGGCGAAGCCCTTTCGCGCCATTGCACACAGCCGGCAGAGACGTGAGCCACGGGTTGACGCTTTGAAGGAACAGAAAGGCGCGCGGATATTTAATTCGCGCTAGCTCGCCCAAGCTGGCGGAGCGGCCCCGGCGTACCCAAACTCCCTCAAGCCGGGGCCCTCACTCCGATGACGCGTGGAGACGCCGCGTCACAGCTCAGCAGGTGGCGCACGAGCCATCAGGAAACGGTAGCAGAGGCCATTCGCCCGCGGTGTCATTTGCGGCCTCGGGCTCGGCGTCGATTGGCCCTCTTGCCGAAGGACGCCACGCAGGAGGCGCGCCCGGCTCGCGATCATAGGGGTGCTGGTCGGAAGGCCCTGTGCTGCTGAAGTGCATAGACTCTATCGAGGGCATCGTGCACCCCGCGCTCTTAATATTTCACAATTAAATAGTTAATGCATATATTAAATAAATTAAATATTTGACTTCTTCAATCACGAAATGGTTGAATAGGTTTGTCCTACCGGCGCCCGTGAGCGCTTTTTGAGGCCAGCGACCATGTCCTTGGCATTCCCGCACTGGCTGATGATCGCAGGGGCCCTGCTGCTGGGCGCCGGCTATATTGGTGTCCTCGCCAGCGGAAAGAAAGCGAACAGAGTTGATCGACCTCCAGGCGAGCCGATCGATCTGCCGGCTTTGCCGCTCCTCAACTCTCATGACCCGCAGTAGCTCACGCGCGTTCCCCCAAGAGCGAGGGTTAGCAATGGCTGTCAGAATTGAATGGGGTCCGCTTGAGGCGATAACGAACGTCCGCAACGAAGCGTGCAAGGCCCGAGACTTCATCATCCACTCCCATGATGGACACGTGCAGGGGCAGATTGTCGTGCCTGACGACGCCGATCAGTTCGTCATGGGGGCATGTGAAATCCGGCTTCTCGAACTGCTAAAGGACGCCATCAAGGAACTGGAGCGGTGAAAGCGCCGAAGATCGCAGCACCAAAGCGTGTACTCAATTTCGATACACGTGATCAACGCGCCCGGCCCGCCGGCGCGAACCGGCGGGCCCTGTCCCAGCCACGCCTACAGTCTCAGATTACCTGCGGACTGCTTGCCCCGATCGCTCACGATCTCGTAGCTCACCTTTGCACCTTCTGCCAAACCACTGAAGCCAGCCTTCTACACTGCTGATATGTGGACAAAGACGTCCTTCCCGCCGTCGTCGGGCTGAATGAAGCCATAGCCTTTGGTCGCGTTGAACCACTTCACAATACCTGTTGCCACGCGCGTCTCTCCTGAAAAATGACCGTGGCAACATGACAGAAGCTGATAAAAACGAAAAGCCCGCCAACTTAGGACTTAGTTTAAAAATGACCGCTTATACTGGGACAGGCGTCATGTTGCCCACATGAGGAAGGCAGCCAACGTGAACCGGCGCCTCCCGTGAATTTCCAACGATGGACCAGCAGGGAACGAACACCTCAATAGGGAGCTTGAGAATCTTGCCGGCTCCCCGCGGAGCTGGCGGAGCGGCTCCGGCCACCCAAAAGTCCCCCTTGAAGCCGGGGCAATCTCACTGCTGGGCGCGTACACAGTCGGGACGAACTCGTCGGCTTGGAAATGGCCGTCAGTGTGAACCGGCGAATTTTGTTGCAATCAAATGCGACGCGCTAACGCACTGAGCGCAGATAATGGTCTTGTCGGTTGGCGCGGTTCATCTCAGCGAAGGCCTTCCCCAACTCTTCCGCCGTATGCTTCGCCTTGAAATTCTCCCATGCGACCATGAATCGCCCCTTCGCTTCATCGAGCGAGCCAGCTTCCCCGAACGGCGGACCGGGAAGCGTCACGATGCACGTCCACAACCAGAACCCCGGGGAGCGTTCGTTGGCGTAGCGGATGCGCCCGACTAGCTGCCGGTCCTCGTGAACCGTGTAATCATCCAGGCCGATCATCCGCAGTGTCAGAGGCATTGTGGCTTGCCGCAGGGTAGAAACGAAAATAAAGCGCGGCGGATTACATTGTGCCAATTAAACCTCGCCTGACCTGCGCGGCGAGGAACCCGTGTCCTCACGGCGCCGTTGCTGTCTCGCTAGCTCGCCCAAGCTGGCGGTGCGGCCCCGGCGTACCTCAAGAGCCAACCCTGAAGCCGGGGCCGTCTCTCCGCCATCGGTCTTTTCGGAGCATATGTTGTTGCGCGGCGCACAACGCAGGTCCTGCCGCCGTAACTCCAGCTTGCGTCACGACCGCGTGCACGAAACCGTTTCGAGCCTCACACGGAATGACGCTGAAACAACGCCCTCCAAAACTGAACGGCATTGACGTCCTCTCGAGGAGGGTAATATGCGGAAACTATTTTCGGTGCGGCCTTACTGCCGATCGCATTCGTGAGGTGTTCAACGATTATCTCGGCGGCCCTTTCTGCAGCCCGGGATGGCAAGGCCGCAACATTCTCCGAACGCTTTGCACCCGCGCTGAAGTCCGCCTCGAGCGGCTAAATGCATTCACAGCCCTTGTGAACCTGATCTGGCGACGGCTTGCTTACATGAAACTGGCGGGCATGCGGCCAAAGCTCGTGAGCAATGACGAAAAGGCCGGTGTGACCAGCGGGTCATTTTTCCACTTCCACAACATAAAAACCCGCCGACCGTACGACGGGCGGCGAGCTGACTGAGACGATCATGCGCGATCGCGTGCCGCTTCTCATCTACTTTCAGTTTCTCGCGTCAGTTAAAGCATCACGAGAACAATAAAAATTGCGATTTCAACCAGTAACACCGCTGCTGTCATAGGACGAGAAACAAGTCAGCCATGCGTAGCATGATCCGCCTCAGCATCGGCCAAGAAACGGCCCCTCACACCTCATGGCGTAAGCAGGGGCGGGATGCGGGAGCCGTTTCTCGGTAGCCAGACGCGTTCGTCCGGCGCCAGGCACTCTCACATTATTCAATTTCAAATATTTATCAACATTTAATTTCTTTTTCGTTTCTATATTTTAATTAATAGCGACCCTATGCTTTAAAATCGCCAGCTTGCGTTAGAGCGAGCGCATCCGCCGTTCCCCATCCTTTGCTGCCTCGCAAGAGAGCAGGACGTATCCGCGGACAAACGCGTGCCGGCTGCTATCGCGCATGGCACGGATTGGACCGAGCGTTAGGCTTAATCGCCTCAATGAAAGTCAATTTGGATGTGCCGTCTACGCCACTACTTCTAGTGATCTGCGTCTCTCCGGCCAATGTTTGGCCACCTCTCTGAACCAATTGAACATCTCGTTCAAAATTCCAGCGGTCTGAAGCGCCACGAGCATCCATCGCGGTCCCTTCCGCCTGAGGCCGCGCAAATCCGCTCGCAGCAGCAGCGCCAGCGCGGCTGGAAGCTTTACTCCTTCCATGCCCCGGCATTGGGGCTTAACCCAGTTTGGAGTTTGCCGATCTGGTCTTCGGTCTGTCCGTTGGACCAGGACGTCGGTAATCGCTGCGCTGACGGGGGCCTTGTCCTTGATGACGCCGTTGGCGAAAGACACGACTAGGCTTGCGCATGCTCGTTCCAACGATGATTCAAGCTCTCCGTGAGCCTTCTTGCGGATCATCGCACGGAAACCGGCTATGATTTCTCGAGCTTCCACCAGGAGAGGAATGCCTTGCATAGCGTATCGCGGCCATTGGTCATCAGCGCGCGATAGGTCTCGCGGACGGTACGCGCTGCAGGCTCTGAGCATTGGACATTTCGGCACGCCAACGGCGTGTCCCCATTCGGCAACGATTCGCACCGGGCTAAATCCCTGCGCCTTGAGGCAACCCCACAGGTCGGCGCCATTATAGTGACCAGCGGCCCACTGAACATCGAGCCATGGCAGGCAACGTACGGAGCGTCTTAGGTGGGTCGCGGCCTCTCGCCCCACCAAACTGTGGCGGTCCGTTCAATGTCCTCCTCGTGTCTATAATCAGGGCGAAGACATTCACGCCACTGATTGAATCCCTGCACGTACAGGCGGTGTTGACGCTCGCTTCGCCAGAGAGCTCTAGAACTGATGCCGTTAACGTGGTGCGTTGCAGCGAGCTATCTGCTTGCTGCGCTGCGTCTACGTTCCGCCATGGGTAGTACATCACCTTTCTACATATGAATCGGGGATGTGCCGGAACGTGCGTTATGAGTTTGCATTGTTTCTCTGTTTTGTGATTTGTAGCGAGGTCGATCATGCGTCCGCTTTCTGGAATGATAATGATTGCAGCGGTCTCAACTTGGACGGGGCTTCACGCAACCCCTGCCGTCGGGCAAACATTCAATGACAGATGGTCCATCGTTCCAAAGGCTCACGCGGAGCCCGCTCCTGAAGGACTCGATCAGACAAAGAAGGAGGAGCCGCAAGCGCGGTCTCCGAACGGACAAGAGCCCTTGAAAGATCGTTCAGGGGCTCAATCCTTCAATCGATTCATTTCCGGAAAAGCCTCCTACTATTCCTATTCCAAAGGCAAGACAGCGAGCGGTTCATCGTTTGATCGGAATCTACTAACCGCGGCGCACCGCCGTCTGCCGTTCGGCACGAGAGTCCGCGTCACTGATCTTGAGACGAATAAGTCGGTGGTCGTTCGTATCACCGACCGCGGACCATGGGTCCGTGGCCGCGTCCTCGACCTCTCGCTGGCGGCCGCGCGCAGCTTGGGGATTACAAATCGTGGCGTTGCTCAAGTTCGTGCTGAGGTGTTGTAGCAGACGTGCATTGCCCTGCGAAAGCACGCAACCGCCGCCCACGCGCCCGTACGTCAATAGTCCGGCTTTTGGCCTGAAACGAATTTGCCGTGTCTCTAAAGAACCCTGACGCTATCGCGGCCCTCATATCGGCCCTTAGGCTCGTCCACGGAGACGAAGTCGCGCGAACCATGCTCCAGGAAGGTATGAGCCTCGCCACGCTGATCGACACGATGTTCTCCGCGCCGATAGCACATCGCGATGCCGTTCGATACGTCGCGAGTGCCTTAGATGACTTCGCCATTACACCAGAACTTGGCCCGGTCTGGCATCTTCGTTACCTGCATGATGATCAGCCCGGCTCATTTCGCGTCGTCGATTTGGAGATAGCCACGCCGGCCGGTATGCTGTCTAGCAACGACCTTTGGCTTCGGCTGCCCGTCTAACTAGCTCCCAAGCTCTGCAAGGCCGGACCGTGCTTCTACGATTAGCCGGAACCCCCTGCCCTACGTGCCGGCCTTGTAGGTCTTGATCGTGCCGGCCGGTATGTCACAGCATGAGAGGGCGCCGCTGCAGCTCATCGATGCCCTTTCTCCGCAGGGCTGCGTCTTTACATGCCATGGCCTGAGCCCAGCTGGCCGCGATGATCCAACTGCTCCCCCGCCCGTTCACGTCGGCGAAATTGCGAGATCGGTGACGCCGAGCGAGGCCTGAAATCTTGATTGCACTTGCATCCTGCGTGCAGGATGGCAGCTCTCTTAAATCCGCGAGGGATCGACCTTCCGAGCACGAACGCGACGAAGAGCGACTGCAAGGACGATTTTAGAAGCTAGCAATTGAAACCGGCGTGTGCAGAAAGTATTCGCAGTTGAGCGGCGCGAGGCGTGCGAAAAGGACACTATGCCTGTCGAAGTCGCGAGAGCCCAGCAGGACGAAGAGGTTCACATCCTTGCCGGCGGATGCCCATAGTGGCATCACGTATTGCGATTTGGCCGAGTTACCGTAGTTCATTACCGTAGCTTATTTCTAGAACCGTCCAAGGCTTGCGAAAAGTGAACATCTTCGCGAGGGTTTAGCGCCCACAGTTTGGAGGAGTGGATATCCTCTAACTTCCGAAGTTTGGGGATTATCGACAGAAGCACTCGAGAACGCTCCGCGAGCCTCCTCCTGGGCGCAACAAAGCGTCCGCCACGTCCAGGTTAAATGTGCTCCATGCCGCGAGTTCCTCGAAGTCGCTAATGTGGTGTGCCGCGCGACAAGTTCGTTGCTCGCTTGATGCTTGCATCTGGAGGGAACGTTGGATGTTGCACCCGCATTAAGAGGCGTCGGCACTCTTGCCGGCATACAAGAGGAGATTCCATCAATGAGGAAGATTTATCTAGGAGTGCCGATCAGCGCCGCATTGTTGGCTATCGGTGCATTCGCAAACGCTCAAGGAACTTCGACGGGTGGGTCGAGTGGTCACGATCTCAAACAATGCTGGGACGTGGCTAATAAGGTGGTTCGGGACGTAAGCGGCGCCACCGCAACTGGACCATCCGGAAATACCACTATCGGCTCAACAACATCACCCGGGTCAAGCTCTGGCACTTCTTCCGCTGCTTCTTCCGGTACGAGCGCCAATGCCAATGCTTCCTCGCGCCCAGCAGGAATGCCCGACTGCTAGCGATCCAATCGCGCCGGTAAAAGTGCTGACCTGGTACTCCCCCGCTCAACGGGGGTTTTTTTCGCCGAGGCGGCTCCCCAGCCGCAAGACAGGGTAGACTTCGGTAAGAGGCGCTGACATTCACTAGCCGTGCCGCGTGGGAATTCCATCGTTGCACAAGACGTGATCCCGCGTACTCTGCGAGTGGGTTGGTGCACCAGAGCCAGTGCGGTCAGCGTAGCTACTTGTGAGAAGAGCGAGAGGAAGTGTGCGGCACCTGATATGTGGTGGCGAAGAAGCGCCGCTTTGAACGGCGAAACTCCTCGGAGGCGGCTACTCAGTCCACAAATGTAAAAACGCGGGAGGAACTCTACATGAAGAAGCAGTGGCGTTATTCTTGTTTCCCTGTTGTTGTTATTGGTGTGACGCTCATGGCGTCAGGGGCGTTTGCGCAATCCGTGGACACGGCCCGGATTGAATCCGCCGGTCAGAACGATTGGCTGACCTATCATGGCTCATACAAGTCGTATCACTACAGCCCGCTAGCACAGATCAATCCCAGTAACGTAAGCAATCTGGGCGTTGCCTGGATCCATATTCCGGGACGTTCCACGCGAGGGCTGCAATCGATGCCTCTCGCGGCCGACGGGGTACTCTACTACACTGGGTCCTACAGCCGCACGTTTGCACTGAACGGCGCTACCGGTGAGGTGATCTGGTCTTACTTCCCCGAGTTGGACGAGGCCCTGATCGCGCGGCAGACCCACTCCCCCTATAATCGCGGTGCCGCCATCGGCGAGGGGAAGGTCTATGTCGGAACCATGGATGGCCGCCTCATCGCGCTCGACATGAAGACCGGAAAGGTCATGTGGGACACCAAGCTGATCGATTCCCAAAAGCTGACCGTTGGTTTCACCGGAGCGCCGCTTTACGCCAAGGGCACAGTGGTGATCGGCGCGCAAGGCGGCGAATGGCCGGGCCGGGGTCCGATCTTCGGTGTTGATGCAGCAACCGGCAAGAAGAAATGGGAATTCCTGACGGTTGCCGGCACCGACGACGCCATAAAGACCTGGGGCAATGACTCGTGGCGGACCGGCGGCGGCGGCGGCTGGATGCCTGGCACCTACGACGGCGAGACAAACACAATTCTGTGGGGGACTGCAAACCCGGCTCCGCTCTACGACTGGTCGGGAGCCGATTACAAGACGCAAGGGGCGCGTCCCGGAGACAATCTCTACACCACCTCAGTGCTTGCGCTCGATATCGACACCGGCAAGCTGAAGTCCTATCATCAGGAGCTACCTCACGACGCCTGGGACTTTGATAGCGCGGTCGGCGAGTTTGTGATGCTCGATCGCGATGGCCAGAAGTACATCGTCCATCCGAACAAGAGCGGATATATCTTCGTTTACGACCGCAACCTCGCCGTCAAAAACGTATGGCGGATCACGCAGAACAGCAATTTCGTCAAGGATATCGATCCCAAGACGGGTGAGCTAATCGGTCGCCGCGACTTCTCCGCCGGGAAGGCTTCCGAACCATTGTGCCCTCACATATCTGGTGGGGTGAGCTGGAATTCCGGATCGTATAACCCGAAGACAGGCCTCTATTACAAGCTCGGCCAGGAATGGTGCATGACGCTCGAAGTTCAGAAGACGACTCCGATCGTTGCTCCTCAGGCCCAACTCAACATCGGAGCCGACTTCAAGATCGCTCCGCCGCCCGGCGGTGAGATCTATGGCCATCTGGATGCGCGCGATCCCATCACCGGCGCCAAGAAGTGGGAAGTGCGCTTCCCCGAGCCGCCGCTCGGAAGCGTATTGTCCACTGGAGGCAATCTGGTATTCGTCCCGGACTCGCGCGGCACGGTCCATGCTTACGATGCCGATTCCGGTGCCGAATTGTGGAGCCACGGCGACGGCACCGGCCACCAAGGCGGCATCATCAGCTACGCCGTCAATGGTAAGCAGTACATCGCGGTCGTCGCCGGCTTCGGAGGCATGGCGTCGGATGACTACGCGCCGACCTTCGGCGGCGTCTACAAGAGCATGCCTCGCGACGACGGCGCGCTCATCGTTTACAGTCTGAAATAATGCTCGTGACGCCGGGAGGGAGCGGCGTGACGCCGCTCCCTTTGTCAAAGCGGAGCTAACGAAGCTCGGCGCAAATTGGATCCCTGAGCGGTAGGGTTGGCCGGTATGCGATTGGCTTGGAAGATCATGACGTTGTCGACCTCGACACTGGCCGCGCTCCTTACGATTGCCAGCTTGCCCTCTCGCGCGCAGCAACCTACTCCGGGCGCTCCGGATAACCAACAACTCGATGTCGGGCAGTTGTTCGCGACCACCTGTGGTTGGTGTCACTCCGACGGCGGTCGCGCTGCCGGCAAGGGGCCGCAGCTCATGGATAGCAAGCGAGATGACGACTTCATCCGCAACCGCATCAAGAACGGCAAGGAAGGCGCGATGCCGGCTTTCGGCGTGACGTTCAGCGATGCGCAAATCGACGAAATCATGAAATACATCCGCGCCCTGAAGCCACATGAAGGCTAGGCGACATTGATCTACACAGGGGTTTCATGAAAACTTATTTAGCCCTCGTGGTCGGCGCCCTGCTGGAACTAATCAGTATTGCGCAGGCTCGTTCTCTCGACGCGATCCGCAACTCCGGTGTGCTTGGACTATGCGCCCACCCCAACTCGCTTCCTTTCGCCAACAAGGCCGGTGACCCTCCCGGATTTCAGATCGAGTTGGGCAACGCGTTCGCGCGCGAGCTTGGTGTCTCACTGAGGTCAGACTGGATCATCACTCAATACCAGATGCGGAGCGCGGGCTGCGACATCGTGCTCGACATCATCGCCGACCGCGAGGCGCAGGGCGAGACCAATCTGAGGATATCTAAGGCGTATTATCGCACAGGTGTTGCGCTGGCAGTTCCTCATGGAAGCAAACTCACCTCCTTCAAGAGTCTCGATGAGCACTCGAAAGTTGGTGTCCTGGTCGGATCTATGGCGGCCATGACCCTCGGTCAGCGCCACGTGCCCACGTCGACGTTTGGTTTCGAGGTCGACAGCCTAGAGGCTCTTGCCAATCATGAGATTGATGCGGCAGCGGTCACCCCGACGACGGCCAGCTATTTCAATGTGACGCATCCGGACAAGGCGGTACGCATTCTCGAACTCGATGAGAACGAGGCGAACCTTAACTGGAATGTTGCTGTTGGCATGGTGCGCCCGGATGACCAGTTGCGTGAAGCTATCGACGGAGCCCTGGACCGGCTGCGAACCGACGGTACGATCAATCGGATATACGAGCGCTACGGTGTCGTCCTACAAGCGCCAAGATAGCCCAGTATGCCGGCGGAACTCAGCAGGCGAGCTGTTTTAGGATTCATCGCGGCTGGGGCGATGATGACAATCGATTCGAAATTCGGTGGAGAGGTGCGGAAAATTGGCCTGCAGCTCTACACAGTTCGTGACCTGCTGAAGGTCGATTTTGAGGGGACCCTGAGGAGAGTTGCCATTCTCGGCTACAGCGAGGTGGAGTTTGCCGGCATTCTCGGCTCAGACGTCAGCCACACCCGTAAGCTCCTGCTAGGCCTGGGTCTCACTGCCCCATCACTGCATATCGACTACCCCAGTCTGCGGGACAATGCCCAACCATCGTTCGAGATCGCTCATTTGCTCGGCAGTCGGTTTGTCGTTTGTCCATGGTTGGATCCGTCGGTACGGAAGACCACCGATGATTGGAAGCGGATCTGCGATAATCTGAATACGATTGGTCAATTAGCGTCGCGGTCGAACTTGACCCTCGCCTATCATAATCACGACTTCGAGTTTGCTGCCCTGCCCGGTGGCATCCAGCCGTATGATGTTTTGCTGAGGCGCACGGACGAGCGCTTGGTCAAGTTCGAGCTCGATGTTTATTGGGCAACCAAAGGAAATCTCGATTCTGCGCGCGTCTTGAGGGCAAATCCATCGCGGTTTCCACTGGTTCATCTCAAGGACATGGCAAAAGATGGTTCGACCACCGAACTAGGTCGCGGCACGATCGACTTTGCCAGCATACTCGAAGCTGCGCGCCAGAGCGGCGTGAGACATGTTCTCGTCGAACAGGATGTTTCAACTGATCCGCTGCGGAGCATAGAGACAAGCATCGCATTTCTTCGGAACCAGCCATATCTTTCGCGCGGGTTCATTCGGCCACGCACACCGTAATGCTTGTGATCAACCACACCTGATCGTGACTCCCCTGGAGCCCCTGGAGGAACTAGCATGTCGGTGCCGGCGGTCCCCTTGCCGGCCGAAGCGAGAGGCTAGACCCCAGTTTCCCCGACCCGGGAGCTGGGGCTTTTTTTGAACCCGTTTGGCTCATCTCATCCCTACGCGATCGATCTCGGGGCGGGTGCGCACAGCGAGATGCGCCCCATTCGCCAAGGATTGCCTTCTTCACGCTCAGCGCACTGCTCGACTTCTTGGCCCATCTTTCTCGTGCTACAATTTGCGATGTCCGAACGACAGCACTGCTTGGCAAGCAGTTCGGATCGCCGATCAGCGTCTCGCAAAAATTGTCAATGCAACAGGGAGGTGATGATGAACAGACGCGCGTTTCTCACCACAACAGCAGCCGCGACAATGGCAGCAACCGTGAAAATGGCTTCGGCTGCGAGCGTAGCGCCATTCGGTCAAACGGGCGCTCCAACCAGGTCGACCGAGCCGTTGCCATTGGGGCCGCTATCGGGAAGCCGCTACCCGGATGCTCACCTGGAATCCATGAAGAAGGGCAAGGCCACGTTCGGGCCGGCTGACTTTCCGGCGTTCGCCGGAACGATGGCGGTAGAACGCGTCGCAACGGGATTTCGATGGGCCGAGGGGCCGGTCTACTTCCCGGCTGGCCGCTATGTCCTGTTCAGCGATATTCCAAACAACCGCATCATGCGCCTCTCGGAAGACGACGGTCACGTCAGCGTGTTCCGCCAACCATCCATGAACTCGAACGGTAACACCATCGATCGCGAGGGCCGTTTGATCACCTGCGAGCATTCTGGCCGACGCGTTACCAGGACTGAATTGGACGGTTCGATCACAATCATTGCTGACAAGTACAATGGCAAGAGGTTGAACTCGCCAAACGACGCGGTTGTCACGTCCGATGGTGCGATCTGGTTCACCGATCCGGCCTACGGCATCGGCGGCTTCTATGAGGGCATCAAGGCCGAGCCCGAGCAGGAAAAGCACAACGTGTACCGCGTCAATCCTAAATCAGGGGACATCAAGGTGATCGCCGATGATTTCGTCGAGCCGAACGGGATTACCGTTCGCGCCCGACGAGAAGAAGCTCTATGTGATCGACACCGGTTTCACCGACGGGCCCGACAATCCCTCTCACATCCGGGTGTTCGACCTTGATGTCGCCGCTGGAAAGGCGTCGAACAGCAAGGTCTTTGCGGAAATGCCCAAGCCCAGCATTACCGACGGCTTACGCTGTGACACCGAGGGTCGTGTCTGGTGCTCCGCCGGTTGGGGCGATCCGACCGAGGACGGGGTGCGCTGCTATACGCCAGGGGGCGAACTGCTAGGTAAGATCCACATTCCGGAAACCGTCGCCAATCTTTGCTTCGGCGGCCAGCAACGAAATAGACTTTACATCTGCGGTTCGACGTCTCTGTACGCAGTCTACACAAGCGCGCAGGGCGCAATGAAGCCATGACGGTCCGACGGTCAGCATGACTTGATCCGGTAAAAAGGCGGCCTTTCGGAATCTGACGCGGGCTGCGCCTCACGCGGCCCGCGTGAGTGGACCTGTCTGCGATGTCAGGTTCGGCGCGCTCTTCAACACGCCTCATTGGGCAAGGGATCCTTCAGCGGGCGGATACAAACGTAGCTTACAACCGTGGTTTTGATGTGAGGCAGCCGACGATCATTGGAAAAGCGTTTGAAAAACAATCCTGTAACCATATTGGTTTGGAGGAGCAGGAGGGATCGAAACCTCCGCCTGCCAAGGCAGTAACCTATTGAAAAGACGCGCTGTTCACGTCTCTTGCCTGAGTGAGTGCTACACGCCTGTGATACAACGCGCAAGCGGATCATCAGAGCCTTCGCACCACCTGGCGAGGGGCTATTGGCGGGCGTCGCCGACCAATCGCGAGCCGCGGCGGCGATAACCGCAGGAGCCGCTTTCGCGCCGTCGGCCTTGCCCTTCTCGAAGGCGTCTTCCGTCCGCGCCATAGCATTCCTGGCATATCCTCTGCTCGCAGCGTCTCGCAAGATGCTTACTGCCCACAGCTACGAGTGCTGAAAGCGCCTATTTCAGAATCGTGCCGCCGACGTGATTGTTACCGCGCAAAGGATCGCACTCGTCACGAAGGATCCCACGCCGCGATTTCCGCATTGATTGGCGATCACGAGGCGCTCAAGAAGCACCTAGATTTACTCCGCAGCGATAGCATTACAAACCGCGTTCGTGCCCTGCTGGCAATGGAGCCACGGACACGCGATCCCGTATTCTCGACCGCCGCGCAGGCGCTTCAGTGGTGCGACGATCCGCGGCCACAACGCCTCTCGAACTTAAGCACGTTCAATTTCGAAGATTTCTGCCGTGACCAGGCCAATTATTCCTCTCCTTGCTAACGGAATCACTCGAGACGCTCGCACCTTTTATGCGATGGTTCCTGACAGACCTTTTTGCGACCGTTCGCAGAACAGCGCCGATCGAACGTGCCATAATATTCGTTGATGAGGCTCGCGGCTGGGCCGGTAAATTGGCGCCCAGCCTTCGCAGCTGGACTGACACCGACTAATAAGCGGCCTTCGAAAGAAAAACGGCCCCGCTCTTTGGGCGGAGAAAGCAAGGCCGCGCATTCCTAGGATTGCGGCAGGCGTCCTCGGATTTCCGCTTGATCTCGGTGATGATCCGGACCGCCTTATGAAAGACATCCGCACGCCCCGCTGTGGCTGAACTAGAAGCGGACCGGGGCGGCAGCGTCATGCTGCGCCTCCGATGCTTCCATTTTTGAGTGAAGCTTGCGCGCCCTCGTCGCGCTGTATGCAGGCTATCGTGCAAGTAGTTCAGTCCTGAGACTCCAACGAGAGATAGGGCTCTCGTCGTACAGACCGACCTGATCCCGATCCCAATCCGGACTTTCGGAGAGCCTATCTTCGTCGTACGATGCGTCCCCCCAAAGCTCGGGAGCACGAGACGACGCGAATTCGGGGGCGCAACGTCCCACTGGTTCTGAGGCAATTCGCGGGATTTAACAGCAAGTCGGCCAAATGCTCCATCGCACGCGCCGTCTCTTAGTCCGCCAGCAGACCGCGATGATCAATTCGATCGGAGCGCATCTGCCGTATTGACCTTGTGATCTTTGATCTCCGACCAGCGATCAAAAGTCAGTCTCGATGGACGAGCCAATTGCCTGGTCCAGGCGCCGACAATGTCCGATCCACGATCATTAGCTCTCAGGACAAATTCTAGCCGAGCTATCAGCTACGTCATCGATCTGGTCGCAATTGGAGCCATCTATCTCGTCTTGGCAAAAGGCGGGCTTACTCTCGCCTCCATTCATCCCAGTGCAACGCCAATTTGGCCACCGACGGGTGTCGCGCTAGCGGCGGTGCTGTTGCGGGGATATCGGATCTGGCCAGCAATTTTTGCGGCCGCGATGATCGCTAATGTTACGACGGCAGGCTCCGTTGCCACCGCAATTGCGATTGCGGCCGGTAACTCTCTCGAAGCAGTTACTGGCGCTTATTTTATTAATCGATGGTCGGGTGGGTGTAACACGTTTTCAAAGCCCGACTCTGTCGCAAAGTTTGCTGTGATTTGCGTCGTGATCGCGACACCGATCAGTGCCAGCATTGGACTGACCAGTCTGGCAATGTTCGGGTACATCGAACAGCAGAATTTCGCGGACGCGTGGATCACCTGGTGGCTGGGCGACGTGACTGGCGCGCTGGTCATTGCCCCCGCGGTCGTGCTTTGGACATCAAGCCGCTATCATCCGTTCAATTCCCGTGAACTTCTGGAGACGGCCGGCGTCCTCACGACAGCGTCGGTTGTTGGACTGATTGCATTCAGCCCCCTGATCGAGCAGACGCCCGGCCGAGATCCGCTCGGCTTTCTCGCCATCCTGCCCATGTTATGGGCGGCGCTGCGTCGCGGGCCACGCGATACCGCAACGGTTGCCCTCGTGCTTGCGGGCATCACGATTTGGGGAACGCACACGGGCGGCGGCCCCTTCGCGACGCCAGATCCCAATGCGTCATTCCTGCTCGTGTTGATGTTCTTGATCAGTATTACCGTTCCAAGCTTGCTGCTGAGCGCTGATGTCGAGGTCCGCAAGAAAGCGGAACGAAGCCTGCGCCGCGCGCACGTCGAACTCGAGCAGAAAGTCGCAGAGCGTACGCAGGAACTGGAGCTCGCCAACGCAGCGAAATCGCGCTTTCTCGCCATGGCAAGCCATGATTTGCGGCAGCCCTTACATGCGTTGGGGTTGTTCGTCGCCCAGCTGCGCACGCCGCTCAAACCGGAAGAAAGGACAAAAACGGTCGAGCGAATCGACGCCACCCGCAAGGAAATGGATGAAATGTTCAATTCGCTCCTGGACATTTCCAGGCTGGATGCCGGGATGCTTATCCCCCAAATCACCGAGTTCCCGATCGGGCGCCTGTTGCAAAAAATCGAGACGGCGTTTGACCAGGCGACGCAAAAAAAGGGTCTGCGGCTACGCGTCAGGCCAAGTGACGCATGGGTGCGAAGCGACGCGATGCTGCTCGAACGCATCATGCTGAATCTCGTATCGAATGCGGTGCGCTATACCTTGCGGGGCGGTATCGTGGTCGGATGTCGCCGGCGTGGTGAAATGTTGCGTATCGAAGTATGGGATACCGGTCCTGGCATTCCCGAGGATCAAAAGCACAATATCTTCGGTGAGTTTTTTCAGATTCCCACCGCCGAACAGAACCGGTCCGTCGGACTGGGCCTCGGCCTCGCTATCGTCGACAAGCTTCGCGTGCTTCTCCACCATCAAATCGACCTGGCTTCGACTATGGGCCGAGGTTCGCGATTTGCAATCCTGGTTCCGAAAATCGATCAATGCGTCAGGTCCGCGGCGCCCGCCGACTTACCATACCCCGGTGCCTTCGCAATCGACGGCAAGGCAATTCTCGTTATTGCCGATACTCCGATCGTGCAGGAGGGAACGGGCGGACTGCTTAGCAAATGGGGATACTCGGTTCTTGCCTCCGGATCCGACGAACCTGCACTTGTCCAACTTGCCGAGCGCGAACAGCGCCCAGATCTCATAATCTCGGACTATCATCTCGCAAGCGGGAAGACCGGCATCCGGGCAATTGAACAAATCAATGCGGCGTTTGGCTCGTCAATTCCCGCCATTCTCATCAGCGGCGATACCGCAGCTGAACCTCTGCGGGACGCTAGGGACAGAGGCTACATTTTGCTGCACAAGCCGGTCGACCCGATGCGGCTCCGCGCTGTCATGCATGAGCTCCTCAGAGATCATGATGGTGGAGGAGGCACCCGGGCAGTCTCATGATTCAGACTTCGGCGGCCATTCCCAGCCCATTTTTCCGACTTTTATGATGGCTTCAGTGCGGGTCGCTACCCCGAGCGCCTTGAGAACGACCGTCATGTGATTCTTCACTGTCGGCACTGCCATATTGAGCGTCCTGGCAATGACCTTGTTGCTTTTTCCCTTCATCAGGAGCGCAAGTACGTCGATCTGACGATCGGTCAATCCTCGCCCCTTGAGTGAGTCGCGAGCCAATGGTTTATCCGCAAACCGCGGACCTGCCGTTTCCTCCAGAATCTCCGAGGGAATGTAAACTCCGCCGGAGAACACCAACTCAATAGCATTGAGCATCACTTCACGTTCCGTGGTTTTCGGAATGAAACCCAGCGCGCCAAGTTTGAAAGCGCGCCTGACCGTGTCCTGATCATCGGAGGACGAGAGAATGATGATAGCAATCGCCGTATAGCGATGGCGCAGTTCGCAAAGGACAGAGAAGCCGTCGCGGTCAGGCAAATTGATATCGAGCAAAATGAGGCTGATATCGGGATGCTCCTCGACGATGCGCATGGCCTCTCGACTGCTCGAAGCCTCGAATATCACGGCCTCTCGCTTCAATTGCTTCAGGACGCCGTGCAACGCCTCGCGGATTAATGTGTGATCGTCAACAACAAGAACCTTCATAAAACTGCTCTCCGTCCAATGACCGCCCGGAGATCAATGAAAAAATCATACACCCACCTTGGAAACCGTTCACCTTCTATCTCTGGTCCAGTGGTTCGCCGTCAGGCACTCAAAGTAGGAGCCGAGTGCTGCTGTGCGTTATGGTTGCAACCGGCACACAATCGTAATGAGCAAGGACTACATGAAGCGCGGTCCTCGCCGCCCTACCGTCCACGCGAGCGATGAATTGCTCATCGCGTGGTTGAGGTATCAAATAGATGCCGCCGCCCCGACGGTACCTTCGTCATAGGACCTAGGCACCTCTTCATACCGACCTGCGGCCAATTTACACACTGCGCAACTTAAACGATGATGTCGACGGTCACCCTCTACACCAGCGTTTTACTCAAGCGCGGCCATATGATCATTGTCGCGATTGGTGTCGTGGCCAGGTCGACGTGAAGCAACGCTGGACTGCGGCGCTGTCACGACCGGAGCAGGGCCGCGCTTTTGGTCAAATCGGTCGCTTTCGATCGTTCCTCTTTAAGCGTGCGCGCACGCTAGACGAGGCAAGCCAATGCTAACCGCCACCCCGAAGCCATCAGCGGCCGCACTGCCGGAGCTGAAAGCCAACGGCCGCGACCTGCGGATTGACGCCTGCCGCGGCATCGCGCTCTGGTGCATCTTTCTTGATCATGTCCCCAATAACATTGGAAGCTGGCTGACGCCGCGAAACTACGGCTTCAGCGATGCGGCGGAACTGTTCATGTTCGTCTCGGGCGTCACCTGCGCACTGGCCTACGGTAAGGTATGGAGGTGCGAGGGATGGACCCGCGTGATCCGCCGAACGCTGCGGCGAAGCTGGGACATCTATGTCGCATTTTTGCTGCTCACGCTCGCCTGCGCCCTTCTAGTCCGCATCGCTGGCGTGGAACGCCTCGCTGACGAGAGCAATACGCGCATTCTGTTGGATCAGCCCGGCGCGACGCTCGCGCACGCGGCGATCCTGCAGTATCGTCCGGTCAATACCGACGTATTGCCGATCTTCGTGCTTCTCCACCTCTTGTTCGCGCCGTTGCTGTGGTTGCTGCTGCGACTGCCGAACGTGACGCTTGGCGCTTCGCTGGCGCTTTATACGCTGGTGCATATATTCGGCTGGTCCTTGCCGGCGTGGCCGAACGGCCACTGGGCTTTCAATCCACTGGCCTGGCAACTGCTCGTGGTCCTTGGCGCGTGGGTGATAATCGAGGGCGAAAGAGTACGCCCCTGGCTAACGTCGCGCATGGTGCTTGTGCCTGCCGTTCTTTATCTGGTCTTCAGCCTCGCCATCGTATTGAGCTGGAGAATCAAGCCGCTGGAAGCGTTGATACCGAAGGGGCTGACGAACTTGGCTTACCCGATGGACAAATCGAATCTCGATCCGTTGCGTCTGTTGCATTTCTTCGCTCTTGCGGTTGTAGCGGTATGGTTCGTGCCACCCAATCGACAAGCATTGACGACTGCGGTGATGCGCGGCGCCATCCTCTGTGGCAAGCACTCGTTGCCAATCTTCTGCCTCGGCGTTCTGCTCACGCTCGTCAGCCTCCTGGCGCTGCTCGACATATCTGAGGGGCTTGCGATGCAGATCACGCTCAGCGTTGGTGGCGTCCTAACGATGATCGTGGCGGCGACGCTGCTGAACTTGATCAAGATCAAACCCAGGCCGCAGCCGACCGCTGTCCTGCCTATGGGTGTGCGCGACACCCTTGGCTGGCGCCCCCTGGAAGCGTTTCGACGAGGACCGCGCGAGCTCGCAGGGGCCGCCGGCCAGAATGTCATCATCGATTGCCGGTTCGGGGAGAGGCAATCCCACGGGGTGCTTCGCGTCGCCGACGAATTGGTAGCGCTCAAGGCAGATGTCATCGCAGCGTCGCCGGCGACTGCAACCATGGTGGCCAACAATGCAACGCACGGTTCTATAGTCGTAATATAGCTATTGACACGTCGGTGCGGACACTTCCCAAAGACCAGAGCTGCTCCCGACATGTCGTCGCTTCCAGCTCGGCCAGCCTGTAGCCCTGCGCCAACGGCCGCACCCTTGCACCAGAAGGGACCTCAACAAATCTCACCCTTGCCGAAACCGCATTAGATTCAAAGAAACCGATCGTTCTTCTGCCGCTCATAACGGCCTAGTTGCCAGTCCGATTTCAGGCTGAACTAGCCACCAAATCAATAGCTGGTCAGGGTTCTATTGGTGGCGGTCTCGAAGTCTCGTCCCAAGAGCCGTGCGCTTTGTCACTAGGGAGAAACAGTTGGCGAAGTACGCTTACGTCACCCTCGCAACGTGGCTGGGCCGTTCCGTTGTCGTTAAGGTGGCACACATCTTTGAAAGGACTGGACTGGCCATGGTTGGCGCCGCAGGCGGCCTGTACGTGGGCGTAGGACTGATGCGCATGGAAACCGAGTTGTTTCGAAATGAATGGATGGTCCTCTTGATGGTGCTTTACGGGGCTTTTGGTTTCTATATGGGCATCGATCTGCCAAGCCGTGTTGCACACACAATAAGATTCCAACGGCCGGAAGAATGGAGCTTCGGTGCCGACGCGGCGGCGCTCGCCAGCGCGGCTGGAACTTTCTTTGCGGCGCTCGCTTTTTTTCTGTCCGTCAGCATGATTGTCCTCGATGAGACCGTAGGCGATGGATTCAGAGTTCTGGTGGGATGCTGTTGGGCGACTGGCACTTCGTTTCAAAATTGCTGCCGGTGCGATAGGCCGCAGCACACTCGGAGGACTTGGGCATGAGTAAAGATAAATCAATGTCGCTTTGGACGCCCGAGGATTTAAGCAGAAAGGCCAAAGAAGACGCTGAGAACGACAACTACAATCCACCGCATTCATGGTGGCCCGGCCGATACAGCGTAGGTACCGAAGCCCGCGACAGGTACGATCGAGCTTTTGATCTTCATCACAGCGACGGGAACGAGTACTAGGCGCTTCAGGCGGCCTCTTCTTTCAGCGATCTTTGTTTGCATCAGATTTGCTCGGACCAGAGAACGCAATGACAGCGTCTTCCTTCATTTCGAAATGCTTGTTGCCTGTTGACGCCTGAGTTGACAGCGCACGGCGATCGAGATGTCGGTTTACGGAGGGCGACCCTCGCTGATGGACGTCCTCACCTGAGCTTTTGAACCCTACGGCACATTCGGCGCGACGATCCGCGGCCCGCGCCGGGTGGCCGCTCTTAAAATAGGAACTGAAAGCACCGGCAGCCTTTAGCCAGGGTCATCCTCTGCTGTTATCGGTGACCGAGAGCCCGTGTGCTCCCGCCTCAAGTTGAGCGGGTGAGCCAATGTGCGACGCTTGCAAAGAGCTAGACGAGATAATCTCCCACTACCAACGGCTCTCGGCCTTCCCCTTCGATCCGCTCACCGCAAAGCGTATTATAGGAGTGGTCGCCGACCTACAGCAGAAACGGGACGCGATGCATCCCATTGTTCTGCCCTCGCTAAAGTTAAGCCGCTGATTCGCCGCGTTCGGGCGTGCTTTTTAGGTATCGCTGCGCGTTGTTTAAGCCCAGGGATGTCATCCATCACCGCCCCGATCAGTGGTCGGCGACTGAGAGCATTGCGCTCCCGCCTCCACCTGAAAGAAGGCGGTCAGATGCCCGATCCCGGCAAGTTCGACATTCGTGAGTGGCTCGTATCACCATTATTGGTGCCGATCTTCCTCTACTGGTGATCGCGGTGGCGGCCGTTCGATAGCGGCAGGTCCCCTGATACCTTCTCCGGCCGCAAACCTGGCACCGAAAGCATCTTGAGTACACCCTCGGGAAACTTCTTGCGCAGCTTTTCAAGGCTCGGATGAGAGCCCGTCTTGTGAAGCTTGACGATAATGTCGGCGATCGCCTCGCCGACGCCGGGGATTTCCGTGAGCCGGTCTTCGGCGATGAGCACGTCCAGAGGGACGGCAAGGGCCGCCAGGCTGTCTGCGGCGCGCGCATAGGCTTTCGCCCTGTACGGGTTGCCGCCACGCAACGCCGCTCGCTGTGCGTATTCTCGCAGGAGACTTACTACGGTGCGACCATCGACGGAAGCCACTCAACGAGCCTCCCGTTCCGCGCCCGGCCTCACCGGAGCAAAGGCTCCTTTAGTGGGTGGGCCGTCATCGCGCCGGCCATCGAGAGATTCCTCAATTTTGTGCGCTGCCCGGAAGTCCTCAAGGTGCTGCGTGTTCGGGCTATAAGCGGCCTCCTTCTTGAGGAGATTGTAAATTCGTCCCGCAACCAGCTGCAGATGCTTCATCCTGCCCTGCGGCATGGATCAGGCCTTGCAAAGAGCCCGGACAGCGTAGGCGCGGAAGTAGTCAAAAGCGTCCGACATGATGTCGGTAAACGCCTTAGTTCTGTCGGCATCGTCAGCCCGCAGGTCCGTTATGGGCGACATTTGGCGTGCACCTATAATCGTCAGCAGCCCACAGCTCAGCGCGTGGCGAGAGCAATGAAGGCAGGGGCGATGAAAGCGCCGCTGCGACCTTCGTTTGCGGCAGGGCCTGTTCGAAACGTTCGGACGTTACGTTTTCGGACTTGGCTGCGGAGTGGGGTAGCTTGGGAAGGCTGAGAAGGAGTGGGATTATTCTGCTGCTGAGGTGCTACGGCGTCGCCGCCCGCATGAGGAACGCACGTACCGATGTTGCTGAGCAGGCGTTTGGCCTGGAGGTCGCGGGCCTTAGAGTATTCGCGGCGTCGCTCGATATTGGCCGGAGCCCATCTGTCCCAAGCCTCGAAAGCGTCCGTATAGTGCTTTCGCATCTGCTCCTCGGCGGCGAGGCAATCGGCGAACTTGTCGAAGACCAGGTCGGTGTCCACCGGGGTCATCCTCCTACCAGAGCAACGAGCATCCATTTCATCTTGCCGATCGCCTTTCGCGCGGGGCGAATTCTCCGCAAACGCGAAGGATACCCTTCACGGTGGTTAGATGGCCCGGCGGCTGCGACCGGCCACAAAACCGTAGACGAAAAGCACGATGATGGCGCCTACCACTGCCCCCACTAGCCCCGCGCCTTCTCCTGGCCGGTACCAGCCGAGAGATTGGCCAAGATAGGTCGCAACGAACGCGCCCACTATTCCCAGGATCGTGGTCAGGATGAAACCCGAGGGCTCGTTGTCGCCGGGCATGATGAACTTCGCGATGACGCCTGCGATGAAACCGATGATGATCGTCCAGATGATGCCCATGTCTCTCTCTCTCGATCGCTGTGATTATCCCGCCGATGGAGCCGGAAGACGTCCATCAGGTGTGTATTTGTCCACGGCTGTCGGAAGCTCTCGGGACAAGCGGTCGAGAATCTCCTGCTGCGACAGGCCGGTCTGCTGCTCCAGCTTTTGAAGGACGTCCGGACCGATAGCCTGCTGGAGTTCGGGCGGGGTAACTTCGCGGTTTGGCCCTTGATTGATCCAGGATTGGGCTGCATCGCCCTGCCCGTTCTGCTTGAAGTGCTGGAGCAGTTCGCCGATCCCGCCGTTCAGGAGCGAACCCACGCCGCCGCCTCCCACAAGGCCGCCAAGGTTGCCGAGCATGCCGCTCAGGGAATCCTTGGCACCCGCCGACTGACCGGAGTTAGCATTGCGAAACATGTCCGCCAGCTTGTCACGATTCTGGTAACCGGCGATCGCGAGCATACCCAGGAGGGCGGTCATCGATGGCATTCCACGACTCATATTCGGCTCCTAAGTTCGACGATCGGCAACCAACCTACGCTGGGCTGAGAAGTTCCAGATTTTCCCGGTCGGTGGGTTCGGAACGGAGGATCTAAAAAAGCATCTGCAAGAAAACGGGAGCGGGCTCCGGGCGCGTACTTGAAGCTCCGGAGCGTTCGGAGCTGGCCAACTCGGGCGACGTGCGCCAAAGGGCCGCTGTGCTCATGCGGTGCGACGAAGCCTTCGTGCAGGCGGTCGAGCAAACGAAAATGGAAAGGCCAACAAAGGTGGAGCAGAGATGCTGCCGGCGCTCGTTCGGCTTCGGCCCGCAACAGCTTCTTTGAGGGAACCCCGCGATTCCTTGAAGCGTTGCACTGGCCATCAGTTTCGCAGACGGAGGAGCAGATGGCCGCGAAGAAGAAAACCCCACGGGGACGCAAACAAGATCGCGCCCGCGTGGCTAAAGACCAGGACTACGAAGTGCGATACGAAGCAAAGAAGACTGGCCGCTCGGCCTCGGCAGTGAAGAAGGCCGTGAAGAAGGTCGGCAACAGCCGCAAGCGGGTCGAGAAACGTCTCGGCCGCTGAGGGCCAGGTTCGCCGCGTATTCGGCATGGCGGTTGGCGGCCATCAGATCCTGCAGGAGAAGCGGGTGAAGGCGGTCAGCGTCTGCAGGCGCGGCTCCACGTCGCGCAGGTAGATCTCGGTCCGGAGAAACGCGAGCTCGGTGTCCAGCGCGGACTCGCAGACGTCGACGTACCAGGATTTTGGCCGGCCGTCTGTGCCGTCGCTCCACCGATAGCCGCGCCGCTTCAGCGAATCCTTGAGTTCGAACGGCGACTGTTCGGCCCAGATCCGGATGGTCTTCTGTCGTGCGGTCTCGAGCAGGACGGCGAGCGCGGGCGCGCCGGTCGTTGGTAGGTCGAAGTCCAAGATCTCGAGCAGCGCGTGACAGTCGTCAACCGCGCGGTGCGCCTGGTGGAAATAGCCGGCGCCATTCAGAAGGTAGCCGAGCTTCGCTCCATCGAAGCCGTGCTGCCGCCACTGGACCTCGGTCGCGGAGCATGCCCACGCCTTCCGCTCGAAGATGGGCCAGTAGCGTTCGGAAAACTTCCGATCGAATCCACTGTTATGCGCGATGACCAGGACCACGGAATCATCAACGAAGGCGTTCACGGCGGCCTCGTCGATCCTGTGGCCGGCCACCATTTCGTCGGTGATGCCGGTAAGCGCCGTGATCTCGGCCGGGATCGGCTCGGACGGCTCATTGAAGGCGGAGAACGTGTCCCTGACATCAATGATGCGCCCGTCCGGCGTGTAGCCGAACTTGACCATGCCGAGCTCGATGAGTTCGTCCTTGCGGTGGTCGAGGCCGGTGGTCTCGGTGTCGAGCAGGATGCCGATCCTCAATTCCTGTCCGGAGCCCGCCACCGACCTCGGCCGCGGCACCAGGCGCCGGAGCACCCGGTAGTCACTCGATCGGCCTAGCTCCTCGGCCATCGCGGCCAGATCCGATGCGTTTTGAAACATCTCTTCTCGTCGTGAGCCGGTGACGTAGTCCCGTGAGGCGCCACCATAGCGGGGGTGCCGGTCACGAGAAATCTGAAAGACGAGCAATTCACGGGCTTTTGGGGAGTGTCGGTGCAGTTGGATCCCCTTGCGGGACGCTCGCGCAGGGCCTCGATCGCGAGCGCACCGGAGAGGTCCGCGCCTGTGAATGGGGCGGATCGGGCGGGCATCTCCGGGCGGCTAGGCAGGATCCGCGTATGGTTGTCGACCCCGGATTGCTACGGTCACGCTGGTGCGTGATCGTTTACGATCTGCAACTATATTTGTATCCATGGATCTCGAGTACGACCCCAAGCGCGAGGCCGTCGCGGCGATGAAGCTTGCCGCCCAAGCCAATGGAGCAGAGCGGCATAGATGGATCACCGCCGCGCTGGCGTGGTCGGAGCTCACCCGCCTAGGCGGGGCTGCCGAGGACAACCTGCGGGAAGAGCGCCCTACGCGGCAGTTCGTTACCGGTGTGCAAGGCGCAGCGCCTGCCCCACCGCCTTCCAAGCCGCTAGGATCGCGTTCAGGGGGAAACGCGATGCCGCACCCGCTGACGCGTGATGAGATCCGCCCTTAGCGCTCAACATTACCACACGGCACGGCTTTGTCAGAGGTCCGTCATTGGACAGGAAGGCTGAAGATTCGTGAGCGGCCGAATGGCTCATTTCCACGTTGAGTCATTCGCGTCGATTTGCCCACCTCTTCTCGATGTCCGCTCTGACCCCGACTGCGGACGTGCCGGACACGATGGCGATCTTCGTCTTCGGGTCAAAAACGTAAGTCACCACCTCATTCGATCGTGTTGTTGGCACAGGAGATCAACCCAGGCGGCATTTCGAGACCGAGCGCTTTTGCAGTTCTAAGATTGACGATCAATTCAAATTAAGTCGGCTGCTCAACGGGCACATCAACCACTTTGGCGCCTCGCAAAAGCTTCGCGACCTGATGGGCGCAGTGACGAAAAATGACGCTGAGACGCGACAACCTCCGAACCGAAGGGAAAGTCTGAAATTGGCCACTTCCGGACACCGGCATCACAACAAGACAGCCTATGCGGTCCTCACCGGCGCGGTGAGCGCCAGCGCCGCCACGGCATCCGCTATTCCCGCAGCATCTGCATAGGTAACCATGTGACCGGCATCCTCGACCAGATGTAGCACCGAGCTAGGCAACACCTCGTGCAGGCGGCGCGACTGGTCGGCCTCGATGAGCCGGTCACCCTTTCCATGCAGGATCCTAACGGGAGACCGGATGCCCTGATACTGAAGCTGCAACTGCGCAGCCGCTGGAATAAGGAACGCGCTCTCCTCGGCGGCCGCCCTCAACTGCTTGGGCCGGAGAGCCAACGAGATCGGAAATTCATTCTTGAATTTCGGCGGAATGGCACGCGGCGCGAACAGCGTGCGCATCAGCTTCGGCGTAATAGCCCACGATATGATCGGCGAGATAGTGTAGCGCATCAGATCCCCGAGCAGCGGCAGTGCCGGACCTGACATGAGCCAAAAATCCATCCGAAAGGTTGGAAAATAGTAGCCGGACACAAGCACGAGCCCACTCACGGCATAACCGCTTCGCAGCGCCAGCGCGATTGCCACCAGCGTTCCCCAGGAGTGGCCGAGCACCACGGGATTGCGCACTCCAAGCTGATCAAGAGCCTTCGCGAACAAGGAAGCTTGCGTTGTGGCCGTCCAGATGCGCGTGCGCGGACGGTCGCTGTAGCCAAATCCTGGCCGGTCGAAGCAAACGACGCGATAGTCTTGGGCCAGGCGGTCGACCAAGCCGCTTAGGACGAGATCCTGAATCATGGTGCCGTTCCCGTGAAACAGGACCACGCAAGGGGCGGCGGTATCGCCCCGTTCAATATAGTGAAGGCGCACTCCGTCGCACTCGGTAAAGACGCCGATCGGGGGATTCTTTCGCTCCGCTGCCACCTGAAACGCGATGTTGCCGAGGATCAAAACGACAAGTCCTGCCAAAACGATCATCAGCACGGCTTCTGTTGTGGACATGGTGTCAACCTATATGCGCGATGGCGGGTACCTCGGATTGGGCGCACCGAGGCCGCTTAGGGCCGATGCTGATTCGGCTCCCTCGTTGTGAGCCGCGCGCCCCAGCCGAAAGCAAGCAACCGCGCGTGCGTGATCCGCGTTCGCTTCCATCCTTTGCCGCAGCGGATACGGCTTGCAGTTATCGTCCCGACAGAGCGGTGAGCTCTTGGGGCGGATTGATGCGCCAGACCGGATAAGCCGCCAGTTCTTTCGAATGCTGCCCGACCATATCGAGCCGTCTGTTTGTAAACTCCGTAATGACGCCAAAAAATTCAGTCGGTGACTTGATCGTCGCAAGTCTGAGGCCGAATTCAAAAGCAAATTGCGCGTTGGCCGCGGCTATCTCAAGAAGCTTCGCTTGATACGCCTGCATGTTTGCCGTCGCTAAAGCAACGCCTTTCGTTGGATCGCTATCCGTGATTCTCGGACTGAGGTCATCCGGTAAGGCATCCACCCGAGGCTCAATGAGAGGAACCTCGTGTTTAGAGTCATCATAAAGCCCAAGGGGCGGTTCAATCGAGACTGCCGCAACAGAGCGAAGTAAATCCTGTTTCGGGCTTCGAACAATGGCCTGCTTGTTCTGTTGGGCCCGCGCGGCCATTTTCGGATTGCGGGCGCGCTTCGGCGCTGTCGCCGGCTTGCGTTTGCTCATCTGACACTCCAAGAAAATGGGGGGGCGACCACAACGGTCATTTCTGAAAGGACAACAGGCTTTGTGACGTGGCGTTCCAAGCCCTTGCATTGTTGGAGTCCTGCATGAACTGAGATCAATCGGACGTTCTGCGCTGTCGAGGATGATTTTAGGTAGCAACTCCAACCAACAAACGTCTAGCTGGCGATCTTCCAGACCTATGCTCAACGGCGTCAGTCTGAGAACGATCGGGCCTCCGCACGTGGCGCTCTCCAAAGGACCGCTTTATCGCGGACGTTCTCATCACGGACGTCAAGCCGCCCGGAGACATCGACGGATGGCACATACCGAACGTTGCCGAGAGGATTATCCCAAAGTCCCGGTGATCTATGCGACCTGTTTCTCGCCCGTCGCGCCCAGCGCTGGCGGATAGAGGCCGGCTTCGGCGGCGACGCCAAGCGGTCCGGACGCTCGGCGACGTGCTCGAGGACAACCTGAGCGCCCTGTGAAGCCATACTACCCACCCAGCGAATGCTCGAGGAAGAAGCGCAGCATTTCCCTCGTCGCATCCGGCCCTTGCGGATCAGTGTAGGACCCGGCGGGGCTACCTCCTGACCACGCGTGTCCGGCGCCATCGATGTTCCAGTGTTCGGAAATGGTCCGACCGGCCCCGTCGATCAGGACGGTGCGAGTATAGGCATGGCCGTGGGGTACGCGTCCGCGAAGTACCGTCGTCGTCGGCCTCGTTGCCCTGGCGGACTGCTCGATAATCTGGTCGCCATTCTTTGGATGCACCGTAGTGTCGCGATCGCCATGGAAAACGATGGTCGGCACGGAAATTTTGCTATCCGCAATTGCCTTGAAGCCGCCTCCCTGCCGCATGGCTACGAACGCGGAGGGAAGATCGCTCGCGGCGCCGCACGCGAGGCCTGAATGAATTCCGACGGCCGCGTACAGGTCGCTATACGTTGCGCCCATGATCGCGGCGGCGGCCCCGCCGGCGGACAGCCCCCCGACGTATACGCGTTTCGGATCGATCGCATGGTCGCGCATGATCTCGCGGGTAATGCCGGCGATGATCGAGGGCTCGCCCCCGCTGCGGCGCTGGTCGCCGGTGCGAAACCAGTTCCAGCACTTCGACTGGTTGGCTCCGCTCGGCTGCTCAGGATAGACCACGAAGCAATTCTGCTCTTCCGCCAGGAAGTTCATCCGGGTGCCGGCCGCGAAATCGTCCGGCGACTGGGTGCAGCCGTGAAGCATTACGATCAGGGGAAGCTGTTGTCCCTGACATCGGCTTGGGATGAATAGCTTGTGGGTCCGGCTTCCCGCGGCGTTACTGAAGGTACCGGCGATAAATCGTGTGTTCTCGGGCACGATGTCCGATGGGGACAGAGGAACGCGCGTGATCGGACTTCGCAGGCCGAGCCCGGAAAAATCCCGCATGCCGTCGACCGGTAATGAGCGTCTGCGTCCCTGAGCAGAGCGGGTCGGCGCAATCTGCGGAGCTTCCCGCTCCTCGACAACTTCGGCCGTGGCGTCGATGGTGAGCGGATCGAGCCGCGGGAGCCGAGCCTGAGAGGCGCTGCGAGACTCCGGTCTTGGAGCGCTACCGCCCTGGAGCATGCGCTGCAGCAGCGCGGTGGCCTCGACCAATTGGCCGGCACGCGTGAGGCAGGTTGCTTCGCGGACTATGTCTTGATTCAGCATCGTTCACCTCGTTCTGTCGGCGAGAGCGGCCTTGACCGCGGGAGTGGCGTGAAGGGCACCCAGCACCGAGACCGACGCGATTGTGGCGCGAGCCAACTCGGGAGTGACGTCCTGGGCGATGGTGGCTAAGCCCAGAACATTAATCTGCAGCATTTCGCCGGCGCGCCGCGCCGCTTCGAGATCCTCGCGAGTGTAGTTGCGCAGCCCAAGGTCCAGGTTCTTCCGGGCCGTGGATTGTCTGACGACCTCCACGTGGCGCGCGAGCTGGTTCCGGATTGCTGTCCGGATGAAATCGGTCCGGTTCGAATAGAACCCTTCCTGCACCATAAGATCGACATGACCGAGGTCGACGTAGCCAAGGTTGATCGTGATCTTCTCAGTGTCGGGGGCTTTGGGTCGCAACTCGCGGACATTGTCGGCCATAGCGCTAAACACCTCAATCACCATCCCACTGGATGGCGTGTGGCTGATATTTAGATGTCCCTAGGGGACTTTCAAGGGATGAGCGGATATACCGCGCCCAAGAGCGCGAGATCTGAGAATGGGAGCGTCACCCGTTTGGACTTTGGCGTCCATCCGGCGAGCACGCCGCTTGCGCTCCCCGGCCACTGGGAATGCATCCAATGACCTTCGAACAATTCGCAGGCGCGCCGTCACGTCGAGAGCGGTCGCCGCATCGTCGCGCGCCAGGCAAATTCCTGGCGAAACTCGCCTCGATCATCGCAAGCCCAAGGGCCAGCTCGTTCAAGGGCTTCAAGCGGAAACAGGTTCGGCGTGCTCCCACGCCGGGCGCACACCAAAATCGAGAACACCGTCCGGTACCTGGGAATTGAAGTCGACGATGCACTCGCAATAGCAGGGCAGGTCGACGTCTGAATTGGCTGAGCAGAGCGGACCTGCTCTGCCCCTCATTACCAGCGACGTCGGACATCACGGCGGCTGAACCGCTCTTCGGCTTAGGGCCAGACTCGGTCCTGCAGGGCTGTCCTTGCTGCAGCCCGGTCTTCACTCAGAAGCTGTTGTTCGGTCCGATCAAGGAGCCGCGCCGCCCCGTCATTTTCGAGAGGCGAGGCCCCTTGATCTCACGCAGCGGATGCGAGTCGGCTTCCGTGGCCGAAAGACCCACGTTTCAGTTGCTGCCTCCGCCCGTTTGGGCGCGAAAGCCGGTTACGACGAACTACTCTCGGGTGGGCACTATTTTCCACTCGGCGCGTTCCCCGTTGTAGTCGCCGTGGCCCCCGCTTGCTGCGGCTGCGGCGGCGCTGCCTTAGGAGCCGACGTCAGCATACGAATCTTCCATTGCCCATTCTCACGAACATCAAGAGCAGTCCAAATAGCGTTTATTTCTAGGGCATCGCCTTTCTCACTCTTACCAGTAATGTGAGCTTCGCCAGTTGATAGAGCCATGTTTTCTGACAATGGCTGAACTTCGGTCACCTTCACCTCGAGGCGATCAAGTCCAGCTTTGAAACCGTCCTCGTAAAACTTGGTATTGTCGGGCTCAATTCCATTCTGAGAAACACGCAGGTAGTTCTTCGTATAGAGTGACGTAATCCCGGCAGCATCTTGTTTGTTGAAGTGCTGCTCGTATGCTGAAGCTATCTTCCCAATTTCCTCCTTGAGATCTGCCGCAGTCGCAGGAACAGCCGACAGTAATAGTGAGAAACATACAGCTCCAAATGCGCGCATGATGTTAACTCCCTGCTGTTGATGCCTCCCTAGAATAGAGGATGGAGACGAGGCTTACCTCCGTCCTCCTAAGCAACGTCGATCGCGCGGTCGCCCGGTTTCGAGGAACAGGTCCTGTCAGTACTACGGTTGGTACACCTCGGGCGCACTAGCGCCGACCTGCCACTTTCTTGCTGATTCATCGGATGATCGCGAAGTGACGTTGGCTCCTGCTCCAATATAGCTCAACACCGCGATGTCGGCCATGGGTCAAAGACTGCCTCGGCCAAGCCGAATTGCGCTGTTCGGCTCGCCTTTCGAAAGCTGCCCCCCTCAGTTTTCTGAGCGAAGGGCAGCCACGGGCCAACAGCGGAAGTCGCGATGTTAGCAAGCATATCGCACCACGCCCTTTGGCGTAGCTGCGCGTCACGTTGGAGAACTCCCCTTCGAAGGTTGCGGCCGTCGGCCAGCCGTTGATCCATTTCATTTCGGCGGACCGGTCAGCAACCGTCTGCCGTGCGCCGTTGACCACAAAGCTCGTCCCCCGCAGAGTCTGAAACTGGCGTTTATGAGACGCGGATAGAATAGCGTCTATTCCGCGGTGGGATCAAACGACCGTGTCACCTTTAGTTCACTGCCCGCCTTCCGCCTTGCGGCGCTAAATCCCTGATCAGTGAGCTGCTTAAATCGCCGTTCAGCCTCGGCGAGCCCCTTCGGATCAGTTTGTTCAAAGAAATGTCTGCTGTCGCCCGCGAGGTTTCCTTCCTCATCAGAGGCCTAGCATTGCGGAGTTCTCTTCCATGGGTCCATCACAATCTGGGTACCGCGACGCTCGAACTCCACAAATACCTGATCCGCCGCCACTAACGCCGGCACGGATCGGCGCGGTCGATCCGCCGCGACCCGACCCGCGCCAACGCGTAAGGCGCCGATCTCGACCGTTTCACGACGTCGCGTACCAACCGTCAGGAAATGGAATGAGCGGCCAGTGCGTGTTTTCGGCGTTGTCTTTCGCGGCGGCGGGTTTACTCGCAGTTGTAATATCGGAGGGGCAGTCCTCCACCTCAGCATCCCTCGCCGGGCTGCGCTCGGCGGACCTCAAATCGATTTGCATGAACAAAGCTCCCCACCGGAAGCGCGGTTAAATTTGCAGGGTTCAAAAGTCGATCAAAACTTAATCACCCAGAGAAGATATCGGGTCGCCTTGGTTAGCGATGGGAGCGCGAACCTGACTTAGTTGGTGGGCAGCGCTATCGGGCGTTGCCGCGCGGCCAACACTCATCCCTCGACCGAAAGAGACGGCGCGTCACAGTCGGCATGGTTGAGCAGGCAAACGCCGAAGCCAAGGCGCTGCTCCCTCCGGGGTCTCCATCCGGTGACTTTGTTGGTAGGGCCGTTGGTATCGCGCCGAAAGCGTGTTGGTAGAGCGGACGGGATCGTCACATCGACAACTTTCTTCCGCGCTCGTGAACCCGCTTTGTTACCCTTGGATGAGGGCCTCTACATCCTGAGCATAACGCCCGTGAGTGATGTGTCGGCATTGCCGCCCCCGGCTTGGGCGCCGGTGTTAATGCCGGGGCCGCTCCGCCGGCTCAATCGCTCCTTGGGCTCATCCTCGGCATATTGCTGGGCATCGTGCTCCGCGAGCTTTGGGCGCGGTGTCTCCACAGGAAAAACTGGAGCGCGTAAAGTAAGCGGATGCGATGACGGCGCAATCGATCTAATATTCTGTTGTTGCACTGGCCGCGGGGTGCTGGAGCAAAGAAAGCATGTGTTACCAGTAACCCTCGACGACCTCTCGAGGCTCGTCGGGATTATTGGCTCGTTGGTCGCACTCGCCATCGCCATTCGCGGCGAAATGCGAGCCTCCCGAAGAGGCAAGCGACCGGCCAAGCCGAAGCCGCAGAGCCGAAGACACAAGAATTGAAAGAAGGCCGCCGCACGGGCGGCCTTCTCTTTTCCACACCCACGACACTCAGTAGCTCTCGCGGGCGTGGAGCTACTAGGAATCGATATTTTGCGCGCTACTTACGATGCCGTTTTGATGGCGGCATGCGCACTCGCCGATTTATGAAATGGGCCGGTCATTATCCGCCCCGCAGCCCCGCTGAATGGCTGGCTGAGGGCCACGTGACCTGCAACATCCAATGCCTGAACGGCCGCTGCCATCGTAGGGTCGACGTGCGGCTCGATACACTCCCGCAGGATCAACCGTGGTCGCGCGTCGGGTTGCGCCTGGTCTGTTCAGCATGCGGCGCCGCAGGATCTGTGCATATCGTTCCGAACTGGCATGACAGTCGCGGGCAAGTCAGGCCAAGCATGGACGCTTGAGGTTTTGATTCCAGCGATGAAGCACGTCACCGAACGCCCTTTTGCCGATCCGGAAGTCGCCGCGCGTCAGCTCGTTCAGCTGGCTTCGGGCATCGAGGCAGTACAGGACGGCAGAATCCATATCGAGAAGATCAACTACCCCTTCCTTTACACGCTCAAGGCAAGCGGCGCAGAGTTCGGTGCCGGCATTAGGTGCGCTGTCGAAAAGGGCTGGCTGGAGCTACATGAGAGCGGCACCTATGTGCGGCTGGTGACAGCCGTAGGAACCTAGCATCACTGCCCGGCTTGCTGTCTTGCTAGCTCCTCTCCTGAGCTGGCGGAGCGGCCCCGGCCCATCCTTCCAGCCCCCCTGAAGCCGGGGCCGTCTCTAAGCCGCGCGGCCTTGCCTTACTCGGCGGGGCTTCCTTGGGGAACATAAAGCTGCGTCCAGAGTCTGCCCACGTAGTGGCGAGACGTTCCTATGACATCAAGACAAGATTCCGTCCGATGTCCCAAGTGCGGCCGACCGACACGGGTGATAGAGCGCATTTGGAATTCAAGGCCACCCGGCTTCCTCCGGATCTTCGAATGCGAATGCGGCGAGTTGGTCTGGGAAGAACAGCCACATGAGGACGTGGAGGCAGGCCTTGAACAGGGCGCCCGCCCTACGCACGCCGATGGCCGGCAGATTTGAACCGCAGTTTATCTGCCAAGGCTGCGGTAGTCGCGGCGCTGACGTTCGGCCTGTCTTTGCCACTCCAAAGATGGGAACCAACGTATAAGGCCCGCCAGCGTGAACCCGGCGCATACGGACCATGCCGCCAACTGAGACGACCTTACTTCTGGGCGTTCCGCTTATAAATACACGCGGTGCGAACAAACGAAGATTATAATTATCACAATCTGTTCTCGCCCGGAGAACAGCGGGGCCGCCAGCGTGACCGGTGGGCCTCGATCTTCAATGCGAACTGAACCTTCACACTCCACCCCCATACTCAACAGTATCCGGGATTTTTGCTGATCCCCATCTCGGGGCTGGACTGAAACAAGCGCCGCCGGGATGCACATTTCGAGTCCGGCGGCGTGATTTGCGACGCGCTCCCTAGCTTGAACCCGCGGGCCAGTTTGGCGAAGGCGGGTAAGGTGGACACTAAGCGATTTACGGCGCGAGTTGGCGCTTGGAGCCCCATGAACATCCGTTCTGGTCTATTGCTGGCCGCGATTTGCTGCGCATCCGGAAATGCTTGCATTGCCCAGCAGGGGGCGGCGGGGCCAGACGGGCTATATCCACCACCGCCCGAGACTTCCCTGCCCAACCAACGGACCCGCAAGCGTGCCAACACAATGGGGCAAAAACCTTCGTTGGTGTCTAAGCCGATGACCTGGGAAGAAGAAAACGCCCGACAGCAAGCGGATGAAGATCAGCTGAAACGGAGAATGAATATTTGCCAGCGCTGCTGAGAGACAACATCCCAGAGCTTCCCCACGACGCCTGGTAGCTCGCGCGCTTTCGCCTCCTTCTCGTAGTTGTGAAGCCGGTGCAGCTTGTGGGGAAACAGTCAGAGCATCAGATAGGGCAGTTGCGGGATTGGAACTGATGCTATGCGCTCTGCTTTGGCGGTGAGTTTCGTGGTGCTCCTGTGCACGTCGGCCGACGCTGCAAAGGTGCGTCACTCTCGGGCACGTCAACCCGCGGCGGAACGTCCGAGCCTGGATGTCAATTCTCGGGCGCGCTTCGCAGTCCCCGGATGGAGTGACGATGCAACGCGGCGATGGCTGGATAATGCCTCCTCCAATGTCGGCCGCGGTGGCTAACGACCGAAATCGCTTGCGGACACTACGGCCGCGCCAGACATTCGTAGCGCGTTCGAATGGAAAGGGAGCCAAATGCGTAGCTCTCATAATCGCCGGCGTCGCCCTCGCTTCGCTAGTTTCAGCCGGGGCGGCCGATGATGGTCCCGCAGACAAAACAAAGAAAATAGACAGCTGCAGCTACATGCTTATGGATGGGCAGTTGGTCGATCTACCCGTTGGCGCAAACGTCTGCGTCCGCTCACCCGCGCCATATACAAACGAATACGCGCTGCTTCACTGTTATCCGCCCCTTCAAGAGATTGACCTCGTAAAGCGCGGCGATTCCCGGTGTAGGGAAAAGTACGAAGATCGCGAGCGGAAAAGGTAGCCTGATCGGCTCAAGGTCGGGAGGTGCAGATGTCTCATTTCATGATGGATTGTTATTTTCCTGACGTGACGAAGCCGGATGGGGTGACCTGCGATTCTTTTCCGATCAAGGCTCTAAATGACGATGACGCAATCGCAGAGGCGAAACGGGTGGCGATCTGGAAAAAACCCCTACGGTATGGCGTTCTCATTGTCAGCAAAGCCGGGGATAAGACTATCTTTCACTCGTAACCCGGCCGAAGGCTGCGGTCTAACGCCCCCTTTTGCTCAAATGAAAACCCGCCGGCTCCGGTAGCCGACGAGTTCTCTATGCCCATGCGTACCGCGGTACTCGTCACCAATCCGCGATGCTGCATCGTAAGGCGGTACCTATTGACGTCAGGTTACCGCCTCAACCGCAGGCGATGTGGCATCAGCCGCTGCCGGTCGCGCTTCCTGTGCCGCCAGCACGGACCGGCGGTCGAGGAAGGCGCTGTCATCAACCTGTGGCATAATCATTGCAGAGTTGAACAGGAGTGGGATTTCAGTGCCCAGTCTGAGACAAGAGCGCCGCCGGGGGGACTGGCATTTCGAGCCCGGCAGCGCTCTCCCTTACTGTTCTGGCTCGCCTGCGGAGGGCCCCGCCCAAGCTTTGCGGCTGGAGCGGGCCGAATGGCAAATCAGGGCTATTTGGCCGCCTGCAGAACCGCCGCCGACCGTCTGGCGGCTACCTCCGCACGCTGATCATCCGATAGCTCCTCCGCATGCGCAGAACAAACACCCGCCTCGGGGCGCTTCCGCCTTCGTCCACAGGCCTGCATATTTTTCCCAAGTTGCGGCATTTTACGCGCGCAACCTATTGATTTCGCGCATTGGTTGAGGTTCAGTGCGCCCTGTTGTTTTTAGCCGGGGGGCTTTTCACATGCGTAGATTTGGCGTCGCGGCGCTTTGCGTCGCGCTGGGCGGCTGCGGACTTGCCGCGCGCCGAAGCGTGAGCAGCAACAAGCAGCAGCTGCTGCGGCCATGCAGCAGGCCTTTGAAAACTGCAAGGTGCAATTCCCCGAAGGCACCAAAAACATGATCGAGAAGAACAAGTGCAACGCCACCGCCGCGCTGGCGATCAGGCCTTTCACGACCTACACCGACTTGTTCGATAAATACTGCGCCACGCGAGCTGTCATAGCCGAACGCGTGCAGGCGGGAAAAATGACGGTGGCCGAAGCTAACCAAGAGGCGACCCAAGCTCAGTCAGACATCGCAGCAGAGGAGCAGCGCCGCAATCTCGCAAATCGATCGGTAGGTGCTCAAGAGTCGGCCTGCGCGTTGGCTTTGCTGAAGACTCTCCTGACGGGACCACGCTACTTCCGCTGATTAGGGGTCCGGTCTCTCGCTTCAACGCGGATGGGAAATGGCAACCGGACAAGAACAAAACCGAAGGAGTCTCGATACATTCGGACAGTTCGCTGGAAGTGGAAACAGTGGTCAGGAAGGGGACAAAGCAAAGAGAAGGAAGATTTCAGGGATATTCACCAAGAGTGTTATCCGCGCATCGTCACGCCCCCACCTTCTGTAGAGGTCACGGTCAGACGCTACGATTCTCGTGTCCTCATCGTTTCTCCGACTGTTAATGTCGACGACGCAGAAGACCTAAAACACGTCATCAATTTATTTCTTGAGCTGATCGGTTACTGCGAAATCACAGCGACCGACCTGAAGTCGCTCGTTCCCCCACACATAAAACAGATCAACTGGAATCTCTTGCCTCCAGGCGAGTACCCATGGAGTAGAATGAAGAGCCACCTTACCTTCGCGTCGCGCAGGGCATCTGAAGGTGTGGCGGCTGTCATTCAGGATCGCCAGGAAACCTTAGGCCCTTGGACCGAACACCATATACGTCGGAGTCAATGGATTTAGCGATGCATTGCATACGAATTCAAAACACAAGATCTAGTGGTCCTCGAAAGCATCCGTCGCGACAACGCGATTTACGTATTCGGACATGATTGGGAGGCGGCTTCTCGGCTGTCGAAGAAGCAAATTTTGGATGCGTCTCTCCAAACGGCGCGCATCGTGCATTCGACTGGCTGGAAGGAAACACTTAGGGCTCTCGTGGCATAAGCAATGCTAGAAACGCCACGCTTAACCAGGGCAACAGGCCCGGCCGATATGGCGCAACATGACCGAAATCCCGCGGTGATTAGAAAATTCAAACAGGCCTTCAAGCGTCGGCAACAGAGGTTAGCAGGCCATGCAGTACGTGAAGTTCGCGTTTAAGGTACTTGTGATCTGCCTATTAGTGACGATCGTGGGTGGCTATTTTTATCTGGTATATTCGGGGGAGCTGCCACGACCTGACATCAAGGCATTAGGCGAGCAGATCGCGCCTTCTCTCGCCTCCGGCGGGTCCTCCATCGGGATATTGGCGATCGGTTTGTCCTTCCTTTTGACCGCGATCGCGCCGTTAATCTACGCAGCCAGATCTGGAGACGTCTTCACGGTAGTGGTCAGCGTCGTTTCACTTGTCGTCTGCTTCGCCATCCTAGCGTCCAGCAGGACGGTGATCGACATGGTTTTGGCAGCGATCGTGTATTTTACCAGCGCTCTGATTTCTGTGGTCATGTATTCGTCCAGCTGCGTCGCTGCGGCCGTCGAGAAGAGATTTCAGCTGCCGGATGGCGGGACGTGATGGTGGCCCAGTTGAGAGAGATTGGACCAATAGCCCCGCCGAGACCTCCGCTCACAGCGGGGGCTCGGTTTATTCGCGGCTTCCAGCGCGTGGGTCTTGCCCTTGCTGGGCTCATTGGAATAGCAGGCATCGTGACGACCATTGTCATCGCTCTGGACCAACAATCCTCGGCTGAGCGCAGGTACACGCAAGCAAAGTGCGTCTACGACTAGCTAACCACCGGCCAGCCTGTCAAAATGCTGGAATACAGCAAGGGAAAGATCGACTACGACGGATCTGGATGCTACGGGCCGGGGTATCGCATGGTCGATTCGAGATTGTTGGTGTGCAGCGGCATCATACCCTCCCGCTTCGGGCCGCACGCGTATATGAGCGCGCAAGGAAAGGCGCAGCCCAATTCTGACTCTCCCTTGCGCCGTTGGCCTCAGCGTCGCGCGGCACAATGCATTGCGCGACGCCGTAGCGATTACTTACGCTCCGCGTCAGCCTCCTGCTCAAGCCGCAAAATATGTGCGCGCAGCGTGTCAAACCGCTCCTCGGCAACGTCGCTGAATAGCGGGTCATTGTGACTCGTCGCGGCTGAAGCGATCTCAGTCCAATCTTGAGGCTCGAGAACCTTAACTGCCACGGGAAAAAAATCGCGATCTTCCATCCTCATGTGACGGCGCTCTATGATCATGGCAGAGCTCCATAAACGGGTCTCAATATAGTCTTTGGTCGAGTGTCAGCATTTGCGACAGATCAATCCGAGACAATACGATTTTCAGATCGCGGACCATGCTCGCGATTGCCCTAGCCGCAATTTAGACCCATATTCTGAATTGCAGATGCGTGTAAAACGGGAAAGCCGCGGTGAGCAAGCACGGATCGTGGCTGAAAAGTGCCATTCCCCTCCCCCTTGCAACGTCGCTAACCCGCATGGACCTTCGCGGCGCCATGCGCCGTTGCGGACGCGCGTGGGATGATTCCACCGGTAAGCTGACGCACAAGTAATACAAAATTATGTGGCACATCTTTCGCTTGGAGATGCTCGACAAATGCCGATGTCTCCAAGGACCCGGATGGGGGCGAATGACGGTAGCCTCAGTGTCGGCCAGAAGACGGCCATAGCAAAGGCTCCCGGAACCTGAGTTCTTGTCAGGTTTCCTGGTGTTGATGAGGTTCACCACCGATGCCCTACCAGCACCTCGCCCGTGTTGTGATGCGCCTCCGACTTCTTCATGGCATCCCGCTTACTCAAACATGGCGTCGATCTTGGCCAACATCGAGTAAAGGCTTTCAGCCGAGGCCTACCCGTAAGCGAGAAGGCGCCCGGCCGCCCGGCGAGGACCCGCCGGCAAGCCGCCGCGTCGAAGGTCGGCTCCGAAGCAGGATGAACCGCTCGAGGCGCAGGTTTACTCTACGCTGCTCCGACTGAACATTTCCGCCTCCAGAACCGGAGCTGAACGATCACGCGGCACCTGATACGATCCAAGCGCAGGGCAGAACGTCCGGTG
The DNA here is from genome assembly GCF_040548425.1 of Bradyrhizobium sp. i1.15.2. NCBI lineage: Bacteria > Pseudomonadati > Pseudomonadota > Alphaproteobacteria > Hyphomicrobiales > Nitrobacteraceae > Bradyrhizobium > Bradyrhizobium sp. i1.15.2. The sequence goes on along the minus strand of NZ_JBEPRQ010000033.1, from coordinate 16,228 downwards.
TGGAAAGAAAAGGAACCAGATGCGCGCACTTATAATCGCAGGCCTGGCGTTCGCCTCACTGGGCGCAGCCAGGGCCGATGACACTACGGCGGACAAGACAAAGCAAAAGACAATTGCAGCTACATGCTGATGGATGGCCAGTTGGTCGATCTACCGGTTGGCGCGAACGTTTGCGTCCGCTCACCTGCGCCATATACCAACCAATACGCCCTGCTTCACTGTTATGCGCCCCTTCAAGAGGTCGACCTCGTAAAGCGCGGTGATTTCCGGTGTAGTGAAAAGTACCAAGATCGCGAGTGAAAAAAATAGAGGGGCGTGAACCCGAGCTGTTCGCTCTGGTCCGAGTCACGGCTCGACGAAAAAGCCCTAGCGCTGCTTGGATGCGCTAGGGCCCATTCTGTACCGGCCCACTCGCAGTTAAGACCGGTGCGCGTACCATGGCCCATAAACGTTTCAGAGTGGTTAGTTGGAGGCTTCCGCTGTTCTAAAATAGTTCGGCCAGTTGCAGAAACTCGCAGGCGGCGCAAACAATCATTCCCCACAGCGCAAAGTTTATCTGCAGAGCTGCAACCATGCTTCCCTCCTTGTCGGCCGTGCTTGGTGCTACGGTTGATGGTGGACTTGCATTTTCACCATTTCCCCGAATTTACACCGATTCCAACGTCTCAACCGCCCGCAAGAATACTGGGTGGGACTCTCGATGAAACACGGCAGAACGTCGGGCTATGCGTCCGCCCTCTTCCGCATCAGGGCAAGACGTGGCGCAGGCGCAACAGCCTCCCATGTTCCGCTTCGGAACACATGTTTTGGACTCAACCCGCAAACCAGGTTCTGCAATCATCGCCAACAGCCGGGGCTGGAAGTGTCCATTACGTAAGCACTCAATTTTCCCGGGACAATAAAGGCCGCAGGAGATGAGCTGATCCTGCGGTCTTTTTCATCTCAGCGGCGGATGTGGCAATCTCAGGAGCGGAGGGCGCGGAGAGTGTTGCGTGCTTGAAAGGAAAAGCTCCCCGAGCAACTTGGAGCTACCAAAGACGCCGATCAGCGAGGCGATATCGATCAGCTTGGCCGATGTTTCGCCTTGGAGTTCTCCCAGGCGACCTTGAAGCGGCGCGCTTGGCTTCATCGAGCGAGCCAGCTTCCCCGAACGGCGGACCGGGAAACGTCACGATGGAGGCCAGTGCGGTAGCGCACGACGTCCTTATTCGCCCCGTACAGAAGAGCTGGCGAATGCATTTGAGGAAGCCGATCGCCTTCCCAAAGCTGCACGTCGTGCTCGCCATACATTTGCTAGGCTCGACGTCTCGCCGCTTGCTCGTCAATACAGTCAAGCTTTGCTGCGCAGATCACTTGCCGCAGTCCACCACGAACACTTTGTACCCGCATGATGGCAGTCCCATCCAAAAAGGGGATCGTCAGGTTAATCGAATGTCCGTCTAAGGCAGCGCCGAACTGAGTGCAGGCGCGCGGAACCTTTGTACGTGTGGCAATTCGGCTATAACGGCGTGAACTCATCGATCGCGGGGCTGCGTCAACTAACCCGCTCAGTGTACGCGCATCGGTGGCGTAGCTTTACCGTCTGCCGAACCGTGCGGTTCGAGCTTAAAATCGAAAAGCCCCCCAGCGTCATCAGCAGCACACCTAACGAGGTTACCGTCCAGCTGCGCGGCTCGTCGCGCACCTCTTCATTGTGCGCGGCCATCGGGATAGCTGGAGGTGAGTCGGCTCGCGCGGCCGCGGCAAGCTTCTCCACGTCAACTTGGGGCGGCACGGAGTGCTCGGGCGTGAGCTGGGTGATAGGAAGATCCGCGGCGGGTCGCGCCGGCATGGGGGCCGGCGTGCCCGCATCGAAAACAGAAGCGGCATCGGCCACCTTGAGTTCGTGTGCCGGCGGCGTCTGCTGAGCCCCCTCGGCCGCCGATGAGCTTGGCAACTCCGCGCGCGCATCGATCACGGGGCTCGCCCTTTGCTGCTCGGCCTCGTTCTCGACGGAGCTGGCGGCGCGGTTGGCCACACGACCATGAGCCGGTTGTCGCACTGTCGCGGTGCCTTCGGCTAGGAACCAGCATTTGCGGTGGCCGTCCCGCCGATAGACCCAGTGCTGACGTGGGCCATGCGAGTTGCCGGGCCGCGGCAGGCATTCCGGCTGCACCGATGAGGTTGCAGCGGGCTCGCGCGGAGCAATATTGAACAAGTTAGTAAAAGGGTCGGAGCACGCTGGTGTCGCCGGAAGACCTCCGACAAGGACTAAACCGGCGAAGTAAAATCGCAAATGACGGGACATCGAAAACTCCCGGTGCTGCGCCCCCTACTCGGCACGAGCCTTCGCGGCGACATGGGCTCCGATGCGGCTTAAATCTGGCAACGTGATGGATTAATTGTGCTCCTGGCCATCCGAGTTAACAGGCCATCCAACACTCTTCGGTTGCAAAACGGGGCAGCGCGTTCAATTAAGTCGAGCCACATGCGTTACGTGGGGCGTCGATCCCGCTCGCGATCCGCGACGCGGCCGCCCGGTTGATCACTCGCTGCAGTGTTTGCGCTCACCTTCGCAATGGCAATGTGGAAGCGCAACTGGTCGAGCGGTAGGTTGTGGATAATACGATGCCGGTGTGCGGGCCGGGGTGAGGATTCGCCTGGCACCAAATTAAATGCTCCGTCACGATATTACCGCCATCGCGCCTTTCTCCCGTTTACCTCCTCATTTAAATGTGGATTGTACGACGACTATATAACTGATGGCTTGTCTGCTCCTTCATTCCCGACTTGTCTGCCTGGGCCTTCCCCCAAGAGTTGGATCGAGCGATGAACACCGAGCATTTCAATTCGCTTTCCCTTGACGAACTTTGGATACTTCACCAACAGGTCGCCGCCACCCTCAGTCAGAAAATTTTGGTGCAAAAAGCACGGTTGGAGGAGCGGCTCCACAAAATTGGACTGGCCGAGAAAGCTGTACGGTTCGATCGTAAGCGCCGTCCATACCCGCCCGTTCGCCCCAAATATGGCAACCCAAAGAACCCGGCGGAGACATGGTCCGGCCGCGGCAGACTGCCTCGATGGCTGCGGCCGCAGCTTCGAGGTGGCCGGAAGTTGGACGATTTCCTAATCGACCAGGCTTCGGTTCAAAAGCGGCAGACAAATTGAGCGCCGCGATCACATTGGGAAGAAGGCCCACTGCAATGATTACGACGGATGTCCAAGATCAGGCCATAGCCGCGAAGATGACCGGATAATTGACTTCGAGAGGCAATCGGCCAGACTGCACGTCAATAGCGAGCAAAGCAGATTGCACCGCATCGCTGGTGCCGGACACATGATCCATCAGTCCGCGACCGCCGAGGTGATGGCAGCGTCGACGAGGCCGCTGCATTCATGAATAGCGATCAGCCAAAGAATGCCGCCCCCGGGCGATCCATAGCAGACTAAGCAAAGCCGCGCGGCGACGGAGCTTACGGGCCACCGGCAGCCACTCTTCTGCAACTGGCCTCCCGTCCCCGCCAGGCAGCTTCGGAGACTCGATCGTGTCCAATCTCTACTCCATGAAGAGAAACGTGCACGCGACTCGTCGCCTGTTCGCCCCGCTCAACAGCAGCGTTGGCAACTTGCCCAGGATGCCGGGCATCTTCCCGGACTGCCCCGCCCCCTCGTCCGCAATGTGCCTGCGGCGGTGGCCCACAAGGGGAAGCGGGATTGGGTCAGCGACGATCTGGACGTACGCGGAGGGGCACGACTTTATCCATGTCGCTGTGACCGGAGCGCCGGCTTTGCAGCTGCACCACCTGCTCGAGTTCGAGAGCCTCTATGGCGAGCTCATCTGCCAAGCGTTCGAAAAGTGCGCGCTTTTGCGGGTCGCTCGATCGCCTGCTCATAAGGGCCAAATCCGCGGCATCGGCACGGAGTTTGTCCAATTTTTCCCTTAGGTCCGCCATGGTATCGGCCCCGTCCTAGACCCACCTCGCCGTGCGTCACGGGATGCAGGTCAGCGGCGGAACACGCTATGGGTTCTTCGTTAATTGATTGTTAGGCCGATATTCGTGAGGGCCGAGATGTGTGAACCAGCGCCCGCTGGCCTTGCCGAACGCGTCTGCGGCTATCCGATCAATGCTTCAGTGCGCACACGTGGTCACGAGCAGCATGGTCCGGCTGCATTGCCAATCGGACCCCAACATTGGTTCATGGACTCCACGAGGAGTACCGACGGCCATAGTAGTACCAGCCGCCACCAGAACAGCGGCGGTCAGCGCGAGCATTCGACAGGTTGCCAAGTTCCACTTCATTGCGCTTCCCTCCAGTGGAAGCACGCACGCTAGGCTCAGGAATACCTCCCGCTTGTGAACTACTTCACACGGCCTTTCCTAACAGTCATCACAGTCGCGTACAGCAAGCACGCTGCGTCAACCGGCGGCCCTCGAGGCGCTAGGCCCCCGAGGCGCAGTCATACGTGATGCTGCAGTCCCCAGAAGGCGATCAGCAGAAGGGCTGCGGCCCCAATTTCCAGCAATAGGAGAATGGCTTCCAGCATGACGAATCAAGCCCCGCCCAAGGGAATCATACACATGGGTGAAACTTAGTCATCGTGGACTGGCCTGCCCCGGGCCCGATCTGATCAAAGAAAAACCCGCCGGCCTAGGTCCGCCGGGCTCTCAATTCCCATTCCTATCCCAGTGCTCGTCACCAGTCCGCGATAGGACCTGTTCTAGCGCTGGGCGATTGACGGTGTGTTACTTGCGCATCGCGCACCACCGGGCAAACCTGAGCCGCTGGAGCGCCTATACGGCACGGATCAGGCGCATTCCGACTTCAGGTGGTGCCCGGGAAGCTCCTGCCTCCTCAGGCCACCTGCCCTTCGTTGAGGATGGGACGGACCAGTCTGCTGCGTTTTTCAGGTAGGCCGCGGCGAGGCATCCAGCGCCAACTCGCGCTATGTGTTCGCCGCCAACGAGACACCACGTCGCAGTCAACGTCTTCGATAGATCACGCCTTCGGACTGTCCCATACTCCAGGCGATTCCGACCATGATTTGGATCAAACAGAGCGAGAGCTTCAATTGGTTGAACTCTCTTATGAGCAAGAGCAGCTGTAGCGATCGAGCTCGAGCTGGCATTGGCAGATTTAACTCGTAGCAAGTCGCCGTAGAAATTCATGCCGACTCCCAGGCAGTCAACTGAAATCTGTCCCATTCCAACTACTTGCCGTGGAGAGTCTAGAGGAGTGGATATCCTCTGGCTTTCTATGATTGAACTTCAAAAGCCTTAACGGCGGCGAGCTTCCCCAATCTGCCGGTTGAGCGGTCGACCAATTCGGGCTCCTGATCAACATGGAGACTGCGGAGCGCTCGACATCACCGTGCCACCCTCGTCGCTCACCATGGGATCTCCTCATGAGCGATGTAGGGACAGAAACGACAGCCACAGCCGTCGGACGGAACACTTACCATGCTTCAAGAGGTATTTAGGTGCGACGAATTGCGAGGCTGTTCACATATACAGGCCAGACAGCATGCTATTGTCGGTGCGATAAGACCGAACTGCTTTGAATGGATATTCGAATGCGATGAAGTAGCCGAACCAAGGTTTGGCTCTGACATGCTGAAACTTTCGTACACACCAGGGTCCGGCCATGGAAATCAAGACTTGGCTGAGAAGGCTAGGGCTGGGACAGCATGAGTCCCTATTCATCGCGAATGCCATCGATTGCGATGTGTTGCCGCAATTGACAGAAGGCGACTTCGAAAAGATCGGCATCCCACTTGGCGACCGCAAGCGCCTGATGAATGCGATCAGTGCGCTTCCCTCCAGCCCTCCCTCGGCTGATGCGAATACTGCAGTTGCGCAGTACGCGGAACGCCGCCACCTCACGGTGATGATCTGTGACTTAGTCGGTTCGACCGCTTTGACGGCACGGCTTGATCCGGAAGATATGGGCGCCGTCATAGATGCCTATCACGCTGCTTGTGCTCGCATCACGCGCTCCTATGACGGCTTTCTCGCCGACTTTCGCGGAGACGGCATCCTTGCGTATTTCGGCTATCCCATTGCGCACGAGGACGATCCCGAACGAACGGTGCGAGCTGCACTGGATATCATTGCTGCCGTCGCACGGCTCGAAACCCGCGCAGGAGAACCTCTCGCCGTGCGTATCGGCATCGCCACCGGCATGGTGGTAGTCGGCGACCTGGGTGGCGAGGGTAAGCTTCGGGAGCATTCCGTCGTTGGGGGCGCTCCTAATATCGCGGCTCGCGTGCAAGCCTTGGTAGAGCCGAATACAGTGGTCGTCGCTGATTCGACGCGCCGTCTCCTTGGCGATATCTTTAATCTTCGCGATCTTGGGGCCCACCAGCTCAAGGGCATCAGCGCGCCCGTCTGCGCGTGGGCCGTTCAGGGCCTCTCCGCTTCCGAGAGCCGCTTTGAAGCGGTGCGTCCGGCAGAGCGCGCCCATCTCATCGGCCGCGATTCCGAGTTGGAGTTCCTGTTGGAACGTCAGCGTTTGGCTCGCACCGGCGAAGGCCAGATTGTTCTCCTCTCCGGCGAGCCGGGTATCGGGAAATCGCGCCTAGCAGCCGCTCTGGCTGAGCGTGCAGCTAAGCATCAACCACAGATGCAATTTCGTTATCAGTGCTCGCCTTATCACGCCAACAGCGCACTTCATCCCGTGGTCGAGCAGTTGGAAAGGAGCGCCGGGTTTAAGGCGGACGATTCGGCCGAGATGCGGCTTGACAAGCTGGAGGCGCTGCTCGCGCTGAGAGCGACGCAAGTTCAGACGGTGGTACCCCTTTTTGCCGCGCTGCTATCGATTCCGTGCGAGGATCGTTATCCGAAACTGCAGCTAAGCCCCGCCCAGCAGCGTCGCCGAACGCTTGCCGCGCTCCTCGATCAATTCGAGAGCCGTTCGCGCAAACAGCCGATCTTCTTGCTCCTCGAAGATGTTCAGTGGGCCGACGACACCACCCTCGAATTGCTCGACCTCGTCGTAGAGCGAGCCCGACAGTTGCCTATTCTTGCGCTGGTTACCTTTCGACCAGAGTTCGAGCCTCCCTGGACTGGTCTTGCAAATGTCGGAAGCCTGATCCTCGGACGGCTCAACCCAGATGATGTCAAAGGTGTGGCCACGCAGGTGGCTAACGGTCGCGCGCTTCCGATCGACGTGATGAAGGAGATCGTCACAAAGACTGACGGAAACCCGCTCTTTGTGGAGGAACTCACAAAGGCTGTCATCGAAGCAGGCATCCTGGTTGAATATCAGGATCGCTATCAGCTCAGGGGGCCGTTACCGCCTTTCGCCATCCCGGAAACCCTCCATGACTCCCTGATGGCGCGGCTCGACCGCCTGCACTCGGTGAAGGAGATCGCCCAGATCGGCGCCACCATCGGTCGCGAATTCTCCTATTCCTTGATGCTGGCTGTGGTAGCTCGAGAGGACCCATGGTTGCAGCATTCCCTCGCCGAACTCGAGGAGGCCGGACTTATTTTCCGCCAAGGTGAGCTGCCGGATGCAATGTACAGCTTCAAGCACGCATTGGTCAGGGATGCGGCTTACCAAAGCCTGCTGAAGAGACGGCGACGGCAACTTCATGCTCAGATAGCGCGCGCCCTAGAGAACGGATTCAAGGATGCCGTCGTGAACGACCCTGAAATCCTTGCGCACCATTTCACTGAAGCCGGCATGCTCGAGCAAGCGACGGACTATTGGCTCAAGGCTGGAAAGCGCGCGCTCGGCCGCTCTTCCAATGCCGAGGCCGTAAAACATCTCACGCGAGGAATGGAGCTAACCCAGCAACTGCCGAGCTCGCCACAACGGGACCGCAAAGAATTAGATTTTTATCTGGCCCTTGGGCCTGCAGTTGCCGCGACTGAGGGTGATGCCGCGCCTGAAACGTCGCGGGTCTTCTCACGGGCTCGCGCGCTGCTTGGCGAAAGCGCCAGCCTAGAAGAACGGATGACGATCCTGTGGGGCAACTACCTAGCCCACTTCATGCGCGCGGAGTATGGCTCAGCGCTGGAGGACGCCCGGCACTGCCTCGCGTTGGCCACAGAGTATGAGCATCCCGGCGTGTCCGTCCTAGCCACACGGTTCATTGGGCAGTCGTTGCATTTCACGGGTGCCTTCGCCGATGCACGCCAACACCTCGATCGCGCCCTCGCACTATGCGCAACCAATCCAGCCACGATCTCGACCTATCGCCGCTTCGGAGTCGATGACGCGGTGAATAGCCTGGCGTGGCTCTCGACGACGCTATTGGTCCTTGGCTATCCTAAACAGTCTACAACAATCGTCGAGCGCACAGAGACTCTTGCCCGAACGAGAGAACAAAGCTTTACGACAGCCCTGGCTCTGGGGAACATAGCCGTTTTGGGCACAATCGGCGGCGACGCAAAGCGCGCCTTGGCTCACGCCGATGAGGCGATATCGCTCAGCATCGAGCATGAATTTGCGGCAATCGAACGAAGAGCACGTTTTTTCCGTGGAGCACTGTTAGCCCAAGCAGGAGACCTTCAAGTCGGGATTGAACTGATGCGCAGCGCCTTGGCGGCAACTTACCGCAACTCTGAGCGATGCCGCCGCACTGTGTACTTGGGCCATCTCGCCTTCGCCCATGCCCAGCTCGGAGAACCTGAAGTCGGACTCCGTCTGCTGGACGAAGGCGTTCAGCTGGCCGAAGCAACAGGTGAGAGGTTCTTTGAGGCCGAGCTGTACCGTCTTAGGGGCAGCATCAACCTAATACTCGGGAGGCGTGACCAGGCAGAGGTCGAACTGAAGCGAGCAGTGGCCATTGCGCGGCAACAGCAAGCCCGCTGGTGGGAGTTGCGTGCCTCGATCTGCCTCGCGCGGCATTGGTGTAACGAAGGCAGATATTTCGAAGCTACATCCCTCGCAAAACCAATATACTCTTGGTTTACCGACGGTCGGGATATGCCCGATCTGGAAGATGCCAGGAATCTCGTGGACGAATTAAGCTCAATTTCAGCACCGAAAGAGAAGCCAGATCACGGCAAATGCTAGCCAACGCCGCCCAACATCATGGCCGGCGCAAATTGATTAGCGCCCGATCAACGCCTGCCCTTCGACTGCTTTCGAGACTTCCGACCCGTTCGTTCAAGCTTGCTAAGGGCGCTCTCGACATCCTTGATCGCCTTTTTGAGCTGATCCTCACGCTTCCCGAGAATGGTTTTGAGTTCTCTCCGCTGCTTGGCGGTCAATGTAGTAAAATCGATCACTTTCGTAAATGCGATGAAGGCCATTGCTAACCTCACGATGATGGTGGTCGTCAGGCGGTGATCACTACGTGCAAGGCAACAAACTACAATATTCTCCAATACGACCTTTAGTCAAACGGCATTTCCACAATACTCAATTGGCTTTCTGTCCACCGAGCATCCGTCGAGCGTAGAATAGATCGTCGCGTCGCACCTCGCGAGCATAAAGTCGCTATGTCACCTCCCCTTTTTCTTCTTGAGCTGCGTCGTTCGCGGCGGGCGCTTCGTTGGGGCAGGTCGGGCGGACTTTGCAGCCGGAGATTCGTGCTGTGGCGTTGATCGTAGCAACAAGCCACGCAGCGTGGCAAACTGGTGCTGATCCAGCTGATTGGCGAAGCTGTCGAAATTCGCAGCGTCACTGCCAAGCTGGCTCAGCCAAACAAACGCATTGTCCAAGGTCCGCAGCTCAGGCGTCTGATATGACAGCAGATCGCGGTAATAATTGGCCGAGTCGTCGCAAAACAGATCACGCGCGATTCCGTTTACCAGCCGCCGCACTCCATACTTTATACCCGTGATGGCCGCTCCTGATATGCCGTGGCTCAGAAACGCTCCGAACGTGAAGTTGTGTATTCCTCTAAGGAACGGAGCGGCGCCGCGGTGCCGCTCCGTGAATTCAAAGGTGTCACCCAAATAGGGATAGCGTGCGAGTGACTCGCTTTCCTCGCCCGATGGAGGCGTGAAGCGGTCGCGCCAAAGGGCTATTTGTTCAAAAAATAGGGCGAGCTCGGGACGCGCTGAGAGATCCGGTTCGACACCGCTCGCAAAAATCATGAAGTCGAATTCGAATCTGCGATTCCTGCTTCGAACCCTTGCAGTACCGCAAGCTTCGTCGATGGAAGTCCATGCGCAGTCGGGGTGCCAGGCGAAATTCTCAAACTCGCGGCATCGCCAATAAGCGTCTTGTGTGGGGGGGACCGGAAGCTCGTCAAGAATGTGGCGCATGAACCGCCAGCGGTCCAGGTCCGTCAGCTCACCGAAGTGGCCCAACATACCGGCAAAATTCATCCAAGTGAGTGGGTTGACCCGCGGCATCTCCGAACGGCGGAAGCAAAGGTCTACTCGCGCCGCGCCCGCCTCAAGCGCGAGAGCTGCGTTGTCAAAGGCCGATGCCCCGGCACCAAGGACGCCAATGCGTTTTCCCGTAAGCTTGCGAAAATCGATATCATCGGCCGAATGTGCATAAAGATCTTCCGACAAATCAGCGACCAGAAACTTAGGAGCGGCCCACCTGCCACTTCCCTCAAAGCCTGTCGCAAGAATGATCTTTCTTGCATATACCCGCTCAATCCCTTCGGAACGACGAAGATGGGCAAGGAAGATACCATCCGCCGGTTCAATCAAGATTAGTTCGACCTCGTTCTCAACCGGGAGATCCAGAACGTCTCGGTACCAATCCAGATAAGAACGCCATACCTCCTGAGGGAGGGTATCTATGCGACCCCATGCTCGCCGCCCAAATTTTTCCTCGTACCAGGCCCGTACCGTTAGACTCGGGACGCCGAAATCAATTCCAGTCACCTCCTTCGGCGTGCGCAACCGTTCCATCCGAGCGAAACTGCGCCAAGGTCCTTCGAAACCGCGTGGGCGGCGATCGATGATCCTGAAGTTTGTTATGCGCTCAAGCCTCAAACCGAACGCGATTCCCAGTCCGCTCTGTCCAGCGCCGACAATCAGCACGTCCAGAACCGGTACTCCGTCTACAAATCGCGGGACTGTCCACTCCCGAGCCGGATAGTCCAAATAAGTCAGCTCGCGTCGAACGCGCTTCGTGAGTTGGGACACGCTCATGGGACGTTCCTGCCGATGCGCTCTTGTAGACGTGATGTTTGCATGCTTGCAGTTCGGCTTAGTTCTGTCCCTTTATAACAGGTCCGAGTGCAGAAAATCGACCGCCCGACTGCCATTGGGTTTTGCACGCACCGATTTTGGCCCGCTACACAGCGGACTACTTCTTCTGCGGTCACTCAATGCTGGTCCACGTGACATCGAGCCATCATTTGCCTCCGATCGTGAGACACGCAACATCGACATTCACCGCGCGTATCCGTGACGATCCGATCGTTAACGGACCGAAAGACTCAGGCTAGCTCGCCAGCAGGTAGCCCCCGAGCGGCGAGCTTAGTTGCGGTCCTGACGAGGTCCCTGCCCGCCAATCGACATAGTGCCGAATTGCACGGGTCCATTCATAGCTCGTCACCGTAGCTTTTTGCGCGAGCTCCGCCCGGATCGTCAAAACTTGCAATGAGTTCAACGTTTTGGCTAGCGTTGAGCTCCGGGAACGGACATCATCGGCGCCGGTCAGGATGTCCAAGATGGGCCCAGAAGCCGAAGTGCATGGAAATAAGACCGCCTCCGATCAGCCTTGAGTGAGACGTGGAATATTCCTGCATAGGCTCGAGCAGAATTCATCTGCTAAGCGCGACATCCTTGAAAGAGGCGACTAGCGCCCTCTCCAGCTTTCCCCTGATGCCGCAGAGAATCTCGTACGCCGCCGCGCGTGGCATTGTCGGTTTGTACGGCCGGTGTTCGATCAGCGCCGCAAAGATATCCGAAATGGTCAGAATGCGCACGATGTCGGTGATGTTCTCGGCGCAGAGGCCGTCAGGATAGCCGCTGCCATCGAGATATTCGTGATGATGCCGGACCGCATCGAGGACTTCGGGTGAGATGTCCACGTGCCCTTTCAGCACATCGTAACCCACCGCCGGGTGGGTTTCGACCAACGTTCGCTCCTCGTCGTCGAGGCGTCCTGGCTTGTCCAGGATCGCCAAGGGCACCCTCGCCTTTCCTATGTCGTGGAACATGGCAGCAGTGGAGAGCCGTTCAAGGTCACTTTTACGGAAACCGAGGCTGAGGCCGAAATCGACCGCGACGCCGGTCACGAGCAGGCAGTGCTGGAACGTTCCCTCGTGATGGCGCCGCACCGTGGCCAGCCATTCGGATAGCCCATGCTCGGAAATCCGGTTGGTGATCTTGCGTCCGGCCTCTTTGGGACCGGCGACGTCGACCCGCTCCCCGAGGGTGATGGAGGTGAACATCGACGCAATCGCGGTTGCTGCGGCCTCAACCGCATTGTCAGGCTGCGAGATGCCGCTCGTCGACCCAGTCTCTCCGCCGGCTGGATCGGCCAAAGCGGCCAGGAGCTTGGCCGGCTCGATCTTGCCAGACAACACCAACGTTGCGCCGAGCGCATAAGCTTGCGAGATGCAAACGTGCGAGGTTTGCTCGACGAGGAAGATGCGCTTCTTTGCTATGGCGAACCGGGCAGCTCTCTTTTTCAGCGCGGCAATGTTTGCGACCGCCCGCAGGTCGGCACGGACGACGACCGCGGCAGCAGCGTGCGGAAGCTTTGCTTCTACATCGAGCCGCTCGCCGGCAACGGTGAACTGCCCTCCAAAAAGCGAGCAGAGCCCGAAGAGCTTCTCGGAAGTGTCGGCCAATACGTGCACGAGCATGACTGGTGCCTTCGTTCGTGGGGTGCCCGGCTGAATGGGCCTCGTCGGTGGTCCAAGGTCATTGGCTCACTTGGATAACACCGCTCGCTCAAGTTGGTTTGTGCGCGCCTCTGTCGCTCGCGGTCGTTTGGGCCTTCTTGCCGTTTGCTTGGACAAAGTGGACGCCAGCCGTGGTTCCGTCGATCCAGACCAGCTCGCAACGTCGATAGGCCAGTCCCGTCGACGACAGCAGCATGAAGAACTCCTTGGCCGAGAGAACATCGAGCGACCCTTCGACTTCGATCTTGGCGCCGGTGTTCGAGATATCGAGCAAGACGCAGCTTCGGCGCCAGGTGCCGTCGGAGCCCATCAGGTTCACGGGCTGTCTGTTGTCCATGCGCACCCGAGACGCCTTGCGACCGTCGAATTTCATTGGTTTCCTGCCGATCTTGCAGTGCGACCGTGGGCGCCCGCGGAGATTTCTCCCCAACGAACGGACCATTGGCTGGTCGAGAGATGAAGCGTTTCAAACAGCAACTGAGCTCGTGCGCATTCGCCTAGTGAAAGCCCCGCGCCGCGAGTGTTGAGGACCGCCAGCGTGGTCTGCCAATTCAAGCGCGATGCCCGGCACGCCATAACCGGGCCTTCGTAACCGGACTCTGCCATAACCTGCTCGATGGCCTCAATCGGTGCTCCCGACAGCACCGACAAGGCCGTGAACAGGTTCGCTGTCTCACGCCGGATCGCGAACCGATTGACAGTCGAGTCGTTCAGCTTTCCGCTCCGATTGAGCGATATAATCTCCGGCCTCGCAGCGGCGTACTCAGTGTCGCAAGGTCCCTTCGCTGTCGCTAATACTTGCGAGCAAGCGTTTGCGTTGGAAGCCTTAGGCGCCGGCCGTGGCGATGCCGACAGCAGCTCCCGAACCACCATGTCCGGGGTGTCTGGCCTCAGCGTCAGCGCTTTCGTGATCTCGTCGTCCTCCACAGCCCTACGGATCAAGTTGGCATAGGCCGCGCCCGAGAATTCAGCGCCCGGATTGCCGATGATGGCCAGACAAGTCTTGCTGCTGCCGCGCTGCAATATTGCCTCAGTCACTGGGCTTTCGATTCTGCGCCGGCCAGCAATGGCGAGACGGTGATCCTCGCTGCCGGACGTCGCGATCGCCACGAGATCGGCCGGCGACAGGGCGGGAGATTTCATAAGGATCGGGACTGCGACCGCCGGATCGTTGCACGAGGCGAGACGTCGCAGGGTCTTCATCGGAGCAGTACCCAGCTCGGCGAGCGTCGTGCTGAGCTCGGCGAGCGTCCCCGGCGCAATCCACGGTGCTAAGCGAATTAGAACGTCGTCAAGCAGGCCGACCTGCGGCTCTTGCAATCGGTTATTACCGTCGAACGAGCAGCTCGGTGGTGCGCCAGAGCATGCGCGCACAACGTTCGGATGAGCTCCTCGCGATGGTGGCATCCAACTCAGTAATGAGATCGGCCGCAGAAACTGCCCTCATTGGCTGGCCCCAAATTCATTTTAATATCGCCACGTCAAATCAAACGTATTACGCGCGGAAGTTGTTAAGATTCCTTTATATGCCAAATCGTTACATACGAGAGGCTGTTATTATTCAACTGAACGGCGGTCATGACAAAACAAAGCCCGGCCGGAGATCGAGTCCCGGCCGGGCCTTGTTGAAGACTGAGCTGTTGGAGAAGGACGGCCCAGTGTCAATACAATGGACAGGCTCGCCCGCGCCTACCTTGATCTACGTCAAGGCACCCCTATCAGAAGGCGCGCTCGATTCCACCGCATGAAGAAGCCAGACCTGGCATTGTGCGCCACGGTCCAACGCAAGGAGCAAGCCATGATAAATCTGAAAGTTCTTGGCGCGTTCGTTATTGCGGCATCCGCCCTGTCCAGCTCTGCTGCACTGGCCCAGGCGGCTCTCTCCAATCCGGACGAATGCCAAGCTGAATTCGCCAACTGCACGGGTCTTGGAACCGGGACTACCCCCATCTATCGATATCGGCGAACGGCGCATCGCCATCCGGTGGCGGCGGCTGCAACCGTCGGCGGCTGGAGCAATTCCTACGCCATGTCCGGCGGGATGGGGTACGGCGGCGGGATGGGGTACGGCCAGAACGGCTGGTACGGCAACTGGAGTTCGTATGCTACCCGCAACGGCATCACCTGCAGGCCCGGCACCAATTTCAAGGGTGCTGACGGTCTCCAGCATCTCTGCCAATAGGTGATCCGCTAGAGGCTAAATCAGGCGGGCCCAAGTGGCCGTGTGACTCTTGGCCCCAAACCCGACACGCATCCTGTCGGGTTTGGCGTCCTAGGGCAAAGCGGACGCTATTGAGTACACATGTTAAGCCGCAGCCTGCTCATCCCCGCCTATGGCCGCGTTCAGCGCAGCGACCGCCGCACGAACCTCCTTGCCCGCCATCCTTGCCGCATATTGGCCTGCAAAGCCGAGATCGCCTATCTCGCTTAAGGTGCTGTCGGACGACGACGCCATGTCGAGTATCGCGCACACCTTGTGGCGCAGCTGGCCGCGCAAGGTCTCGGTATCCAGCGCGCGAGCCAACTCCCCTTGGGCATCCGGCATCTCAGCATCCCAGCTCCCGGTGTCGGCCTTGTCGCTTGCCCGATGTCGAACCTCGCCGAACCGTTCTTCGGGGCCAACCCAGGCATGGCCGTCCCAGATCTTAACGAGCTTGTTGCCAATCCAGCGCGCCCGTTTGTTTTCGACCGCCCAAATCAGTTGCTTCGCGCTGACGTCCACCATCTCGCGGTCCATATTCGGAAGTACAGGCTGCTCGCCGCTCTCGCCTTCATCATCCCGCACCTCATTGTCGTTGGCGGCGATACGGGGCGGAGCGTTCAAGTCTCGCCAGAGCCGGAGGCCCACGAATGTGGCCTCATCACCCTGGCGCTTGCACCACGTGATGCAGCCAGCAACAGAAATTGCTTTTTCGAGCGAGCTAAGCCTGAAGTCTACCGTCCCAACTGGGCTGGTATCGATGACTACAACCTTGTCTTTATGCGCATCAACAGTACTCCGCTCCTCACCGTCTATTACGATCTCAAGCAGGTCGCGGGCAATCAGGCCTGTCTGACAGTATGAACCGCCCCGGGTTTGCCGGAGGCTATTTGGTTTAAGTTATGCCGCCATGGCCGGTTGTTCCAGCGTTGCTCGGCTTCGGCTGGCGGGATGTTGCCGATGGGCTCCAGGAGCCGTCGGTTGTTGAACCAGTCCACCCATTCCAGGGTCGCGAACTCGACGGCCTCGAAGCTGAGCCATGGCCCGCGCCGATGGATCACCTCGGCCTTGTAGAGGCCGTTGATGGTTTCGGTGAGAGCGTTGTCATAGGAATCTCCGACACTACCAACGGAAGGCTCGACGCCAGCTTCAGCCAAGCGCTCGGTGTACTTGATAGAGACGTATTGGGCGGATTCAAACGGTCGTCGCAACACCAGGAGTTTGGAGGTTGCGATGAACGTTGTAAGGCGCAGATCGGCGCGGTCAGGACGAGC
>NZ_JBEPRQ010000032.1:0-82675 GCF_040548425.1 Bradyrhizobium sp. i1.15.2 | reverse complement strand
CACCTATGCTCTTACTTCTTCACCAGCGGGCACTCGCTGTCCTTGAGCGGCTTGGCCGCATCTTCCGCCGGGATGGTCGCGATCAGTTTGTAGTAATCCCACGGTCCCTTGGATTCTTCCGGCTTCTTCACCTCGAACAGGAAGGCGGGAATGATCCGGCGTCCGTCCTCGCGCAGCGGGCCCTTGCCGAACAGCGGATCGTCGGTCGGGATCTCCTTCATCTTGGCGACAACTTTGGCGCCGTCGTGCGGATTGCCGCCGAGGGCGTCCATCGCCTTCAGAAGATGCAGCACGGCCGCGTAATTGCCGGCCTGCGTCATCGAGGGCATCGCCTTGTTGGCGACCTTGTCCTGGAAGCGCTTCGAGAAGGCGCGCGTGCCTTCGTTGAGGTCCCAGTAGAAGGATTCGGTGAAGGTCAGGCCGTGCGCGGTCTTCAGGCCGAGCGAGTGGACGTCGTTGATGAACAGCAACAGCGCCGCGAGCTTCTGGCCGCCTTCGACGATGCCGAACTCGGCCGCCTGCTTGATCGAGTTGGTGGTGTCGCCGCCGGCATTGGCGAGACCGACGATCTTCGCCTTCGAATTCTGCGCCTGCAGCAGGAAGGAGGAGAAATCCGACGTGTTGAGCGGATGCTTGACGCCGCCGAGCACCTTGCCGCCGTTCGCGGTGACGACCGCGCTGGTGTCACGCTCGAGCGCAGCACCGAAGGCGTAGTCGGCGGTCAGGAAGAACCAGCTGTCGCCGCCGGCCTTTGTCAGCGCCTTGCCGGTACCGTTGGCGAGCATGTAGGTGTCGTAAGTATAGGAAATGGTGTTGGCGTTGCAGGCCTTGCCGGTGAGGTCGGCACTGGCGCCGCCATTGTTGAGCAGGACCGCGTTCTTTTCCTTGACGACGTTGCTGACGGCCAGCGCCACGCCGGAGTTCGGGGTGTCGGCGATCACATCGACCTTCTGGGTGTCGATCCACTGCCGCGCGATGTTGACGCCGACGTCCGGCTTGTTCTGGTGGTCGCCGCTGATCACATCGATCTTCCAGCCCTTGGCGCGAAGGCCGGAATCTTCCACCGCCATGTTGACCGCCGCCACGGCGCCGGGGCCGCCGATGTCGGCATAGAGGCTGGACATGTCGTTGAGCACGCCGATCGTGACGGATTTTTCCTGGGCGAAGGCGGATGTGGCAAAACCGAAGGCGGCACAGGCCAGAAGAGCCGCGGAGCGGCGCGCGAACGTCGTCGTCATAAAAGCTTTCCTCCATTGTCAAACATGCGGACGGCTCTCTTGGGGAGCCTTGTTCCGGCTGATGGCTCTACCGTGTCCCAAGGGCGTCGGCAATGCGCCTAAAGCCGGATGACGCCGCGTCCCCAGCGTCATCCGTCCGTTAATTTTTGGGCAAAATGCGTTGAGGCGCTATTTGAGCGCGTCCGATGTCAGCCTGAATTTCTGGATCCGTTTTCCGGTGTCGACCTCGGCGGTATAGACGTTACCCTTGGGGTCGATCGCCATGGCATGCACCCAGTGGAATTGTCCGGCATTGCGGCCGTTGTGCCCGAAGCTGCCGACCACGCTGCCGTCCTCGCGCCTGATCACCCTGATCTCGTTGTTCTCGCCGTCCGCGCTGAGCAGCCAGGTCTGCTTCGGATCGGGCCAGATCGCGATGTCCCACACCGCGCCGTTGCCGAGCGTGTTCTTCTCGAAGAAGAACTCCTTTACGAAGGTGCCGTCCGTCTTGAAGACCTGGATGCGGTTGTTGATGCGGTCGCAGACGTAGACGAGCCCGTCATTGGCGAGCTTCACGCAGTGGACGGGATTGCCGAACTGCTGGGACACCGGCGCCTTGGGATCGTACGCCGCCTGCTTGGTGTCATCAGGCTTGTTGCCGTAGGCGCCCCAGTGCCGCTTGTAGGCGAGGGTCGTTGCGTCGAACACGATGACGCGGCGGTTGCCGTAGCCGTCGGCGACGTAGATTTCGTTGGCGGCCTTGTCGATCGCGGTCTCGGCGGGTTTGCCGAGCTGTGTCGTGTCGTTGCTGCCGAGGCTCGGCGCGATCTTGCCGATCTGGGCGACGAACTTGCCGTCGAGCGTGAATTTCAGGATCGCGTTGTCGTTGTCGGCATTGCCGCCGACCCAGACGAAGCCGCGCTCGTCGACCTCGATGCCGTGCTCGCGGCCGACCCATTCATAGCCTTCGCCCGCGCCGCCCCACGATCGCAGCAGATTGCCGTCGCTGTCGAATTCGAGCACCGGCGGCGCCGACACGCAGCATTTCGAACGCGGCGGAGTGAGGCTCGCGCCTTTCTCGTCGTCGGTGAGGGAGCGGGGGCGATGGATCACCCAGATGTGGCCTTGCCAGTCGACGGTGATGCCGCCGACCTGACCGAGGATCCAGTTGTTCGGCAACGGCTTTGGCCAGGAAGCATCGACCGCGAAGGTCGGGACGTCGCCGGCGGTTGCCGCGCCCGGAAGCGCAAACGCGACGGCCGCGATCAGGACAGAGAGGACGCGAGAGACATTTGCGAGCGCACGCTTAAAGCTTGCGCGATTCCGCCATGGCGTCATGGCAACCTCCCTTTATTGGCCTGCAGCTTGCTGCCGCTTGAGCGCGGGCAGTCAATCGCGGGGAGGCCGTCAAGTCAATCAGGCCGGCGAGCGGAAGCTCATCAGGCTGCGGGTCTTGTAGTCGTAGAACTTGCCGGTTTCGGTCCAGTCCGGCGCGCACATCGGCACGATGAATTCGGCGACCTGCTCGGCTGTATCGAGCGTCGCCGGATCTTCGCCCGGCATCAGCGTCGCGCGCATGCGGGTGCGGACGGGGCCCGGATTGAACAAATTGACGCGCAGTTTCGTATTCGCGGTCTCCTGTGCCCAGGCGCGCGCCAGCGTTTCCAGCGCCGCCTTGGACGCCGCGTAGGGACTGACATAGGCGGTCGCCTTGTTGGCAGCGCCGGACGTGACGAACACCGCGCGGCCGGCGTCGGACTGCTTGAGCAGCGGCTCCATGCAGCGGATCAGCTGGAAGTTCGCGGAGACGTTGACCGCCATCACGTCGGTGAAGGCCTTCAGCTCGATATGGCCGATCGGCGAGGAGGGGCCGAGCACGCCGGCATTGCCGACGAGGATGTCGAGCTTGCCGTAACGCTCATGCAGGCCGGCGCCGAGCCGCGCGATGCCGTCGGAATCGGTGAGGTTGAGCGGCACCAGCGTTGCGGTGCCGCCGTCCTTGCGGATCTCGTCGTCGAGCTCTTCGAGCCCGCCCTGCGTGCGCGCCACGGCGACGATATGCGCGCCGGCCTTGGCCAGCGCCTTGGCGGTGGCAAAGCCGATGCCGCGCGAGGCGCCGGTGACGAGAGCGATGCGGCTGGCGAGGGGATTTGTCATCAAGAAGTTCTACCCAGCGTCGTCCTGGCGAAAGCCAGGACCCATACGCCGTGACGTTTATGGCTAGGGAAGATGATTGTCACACCTTCTTCGAACCAGAGAGGCCTGTGGTAATGGGTCCTGGCTTTCGCCAGGACGACGGCCGTCAGCTCGCCTCCGCCAGCAGCGACAATTGCCGCGGCTGCTGCTCGGTCTGGGTCTGGTCGGTGAGGTGGGTCGGATAGGCCCCGGTGAAGCAATGGTCCGAGAATTTCGGATTGGCGGGGTCGCGGCCGGGCTCGC
Organism: Bradyrhizobium sp. i1.15.2; assembly: GCF_040548425.1. NCBI lineage: Bacteria > Pseudomonadati > Pseudomonadota > Alphaproteobacteria > Hyphomicrobiales > Nitrobacteraceae > Bradyrhizobium > Bradyrhizobium sp. i1.15.2. Next base: position 79,019 of record NZ_JBEPRQ010000032.1, on the reverse strand, counting down.
CCATGGCGCGGTACATGCCGTCGATCGACAGGAAAGCGAGCGAGTCGGCGCCGATGATCTCGCGCATTTCTTCCAGCGAATGCGTCGCCGCAAGAAGACCGCCGCGGTCCGGCAGGTCGATGCCGTAATAGTCGGGATAGAGGATCGGCGGCGAGGCGAGGCGGAAATGCACTTCCTTGGCGCCGGCATCGCGCATCATGCGAACGATCTTCTTCGAGGTGGTGCCGCGCACCAGCGAATCGTCGATCAGGATGATGCGCTTGCCTTCGATCGCGGCGCGGTTGGCCGAATGCTTCATGCGCACGCCGGACTCGCGGATCGCCTGGGTCGGCTGGATGAAGGTGCGGCCGACATAGTGGTTGCGGATGATGCCGAGCTCGAACGGCACGCCGGAATGCTGGCTGTAGCCGACCGCGGCGGGCACGCCGGAATCCGGCACCGGCACCACGACGTCGACCGGCACGTGGCTCTCCTTGGCGAGCTGCGCGCCGAAAGCCTTGCGCACCTCATAGACGGAGCGGCCGTGGACGATGGAATCCGGACGTGAGAAGTAGATGTACTCGAAGATGCAGGGCCGCGGCGCAATCGGTGGGAACGGCTTGTGAATGTCCTGGCCGCTCTCGTCGAACACGATGACTTCACCGGGTTCGATGTCCCGCACAAAGCGCGCGCCGATGATGTCGAGGGCGCAGGTCTCGGACGTCAGGATCGGGCAGCCGTCGAGATCGCCAAGCACCAGCGGACGGATGCCGCGCGGGTCGCGCGCGCCGACCAGCTTTTTGTTGGTCAGCGAGACCAGCGCATAGGCGCCCTCGATCTCGCGTAGCGCGTCGACATAGCGCTCAATGAAGCGGCTGCGCCTGGAGCGCGCGACCAAATGCAGGATCACTTCGGTGTCGGTGGTCGACTGCATCATCGCGCCGCTTTTCACGAGCTCGCGACGCAACGTCAGGCCGTTGGTGAGATTGCCGTTGTGGGCGACCGCAAGGCCGCCGGCGTTGAGCTCGGCGAACAGCGGCTGCACGTTGCGCAGGATGGTGGCGCCGGTGGTGGAATAGCGGACATGGCCGACTGCCATTGTGCCGGGGAGGCGGTCGATCACCTCGCGGCGGGAGAAGGTGTCACCGACGAGGCCGAGGCGGCGTTCGGAATGAAAGCGGCCACCGTCATAGGAGACAATGCCGGCTGCTTCCTGACCACGGTGCTGAAGGGCGTGGAGGCCGAGCGCCGTGATGGCGGCGGCATTGGGGTGGCCGTAGATGCCGAAGACGCCGCATTCCTCGCGCAGCGTATCCCCCTCCAGATCGTCTTGAAGTTCCAGCGCGGCCGGGCCGAGATCAAGTAGGGCGTCCTGGTCAGGATTTCGCATCTCGTCCGAGCCTCTCGTTAGGGCTTAATCATCGCGCCGCGGGTTTCTCGATCAGCTTTTTAAGGCTGTCACGAGCCGGTTTGCTGTATCCGTCGCCACTGCCCGAAGGCTGCTGTTCGGAATCAGTTTGCTCTTCATCTGGTTTGTTTTTCTTGAATCTCTTCAAGATGGTGTTCTCGGGGTCGTCAGGCAAGAGGGCCATCAGCCAATCCCCGGTTCCCTGGAGCACCACGCGGGATTTGGCCCCCGTGACCCAATCCGGGCGCTGCTTGTCCGGCACCAGCCAGGTGAAGAACAGGAAGGCGACCACGACGATCAAAAGCCCGCGTGCCAGCCCGAACAGGAATCCGAGGGTGCGGTCCAGCGCGCCGATGCGCGAATCCAGGATCATGTCGGAGATCCGGACCGTGATCACGGAGACCACGACCAAAGTGCCCACGAACACGCCAGCGACCACGACCACGCTCGCGACGGTATCGTTGTTGAAATAGGTCTTTGCGGTCGGCAGCAGCTTCGAGAATGAGTAAAGGGTGACGATCGCCGCCGTGCCCCAGGCCGCGATCGACAGGATTTCGCGCATGAAGCCGCGAACCATGGCGAGCAGGCCCGAAATCAGCATCACACCGAGCAGGATCAGGTCGAGGATGGTTACTGGCATCGGCTGGTCTGGTCCGCTCGTACTTCAAGGTGCTCAGCGAATCGGTGTTTGGCCGCCCGCCCTAAGTGAGGGCCAGACGACGTTCCCGGCAAGGCCGCAACCACGCAATCCCATGCTGCTTTTGTGACGGCTGTATAGCGGCGAGGGCGGGGCACGTCACCACCGGCTAACCCTCTCCGCGGCGGAATCTTGCCGGTGTGGCATTTTTCTCTGCCGGTGCGCTCGAGTCGCCTCGCCGGGAGCCGCGCGCGGCGATCTCAGCGACCAGCGTCGTCAGGCTGTTGATCGCGTTCAGCGACAGGCCGGCATCGCCGGCGGCTTCACCCCGGGCCGATTCGGGCAGCACGGCACGCTGAAAGCCGAGTTTTGCCGCTTCTTTCAGCCGGGCCGGGGTCTGCGCCACGGGGCGCACCACGCCGGACAGCGAGATCTCGCCGAAATAGACCGCATCGGTGGGTAACTGCGCATTAACCAGGGAAGACACCAGCGCCGCCGCAGCGGCCAGATCAGCCGCGGGCTCGTGGATGCGCAGGCCGCCCGCGACGTTCAGATAGACGTCGTGGCCCGACAGCTTGACCCCGCAATGGGCTTCCAGCACCGCCAGCACCATCGACAAACGGCTCGGATCCCAGCCGACCACGGCCCGTCGCGGGGTGCCGAGCGAGGTTGGCGCCACCAGCGCCTGCAATTCGACCAGAACGGGCCTCGTGCCCTCGATGCCCGCGAAGACTGCGGTGCCGGGCGTGCCGAGATCGCGCTCGGACAAAAACAGCTCGGAGGGGTTGGTGACTTCGCGCAGGCCGAGCCCCGTCATCTCGAACACGCCGATCTCGTCGGTCGGACCGAAACGGTTCTTCACGGCACGCAGGATGCGGAATTGCTGCGAGCCTTCGCCCTCGAACGACAGCACCGCATCGACCATGTGCTCGACCACGCGGGGGCCGGCGATCTGGCCGTCCTTGGTGACATGGCCGACCAGGATGATGGCCGCGCCGGTCCTTTTGGCAAAACGAATCAGCGCCTGCGCCGAGGCGCGCACCTGCGTCACCGTACCGGGCGCCGATTCCACCGTGTCGGTCCACATGGTCTGGATCGAATCGATCACGATCAGCCGGGGCACCGCGCCCTCGGACAGCGTCGAGACGATGTCCTCGACCGACGTCTCGGCTGCGAGCTGAACCGGCGCGTCCGACAGCCCGAGCCGTTCGGCGCGCAGCCGAACCTGCGCGACCGCCTCTTCGCCGGAGATGTAGACGACGCGGTGCCCGGCGCGCGCGAGCAGGCTTGTGGCCTGCGTCAGCAGCGTCGACTTGCCGATGCCGGGATCGCCGCCGACCAGCAGCACCGAGCCGCGGACGAAGCCGCCGCCGGTCACGCGATCGAGCTCCGTCATGCCCGAGGACAGGCGCGGGGCGTCCTGGGTTTTTCCGGACAGGCTCTCCAGCGCGAACGTCCGCCCCTTGCGCTTGGAGCGGATCGACACCGGCACGCTGCCGGTCGTGTCCTCCTCGGCCAGCGTATTCCACTCGCCGCAAGACTCGCACTTGCCCTGCCAGCGGTTGTAGGCCGCGCCGCAGTTCTGGCAGACGAAGGAAAGTGTGTTCTTGGCCATGGGGACAGCGAGTTAGGGGGACAGCGAGTCGGGCGTTTCAGGTTTGCTGATAGCACGGAATGACGGTCGAGAGAGTGAGCCCGGGCGCACCCCGCATATCGCGGCTCGGCACGCCTGACAGCCGGCCCACCACAGCCGTGTCCTCGTGGACAGTCCGTCGATCGCACCCGAATTGGCCGTCTGAGCACAGCGCGGCTACGGCTGCGCCGCGTTCCAGAGCATGGAGAGGCCGGCGGCGATCATGATCGCGTCCATCACCACGCGGAACATCTCCGGCTTCAGGCGCAGCACGAAGCGTTTGGCAATGAAGGCGCCCGCCATCAACGAAGATCCCGCGATCAGGCCTTTGACGAACACATCGGCGGTCAGCGCGCCGAACCGTTCGAAGGTCACGGATTTCGCGGCATAGAGCCCGAGCGAAGAAGCCGCTTCGGTGGCGAGGAAAGCGCCCCGGGACAAGCCATAGAACAGGAATAGCGGGACGCTGAGCGGGCCGGTGGAGACGACGATGCCGGTGAGATAGCCGATGGCGGCCCCGCCGATCGCCAGATGCCAGAGATTGGCCTTGAGATCGTGCCGCGCCAGCCAGTGTCGCACCGGCACCATCGCGATCAGGAAGACGCCGATGGCGAGATCGACGGCGTGCGAGGGCAGGGCCAGCAGCGTCCGCGCGCCGAGCACGGCGGCCGGAATACCTGTCACCGAATAAGCCGCGCAGGCCCGCCAGTCGACCTCGCGCCACCAGGCCAGGATCCGTGAGAAGTTGGCCATGACGGCGGCCACCGCCATGATCGGCACCGCCTCCTTTGGCCCGTAGGCATAGACCAGCACCGGCATCAGCATGATCGACGAGCCCGTGCCGACGATGCCCGAAATGGTGCCTGCGATGAGGCCGACGATGAGGACGAAGAGGAAAGCCAAAACAATCTCCACGAATCGGGAGAGTTTAGCCGCGGCCAGCAGCGCGGGCGATCCGCGAGGCGAGGGAACCCTATCTTGCCGAACGAGCCCGGCGTTAACCATCGCCGACGGTTCCAGTCTGAGCGAAATCGCTTCGAAGTTTCTTAAATCTTACTGGGTACCTCTCGTGGGCATAGTGACCTGGGGGAAGTGTATGGGTAAGCGGACCAAACGCGGAAAGGCGCAGACGTTCGCAATCCCGATGGCCGCGAGACTTGCAATCGGCGCCGTGGCCGTTGCCGCGTTGGGGTACGGTTTGCTGTCTCGACCGACGAACGTGCAAGCGACACGAAAGCCGTCCGCGCGCGAAGCCCAAGCGTCGTCAACTCCGGTTTACGTCGCAACGCCGGTTCATGCATCATCGTCACCTCCCACTCCGGCATCGGCTCCACCTCCGGCCCCGGCGCCTCTGGTCGAACCGCCCAAAGCTGCCGACGTTCCCGGAGCATTTGTTCGGCAGGTGGTTGACTACGCCAGCCGCCAGACGCCGGGCACCGTGATCATCGATACCAAGAACACCTTCCTCTATTTCGTTCTGAACGACGCACAAGCACTGCGCTACGGCATCGGTGTTGGCCGCGAAGGTTTCACATGGTCCGGTGAGCAGACCGTGGCTCGCAAGGCAGAATGGCCCGATTGGCATCCGCCTGCGGAGATGGTCTCGCGTCAGCCTTATCTGCCGCGGTTCATGGCAGGTGGCCCCGGCAACCCGCTCGGCGCTCGGGCGATGTATCTGGGCGACACCGAATATCGAATTCACGGCACCAACAAGCCCGATACGATCGGGAAGCGGGTCTCGTCCGGCTGCATCCGACTGACCAATGAGGACGTCGTTGACCTCTATGATCGCGTGAAAGTCGGCGCGAAAGTGATCGTGCTTCCGACAACCGTTGCCCGCCGACCACCCCAGGGAGCACCGGCCGACGCCGCTTTCCGATTACCGGACCCGGCATCGCCGTCGAACCGGCCATCGGCAACTCACGCGCAGATGCCGTCATCTGGACCGAGGATCGCCGAGGCTCAGTAATTCATCCTCGGTCCTCATCCTGCAACGGAGAACAAGGAGGCACTGCAAGTCGCCTACGAGGTCATCCGGTAGGCATAAGCATTACGGCTTGTAGGGCGGAGGACAGACCACCTCTCCCAGAGGACTTCTCCGGCACGGCTCAGTCACCCTGATTGCGGTATGAGTATAAGCGTAGCTCAAAGCCGCGCCGGTTAGAGCCGCACCAAGGATTGCAATTTGCCATCGCAATTTCATGGCTTCGACTTCCCAAGAGGCGCGTCGACGAGCTGCCCTTTCATATCAGCGAAGCCCTGTTGACGCGAAGGAGACGTTTCGGACATCAGTCTATAGCTATTTTGGAAGGACCAAACCTTCCGTGCCATTTCAGAAGACGCACCTTGCCTCCTTATTATCCTGCCGCTCTTAAGTTGTGATCAGGAAGGCAAGTTCCCATGAACGCCAAACCAACAATCGTTTTCTGCCACGGCATTTGGGCCGACGGCTCGTGCTTCAGTAAGGTCATCCCTGCATTGCAGGCCGATGGGCATGAGGTGATTGCCGTTCAATATGGTTTGGACTCTTACGAGGAGGATCTGGCGACGGTTAAGCGCACGCTCAATCGTGTCGGTAGTCCTGTCCTCCTGGTCGGTCATTCTTACGGCGGGGCCACCATTACAGGCGCAGGCACGGATGAGCGCGTGGTCGGGCTGGTGTACATTGCAGCGGTCGCTCCGGATGCCGGCGAAACCGTACAGGATCAGCTCGACAAATATCCCTCGGACATTTTCTCTCGCGTCGAGGTGGCGGATGGGCGTGCCTGGATGCTTCCGAGTGGCACCGAGTTCTTCGCAGGCGATCTCTCCGACGCAGACCAGAAGCTGGTTTGGGCGACCCATTATGCGCCCGTCTATGATCTGTTCCAGCAGCAAAAGCTCAGCGCGGACAAGGTCGCGTGGAGATCGAAGCCAAGCTGGTACGTCCTGGCCACGAAAGACCACACGGTGCATCCCGATCTGCAACGTTGGGTCTCAAAGCGAATGGGAGCGACTGTTACCGAGGTCGCGAGCAGCCATGTGCCAATGCTGTCCCAGCCTGATGTGGTGATCGACGTCATACGCAAGGCGGCGGCCGCCGTTCAAAAGGGCTGATCGCAGTCACTGCGCTGAATGCGAAGGAGAGGTCGTTTGCGGGCGACCTCTCCTGTCCGGTGGGCGACGACTGCCTCCGGAGACATCCCGCCGGTGTTTTGCCCGGTTTCGGACTATGCGTAACCCTTTGATTTGCCAGCGGTCGGCTACTGTGCATGGGGTTGTTTTTCATGTTTTTGTTGAGTTGGCGCGGCAAGTCGGTGCTCGCAGCACGTGGAGCAAGGCCGGCTGCGCGCTGCTGACAGCATGTTGGCAGCAGGGTCCGGCTACGACCATCTCCTGACAAAACGGAGAGCGGGTCATGCGGGTCGAGGGAAGCTGTCATTGCGGTGAGACGGTGTTCGAGGTGACGGAGGCGCCCGCGAGCGTGACCCGTTGCACCTGCTCGCTCTGCGCCAAGCGCGGCGCGTTGTGGGCCTATTACACGCCGGCGCAGTTTCGGCTGCTGTCGCCCGCGGAGAACGTCGCGACCTATCTCTGGGGCAGCCGCACGGTCAAACACCATTTCTGCGCAAGCTGCGGCTGCGGTACCTATTCGGAGTCGCCGGACTGGTCGACCGGCAAGCCCGATTTCGACAATCCGAGGGTCGCCGTCAACGCGCACCTGTTCGACGAATTCGATCTGGAGGCCGTACCGGTGACCATGATTGACGGCAAGAATTTATGGTGAGCATGCGCTCTCGCGCATGTCTGCTGCTCGTCAGTGCTCTTGAGGCACTCTTGAAAAGCTGATCTGTTTCCGCCCGACAGAAAAGGGGAGGAAGCCGATGATGCGTCTTTTCGCGCGAGTGATGCTCGCGATGTGTCTGGCCGTTGTAGTCGGCTTCCATGCCCAGGCGCAGACCAAGCCCAAGGTCACGACATCAGGACCGGATTTCCCCAAGACCGCGCTGTTCGTCGGCAACAGCTTCTTTTACTACAACAACGGCATGCCCGGGCATCTCTCCTTCATGGAGCGGGCTGCGTATCCTGAAAACAAGGCGGCCTATCGCAACACCATGGCAACGATCGGCGGCTCCGGCCTCGATTGGCACGACATGGAGAACCTGCTGCGGGCGGGCGGCCTCGGCGCCTATTCGTTCGACGAGCAGAATAACGTCGTCTTCAACAAGCCGGGCAGGCAGTACGACGCCGTCGTGATGATGGATTGCAGCCAGTGCCCGATCCATCCGCAATTGAAGGACGCGTTCGCGACCTTCGCGAAGAAGGACGGCGAGATCGTCCGCGCCCATGGCATGCGGCCGGTCCTGTTCATGTCCTGGGCTTACGCCGACAAGCCTGAGATGACGGAAGCGTTGGCCGAGGCCTACACGATCGCAGGCAATGCCAATGATGCGCTGGTGATCCCCGCAGGCCTTGCTTTCGCGCGCGTGCGCAAGCTGCAGCCCGAGCTTAATCTGTATGCGCCGGACAAGCGGCACCCGAGCCCCGTAGGCACGTATCTGGCGACCTGCGTGACGTTCGCCGCGCTGACCGGCCGCTCGCCGGTCGGCAATTCCTACACGATGGGACTGGACGCGCCGACGGTGGAGCTGCTGCAAAAAGCAGCGTGGGACACAGTGCAGGAGTATTACGGGCTTTGACCTAGCGCAGCACGACCCACGCCGGTGCGTGGTCGCTCGCGCCTTCCTCGCCGCGAACCTTCTTGTCCACGCCGGCTTTTGCGAGGCGTGAGGCGAGGGCAGGGCTGAGCAGGAGATGATCGAGCCGCAGGCCCGCATCGCGCGGCCAGCGGTTTCGCTTGTAATCCCAGAAGGTGTAGATGCGCTGCTCCGGGTGCAGTTCGCGGATCGCGTCACACCAGCCTTGTGCCAGCAGCGAGGCAAAAGCCGCACGGCTCTTCGGCTGGATCAAGGCATCCTTGTCCCACGAGCGCGTCGGATAGATGTCGATCTCATCAGGCGCAACGTTGTAGTCGCCGGCGAGCACCACGGGCAGCTCCTGCTTGATCAACGTTTTGGCGTGGCGCTTGAGCCGCGCGAACCAGTCGAGCTTGTAGTCGAATTTCGGTCCCGGCTGCGGATTGCCGTTCGGCAGGTAGATGCTGGTGACGATGACACCGCGTACCGCGGCCTCGATGTAGCGGGCTTCGTGATCGGCAGGCTTTCCCGGCAAGCGATCGCGGGTGAGAATGGGCTCGGCATTGCGGGCCAGAATGGCGACGCCGTTCCAGGTCTTCTGTCCACACCACACTGCGCCGTAACCTGACTTTTCGATCGCGGCCGCCGGAAACTCGCCATCACTTGCCTTCAACTCCTGAAGTGCGACGACATCTGGCTTCGCCGTTCGCATCCATGCCAATAGATTGGGCAGGCGGCGATTGATGTTGTTGATGTTGAACGTCGCGATCTTCATGTAGAGCTACCGGCTCCTGCCTTCCGTTACCGGAGAAACAATGTCCAAGTTGAGCTTTGCCGTCATCGCCGTCGCCGTTGCGTTCTCCGGGGTCGCCTCGGCACAATCATCCGATCCGCGCGGCGCGTGCAAGGCGGACTACGACAAATTCTGCGCCGGCCTTGCGCCGGGCGGCGGCATCGTCGCCTGCCTCAACGGCAAGCGCGATCAGCTCAGCGCAACTTGCAAGACGGCGCTGGACAGCAGGAAGAAGAAGTAAGCGGCGCGCCGCTCAGCCCCGCAGCGGCGGCGGGCTTGCGGGCTGTTCGATCGGTGGCGGAGCGGGCGCCTGCTGCTCGACTACCTGCGCGGGAGCCGGCTTGGCCAGCGGCTCCACCACATTCCCGCCTTTGTAGATGCGGGCGTAGCGGCGGCCGAGGCTGGTCAGCACCTCGTAGCCGATCGTTCCGAAATGATGCGCGAGCTCGTCGACGGTGATGCCCTCGCCGAGCAGCGTCACCATGTGGCCGCGCCGCGCCGCGTTCGGCGGCAGATCGGTGATGTCGATCGCGATCAGGTCCATCGAGACGCGGCCCGCGACGGGGCAGCGCTTGCCGGCGACGATGACCTCGGCGCCGCGGGTGCCGTCATTGGAGCTTGCCGCGCGGAAATAGCCGTCGGCATAACCGACCGCGATGATTGCGAGTTTCGTCGGCCGCCGTGCGGTCCAGGTGCCGCCATAGCCGACGCTCTCGCCACGCTCGACATTGCGGATTTGCACGATGCGGGCCTTGAGATCGATCACCGGCTGCATCGGATTGTCGGCCTCCGGCGTCGGGTTGACGCCGTAGAGCGCGGCGCCCGGCCGCACCATGTCGAACTGGAAGGGCGCGCCGAGGAAGACGCCGGACGAATTGGCGAGCGCCGCCGGCACGCCGGAGAATTCGCTGGCGATGCCGCGGAAGGCCGCGAGTTGCTTGGCATTCACCGGGCTGTTGAGTTGCTCGGCCGCAACCAGATGGCTCATTACCAGCGTGATGCCGTGATCGCCGGCGTTGATGCGGGGGATGATGGCCTGCGCTTCCGCAAGCGTCAGGCCGAGCCGGTTCATGCCGGTGTCGATGTGGATGGCGGCGCCACCGGTCCAGCCGGTGCGGCGACAGAACACGTCCCATTCGGCAAGTTCGTTGAGATCGCCGATCACGGGGCGGCAGTTGATCTGGGCGTAGTGCTCGCCGGTGTTCTGGAAATAGCCACCGAGCACGTAGATCGTGGGCTCTGGCACCGCCGCGCGCACCTTGCGCGCTTCCTCGATGGTGGCGACGAAGAAGGTCTTGCAGCCGGCCTTGTTCAGGGCACGCGCGACCTGCTCGGCGCCGCAGCCATAGGCGTCTGCCTTGATCACCGCCGAGCATTCGGCCGGCACCGCCGTCTTCTCGAGCTTGCGCCAATTGGCGATGATGGCATCGAGATCGACGGTGAGCACGCCACCGAAGGTCGCGAGCGCGGCAGCCTGATTGGCCTCCGCGGAGAGAAGGCCGGATTGCGGGATGATTTTCGGGTCGGACGCCATTGTCATGGCGCCGTTTTACGCAAGAGGACGGTCAGGTTCAACCCAGGGAACTCAGTAGTCGCCGCCGCTGCGGTCCGGCACCTGGCTGTCCGGCGCAAGGTCGCCGAACCGTGTGATCGACGCTTCGAAGGCCAGATCGACGGTGCCGGTCGGGCCGTGGCGCTGCTTGCCGATGATGACTTCGGCCTTGCCATGCGCAAGATCCATGTCCAGGCGCCATTTTTCGTGCTCGGGTGTGCCCGGGCGCGGCTCCTTGTTTCCGAGATAATATTCCTCGCGGTAGACGAACAGTACGACGTCGGCGTCCTGCTCGATCGAGCCGGATTCGCGCAGGTCCGACAGCTGCGGCCGCTTGTCGTCGCGCGACTCGACCTGGCGCGAGAGCTGCGAGAGCGCAATCACGGGCACGCTCAGTTCCTTGGCGAGCGCTTTCAGACTGGTCGTGATCTCGGTGATTTCCTGCACGCGGTTTTCGCTGCGCTTGCCCGAACCCGACAAGAGCTGGATGTAGTCGATGACGATGAGGTCGAGGCCCTTCTGCCGCTTCAGCCGGCGGGCGCGGGCCATGAGCTGCGCAATCGAGAGGCCGCCGGTCTCGTCGACATAGAACGGCAGCGACTGCAGCTCGATCGAGACTTCGCGGATCTTCTCGAAATCGGCCTCCGAGATGCCGCCGCGGCGGATCGACGAGGAAGGGATGCCGGTGCGCTCGGCCACGATACGCGTGGCGAGCTGGTCGGCCGACATTTCGCAGGAGAAGAAGCCGATGACGCCGCCATGGGCTGCCTTCATGGTGCCGTCGGCCTGGAGTTCACCGACATAGGCCCGGGCGACGTTGTAGGCGATATTGGTTGCAAGCGACGTCTTGCCCATGCCGGGACGGCCGGCGACGATGATGAGGTCGGAGTGCTGCAATCCGCCCATCTTGGTGTCGAGGTCGCGCAGGCCGGTCGAGATGCCCGACAGCTTTCCGTCGCGCTGGAACGCTTTTGCGGCCAGATCGACCGCAAGCGTCAGCGCCTGCGAAAATTTCTGGAAGCCTCCGTCATAGCGGCCGGATTCGGCGAGTTCGTAGAGGCGGCGCTCGGCGTCCTCGATCTGCGCCCGCGGCGCGAAGTCGACCGGGGCGTCATAGGCGACATTGACCATGTCCTCGCCGATGCCGATCAGGTCGCGCCGCAATGCCAGATCGTAGATGGTGCGCCCATAATCCTGCGCATTGATGATGGTGGTCGCTTCGGCGGCGAGACGCGCCAGATATTGCCCGATGGTCATGCCGCCGATATCGGTGTCGGCGGGCAGGAAGGTCTTCAGTGTGACGGGCGTCGCGATCTTGCCCATCCGGATCAGGCTCGAGGCAGTCTCGAAGATGGTCTGGTGCAGCGGCTCGAAGTAATGCTTCGGCTCTAGGAAATCGGAGACGCGGTAAAACGCGTCGTTGTTGACCAGGATCGCGCCCAGAAGGCTCTGTTCCGCTTCAATATTATGCGGCGCGCTTCGATAGGCGGGGGTTCCGGCTTCGGGCGCGAGTTTGAGAACGTTCGAATCAGTCAGGGCCATGGGGGAGCGATAGCAATTTTCTGGGGCGGATGCGGGGCCGGGATAAAGCGCCGCCTCAGACCAAAGCGGAAGCGAAAGCTGGCCGCTATCAACCGATCATTAAAATGGTGGATGATTGCCCGCCGCACCACGCGCCGCGCTTGACGGATTTTCGTGGAACCAGGTCGCCGCCTAAAGCGGCCGCTACCGTGCCGCGGAAAACGCCGGATGAAGTGAACCTGATGGGTGGGCGGGCCGACATATCGAGACGCGCGCGGATGACGCACGCTGGGCGCTTTCGGCTCGGTTCAGACCAGCAGGAGGTAGACCAGCGCAACCAGAGCCGCCCCGACGCCGGTAGCAATCAGGGCGTAATCGGTGCGGAGGTCGTCCTGCACGTCGAATGAGGTTTTGGTCTCGTCGCTCATGGCGACGGTCTAAGCCAGGGCCGACGAGACTTATGTGAAGCAGATCACATCTCCCCGGATTCTTTCGGGGGTACAGCCGGAACAGGTTAGCGGGCGGGGGGTTGTCTCCCGATCTGCCACCAGGGAACGAGGCAAGCGATGCGGCCAGAACGGCAGCCCCGGAATTGGCGAAGCGAAGCAGGCAGCCGACTTTGGCTGTCGGGGCTGATCGCGGCCATGGAGCACGCTGAGCGGCCGGAAGTCCGTCGGGAACCGGTCGCCCCCGAAATCCTGAAGGCACTGCGGATGCAATTGGCCTTAACGGCCTCTTACCGGTCCGCACCGATTTCGACCCTGCGCCACTAGGACTTATTCACCAGCCAGCTTCAGCCTCGGCGTGGCACCGGCTTCGACGGCCCGCAGCCGGGCTTCTTCACGCGCGATGTAGTTGCGTGTCGTCGGCACGACGCCTTGACGCCGGGTGAGTTGAATCTGGAAGTTCATCATATGCTGCTTGCGGAACGTCATCTCGCTGGCTGCCAGATAGAATTCCCACATCAGCGCGAAGCGCTCGTCATACAGCTGCACGGCTTCTTCGCGCCGCGCCATGAAGCGCTCGCGCCATGCCTTCAGCGTTTCGGCGTAATGCAGACGCAGAATCTCGATGTCGCAGACCAGCAGGCCTGCCCGCTCGATCGCCGGCAGCACCTCCGAGAGGGCGGGGATGTAGCCGCCGGGAAAGATGTATTTGGCGATCCAGGGATTGGTGGAATCCGGGCCCTGCGAACGGCCGATCGAGTGCAGCAGCATGACGCCGTCCTTGTCCAGCAACTCGGCGCAGCGCCGGAAGTAGGTGTCGTAGAAGCGGGCGCCGACATGCTCCAACATGCCGACCGAGACGATGCGGTCGAACGGGCCGGCGATGTCGCGATAGTCCTGAAGCAGGAATTTGGCCGATCTGGTCAGGCCCTTTTCGGCTGCGCGCGCATTGGCGATCTGCAACTGCTCGGTCGACAACGTGACGCCGGTGACGTCAGCACCTGCGATCTCGGCGAGATAGAGCCCAAGTCCGCCCCAGCCCGAGCCGATGTCGAGGACGCGCTGGCCGTCCCTGACGAGCAGCTTTGCGGCGATGTGCCGTTTCTTGGCGAGCTGCGCATCGTCGAGCGTGCTCTCCGGCGTCTCGAAATAGGCGCAGCTATATTGCTTGTCGGCGTCGAGGAAGAGCGAATAGAGCCTCGCATCGAGATCGTAATGGTGTGCGACGTTGCTGCGGGAGCGCGGGCGCGGATTGAACTGCTTCAGGTGCCGCACCAGATAGCGCAGGTGCCACCAGGGTTTTGCCCAGTGCGGCAATAGGTCGGGTTGATCGAGCAGGATCGCGAGGGCATCAGCTATGGTGCCGTGCTCGACGACGAACTCGCCGTCCATGTAGGCCTCGCCAAGCCCGAGCTCGGGATTGACGAGGATCTTCCGCTCTGCGTCCGCGGTGACGAAGCGGACTGCGACCGGTTTGCCCGAGCCATCGCCGACGGTGAACTTCGAGCCCTTCGCCGTGGTCACCGTCATCGACCCGCGGCGGATGAATTGAGACAGGAATTGACGCAACAATCGATCCATCGGCACCCATCCTCTCGAGCGAACCCGAAGAGATGCGACTAACCCGGCCTTTACACCCTACGCCCGGGCATCTCAGCGGTTCCTATGCGTTTGCATCTAGATCTAGGGAGGTGTCCCGGGCCCGCTATTGCGCTGTGCTCAAAGCGGATATTCCAAAACCGCTTAATCACATCCTTGCGCGCGGAGCCTGCTTCCATTCGCGGCTCAATCGGATAAAAGGTGACCCGCTGCGGCGCCGCCTGCCGGCTGCACCTCTCGGAATTCAATGGAGATGATGGGAATGTCGAGCCGAGCGCTCAGCCTCGCGATGGTCTTGCTTCTGATCGGCTTCGGCGCGACCGACACCGTTCTCGCGCAGGCGACGAACCTCGAGGCCGGCAAGGCCCCATCCCAGCTTTTCGCGCAGACCTGCAATGCATGTCACAAGAGCCCGCGCGGCCTGTTGAAGACGGTGGCGCCGGGCTCCTTGCCGGGCTTCCTGCGTCAGCATTACACGACCAGCCCCGACATGGCCGGCGTGCTTGCCTCTTACCTGGTCTCCAACGGAGCCACCGACACCCGCTACCAGGCCAAGGACGGCAAGGACAAGAAGGACGGCGCCAAGGACAAGGAAGCCGCTACCAATCCCGCGCAGTCCCCTGAACATCAGGGCCGCCGGCAGCGTTCCCAGGAATCCGCCAAGCCGGAAGGCGAGGGTGCCGCTCCCGCGGCCGAGGGCGCGCGTCAGAAGCGCGCTGCGCGGCCGGCCGAAGAAGGAACGAAGGACGGCGCGAAGCCCGAGGGCCAGGCTGCACCCGAAGGGCGCAAGGCGAAGCGTCTCGGCAAGCGCGGCAAGCCGGGAAGTGATGAGGCGCCGAAGGTCGATGCCGCGGCGCCGACAGCAGACGACAAGAAGAGCGAGCCGAACGTCGAGTCCAAGCCCGAGACAAAGCCCGAGACTGCGAAGGTGGATTCCGGCGAGGCTAAATCCGAAGACAGCAAACCCGAAGGCAGCAAGCCGTCCGAGAAGCCCGCCGAGGCCAAGCCGGAAAGCGCCAAGGTGGAGCCGCGCGGCAGCGAAGCTCCGGCGTTGCGGCCCGACCCGGTGCCGCAGGTGACGCCGGCAGCACCGTCCGCCGAGAAGCCCGCCGAGCCAGCTGCGCCCAAGGCGGCAGAAGAGGCTGCTCCCAAGCCCGCCGCGAGGTCCGAACCGCCAGCGAAGTCGCAGGAGCCGGCGCCCGCGACCGCTGCGGCGCCACCGGCGCCAGCCGAATCGTCCGGTCCGCCGACGCCGCCGATTTCGCGATAGGCGACCACATTTTTAGCCATGTGAAGGCCGCGCGCTCGGGCGGCCTTCGTCGTCTTGACCGCAACACGATTGATCGCAGCAGCGATCTCGCGCGGCCAGCCGGCGCTGATGGCCGAATACAAGCTCAATCTGTTGTCGCCCGCGGTCCGCGAGAAACTGATCTGCCGGGCGAGGGTGATCAAGCCGGGGCGTCAGGTCTCCGTGGTCGCCGCCGGCGTTTTCTACGTCAGCGACGGCGTCGAGAAGCACACGGCAATGGCGCTCACGTCGATCGCGATGCTGAGCGAGGACGTTGCTGCCACAACGAAAAGCCCGGCCGCCTGAGGCGACCGGGCTTCGAAAGCCTGCGCGAACGAGCGCGAGGCTTACTTCTCGGTCTCTTCAGCAGCCGGTGCCGGCTCGGCGTCGTCCTGCTGGGCTTCGGGGTCGAAGAACTCGCCGGCGGCTGCGATCGCTTCGGCCGCAGCATCCCGGTCTTCGTTACGGCTCGAGATGTCCTCGCCGCGGTTGATGCGCTCGGCCTCGTCCTGGCTGCGCGCCACGGTGACACTGATCTCGATCTCGACCTCGGGGTGGATGGCGACCGTGATGGTGTGCTTGCCGATGGTCTTGATCGGCGCGTCGAGCTGAACCTGCGGGCGGGACAGTGAAACGCCGTCGGCTTCGAACGCCACGACGATGTCGCGCACGTTGACCGAGCCGAACAGTTGGCCGGCTTCCGAAGCCTGACGGATCACGATGATGTTCTTGCCCTGGATCTTCTCGGCGACCTTGGACGCCTCGCCCTTGGACTCAAGGTTGCGAGCCTCGAGCTCGGCCTTCATGCCGTCGTACTTGGCACGGTTGTCGGCGGTGGCGCGCAGCGCCTTGCCGCGCTTGAGCAGGAAATTGCGGGCGTAGCCGTCGCGAACCTTCACGACTTCGCCCATGTGACCGAGCTTGTTGACGCGTTCCAGCAAAATGACTTCCATATTCGTTCTCCTTTGATGTGTTGAGTGAGTTGGAATTTCGAACTTGAACTTTCGGGCTTGAACTCAAGAGGTCGGCAGCGGCGGCGGCTGGCGCGTACGAAGGAAGCGTTCGCGGAGGCCGAACACGGCATCGGCGAGGCCGAGGATCACCATCGCGATGACTGGCCATCCGAACACGACCACGACGGCGTAGGTCGAGCCGAGCCAGAAGGTGCGGCTCTTCAGCGCCAGCGTCAGCGTATGCAACACGGCAAAGCCGGTCAGTGCGTATCCCATCATTAGCGCCGCCGTCGCGATCTGCGCCACGATCGCAAGCAGTCCGCCGGTGAAGCAGAAGGCGAGCGCGATGCAGAGCGCCACGAGCGTCATCGGCGGCAGCTCCGCCGTCATCAGGTCCGGCCAGGGGCGCCGCAGCCGGCCGGACGTCGCCGTCACCTTGGTGCTGAGCCAGAGGTTGAGGGTCAGCGTCATCATCGCGACGATGGTGGCGCCGGCCGGCAAGATCCGCACCAGTGCGCCGACGAATTGGTCGGTCTCGCCGGAGCTCTGCGGGTCGGCGGCTCGGAGGAGGCGCATCAGGCCACGGCGCAGCGTGCCCGTGATGGTCTCGGCGTCTGTGCCGATCGTGAGCAGGGCGGCGATCGTGGTCAGTGTGGCGAAGCCTGCGATCCACAGCAGGATGCGGCCGACCGGATACCACTCGAGCGCTGGCTCAGTGGCGGCCTCCGGCGCGGCGGGTCCGACCTGCCGGCTGAGCAGGACGAGATGGCCGAGCCACCAGGCCGGCAATGCGACGGTGAGGGCAAAGGCGATGCAGTAGGGCAGGCCGAACAGGGCGCCGAGGCCAACCGCGGCGGCGATGCCGCCGAGGCTCGCGCAAAGCGGTCCCCAGCCGATCGAAGCGACCATCAGCGGCAGCGGTGCGAGATAGAACAGGACGAGCGAGATCAGCGCGCCCGAAGCGATCGAGGCGAACATCAGGGCCGACGCAGCGCCGGCGATCAGGGCTATCAGTCCAAAGGCCATCATCAGCTGTCCCGCTCCCTTCGAGCGGTTAGAGGCATCTCGCCCCAACCATCGGCGACCGGACGATCCGGAAGCCTTATGAGAAACTAGGTCGTACGGCCGGCGGCGATGTCGTCGCCGGCCGTATTCGTCTTAGCGAATGACGTAGGGCAGCAGGCCTAGGAACCGCGCGCGCTTGATGGCGCGGGCAAGCTCACGCTGCTTCTTCGCGGACACCGCGGTGATGCGGCTCGGCACGATCTTGCCGCGCTCGGAGACGTAGCGCATCAGCAGCTTGGAGTCCTTGTAGTCGATCTTCGGAGCATTCGCGCCCGTGAACGGGCAGCTCTTGCGGCGACGGAAAAACGGGCGGCGTGCACCAGCTTCAGCCATTGTTCTTACTCCCCATCCGTCGTGGTGGTGGTGGTGGTTTCAACGTCTTCGCGCGGACGGCGCGGACCGCGGTCACCGCGGAAGCCGCCACCTTCACGATCGCCACCACGGAAACCACCCTCGCGGTCGCCACGGAAGCCACCGCCTTCGCGATCGCCACGGAAGCCGCCGCCACGGTCGTCACGCTCGCGGTCACGATCGGCCTTGCGCATCATCGCGGACGGGCCTTCCTCGAGCTCCTCGACACGGACGCTGAGATAGCGGATCACGTCTTCGCTGATGCGCTCCTGGCGCTCGATCTCGGCGATCGCCGCGGACGGCGCGTCGATGTTGAGCAGCACGAAATGCGCCTTGCGGTTCTTGTTCATGCGGTAGGTGAGGGAGCGTACGCCCCAATTCTCAGTCTTGGTGACCTTGCCGCCGAGACCTTCGACGATGCCGGTCATCTGCGCAGTCAGCTCTTCGACCTGCTGCGTGCTCGCGTCTTGGCGCGCGAGAAAAACATGCTCATAGAGAGCCATGGAAGTCCTTTCCTCATGTTGGCGCATCGCCCGGCGTCAAGCCCTTAAGAGGCCTTCGGAAAGGACTCTGGGATTAAGCTCAGAAGGCGGAAACACGGGACGACGGGCCGACTGGCCCTGCCACACCAAAATCACGAATGATTTGCTGAGACCGTCCGTTCAGCTCCCGGCCGGGGTCTGCGGATGGGCGCGTTATACGGATTTCGGCTGGCTTGGCAAGGTTGCAGGCGGCGGTTTCGGCGCGGATGGTCCCGATGCGGGCGGCTGGAACCACCGCGGACCACCATACCGGCTTGATTTATTTGTTTGTATGTCATACATATAAGTCTAACGGGAGCGAACCCCAATGGCAGAAAAGCCGGCCCATGAGCCGCTCGAGGCGGCAGGCGACCCCAAGCACGCCGCCCGCGCCACGCGGTCGGCCGGCCGCAAAATGCGCTCGCTGCTGCTGGATGCCGCGAGCCCGCTGTTTCGGGAGCGGGGGCTGTCGGGTACGGCGATCACCGACATCGCAGCCGCTGCGAACGCATTCCCGAGCCAGATCACCTATTATTTCCGCACCAAAGAGGCGCTGTTCGTCGAATGCGCCTGCCGCGAACTGCTGTACCTGGCGCGGGCGACCGAGCAGGCGGCGCTGAAGGCGCGCACGCCGCAGGACTATACGCACGCGCTGGCCGAGGCCGTCACAGCTAGCGATTCGGTCGCCTTCTTCGCCGAGGCGCTGACGCTGACGCGGCGGCGCCAGGATCTCGCGCCGCTGGTCGAGCGCACCATCGAGCGCCTGCACAGTGAAGGTGCGCGGGCCTATGCGAGCCAGGTCGCGCGGCACGGCTGGCGCTCCCTGCGCGCGTCCGATGAGAGCTCGCGGCGGTTCTGGGCCGTCGCCATCGGAATCATCCTCGAAGGCTACGCCATGGGCCGTTCGCCCGAGGCGCTGTGCGCCGAGATGCTGCGCGTGCTGGGCGAGCAAGCGAAATCCAATCATGACGCTGCGCGCTTGCGCCTCGTCGACGCGCGCGACGCATCGAGCAATTCGAATGAGGAGAGTTAGGCCATGACTGCGCTTCGCATGCGTGCCCGCGATTTCCTGACCGACGATCAACTTGCCGACGTGCGCCGGCGCGTGACCTGGAAAGGCGTCGCGCTGATCGCGCACGCCTGGGCGCTCATCATCGCCGCAATCGCCTTGATCGCGTGGTGGCCTAATCCGATAACCTATATTGTCGCCGTCGCCATCATCGGCTCGCGCCAGCTCGGGCTCGCGATCCTCATGCATGACGGCGCGCATGGCTGCCTGTCCGCCGACGAGAAAACCAATCTGACCTTGAGCCAGTGGTTCTGTGCCTATCCTCTGTTTGCGGAGACGCGCAGCTATCGGCGCTATCACCTTCAGCATCATGCGCGCACGCAGCAGGAGGATGATCCCGATCTCGTGCTGTCGGCGCCATTTCCGATCACGAAGCTGAGCTATCGCCGCAAGTTCATTCGCGACCTCACCGGGCAGACCGGCTACCAGCAGCGCAAGGCTCAGTTGCTCAATGCGCTCGGGCCGAAGGACTGGCCGTTGCGGCAGCGCGCGGCGCATTTTTGGGAGAAGCTTGGCCCGCAATGTCTGGTCAATGGCGCGATGTTCGCCGCGCTCACGGCCGCCGGCGTGTGGTGGGCCTATCCGCTGCTATGGCTGGTGCCGCTCCTGACCTGGATGATGGTCATCACCCGCATCCGCAACATCGCCGAGCACGCTGTCGTGCCTGACAGCAGCGATCCCTTGCGCAATACCCGCACCACCTACGCCAATGTCCTCGAACGTCTGTTCATCGCGCCGTATTACGTGAACTACCACCTCGAACATCATCTCCTGTTCTACGTGCCCTGCTACAATCTGCCCAAGGTGCACCGCCTGCTGAGCGAGAGCCGGCATGCGGGCCGCATGGAGGTGCAACCGAGTTACGCAGCCGTGCTGCGGCTTGCGACCGCGAAGCCGAACCGCGATGACCGGCCGGGGCAATTGGTCAACAGCGCGCGCCGCGCGCAGGCGGGGTCCGAGGTCGACGCCAACCAGACGGCCGGCGGATTCTAGGGACCCGTCTCTCCACTTGAAGGTTGCCAGTTGAAGGCTGCCAATTGAATGCTGATCCAAGTTCCTATCTTGGCTTGACATTCCGGCCCCGGACAGTGTCTACGGCCCCCTTTGGAGCATGATCCGGAACCATGGCCTAAGGCCGTGCGTCATCGGCTGCCGGTTCTCGCAGGGATCACGTCCGACAAGCAGGGAGCGCCGATGACGGCAGCATTCACATTTCCGGGGCAGGGTTCCCAGGCGGTCGGCATGGGCAAGGCCCTAGCGGATGCCTTTCCGGCGGCGCGCGCCGTGTTCGACGAGGTCGATGCCGCGCTGGGGGAGAAGCTGACGGCGACTATCTGGGATGGTCCGGCCGAAACCCTCCAGCTCACCCAAAACGCCCAGCCGGCCCTGATGGCGGTGTCTGTCGCCACGCTGCGCGTGCTGGAGACCGAAGCCGGGTTTTCCGTGGGGCGGGATGCGGCCTTCGTCGCCGGCCACTCGCTCGGGGAATATTCGGCGCTGGCCGCGGCCGGCAGCCTGACGATTTCCGACACCGCGCGGCTGCTTCGCATTCGCGGTCTCGCAATGCAAAAAGCCGTGCCCGTAGGCGTCGGTGCGATGGCCGCTCTGCTCGGCCTCGACTACGAGGCCGCCGTGGCGGTGGCGGACGAGGCCGCTCAGGGGCAGGTCTGCCAGGCCGCCAACGACAATGGCGGCGGGCAAGTGGTCGTCTCCGGCGACAAGGCCGCGGTCGACCGCGCCGTCGAGATCGCCAAAACCAAGGGCGCCAAGCGCGCGATGTTGCTGCCGGTGTCCGCCCCGTTCCATTGCAAGCTGATGCAGCCGGCTGCCGACGCGATGGCGGAGGCGCTGGCCAAGGTCACGATCAAGGCGCCGGCGGCCCCGTTGGTGTCGAACGTGCTGGCGGGCGCGATCACCGATCCCGACGAGATCCGCCGCCGCCTGGTCGAGCAGGTCACCGGCACCGTGCGCTGGCGCGAGTCGGTTGCCTATATGGCGGGGCAGGGCGTCACGCGTTTCTTCGAGATCGGGGCCGGCAAGGTGCTGACCGGCCTCGTCAAGCGTATTGCGGACGGCGCCGTCGGCGTTGCGGTCGGTGGTCCCAACGACATTGCCGCCGCAAAGGATGCATTGGCCGCTGCGAAGCAGGCCTGAGGCGCGATGATTCGTCGTCGCGCTTGAGTTCTTTAGTTGACGCACGATCCTTTCGGAAAATCGCTGCGCACGTTTCCGGATCGTGCCTTGGAGGAGTTATCGATGTTCGATCTGACTGGCAAAAAGGCGCTTGTCACCGGCGCAACCGGCGGCATCGGCGGCGCGATCGCACAAGCGCTTCACGCGCAGGGCGCCACCGTCGCGATATCGGGGACGCGCAAGGAAGTGCTGGATGAGCTTGCCGGCAAGCTCGGCGAGCGCACCCATGTGCTGCCCTGCAATCTCTCCAAGGCCGACGAGGTCGAGGCGCTGGTGCCCGCTGCGGAAGCGGCGATGGGACAGGTCGACATCCTCGTCGCCAATGCCGGCATCACGCGCGACAATCTCTTCGTGCAGCTCCGTGACGAGGACTGGGAGGAGGTCATCAACATCAATTTGACCTCGACCTTCCGGCTTGCCCGCGCCGCCACCAAATTGATGATGCGCAAGCGCTTCGGCCGCATCATCGCCATCACCTCGGTGGTCGGCGTCACCGGTAACCCGGGGCAGGGCAATTATACCGCATCGAAGGCGGGCCTGATCGGCATGATCAAGACGCTGGGTGCCGAATACGCCAAGCGCGGCGTCACCGCAAACTGCATCGCTCCCGGCTTCATCAAGACACCGATGACCGATGCGCTCAACGACAAGCAGCGCGAAACGATTCTAACCAAGGTTCCGGCCAATCGCCTGGGGACGCCAGAGGACATCGCGGCAGCCGCCGTCTACCTGAGTTCGAACGAAGCGGCCTATGTCACCGGCCAAACCATCCACGTCAACGGCGGCATGGCCATGATCTGACGCCTCATGCCGCACCGCCCCCTTGGGCAGCCGAATGCGGCAAACGGCCGTTTCCGGAGCGAAATGAGGCTTGTAGTCAACGCAATTGAAGTATGATAACCGGACCTTCAACGGATGGGCAAAGAACGCCATTGCAGGTTTTTGAAACCCTGTATATTGGCGATGCGGAGCCTTGGCCGTCATTCGCCGGGCCTGCATCGGTTAGGATGGGGCCAAATCAAAGTTCGTAAGCGAAGGCAGTCAACGACCACGACGGCTCGTATCGTCCCGGGGGGTCGGGTCTACAGGGAACAACACGAGGTTATGCAATGAGTGAGATTGGCGAGCGGGTTAAGAAGATCGTGGTCGAACACCTTGGTGTTGAACCCGAGAAGGTTGTCGATGCTGCGAGCTTCATCGACGACCTCGGCGCCGACAGTCTGGACACCGTCGAGCTGGTGATGGCGTTCGAAGAGGAATTCGGTTGCGAGATTCCGGACGATGCCGCGGAAACGATTCTTACCGTCGGCGATGCCACCAAGTTTCTCGAGAAGAACGCGAAGAGCTAAGGCTCTTCATTTTCGCGGGGACAACATTGAAACCGGACGGACCGCCCAACAGCGGTCAGCCGGTTTCTTGTTATTGGCCGTGAATATTTCGATGCGGAGTTTTCGGATATGAGACGGGTTGTCGTCACGGGTCTTGGCATGGTTTCGCCACTCGGCTGCGGTGTCGAGCCGACCTGGAAACGCATCCTCGACGGCCAAAGCGGCGCACGCAAAATCGAGAGCTTCGATGTCTCCGATCTCCAGACCAAGATCGGCTGCACGGTCGTGCGCGGCGACGGCACCAACGACACTTTCAATCCCGACATCTGGATGGAGCCGAAGGACCAGCGCAAGGTCGACGACTTCATCATCTTCGGCATGGCCGCGGCCGGCCAGGCACTCGACGATGCCAACTGGCACCCCGAGACCGAAGAGGACAAATGCGCGACCGGCACCATGATCGGATCCGGCATCGGCGGCCTCAACGGCATCGCCGAGACTGCGGTCCTGCTGAAGGAGCGCGGGCCACGCCGGGTCTCGCCGTTCTTCATTCCGGGGCGCCTAATCAATCTCGCCTCCGGCTATGTCTCGATCAAGCACGGACTGAAGGGGCCGAACCATTCGGTGGTCACGGCCTGCTCGACGGGTGCTCACGCGGTCGGCGATGCCGCCCGCCTGATCGCGCTCGGCGATGCCGACGTCATGGTTGCCGGCGGCGCGGAATCGCCGATCGGCCGCATCGGCATTGCCGGCTTCAACGCCGCGCGTGCGCTCTCGACAGCCTTCAACGAAACGCCTGAGAAGGCCTCGCGTCCCTACGACAAGGACCGGGACGGCTTCGTGATGGGCGAGGGCGCCGGCGTCCTCGTCCTTGAAGAGCTCGAACATGCCAAGCGCCGCGGCGCGAAGATCTATGCCGAGGTGATCGGCTACGGTCTCTCGGGCGATGCCTACCACATCACCTCGCCGTCACCCGACGGCGACGGCGGCTTCCGCAGCATGGCGGCGGCGCTCAAGCGCGCCGGCCTCACCGCGTCCGATCTCGACTACATCAACGCGCACGGCACCTCGACACCGCTCGGTGACGAGATCGAGCTCGGTGCGGTTGAACGCCTGCTCGGCAATGCCGCTTCGAAGGTCGCGATGTCTTCGACCAAGTCGTCGACCGGTCACCTCTTGGGCGCGGCCGGCGCGATCGAGGCGATCTTCGCCATTCTCGCGATTCGCGATAATGTCGTGCCGCCGACCATCAACCTGGACAGTCCGTCGGTCGAAACTGCGATTGATCTCGTGCCGCATCAGGCGAAGAAGCGCGAGGTCAACGTCGCGTTGTCGAATTCTTTTGGTTTTGGCGGTACCAACGCATCGGTCATCTTCCGGCGTCTGGTCCATTAGTTTGTCGTTGCGACGAATCCACCGTTTTGCCGTATTCGGCGATAGTCATGGAAGCGGGCGCGTGCATTGGCTCGGCAAGCGATTGTCAGGTCGCGATTGAACCGGCAGGATTCAGGTTGCTTCGATGAGTGAAAGGCCGCCCATTTCGCCCCGGAGTCCGCGGGCAGCGCTCGAGCCCGAGCAGGTCCCGCCGCCGCCGAGGCGATCGGACCGCGCGCGCAATCCGTTCGTGATCGTCGGCAACGCCATCATCACCCTGCTGCTGATTGCGATGATCGGCGCGGGCGGCGTGTACTATTACGGCCGGCAGGTGCTCGAGGCGCCGGGACCGCTGAAGGAAGACAAGATAGTCAACATCCCGCAGCGCGCCGGCAAGCGCGACATCGCCGAGACGCTGAACCGGGAAGGCGTGACCGACGTCAATCCGTGGGCGTTCATTGCCAGCGTCGCTGCGCTAAAGGCGAGCTCGGACCTCAAGCCCGGTGAATACTCGTTCCAGAAGAACGCATCCTTGCGCGACGTCATTGCCACCATGGTCGAGGGCAAGGTGGTACAGCATGCCGTGACAATCCCGGAGGGCCTGACCTCCGAGCAGATCGTGGCGCGCCTGTCCGACAACGATATCTTCACCGGCAGCGTGCGTGAGCTGCCGCGCGAGGGCACGCTGCTGCCCGAGACCTACAAGTTCCCGCGTGGCACCCCGCGCGATCAGGTGATCCAGCGCATGCAGCAGGCGCACAAGCGCGTACTGACCGAGATCTGGGAGCGCCGCAGTCAGGACATTCCGGTCAAGAGTCCGGAGCAATTGGTGACGCTGGCCTCGATCGTCGAGAAAGAGACCGGCAAGCCGGACGAGCGCAGCCGCGTCGCCGCGGTGTTCGTCAATCGCCTGAAGCAGAGGATCAAGCTGCAGTCCGATCCCACGATCATCTATGGCCTCGTCGGCGGCAAGGGCACGCTCGGCCGTCCGATCAAGCGCAGCGAGATCACGCAGCCTTCGCCCTACAACACCTATGTGATCGAGGGCCTGCCGCCGGGCCCGATCTCGAACCCCGGCCGCGCTTCGCTCGAGGCTGCCGCCAACCCGGCCCGCACCCGCGACCTCTATTTCGTCGCAGACGGCACCGGCGGGCATTCCTTCACCGAGACCTACGACGCGCACCAGAAGAATGTAGCCAAGCTGCGCGCGATGGAAAAGCAGATCCAGAACGACACGGTCGAGCCGGCCGAGGACGCGCAGCCGCCGGCCGCCGCCGCGCCCGGTGCCGCCGATACGCCGACGGCGACCACGCCGGCGCGGCCCAACCAGCAGAAAAAGCCGCCGGCCGCTCGCCCCGCGGGTCCGCCGCCGGCCCGCCAAGGCGCGGTGCAGCCCTCGCCCCCGGTGGTCCAGCGCTAGGCTGCGCGCAGACCTGCCCCGCGGGACTTTGCGGATTACATTTTCCTGCAAAATAGTCTTAAGATTCGCGTGGCTTGATGGCCGCGCGAATCCCGTGCTTCTGGAGAAATTGACCTGATGGCGTTGTCGTCCATGACCGGCTTTGCCCGAAGCCACGGCGCGAGTGGGCCGTATACGTTCGAATGGGAATTAAAGTCGGTCAACGCCAAGGGCTTTGATCTCAGGGTACGGCTGCCGCAGGGGTTCGACGAGCTCGAGGCTCATGCCAAGAAGCGCGCCGCCGAGCTGCTCTCGCGAGGCACCGTCTACGCCAATCTGACCGTGAAGCGCGCCAATGCGGCCGCCAGCGTCCGCGTCAACGAGGACGTGCTCAACGCCGTCCTCAAGGCCGCCGCCGTGATCGCCGGCAAGGTCGATGCGGTCGCGCCGAGCGTCGACGGGCTTTTGGCCATCAAGGGTGTCATTGAGGTCGCCGAGCCCGAGGGCGACGAGGAAGAGGACAAGGCCGCGCGCGCCGCCGCCGCGGATGCCTTCGACAAGGCGCTCGCCGAACTCGTCGAGATGCGCAAGCGTGAGGGCACCTCGCTCGGGCAGATCCTGATCCAGCGCGTGGACGAGGTCGAGCAGCTGGCGAAGAAGGCCGAGGCTGCGCCCGGTCGCAAGCCCGAGGCGATCAAGGCCAGGCTCGCCGAGCAGATCGCAACCCTGCTCGACACCTCCGACCGTTTCGATTCTGACCGCCTGATGCAGGAAGCGATCCTGATCGCGACCAGGGCCGACATCCGCGAGGAGCTCGACCGCATCGCCTCGCACATCGCGCAGGCGCGCGAGCTGATCGGCAAGGGCGGCCCGGTCGGGCGCAAGCTCGACTTCCTGGCGCAGGAGTTTCACCGCGAGGTCAACACCTGTTGCTCGAAGTCGAACGACATCGAGCTCACCAATACGGGGCTCGCCATGAAGAACGTGGTCGAGCAGTTCCGCGAGCAGGTCCAGAATCTGGAGTGATCGATGACGATTGGCGGTCACGTAACTGATGGTGTCGAGCGGCGCGGATTGATGTTCGTGCTGTCCTCGCCGTCGGGCGCGGGCAAGACGACGCTATCGCGTATGTTGATCGACCGCATGCCCGGCCTTCGAATGTCGGTGTCGGCAACCACGCGGGCGATGCGGCCGGGCGAGGTCGACGGCAGGGATTATTCGTTCGTCGACAAGGCCACCTTCCACGCGATGGTGAAGGCCGACCAGCTGCTGGAATGGGCGACCGTGTTCGACAACAGCTACGGCACGCCGCGTGCGCCGGTTGAGGCGGCGCTGTCAGCTGGGCAGGACGTGCTGTTCGACATCGACTGGCAGGGCACGCAGCAGCTCCGAGAAAAAGCACGCGCCGACGTCGTCAGCGTGTTCATCCTGCCGCCCTCGGCTGCCGATCTCGAGAAGCGGCTGCATTCGCGCGCGCAGGATTCCGACGAGGTGATCCGCAAGCGCATGAGCCGCGCCAGCCACGAGATGAGCCACTGGGCCGAGTACGACTACATCGTCATCAACCATGACGTCGACGACGCCTTCGCCGAGGTCCAGTCGATCCTGAAGGCCGAACGCCTCAAGCGCGAGCGGCAGACCGGCCTCGTGGGCTTCGTGCGAGGTCTGCAAGACCAGCTTCAAGGCTAGGCTGCGTCAGCCTCGGCCCGTCCTTCGCGAGCCGTTCCAGCATCGTCGTGATCACGTCGATGTCGATGCCGTCCTCGACTCCCGCATCGTCATCGCGATCGGCCGGCTCTTCGTCATCGACGTCGTTGGCCGCGAGCTGCGGTGCGGCCTCGATCTGGAATTCTCCGTTGAAGACATCGGCATCGTCGAGCTCTGCGGCATCTTGGTGCGCTTGCGGGACGCGCTTGTCGATCACATCAATCTCGCGATCGATCGCGGCGAGCTGCGCGGTCTTGAGCTGGACTGTCTGCGGACGCAGGGCATCGAAATCCACCGGGCGCGGCTGCCGAGTGTGCGGCGCGTCGGCGGGCGCTGCGTTGAGCCAGGGTGCACGGCCATCGTCGTGATCGTGCGGCTCAAAATTGTCCCAGTTGACGCGGCGCTGGTCGCCGGCCTGGACGCGGATACGTCCACCGGCGAAGCGGTAGATGACGCTGGCGAGGATGCCGGCAAGCGCCAGCGCGCCTCCGATCACCAGCAGCAGCATCTGGAGCGAGCCGGTCTGCTTGTCGGTGGTGCTGTCTGCCGCAGCCAGAGCCATCGGAGCAGGGGACTTCGCCGGCTTCGCGGTCGGCTGCGCGGCGACCGCGACAGGTGCAGGCGACGGCTGCTCTGTGGGCGCGGCGGACGCCGTGGAGGCGTCGGGCCAGCGCCCGGCGACGGCGGGCTGCTGTGCGTTGGCGTCAGCGGAGGGGCTCGCAGCCTGTTGCGTTGGTCCGGGTCCCACCTGTGCAGGCGTCTTAACAGCGGCAATGCTCTGCGGCGTCAGATATTCGGCGCGCGCGTCCTGGACGGAGTGCTGCTGCGGCAGGGCTGAATCCGCTGTAGTCGTATCGGGCGCAGCCTGTGCGGTTTGAGTGGCCTTGCCGCCTTCGGCGCGCAGATACCAGCACTGCCGCTTGGTCGCGCGCTCAAGGCGATAATGCCAATGCTGGCCCTGCGGGGCGGCGCCCTTTGGCGAGCCAAGGCAGTCGTTCGCGGCATTTGCCGTGCTCGGTGGCGTCGATGCATTCTGCGACACGGCGGCCAATGGCGCACCGGCAATGATGCTGCCTACGAGGGCCGATAAGAATTTCGCGGTGCGGTTGCCCATCCTGGTCTCCCGATTACGCATGACGCAACTCGTTACCTTCCCTTTCTCGTCAAAGACTTGGGTGGCAATGAGCCGCAAATCCGGAGAGGATGTGGCCTGAATCGGGCCTGCGCGGCGTTGGTTCCCCCGCGAAATCAGACTTTTTCGCGCTACTGCTTGGTCGAAGTCCAGGTTCCGCCGCAGCCGTCGGAGCGACGGAAGGATCCGGAACCGCTGCGGGCAGCGAGGCGGCCGGAGCCGGTGAAGGTCACGCCATCGCCTTGACCGAACGTGCTGACCGCGCCGCTCGCGCTGACGGTACCCGTGACGCCTTGGCCTATGACCTTGCCCGAGGAGACCACGACCGCGCCGGACGTGGTGCCGCCGCAGCCGACGCTGACGACCATCCAGGCGCCGTCGAAACTCCCGCCACCTCCACCACCGCGTCGCGAGGAACTGCGCGGCTCCTCGGCCGGCTTGCTGCGGCGCGCCGAGGGCGCCGGCTCGGCGGAACGATCCGATCGCGAGCCGGACAGCGACTTCTCGTCATTGCCGATCGAGCCGCCGGCGCTGCCGGACTGCGCGACGGCGGACGGTGGAGCGACGGTGACGGACAGGAAGAGGGCCAGGGCAATCGCAGGGATGACGGCATTGCGCATGAGCAAAAATCCAAAATGAAAAATCGTATCAACGGCCGGAGCCGTCGGCACAGACGGAACCGATAATGCGGCAAGCTTTGCCAGCCTTGCCGCATTCGTCAAGCGCGGCGTCTTTCGCGCGCTGCACGCTGTCGCGCTGGACCAGCGACCAGGATTTGTCGGAGATCGCGAACGCGCCGCAGCGGTTGCCATAGAAGGACAGCTCGATCGGACATTTGGCGCCGGCGCAATTGCCGCGCGCATCCGCCACCGCCGCGCGCCGCGAGGCGTGGTTCCAGGAGATGCCCCATTTGCTGCCGTCGGGCCCGTAGACGATCGAGCCCCATGGTTTCAGGTCCTCCATCTTGCGCATCCGCAGCAGCAGGCCTTCGGTCGCTTCGCCCGTCGGCGCCATGGAAATCCGCTGCTGGAGCTTTGTGATCGCGCGGGTCATTCCGTCAGGGCTGTCAGGATCGAAATTGAGCTCGTAGAGCCGCTCGCTGAGCTCGCTCAGCAGGGCGGCATCGCGCAAGGGGACGCGGTCTGGATCGGCGCGCAGCCGATCCGCCGGCAACGGATCAGGCTGCATCGCTGCGACCTGCGGCGGGGCGGTTTGCGTCGGGGCTACAAAATAGAAGGTGCCGTCGATCGGCGAGGACGACACCCAGGGCTGCTGCGCGCCGGAGGTGGCGCGCTTCACCGCGAGGCCGACCTGGTTGAAGGTCTGGAACACGTCGAGGCCCGCGGTCCGGACCGTCGCGGCCAACGCCTTGGTGTAGGGGCTGTGGCCGTCGCTGCCGTCCTGGGCGACATTGCCGGGTTGCGTTGCGTAGGAGATCAGCGTGCCCTCGGGCGCGCGCATCTGCGCGAGACCGCCATCGGAGGCGCGCAGGCCGCGCGAGCCGAACGGGTTGTTGCGGCAGGCGTCCAGGATCACGAGGTTGAGGCGGGTGCCCGATCCCTGCATCTGGCGCAGCACGAGGTTGACATCGGTCATCTGGAAGTCGACGTCGGCTTCGCGCGTCGGGTTCGCGCCGACTGGCACGAGATAGTTGGCGCCCGAGACCTGCACGCCATGGCCGGCATAATAGAACAGCGCGACGTCGGCGCCCTGCACCTGCCGGCCAAAGCTCTGCACCGCCAGATCCATAGCGCCCTTGTCGAGATCGAGCTGGGCGCGGCCTCCGACCAGCGTGAAGCCGAGCAAGCCAAGCGTGTCCGCCATCAGGCTCGCGTCCTTGGATGGATTGTCGAGCGGCGTGATGTTCTTGTAGGCGGAGTTGCCGACCACGAGCGCGATGCGCTTCTCGGCCGATGCAGGTTGCGTGGCGACGACGAGCAGGGCTGCGACCAGCGTCGCCAGCCCCGGGACGCGATTGAAAATCCTCGCGCGCATCAAAATTCCCCAAAAATAATGACGCCAGTCTAACAGTCCGGCGCGCCGGCGAAAAGCGGCGCCACATGCGTACTGTCCGTCATGCCCGGGCTCGTCCCGGCCATCCACGTTCTTCGTGCCGCGTGGCAAGGCGTGGATGGCCGGGACAAGCCCGGCCATGACGCGGATAGGCCGCGTTGCGTATTTCGCAGGCGAGGGGCCATGGCCGCGCGTTCCCGCGGCAGGTTCTGCCCGAGCCTTGCTGCCGTTGATCGCCCAATGGAAGCCAAAGGGCGCAGGGAAGGCCGGGCGCCGGCGGCACCCGTTGGTCCGTGCGCTACAGGAATGCACACGGGGTGGACCGATTGGGTGGCCGATCGCCCGGCCTTCCCTGCGCGGATGGTTTTAACGGTGTCCTTCGTGCTCTCCCCGGGGAGCGATGCACTATTGCCCCCGTCGCCCCGCCGATCGCTGATGCGCGCGCCCGGTTGGGCCGCCACATCACCGCGAGGCTTGACGCACAGACCCCGGGCGTCAGGACCACACGACTTCTCCGTCCGCGGACGGTCCCGCCGAAATCGTCGAGGGCTTGCGTGTGCTCACCCCCGATGACCGACAAGCCCGCTCTCCAGCGCCGTGTCGTACGCGTCGCGTGAGGACTCACGGTTGCCCGCCCGGTCATCACGCCGCCCGCGCCGTCGCTGCCGCGTCCACCGCCACCCGGCCCGCATGTCGTGACGGTCGCGAACGCCCCTTTGGCAGGGCCAGGATGCGGGCTGTATGCCACAAATCCGAAATTCGGAAAAGCGAAATGTTTTTGCGCCGATGGCTTGACGGGGTGTTTTGCCCGACGCGTCTGCCCAGTGGCGAATGACCCAAATCGGGTTTGGTGCCACCTCAAACAGCTTGTCATCCGCTGGCAAGAACAATGTCAAAATTCGCGACCAACGCATGCCTCTCAAGGCGTGATGGCGAATCTTGCAGAACAATGATCAACCTTTCCGGATGCGGAGCCGCATTGAGCCAGCGGTCGGTCACATTTTCTCCTTCGCCAGCGAAATACAGCTGGGTTACCAGGCGATCGAACCGCCCCTCGACGGCGAGGTGAATGTGCGGCGGCCTGACGTCGCCTTCTGCTGTCGGATAGCGGCCGGGTTTGACCGTACGAAAGCTGTAGCGCCCAGCCGCATCCGTTGTGAGACGCGCGAAGCCTTTGAAATTGGGGTCGAGCGGCGCCGGGTTGTTGTCGCTTGGATGACGATATTTCCCCGCCGCGTTGGCTTGCCAGATGTCAATGCGTGCATGCGGCACCGGCGCTCCCGAACGCGTGAGCACGCGTCCGCTGATATGGATGAGCTGACCCAGCGCCTCAACGGTGCTGCCGCTTGGACGCGCCAGATCGGTTGCCAGATCGGGGTGCTCCGAGACCGGGTAGAACGGGCCGACAATTTGTGGGGGCGTAATCGCCAATGCTGCTGCATCGCGGCCACTCGTCTGGGCTTTGGATGTGGTCTGGCTCATCAAGGTAGCTTGATATCCGCATCCTTGACGACCTTGGCCCAGTGGGCGATGTCAGTCTGGATTCCCTCACCAAATTCTGCAGCGGTGCCACCCACGGCTACCGCTCCTATCTTATCGAGCGAAGCGTGGATCTTCGGTTCGACAAGTACCTTGTTAATTGCCTTGTTAAGCTGCGACTTTATTTCTGCAGCCGTTCCACGCTTGGCCGCAAAGCCGATCCAATCGGCTGTCACCAGATCGGGGAGGCCTGCCTCGATCACAGTGGGAACGTCCCCCAGGGCAGCAATCCTGGTGGGGGCGGTGACGGCAAGCGCTCGCAACTTGCCGGTCGCGATGAGATCAATAACCGGAAGCGTGGTGACGAACATGTATTGGACGTTGCCGCTGATCAGATCGGTGATTGCTTGGGAGAATTGCTGGTAGGGCACGTGGGTGGCGTGCACTCCGGCCTGCAATGCAAACATTTCGCCGATCAGATGCGAGGGAGTGCCGAAGCCGGCGGAAGAGAAGTTGAGCTTCCCCGGCTTGCTCTTGAGCAGCGCCACCAGATCGGACAGCGAGCCGACCGGCAAGGAAGGCGTTGTAACGAGCACAGTGTAGGACTTCGATATCTTGATCACCGGATCGAAATCCACGTCCGGCCGTACCTCCGCTTTCGGAAGCAGAGACGGAGTGACCGTCATCGGAAGGCTCATGGTCAGCAGTGTATAGCCGTCCGCCGGACGGCCGGCCACGTCGTTCATGGCAATGGTCTGCAGCGCACCCGGGCGATCTTCCACCACGAGCCGCCAGCCTTCATTGGCCGCGAGCCCGTCCGCGACCATGCGGCTGATAATGTCGGGCGGTGTGCCCGCACCGGTAGGGACGACAATCCGTATGAGATTGGACGGATAAGGTTGCGCGACGACCTTGCCGGGCAGCAACAATCCGGCGAGGCTTCCCAGCAGGAAAGTGCGACGGGGAAGATAAATGGTCGACATGGCTGCTCCAAACCTTGGCGGTGGAGGGTAACGCGAATTGCAGCTTGTCCCGCGGACCTATATAAGAAAAGTTCTATTTCTCAATAGTTCTATTCCATTTCGGAAAGGGTCGCATGCTCGATGCATCCCAAATCAGCCGTCGGATCAAGCTGCGGCAGCTGAGCGTGTTTATCGCCGTCGTGGAATACGGGAGCATGGCGAAGGCGGCCGAGCACCTCGCCATTTCTCAGCCTGTCATATCCAAGATGCTCGCGAACCTGGAGCAAACGATCGGCCTTCCGCTTCTGGAGCGCAGCCGGCTCGGCGTTGAGCCCACGCTTTATGGCAAGGCCTTGCTCAAGCGCGGCATTGCTTTGTGCAACGATTTACGGAGCGGCGTGGACGAGTTGCAATCGCTCGCTGATCCCGCGGTGGGTGAATTGCGCATTGGCAGCACCGAGCCCGTGATGGCCGGATTACTGCCCGCCATCATCGACCGGCTATCACGGCAATATCCGAGGCTCGCGCTTCACATCATCGAGGGCGAACCGCCTGAGCTTCAGGATCGCCATCTGCGCAATCACGACATCGACCTCATGATAGGGCGCCTGCCGAGCTCGACGCCGGCTGCCGATACCGATGTTGAAGTGCTGTTGCACGAAAGCGGTGTCGTTGTTGCAGGCTTGCACAGTCCGTGGGTGCGGCGGCGCAAGATCCGCCTCGACGAGCTGGTCAACGAGCGTTGGTGCCTGCCGCCGCGCGAAAGCTTTCCGGGCGGCTGGATTGCCAACGCATTTCACGCCTCCGGGCTGGAGGTGCCACGTGCCAGCGTAACCGTGTATTCGGTCCTTATGCAGTCGGCGTTGCTTTCGTCGGAACGATTCCTGAGTTTCCTTCCGGCATCGATGTTGCACTTCAGCGCGAAGCGGCTGTCGATGAAGGTCTTACCCGTCGAAATGCCTATTCAGATGTGGCCGATCGGGATCATTGCGCTGAAGGGCAGAACGCCAAACCCTGCTCAGCGGCTGCTCGTCGAGTGCGCCCGGGAGGTCGCGAAGCCGCTCGCAGGTAAGCGAAACGCCTCGCCCAATCGGCGAAATTGAAACTGATCGTTCTTCTGCTTCTGCCACATCGCGTCGTTCCGCTCCTGCGCGGCCAACGTCGGCTACCGGGGTAAGGCGGTGGCCGTGCGAGCGCAGCGAGCATTCCAGAGAGCTGCCGCGGAACGATTTCTGGAATGCTTGTCTTCGCCGGAAGTGACGCCGAGGAGATAGCGCGGTCCAACCGGATCACCTCGGGAAACTTATCACCTCGGCCGCCGTTTAATTGCGGCTGAGGAGACGCCATGCCGATCAAGGACCAGATCAAAAATCTCGCCAAGAAGCTCGTCGAGGATCACCCCGACGCGGCAACGCTGCGGGCGCTCGTGCGGGCTCGGAAGCCGACAGCCATCCGCTTCCAGGACGATGGCATCGTGCCGAATAACCCGCATTTTCCA
The DNA here is from genome assembly GCF_040548425.1 of Bradyrhizobium sp. i1.15.2. NCBI lineage: Bacteria > Pseudomonadati > Pseudomonadota > Alphaproteobacteria > Hyphomicrobiales > Nitrobacteraceae > Bradyrhizobium > Bradyrhizobium sp. i1.15.2. The sequence continues at coordinate 44,443 of NZ_JBEPRQ010000032.1, read as the reverse complement.
GTGTTGCTCTATCGCGGCGCGGTGAATCTGAAGACCCGGCGTTTTGCTCCAGAGGTCATCGTCGACTCGCTGTTCGATAGTCATGGCTGGGGCCGCTCCTGGCGCGATACGGTGTATGACTTTGTCCACTACCATTCGCAGATCCACGAAGTGATGGGCGTGGCACGCGGCACGGCTAGGATCGAGTGCGGCGGGATCAAGGGGCGAATCCTGAGCGTGAAGGCCGGAGACGTTCTGGTTCTTCCCGCAGGGACCGGACACCGGCTGATCGAGTCCAGCCGGGACTTCCTGGTCGTCGGAGCGTATCCGCAGGAGGGGACGTATGACGAGTGCACCGACACGCGAGAGCGTCCTGACGCCAGCAAACGCATCGCCAAGGTCCGTAAGCCGAAGACCGATCCCGTGCTGGGTGCCGGCGGCCCGTTGCTCAAATCATGGCGGATAAAGCCATCGCGATCGTGACGCGGGGGATCGCTTTCGCTGTGCCGGTTCGAGGTGTCGTTCGTTGGAACGCCGGCCGTCTCGGTCAGGTCAGATAATCCGGCGTGAAATCCGCGAGCGCGCGGAGTTCGTCGGGTTGCAACAGCTCGATCTCGCTTCCCTCCCAGGCAATCAATCGGCGCCCTCTCAGCTCCTGGATGGTGCGATTGACGTGGACGATCGACAGTCCGCAGGCATCGGCGACATGCCGCTGCGTCATCGGCATTTGGAAGCGGCCGTTCTTGACGAGGCCCACGACCTCCAGCCTTGCGGCGAGTTCGCAGATCAGATGCGCCACCTTCGGCAACGCCGCCTGTGCGCCGAGGCGCGCGATCCATTGTCGCGAGATCGCCGCATCGATCAGCGTCTCGCGCCAGAACGCGCGGGTCAGGTGAATGGAGCTGTCGAGCAGCTGCTTGAGTTGGCTGTGTGCGACGTAGCCGACGATCGAGGGTCCAAGACCGACGAGGTCCGCATCCATCGGCGACACCAGCAGCGTGTGCAGGCACGGCATGTCGCCGGGAACGTGGAAGGCGAGGATCTGGCTGCGATCGCCGACGATGCGAGCCTGGTAGAGGAAGCCGCTGACGATGAAAACGCAGCGGGAGGCATCTTCACCCTGGCGCAGCACGATCTCGCCGTCGGAGACCTGGCGCAGCGTGGACGGCAGACCCGCGATCTGGTGGCGTTCGTCTTCTGAGAGGCCTTCAATCGCCTGGAGATGCGCGATGAACTTCGGGTGCGGCATGGTGAGGAGGAGGGGTTTCAGTCGTCACGCGGCACGGCCGGTTCGAGCAGGCGTTGGGAGAGTTTTGCGATGGTCCAATCGGACACGGGAACCGCCTGGAACTCGCGGATGGCGTGCGCAAGCTCCTGATCCGACATCGGCCGCGCCGGCTGCTTCAACCTGCCTTGCAGGAAGGCAGCGCTGATACTGTCCAGGTGCTCGCCCGAATCCGTAGCGAACAGGTGGCGAATGCGTTTCAGGATCGTCGTAGGGCTCATGCGAAGGGCGGGGGCAGTCAGCGATCGAGGGATGGTGGGGCTGCGACCCTGTACCGTCGCAAACCGGTAGCAACCTGTGCTTCCGTCTCGCGTTCTAGTCCGCTGGATTCGGGCCAGATGTATCATTTGATCGAACCGGCAGGATTTTTGGCGGGGCGCATGGAACGGGACACATGGAAAAAGCCCATGACGTGCTGATCCGGAACCTCGGCGAGCACACCGCGCTTGCACAGGAGGATGTCGCCGAAATTCGCGGGCTGACTTTTGTGCAGCGCGAGTTCGCGCCGAATGAGGATTTCATCCGTCAGGGCGACGAACCCGAGCATTCGGCGCTGGTCGTCTCCGGCATGATCGCCCGCTACCATCTGCTCGACAGCGGCAGGCGGCAATATCTCGCGTTCCATTTGTCTGGAGACCTGCCGGACTCCCAGGGACTGTTCATCGACCAGATGGACCATGGGCTGTGTGCGCTCGGGCCTGCCTCGGTGGCGTTCATCCCGCATCGCGAATTGTTCATTGCCTTTCGGCGACGACCGACCTTCGCACTGTCGGTCTGGCGCGAGACGCTGCTCGATGCCGCTATCTTTCGCGAGGCCATCACCAACAATAGCGCCCGGCCGATGCACGCGCGCATGGCGCACCTGTTCTGCGAGCTGTTCTACCGCGCCCGCGCCGCGCAGCTCGTCCGCGGCAATCGCTGCCGTCTGCCGATCAGCCTGGCGCAGCTCGGCGAGACGCTGGGCATGGCGATCGCGACGGTGAACCGGACGCTCGCCGAGCTCAGGCGGAGCGGGACCATGGACATGCGCGACGGCGAGCTGATCGTCCTGAAATGGCGCGAACTGCAGCGGCTCGGAGGCTTCAGTCCGACCTATCTGCACTTGAAGCGCCAATCGCCGCCGCATGCGTGAGACCTAAAGCGAACCGTCCGCGGCCGTGCGCCCCATCACCTCGTCAAAGTGCTTCTTCACCCAGTCGTTGCAGGAGCAGGCTCTGGCTTCGAGCGCCGGCGCATCCAGGATCAGGATGGCGCCACGGCGTGTCGCGAGGATCTGCCTCGCCTTGAACATCTGGATGACGCGGCTGGCATAGCTGCGGGAGACGCCGAGCATGCCGGCAAGCTGCTCATGGGTGAGGGGGATCTCGGGGCCGCCGACGTGCTCCTGCGCGGAGATGATCCACTTGGCGGCGCGCTGCTCGATCGAATGCGCGGCATTGCAGGCCGCGATCTGGAGCAGCTGTGCGAACTGGCAGTCGCCATAGCGCGAGAAGACCTGGTGGAGCGTGGCCGACCTCTGCTGGGCCTGCTCGAGCGCGCGGTGCGGCAACCGCATCAGGGTCCCGCCCAGCTTCACGACGATGCGCGAATAGGCCAGCGAGGCGCTGCGGCCGGCGGCAATGCCCACCGCGCCCTCGCGCCCGACCAGCAGGCTTTCAACCTCGCGATCGTCCTCGACTGGCACGGCGAACGACACGAGCGTGGAGCGGCAGGGAAAATGGACCGCCGCGACCTCGTCGCCGGCGTGATACAGGATGTGGTTCGCCTCGAGTTCGACCGGCTGGAGGTGCGGTGCGAACAGTTCGAAATCCGTGCGGCTGAGCCGCTGGAGAAGATCGTTCTGGGGCCGACCGGTCACATGTCTTGCTCTGGCCGGGAATCGGCGCCGGCCAGAACCCTACGTTTCCGTGACGGAGCCGACGGTTCCAAAGTGCACACAAGGCGTTTTTCAAGCGTTGAAAAGATGGCCTCCGGCTTACGGAATTCCGGAAAATTCTGGCGCGGCGCATGGCACGCGAGGCAAATGGCGCAGCCGAACCCAGCTGCCTTCAACTTTACGAGCTCTGTGCAGGAGTGCACACAGCAGGAGCGCGGATCAGCGTAGCGTGCTCGTCGCGGAGCGCCGCAGCCCGTGCGCTCTGCCCGACGGACCGCCGGCCTATATCTCAAACGCCGCCGGGCCGGCGGGCCCGAGGGCGGCCAGGATGTTCATCACCCGACGTTCGTCACCCGAAGCGTGCTTCGCAATCGTGCGCGGGCCGGCTTTTTTCCGCGTGGGCGCGATAGGCATCGATCGCCCTGTTGGCGAGCATCAGTTGCCGGCGTTCACCGGTCCTGAGCTGGGCCTCAATGGCGTCGAGCAGGACGTTCGCCGTCTCGTCCGGAGAGCCGAGCTGTCCGCTCTGCTCCAGGAAGCTCCAGGCGATGAAGAATGCGTTCTCGACGGTGCAGCGAATGGACATGGCTGCCAACGCGGCGCGGCCATTGCCGTTCCGCGGGACAGACGAATGCCGTGAATTAGCGCGCCTGCCCGCGTTACTTCAGTGAGCTGCTGATCGAGGTGAACTTCTGCGCCGAGATTGTTGACGACGGCGATGATCGCCAGTGCGATGCCTGCGGCGATCAGGCCGTAGTCGATCGCGGTGGCGCCGGACTCGTCGGCAAGGAAGCGGCGGATGGTCTGCATGGTCTTGCCAGAATTCCAAAAGAGAGCTGGCGAGGGCCATAATCCGCAGAGATCAGGTTCCCCAATTTGGAACACCGGCTTGCGTCAATTTCGAGTGAATCGCGATGATTGAAGCCGGCGGCGAGATGACCCCGCCGCCTCGCGCTTCTCGCGCATGCTAATTCTTGAGCACGATGCGGCCGACGACCTTGCCGGCGCGAAGCTCGTCGATCCAGGTCTGCACGTCGCCCATCGGCTCCTCGCGCATCGGCGTCGGCTTGATCTTGCCGGCGCGGGCGAGCGCCATCAGCTCGTGAGCCTCGGTGAGCGTGCCGACCATGAAGCCCTCGATGGTCATGCGCTTGTAGACCCATTGCACCATCGGCAACGTGAACTGGCCGCCCATCAGGCCGGAGACCACGATCTTGCCGCCGCGCGCGGCGACGGCGACCGCGAAAGCCATGGACTTCTCGTTGCCCGCGAAATCGACGATCTCGTCGAAGCCGCCATCGGTTTCCTTGAGGATGCGCTTGATCACGTCGGGCTCGGCCGGATTGTAGGCCGCCGCCGCGCCGTTCTTCAGCGCGGTTTCCCGCGCGGCACCGCTGAGGTCGGCGACCGTGATCGGCTGCTTGAACATGGCCGCCGCGAAGGAAAGGCCCATCATGCCGACACCGCCGAGGCCGATCAGCAGGAGATTGCGCTGGCGCGGTCGGTCGACCAGGCGCTTGAGCGCGCCATAGGCGGTGACGCCGGAGCACATCAGCGTCGCGGCCTGGTTGACGGGCAGGGGATCGTAGTCGAGCAGATATTTCGCGTCAGGCACCAGCACGTGGGTGGCGAAGCCGCCGTCGATGGAGACGCCAAGAAAGCGCTGCCTGGCGCAGAGGTTCTCGTCGCCATTGGCGCAGTCGCGACACTGGCCGCAACCGATCCACGGAAACACCGCCTTCTTGCTACCGACGAGACCGGCGAACACTTCGGGGCCGACTTCGTCGACCACGCCTGCGATCTCGTGGCCGAGCGTGAAGGGCAGCGTCATGCCGCGCGTGGTGTCGAGCTTCTTGCCGCCGCCGAGATCGGCGTAGCCGTCCTGGATGTGCAGATCGGAGTGGCAGAGGCCGCAGCGCTCGATGCGCACCAGCACCTCGCGTCCTTGCGGCTTCGGCGTGTCGACGATGGTCTCGCAGAGCGGCGCATCGAACTTGACGAGGGACTGCCGACGCATCAACGCCATATTTCTTCCTCCGAAATTATCTCTCTGTTTCGCTGCGTATATTGGCCAATTCACGGGCCATGGCAACAAAGCCGGAAATCGGAACGGTCTCGGCGCGCCGCGTCGCATCGACGCCGGCAGCTGCGGCGAGCCGCGCGGGATCGGCGCCGAGCGACTTCAGACTTTGTCGCAGCATCTTGCGGCGCTGGCCGAACGCGGCGGCGGCGACCTGTTCGAGCAGCTTGCGATCGCAGGCGAGAGGGTTTTCGCGCGGGATCAGTCGCACGACGGAAGACGTGACCTTCGGCGGCGGCACGAAGGCGGACGGCGCGATGTCGAACAGGATCTTGGTCTCGCAGCGCCAGTTGGCGAGCACGCCGAGCCGGCCGAAGGCCTCCTCGTCCTCGCGCGCCACGATACGCTCGCCGACCTCGCGCTGGAACATCAGGACCATCATGTCGTACCAGGGCGGCCAGGGCTCGGTGGTGAGCCAGCCGACGAGGAGGTGGGTCGCGATGTTGTAGGGCAGGTTCGCGACGATTTTTGCTCTTTCGCCGGATAGCAGCGGGCGCGGGTCGAAGCTCATGGCGTCGCCATGCACGATATCGAGACGGCCGGGATAGCGCGCTGAAATTTCCTGCAAGGCAGGGATCGCCCGCTCGTCGTGCTCGACGGCGATGACGCGTCTGGCGCCGAGCGCGAGCAAGGCGCGCGTCAACCCGCCCGGGCCGGGGCCGATCTCGATGATGGTGGAATCCTCGAGCGGAGCCGCCGCACGCGCGATGCGCGCGGTGAGATTGAGGTCGAGGAGGAAGTTCTGGCCGAGCGATTTGCGCGCCGACAAGGCGTGCTGGCGAATGACCTCGCGAAGCGGCGGGAGGTCGTCGATCGCGCTCATCGGGTTTTCGCAGCCGCCATCCGGCTCGCGAGCCTCAACGCAGCGATCAGGCTTGCCGGATTGGCCTTGCCGGTGCCGGCGATGTCGAAGGCGGTGCCGTGATCGGGCGAGGTGCGGATGAAGGGCAGGCCGAGCGTGACGTTGACCGCGTCGTCGAAGGCCACCGTCTTGATCGGGATCAGCGCCTGGTCGTGGTACATGCAGACGGCGCAGTCATAGCTGTTTCGCGCGGCTTCGTGGAACATGGTGTCGGCGGGGAGCGGTCCCTTCGCCTCGATCCCGTCGCTGCGCAACGTCTTGATCGCCGGCGCGATCACGGTCTGCTCCTCGTGGCCGAGCGAGCCGTCCTCGCCCGCGTGCGGATTGAGGCCGGAAATCGCGATGCGCGGATTCGCGATGCCGAAGCGGGATTTGAGTTCGGTCGCGACGATGCGCACGGTCGAGACGATCAGCTCGCTGGTGAGCTGGGCCAGTGCATCGCGCAAGGAGACGTGGATGGTCACGGGCACCACGGCGAGCCGCGGCGACCACAGCATCATCACCGGCTGCGGCACGCGGCCGTCTTCCGCGGCGAGCTCGGCGAGGAATTCGGTATGGCCGGGATGGCGGAAGCCGGCGCGATAGAGCACGCTCTTGGCGATCGGATTGGTGACGACGGCACCGGCGCGGCCCTCGCGGACATCCGTGACCGCCTGGCGGATCGAGGCGAGGGCGGCGGGCGCGCTCGATGCGTCGGGCTTGCCGGGCTTGGCGCTCACGGGCTCGCCGGTCGCAACCACGGGCAGGGCCTCGGGGAAGGCGGCCCCGGCCTCGCCGGCGCTCACCGAAGCAATCCTGATATTGGCGCCGAGCGCCTTGGCACGGCGGGCAATCAGCGCCTCGTCGCCGAGCAGATAGAAGGCGGGCAGGTCCAGTTCGCGGCGCTTGAGCCAGGCTGCGATGGTGATGTCGGGGCCGATGCCGGCAGGCTCTCCCAGCGTCAAGGCGAGGGGCTTGGCAGGCTGCGGGGCCATCAGCGGTTGCGATACTCGATCATCGCCGCCTTGCGGAGCTCCTCGAGATAGGCCTTCTGGGTCTTCTCGTACTTCTCCTGATACATCTTCTCGCGGACCTCGCGCTTCTTCGGCGTGTCGATCATGGTCGGCTTGCGCGAGCACAGCACCACCATCTCGATGCCCGCCTTGGTCGTCTCGGGGGCGGTCAGGTGGCCGATCGGCGTGTCGTCGAGCACCTTGCGCAGCGCCTCGGGCAATTCCGCCGTGGTCTTGGTGACGGTGTCGCGGATCGTGGCGTTCGGCGTGGAGCGGAACAACGAATTGGCTTCTTCGCAGCTTCCGACGCGCGAGCGATATTGCTCGGCTTCCTTATGCCGCGTCTCCAGGAACGCCGGCGACGAGCCGCGCGGCACGAGCAGCACGATCGGCTGCATCTTGTATTCGGTCCCCTCGATCTGCAGCTTGTCGCCGGTCTGCGCCTGCACGGCCTGCGCGACGTCCTTCTCGCCGACCAACAACTTCTCCTTGAAGCGGCCGCGCACGAGGCTGGTCCAGACCATCTCGGCCTTCATGCGGTTCTTCAGGGTTTCGGGGCGGACGCCCTTGACCTCGAGCGACTTGGTGAGCTGGTCCGGCGAGATGCGCATGCGCTGCGCCATGCCCTCGTAGGACTGGTTGATGTCGGAGACACCGGGGTCGACCCCGTATTTCTTGCCTTCCTTCATCTTCACCCGGTCGTCGATCAGCTCGTTGATGACCTCCTGACGGGCCGGTGTCTTCTGCGTCGTCAGCTGGTCGAGCTTGGAGCGCTGCTCGACGTCGAAGTCGGTGATGGGATCGCCGTTGACCATCACGACGATGTTCTGCGCGCGCGACGGCGCGCCGGCCAGGAGCAGGGCGGCGAGGACGAGGAAGAGGCGGAAGACAGGCAATGAGATCGTCATATTTGTCGCTCGCATGTCAGCCGCGGTGAACCTGCGATCGGGAACACGCGGCCGGCACCTTCAAACCGTTCACTGGAGACCGCCGCCGGAACTGCTGGTCGTCGCTGTGTTCGCCAGCGTGCGCAGGCCGATCTGGAACATGATCGCGTGGTTCAGCACGGGCGGCGCCGCGCCTGCGGAATAGCTATACGCAGTTACATAGTTCAAGCCGAGCACAAAGCAATCGTCGACGTAGCCGGCACCGAGCACATACTGATTGATCTTGTTGGCCTCCAGGTCCCAGCGCGCCGAGCCCGTGACCACCCAGTTGGCCGCGACCTTGATCGAGCCCGACGTCAGGATGCCCTCGCGGCGGGTCAGATAGCCGAGTTCCGGCTGCGCCGCGTAATTGCCGTACAGCATGCTGACGGACCAGCGGTTGAAGTTGGCGCGGCCTTCCGCCTCGAAGCGCTGGATGTTCCAGGTCTGCTCGTCCATGCGCGAGCGAACGCTGAACGTATAGGTGCTGTTGGGCGAATAGGCGGCGCTCGCCACATAGTCGGAGCGCGGCCTCTGCAGACCGGAATCCACGCCAGTATTGATGGAGTCCTGGACCGCGAAGGAGTTCATGCCGAACAGCTGGTAGGACTGGCCGAACAGCGTCTTGATGGCGCCGCCCCTGTCGAATTGCGTGGTGGACTGCACGCCGACATTGGCGCGGCCGCCGCCCTCGACACGGTCGTAACCGGAGAACTTGTCGACGCTGAACAGATTCGAGGCGTCGAACACCATGCTCTGCGCGTCCTCGTTGGGGAGCTTGCCGGCATAGGTCTCGTTCGGCCGGATGATGATCTGCGCGATCGGCTCGATGGTGGTCGAGCCCCAAGGCTGAACGTTGATGAAGGGGTAGCGGTATTCGAGGCCCACGGTCGGCATCAGGCGGAACGCCTGGGTGTCGCCGACAGGAAGATAGTTCGACACGCCCGGCTGGTTGGAGACCGAGGAGTTGATCGCGTCGGCGCGGAGAATGGCGAACGGGGTCCAGATTTCACCGAACGGATCGGTGAAGGACTTGCGCCACTGCGCTTCGGCCGTCAGGCGGGTGTAGGTGCCGGGGAAGCCGCGCAGCAGGCACTGCGACGGCGTGCGCGCGAGCGGATCGGCCGACACCGTCGTGCACAGGCCATTGGTGTTGGCGAGCGTCGTGATCGGATCGAACACCGCGGTGTCACGCGACAGGTTCACGAAATTGGTCTTGTAGCTGAACTCGCCGCCGAAGACCGGATAGTTCAGCACGTTCGAATAGTCGATCACGGGGTAGACGACCGGCACCTGGCTCTGGTTGCCCGAGTAACTCAGCCAGTACATCGTGCGCGCGTCGAAGAAGCTGCGATTGCCGACACCGGTCAGGTAAAGCTGCGAGAGTGCATCCGTCGGCAGATACAGGAACGAGCCCAGCGGATCGCGATATTGCGACAACCGATAGTCCGAGAAGAAATAGTAGTCGGACATCAGGACACCGTCCCAACCCCAGACCCATTTGTCGTTCAGCGCGAACTGACCCTTGGTGTCGACGGCGCCGCGGAACTGCTTGTCGCCGGGCTGGCCGGCGAGCGCGTTCCGATCGAGCTGGTCGATGCCGTAGACGCGGATCTGATAGGCGCCGTCCATCAGGCGCTGGCGGAATTCGGCCTGGAACAGCACGCCCTGCTTGGACGTGATGCGCGGGCTGAAGGTCGCGTCCATGTCGGGTGCGATCGCCCAGTAGAACGGAACCTCGACGCCGTAGCCGAACGGCGTATTCGACGTGAAGCCCGGCATCAGGAAGCCCGTCTTGCGCTTCACGGTCGGGTCGGGCGTCGAGAAATAGGGCATATAGGCGATCGGCACGCCGAAGAATTCGAGCTGCGCCGTCTCGAAATACAGCATCTTCTCCTGCTGGTCGTGGATGATGCGCGCACCCTTGACCTGCCATAGCGGCGGCTTCTTCGGGTCGTCCTTGCATGGCGCACAGGCCGTGTAGACGCCGTTCTCGAACACTGTGTAGTTGCCGCTGGAACGATCGGAGCGGCTCGCCGCCATGCGGGTCTGGTCGGCCGTGTCAACGCGCAGCGAATCGACGAAGCCGTCGCGGTAGTCGTCGGAAAGGTCCAGGATCTCGGCATAGGTGATCTTGCCGTCGGCATCCGTCATCCGGATGTTGCCTTCGGCATGGAGCCGCTTGGTCTTCTGGTCGTAGATGACCTTGTCGGCCTCGACGCTGGTGCCGTTGTAGAACAGCTGGACGTTACCGACCGCGGAGACGCGCGAATTGTTGTAGTCGTAGTCGACCTCGGTCGCCTGAACCAGCATCTGGTTGTCGTTGACGGCCTTCGGCGGCTTCGCACGCGGCGGCAGCGGATTGTAGGTGAAGCTCTGGGCGGAGGCCGGCGCCACGGCGGCAACGTCCATCAGGCCACCGAGCGATGCCACGGCGGCGACAGCAAGCAGGAACCTGCGAATGGACAAGCCACACCCGTTCGCGCGCACCAATGTGCGCCGCGTCAAACGAGACACGGGTCCTCGGTGGACGGCCGTCACTATCCGTCCTCCTGATACAGCAAGGCCAAAAAGCCGGTGAGGCCGCCCACCACCACGGGCAACCACGCCGCAGCGATCGGATGCATCAACTCAGCCTTGCTCAAATCTTCAGTCACTTTCGACAGAACGTAGAGCAGAAAGCCTGCGCCCACGCCACTCAAAACCATCTTCTGCACGCCGCCCATCCGGAAGAAGCGCAACGACACGGAAGCCGCGAGCATCACCATGGCCGCAAGCAAAAACGGCTGTGCCAGAAGCTTCTGATACTGGAGTCGGTATCCGGCTGTCGCGAAGCCCGAGCTTTCGGAAGAGCGGATGTAGCTCGGTAGTTGCCAAAAGGACACAGTCTCGGGTGTGGAAAAGCTGTTGCGGACCTGCGCCTCGGTCAGCGTCGTCGGAATCTCCAGGCTGGCCTGATCGACCGGGGGCGAATCCAGCGAGAAGCGGCGGACGCCCTTGAACAGCCAACGGCCGGCCTCGAGTGTCGCCTCTCGCGCCTCGATGCGCTCCTTGAAGTGCTGCTCTGTGTCAAACCGGAACAGCGTGAGTCCCGTGAGCCGGATACCCTGCTGCTCGCTGCGCGCCGCGTTGATGATGGTCTGGCCGTCATTGGTGACCTGATTGAGCCAGAAGCCGGAGGCGTCCTGAATGCCGCCGCCGGGCGCCGAGCCGAACAGCTCGGCTTCCATGCGCTTGGAGAGCTCGCGCAGATTGGCCGACATCGGATTGTAGGCGACGGTGGCGATCACTCCGATCAGGAGCGCGCTGCCGAGCGCCGGCGAGATGAATTGCCATGCGGAGACGCCGGCGGCGCGCGCGACCACGAGCTCGAGCCGGCGGGAGAGGGCGAGATAGCAGGTCATGGCGCCGATCAGCATGCAGAACGGCGTCAGCTTCTCCAGCAGCTGCGGCACGCGGAACAGCGAGGTCTCGGCCACCATGACCGCGGAGGCGGATGCGAGGCCCGAAGTCTTGCGCACCATCTCGATGTAATCGACCAGCACCAGCAACAAAAAAATGCTGGCGAACACGCCGAGCGCCGCGACCACGAAACGGCCGGCGAAATAGCGCCCGAGTGTGTTGGTGAGCATGCTCATGCGGTGGCCGGCCGTCTGAACAGCCGCGCGATGCGTGCGTTCGACCTGTTGATGGCCTCCATGAGGCGCGGCGGCGGTTCGACCACAAGGCCGCCGATGATGATCGCCATCCCGATGCCGATGGCACCAATGACCATCGCATATTGGACCAGCACCGCGCCGGGCGATTTCACCGCCATCACCGAGCAGGCAAAGCCGGCCATGCGCAGGCCGAACACGGCGAAGATCGATGAGCCCATCGAGAAATTGCGGCTCTGGCGCGTGGTGCGAGGCGCACCCAGAAACGCGAAGGTCAGCACGGCAAAGGCGAAGGGATAGATCGGCGCCAGCAGGCTGTCATGCAATGCCGAGCGGAACTGGCCGGGAATCTGCTTGTAGACGGGGTCGTCCTCGGACGGCGAGAGCAGCTCCCAGAGATAACGCTCGCGGATGCCGAGGGTGACGTCGCGGCCCTGGCCCGAGAACTTGGACATGTCGAAGCCGTAGCGGCCGAACGCCACCAGCGCGGGATCGCGCTTGCCGGCCTCGAAGCGCTGGAGATTGCCGGTCTCCAGCACCAGGAACGATCCGTTCTCGTTCTTCATGACTTCGCCGTGCTCGGCGACGATCGAGACCCGCTCGTTCGGATCGCGGCGGTCGTCGATGAAGATGCCGGCGAGGATGCCGCCGGGCTGGCGTTCGCGAATCCTGATCGTCAGGTTCTTGTCGAGCTGGGCGAAGCGGCCGGGCTGCAGGATGTTGGTAAGCACGTCGGCGGTGATCTCGGCGTCCCACTGCTTGATCCGCCGCATGCCATCGGGAGCGAGATAGGCCGCGATGAAGGCGACCAGCAGCGCCACCACGCAGGTGGCGTAGAAGAACGGATAGAACAGCCGGAACGGCGAGAAGCCGGCGGCATTCATCACGATGATCTCGGAATCGGTCGCAAGCTTGTTCAGCGTATGCGAGATCGCGATCATCAGCGCGATCGGCGAAATGATCAGGACCAGCGCGGGCACGACGAGGCTGGTGATGCCGAGGAAGGTCAGGATGGTCTGACCCTGGCTCGTCATCAAGTCGATGCCGCGCAACGCTTGCGTAATCCAGATCACGCCCGTGAGGCTGACCAGGACCAGCGCAAACGACGCGAGCGTCGTGCGGAAGATATACCTATCGATTGACCCCATGCGCTACCGCACGAATCCCACCAAGTCCCCAATGCCGGCCGGAATTCCGGCTGTCCAACCAATCCCCGCAAGGGGATCCCCAAGGTCGGTCAACCATCTCATCCGCCGGCTTACTCTCTCAGTACCATCCCTTTGATCCGTCAACAAAATGGCTGCCCCGTGGCACCCTCAATATATGGTTAATATTTCCCTCGTTGTGGCCCCTCGGCCACGGGGGGTGCTTGGCATCGACCGGGCCAGTGGCCCATAGTGCGTTACGCCCAGTGAATCGCCGTTCAGCTCCGGCCCGTGGCCGGGACTGCCGATCGGTAAAAGCGCAACGTTTTTGAGGAGTTACTCATGTCCGATGCCATCAAGGTCGGCTTCGTTCCATTATCTGCCGCCGTCCGTGGCATCATGGTCGTGTTCTGCGACGACAGCCTGAAGCTCGGCCCGGCGACCGCCAAGGCCCTCGGCGGGGCCACCGAACTCGTGAAGCGGGCGGCCACCGCCGCCGCCTTCAAGGGCAAAAGCGGCGCTGCGCTCGACATCCTTGCGCCGGAGGGCGTGAAGGCCACCCGCCTGATCGTGATCGGCGCCGGCAAGGCGGCCGGCCTGAAGGCGAACGACTTTCTCAAATTCGGCGGCGTGGCGGCGAGCAAGCTTCCGGCCGGGGTGGCGGCCATGACCATCATGGCGGAACTGCCCAATGGCGCCATGACGAGCGAGCAGGCGGTCGCGATCGCCTCGGGCCTGCGGCTGCGCACCTACAAATTCGACCGCTACAAGACCAAGAAGAAGGACGGCGAGGAGGGCGGCACGCGCGCCGACGTCTCGTTTGCGGTCGGCGACGTGGTCGTCGCGAAGAAGGCGTTTGCATCGGCGGCTGCGATCGTGGACGGCGTGATCATTGCGCGCGACCTCGTCAACGAGCCGCCGAACGTGCTTTTTCCCGAGGAGTTCGCGCGCCGCGCAGGCCTGCTCCGCAAGCTCGGCGTCAAGATCGAGGTGCTCGACGTCAAGGCGATGGACAAGCTCGGCATGGGCGCGCTGCTCGGCGTCGGCCAGGGCTCGGCGCGGCCGAGCCGCACCGTGATCATGCGTTGGGACGGCGGCAAGAAGGGTGAGGCGCCGGTTGCCTTCGTCGGCAAGGGCGTCTGCTTCGACACCGGCGGCATTTCGATCAAGCCGGCCGGCAGCATGGAGGACATGAAGGGCGACATGGGAGGCGCGGCCTGCGTCGTCGGCCTGATGCATGCTCTCGCCGCACGCAAGGCCAAGGTCAACGTCGTCGGCGCCATCGGCCTCGTCGAAAACATGCCGGACGGCAACGCGCAGCGCCCCGGCGACATCGTCACCTCGATGTCGGGCCAGACCATCGAGATCATCAACACCGACGCGGAAGGCCGCCTGGTGCTCGCCGATGTGCTCTGGTACGTCGCCAAGAAAACCAAGCCGAAATTCATGGTGGATCTGGCGACGTTGACCGGTGCCATCGTGGTCGCGCTCGGCACCGAGCATGCCGGCATGTTCTCCAACAATGACGAGCTTGCCGAGCGGCTGCTGGCAGCCGGCATCGAGAGCGGCGAGAAGGTCTGGCGCCTGCCGCTTGGCCCTGAATACGACAAGCTGATCGATTCCCAGTTCGCCGACATGAAGAACACCGGCGGCCGCCATGGCGGCTCGATCACCGCGGCGCAGTTCCTCCAGCGATTCGTGGACGGCACGCCCTGGGCGCATCTCGATATCGCCGGGACCGCCATGGGCGCGCCGAAGACCGACATCAACCACAGCTGGGGAAGTGGCTATGGCGTTCGCTTGCTCGACCGTCTGGTCGCCGACCATTACGAGCGCAAATGACCCGAGATGACTGAAGTCCTTTTCTACCATCTGCAAAACATGACGGTGGAGAACGTGTTGCCGCCGCTTCTCGAGAAATCGCTCGAGCGCGGCTGGCGCGTCGTGGTGCAGTCGACTTCGCCGGAGCGCGCCGATGCGCTCGACGCCCATTTGTGGACCTATCGCGACGATTCCTTCCTGCCGCACGCGACCTGGCGGGTGAGCGACGCCGCCGAACAGCCGATCGTGCTGGCGGTCGAGGATGACAATCCGAACGGTGCCAATGTCCGCTTCCTCGTCGACAACGCCGCGCTGCCGCAGGACGCGCAGGGCTATGAGCGCATGGTGCTGCTGTTCGACGGGGACGATCCGGACGCACTTGCGTTCGCCCGCAGCGCCTGGACGGATTGCAAGGCGCGGGGATTTGATGTCACCTATTGGCAGGCCGACGAGCGGGGCCGATGGCAGAAGCGGAATTAGCGGTCGCTCGCAATTAATGATAATTTGCACTTTTCGGGGGATGATGGCTTTTGTCACCTTCGTGCCGCAAAGTGGTGTTGGTACAATTGCTTAGGGCCGATCCTTCACTCGGGGAAATTAGTTTATCGTGCGACATCAAAAGCTTCCCAGCTCGCTCATAGTTGCGTTGGCGGCCATAGCCCCGCTGGTCGCGGGCTGTTCGGGCGGGACCGATCTGTTGTCCAGGGATGCCCAGTGGTTCAACACGCCCAGCCGCCTGTTCATCAAAAGCATCTCGATCGAGTCGCCGCCGCTGACCCCCGACAAGCCGGTTGGGGCCGAGGATCTGGTCAGCGCCGACGGGGCTTGTGCCGGCATGGCGCCGCCGCCCGGGCCGGCTGATGCGAATGCGTCCACGACCGCGCCGGCTCCCATGGGCGGCACCGTCGCGCTCGGCCACACCGAATGCGATGTGGTGCGCGGCATCGGCGCGCCCTCGAGCGTCAACCTCTCCGGTGATGCCGCCGGCAGGCGCGTTGCGGTCGTGACCTGGACGACCGGTCCGCGCGCCGGCATCTACACCTTCACGGCCGGTCGCCTGTCCTCGATCGAGGGCACGCCGGAAGCCCCGGTCATGCCGAAGGCGACCAAGCCGAAGCCGAAGAAGAAGTCGGCGGCGTAACGGGTTGGCCTTTTGCCCTGATGCTGGTTGCGGCTGTCGCTGCGATCGGCCGCGCATGCTTCCCCCTATTGTCAAGCGATTTTGCATCCATTGATTGCGATGGGCGGGCGTGAATCGTGATCTCTCCGTTCTCGCTCGCCGGCGATCTTGTTCGCGAGTTTCGACATCGCGGATGCCGACCTTCGCCCAAAGCGCCTTCATTGCCTCGAGCCGCGTTTTTCCGCGCGCGTTGAAAGTCACGGGGGCGTTACGCGTGATCCGTGATCACGCGATTCGTGATGAGAGAGCCTTCGCATTCGCTTTCGAAAACTGCCCCGAAGCAAAACTGGAGGAAATCTCCAGAATAATCACGCGCGTCTCAAGCAACGGTTCAAGAATCTCATGTGCGCGGCTGCTACGCATCGAAGGGAGGGGCTAGGTCGGAAGGATCATTTGGATGTCCATTACCTCTGTGTTTTCCCCGGTTACGGGGCAGCTCACCATTTTCGGCGACAGCGCGAATAACGGCCTTGTGATAAGTCGCGACAAGTCCGGCCGCATCCTGGTCAATAACGGGCACGTGAAAACGGTTGGTGGCGAACCCACCGTCGACAACACCACTGCGATCGACATCTTCGGTCAAGGCGGTGACGACACGATCACCGTCGACGAATGCCACGGCCCGATGCCGGCGGTGCACATCTTCGGCGGCGACGGCAATGACAGGATCACGGGCGGCTCGGGAGCCGATCTCCTGTTTGGTCAGGCCGGCAACGATTTGATCAAGGGAGGCGGCGGTAACGATCTGCTGTTCGGCGGAGCGGGTAACGACGTCCTGGACGGCGGTAGCGGCGACAATCAGCTGTTCGGCGAGGCCGGCGACGATGTCATGGTCTGGAATCCGGGCGGCGGCACCAACCTGTTCGAGGGTGGTGAGGGCAACGATACGGCTCAGGTCAACGGAAGCAACGCCGCCGAGACGTTCACGATCACGGCGAACGGCACCCGTGTGCGGCTCGACGGGACGGGCGCGGTGCCGTTCTCGCTCGACATCGGCACGACGGAAAATCTCGTCCTGCACGGTGGGGGCGGCGACGATGTCATCACCGCGGGCAACGGGCTCGGCAGCCTGATCTCGCTGACGCTCGATGGCGGCGCCGGCAACGACAGGATTACCGGCGGCGATGGCAACGACCTCATCATCGGCGGCAGCGGGGACGACATCGTCAATGGCGGACGCGGCAACGACGTCGCCCAGCTCGGGAGTGGCGACGACACTTTCATCTGGAATCCCGGTGACGGCAGCGACACGGTCGAAGGCGGCTCGGGCAGCGACAAGCTGCTTTTCAATGGCGCCAACATCAACGAGACCATCGACATCTCGGCCAATGGCGGCCGGGTGCGCTTCACCCGCGATGTCGCCAACATCACGATGGATCTCAACAGCGTCGAGCAGATCGAATTCGATGCGCGGGGCGGGGCCGACAACATCACCGTCGGCGACCTCACCGGGACCGGCGTCAAGCAGGTGCTGGTTGATCTCGGAGCCGTTCCGGGAGGGACGCAAGGCGACGGCGCAGCTGACACGGTGACCGTCAACGGCAGCAACGGCAATCAGCACATCGAGGTCACAGCCACGGGCACAACGGTCACGGTCACGGGGCTGCCGGAGCTCGTGACGATCGCAAATGCAGAGGCCGGCAACGACCGGCTGGTCGTTCAGGCGCTCGGCGGCAACGACGTCATCGATGCATCCACGCTCGGCGCGGCGATCGGGCTGACCATCGACGGCGGCGCGGGCAACGACACCATCACCGGCAGCCAGGGCGCCGACACCCTGATCGGCGGCGACGGCAACGACAAGGTCATCGGCGGCCGCGGCAATGACGTCGCGCTTCTTGGCGCAGGCGACGACATCTTCACGTGGAATCCCGGTGACGGCAGCGACGTCGTCGAAGGCGGCGCGGGAACCGATACGCTGGTGTTCAACGGCGCCAACGTGGCCGAGAACATGTCGGTCTCGGCGAACGGAGGCCGTGCGCTTCTCACCCGTGACGTCGGTGCTATCGTCATGGACCTCGCTGGCGTCGAGCACGTGCAGATCGCGGCAGCAGGCGGCGCCGATAACATCACCGTCAGCGATCTGACCGGGACAGGAATCACGCAGGTTGCCATCGACCTCAGCGCCGGCCCCGGCAGCCAGGGCGGTGATGGCGCGGCGGACCGCGTGACCGTGAACGGCACGACTGGTGACGACAACATATCGGTCGTGACCTCCGGCGGATCGATCGTGGTCAACGGCCTCGCTGCGCAGGTGACGATTGCGCACGCGGACGCCGGTGATGTGCTCGGCATCAACGGCGGACAAGGCAATGACGTCATCGATGCGTCTTCCATCAAGGCGGGACAGTCGTTCAGCCTCAACATCAATGGCGGCGACGGCAACGACACCATCATCGGCAGTGCCGGCAATGACGTGGTGAACGGGGGACGCGGCAACGATTTCGCCAATCTCGGTGCGGGCGACGACACCTTCGTCTGGAATCCCGGCGACGGCAGCGACACCGTCGAAGGCGGCAAGGGCACCGACACGCTGGCATTCAACGGCGCCAATATCAGCGAGAACATCAACATTTCGGCCAATGGCGGCCGGGTGCTGTTCACGCGAGATGTCGCGGCCATTGCGATGGACCTGAACGGGGTCGAACATGTCGACTTCAATGCCCTCGGCGGTGCCGACAACATTACCGTCGGCGACCTCTCCGGCACCGGCGTGAGCCAGGTCGACCTCGATCTCGGCGCCAATGACGGCGCCGCGGATACCGTGACCATCAACGCAACCGGCGGCAACGACGTCATCGCGGTGACCGAGCACGACGGCATCATCACGGTGTCGGGGCTTGGCCAGGACATCAACATCACTGATGCCGGCGCGGGCGACAGGATCGTCATCAACGGCCTCGATGGCGACGACGTCATCACGGCCTCCGGGCTGCACGGCGGCATCCAGCTCGTCGCCAATGGCGGCAACGGCGACGACGTGCTGATCGGCAGCCCCGGCAACGACACGCTGGCGGGTGGTGCCGGTGATGACGTGCTGATCGGCGGCGGCGGCCTCGACATCCTGGACGGCGGCACCGGCAACAACGTCGTCATCCAGGGCGGAGCGTTTGCGGCCGCGATGCTGCTCAACCAGGCCATGGCGGCCAGCTTCGTCCCGGCAGGTGAGGGGAACGGCGAGATGCCGCTGCCCGATCCGCACGCGACGCAGAGCCAGGTGCTCGCACCGCCCCAGCACGCCTGAAGCCGGCGGCATCGGCCCGGAGAACGCTCATGATGACCAACGCGGTCTCCTCCGATACGGGGCTCGATGCGTTGCTGACGCTGCTGCATCTGCAAGGTGTTGCGGCCGATCGCGCGCAGCTCAGGCACCGGCTGGGCGCGGCAAGCTTCGGCGCAGCGGATATCGTCCGCTGCGCCAGGTCTCTCGGACTTAAAGCCAGAACCTATCGCACACAGTGGAGCCATCTGTCGGACACTCCGCTGCCTGCGATCGCAATGCTGCGGGACGGCGGCTTCATGGTCATCGCAAAGGCCTCCGCCGACAAGGTGCTGGTGCAGTCTCCGGAGGCGCAGCGCCCGGTGCTGATGGATCGCGACGAGCTGTGCGCGATCTGGGACGGCGGCTTGATCCTGATGGTCCGGCGCGCCGGGCTGTCAGACCTCGGACGGCATTTCGATATCACCTGGTTCATCGGCGCGATCGGCAAATACCGGCGGCTGCTGGGCGAGGTGCTGGCGGCTTCGTTCTTCCTCCAGCTTTTTGCGCTGGTCTCGCCGCTGTTCTTCCAGGTCGTGATTGACAAGGTGCTGGTACACCGCTCGCTGTCTACGCTCGACGTTCTCGTCATCGGCCTCGTCGTCGTCTCCCTGTTCGACACCGTGCTCGGGATCCTGCGCAATTACCTGTTTGCGCACACGACCAACCGCATCGACGTGGAGCTCGGGGCACGTCTGTTTCATCATCTGCTGGCGCTGCCGATGGCCTGGTTTCAGGCCAGGCGCGTCGGCGATTCCGTGGCGCGGGTCCGTGAGCTCGAGAACATCCGCAATTTCATCACCAGCTCGTCGTTGACGCTTCTCATCGACATGGTCTTCACCTCGGTGTTCCTCGCGGTGATGTTCGCCTATTCGGCGCAGATGAGCTTCATCGTGCTGGCGTCGTTCCCGTTTTACATCGCGATCTCGGCCGTGGCGACGCCGCTGTTTCGCCGCAGGCTGGACGAGAAATTCCGCCGCGGCGCCGAGAACCAGGCTTTCCTGGTCGAGAGCGTCAGTGGTATCGAAACGCTGAAGGCGATGGCGGTCGAGCCGCAGATGCAGCGTCGCTGGGAAGAGCAGCTCGCCGGTTATGTCTCGGCGAGCTTCGGTGTCACCAGCCTCGGCAACACGGCAAGCCAGCTCGTGCAGCTCGTCAGCAAAGTCGTCACTGCCGGCATTCTCTATGTCGGCGCCAGGCTGGTGATCGGTGACGCCTTGACCGTCGGCGAGCTCGTGGCCTTCAACATCTTCGCGGGGCGGGTGTCAGCCCCGGTGCTGCGGCTCGCGCAAGTCTGGCAGGATTTTCATCAGGCGCGGCTGTCGATCGCGCGGCTCGGCGACATCCTCAACAGCGCGGCGGAGCCGGCTTACTCCGCCGCCCGCGCGGGGCTGCCGCCGATCCGGGGCAACATCCGCTTCGAGCACGTCTCCTTCCGCTACCGCCTCGATGGGCCGGAGATCCTGCACGATGTCTCATTCGACATTCCAGCCGGACAAACCGTCGGCATCGTCGGATCGTCCGGCTCGGGCAAAAGCACCTTCGCCAAGCTGGTGCAGCGGCTCTACGTTCCGCAAGGCGGCCGCGTGCTGGTCGACGGAATGGATCTGATGACGACCGACCCGGCCGGGCTCCGTCGGCAGATCGGAATCGTGCTCCAGGACAACATGCTGTTCAACCGGTCGGTGCGCGACAACATCGCGCTGGCCGATCCGAGCCTGCCGATGGACCGCATTATCGACGCGGCGAAGCTGGCGGGCGCGCATGATTTCATTCTGGAGCTCCCCGAGGGCTACGATACGGTGGTCGGCGAGCGCGGCTCAACGCTCTCGGGCGGGCAGCGCCAGCGCATCGCGATCGCCCGCGCGCTGGTGGGCAATCCCCGGATCCTGATCTTCGACGAAGCCACCAGCGCGCTCGACTATGAAAGCGAGCGGATCATCCATGACAACATGAAGGAGATCGCGAAAGGCCGCACGGTCCTGATCATCGCGCACCGTCTGTCCACCGTCCGCGGCGCCGATCGCATCTTCACCCTGGAACGCGGCCGTCTGGTCGAGGACGGCACGCATGATGCGCTGATCAAGACCGGCGGGCGCTATGCCGCCCTGCATCGTCTCCAGGGAGGCATTTATGAGGTCGGCTAGCGCTGTGCCGGCCGCTCGGCCGGAGCAGACCGTGATCCCGTTCCGGAATGGAAAGGGGCGGGGCGCCGAGGAAGTCGCCTTCCTGCCGGCGGCGCTGGAAATCACGGAAACACCGCCATCGCCGATCGGCCGCGCCATCGCCATGGTCCTGATGCTGCTTGTCTGCGCGGCGATGGCCTGGTCGGCCTGGGGCACGATCGACATCGTGGCCTCCGCAACCGGCAAGGTCGTGTCGAGCGGGCGAAGCAAGGTGGTCCAGCCGTTCGAGACCGGCGTGGTGCGCGCCATTCACGTGCAGGACGGCCAATCGGTCAAATCGGGCGACCTGCTGATCGAGCTCGATCCGACCGTGAACGCCGCGGAGCGCGATCGTCTGCACGACGATCTCATGGCCGAGCGGCTCAACGTCGCGCGCCTCCGCGCCGCATTGGCAGGCGGCGAAGAGGTGTCCGCCGATCTCGTCGTACCAGAGGACGCCGATCCCATGCTGGTCGCGACGCAGCGACAGCTCCTCGCCAATCAGGTCAGCGAGAACAGGGCCAAGCTCGCGGCGCTGGCGCGTCAGGAAGCGCAGAAGGAGGCCGAACATCAGACGATTGCGGCGACGATTCACAAGCTTGATGCGTTGCTGCCGGTCACCCAGCAGCGTGTCGAGATTCGCAAGACGCTGATGGAGAAGGAGATCGGCTCGAAGCTGACCTACTATGAGACCCTCCAGCTCCAGATCGAGCAGCAGGAGGAGCTTCGCGTCCAGAGCAGCCGCTTGAAGGAGGCCGAGGCGGCCGTCGCCGCGATCCGGGAGACTCGCATCCAGGCCTTGGCCGAGTACAGGAAAAGTCTCTCCGACGAGCTTGCCAAGAGCGAACAGAAGGCCAATGGCGTCGCACGCGATCTGATCAAGGCGCAGCAGAGGACGAGGCTTCAGCAACTGACGTCGCCGGTCGACGGCGTCGTGCAGCAGCTCGCGGTCCACACTGTGGGCGGCGTGGTCACGCCCGCGCAGTCGCTGCTGGTGATCGTGCCGACCGATACGCGGCTCGAGATCGAGGCGATGATCTCCAACCGCGATATCGGATTTGTCGAGGCCGGGCAGGGCGCCGCCATCAAGATCGACACTTTCAATTTCACCCGCTACGGGCTTCTCGCAGGCCGGGTCGTGAGCGTCTCGCAGGACGCCATCATCCGCGACCGGCCGCAGGAGCGCGGGAGCGACCGTGCGCTCGCGACGCAACGCGACAGCAGCGAGCCCAGCGGGCAGGAGTTGAGTTACAGCGCCCGTATCTCGCTCGATCGCACCCGGATGCAGGTGGACGACCGCCTCGTCACCCTGTCGCCGGGAATGGCGGTGACCGTCGAGATCAGGACCGGTTCGCGCACCATCCTGAGCTACCTGCTATCGCCGCTGCAGCGTTACCGGCACGAGATCATGCGGGAGCGCTAGTTCCCACATGATGCTGACGAAGCTTCGCGAGACGCGCCGGCTCAGTCGGTGCGGCAAAGAACAGGTTATTGAACGGCTAATCACCAGGTAGCAAAATACCGGTACTGTGCATGGGGTTGTTTTTGCGATTTTGATGTCGGCCCGGTCGCGGAGGCGTCAGCCCGCCGCCTCGTCGAACTGCGTGCTCGCCTCGAGCCACTGCTCCTCGGCACGTGCCAGCGCGTCGGCCGCATTGGCGCGTGCTTTCGACAGTTGGGCGGCCTGCTTGGGGTCGCGGCTGAAGATGTCGGGCAGGGCGAGCGCGGTGTCGATCTTGCTGATGATCTCGCTGACGCGGGCGATCTCGGTTTCTGCTTCCGCGATGCGTTTCTTCAGCGAGCCGCGATTGTCCGATCTCGGACGCTGCGGCTTCTCGCTCACCGCGCTGCGTTCGCGCGGCGCGGGCTCGCCATTGCGCGCGGACAGCACCAGGCGGCGATATTCGTCGAGGTCGCCGTCGTAATTGGTCACGGTGCGGTCGGCGACGATCCAGAGTTGATCGGCGCAGGACTCGATCAGATAGCGGTCGTGCGAGACCATGATGACCGCGCCGGGGAATTCGTTGATCGCTTCCGCAAGCGCTGCGCGGCTGTCGATGTCGAGATGGTTGGTCGGCTCGTCCAGGATGATCATGTTGGGGCCGAAGAAGGTCGCAAGTCCCAGCAGGAGCCGCGCCTTCTCGCCGCCCGACAATTTTCCGACCTTGGTGTCGGCCGCCTTGCCGGAGAATCCGATGGCGCCGGCGCGGGCGCGTACTTTCGCTTCGGGCGCCTCGCCCATCAGCTTGCGGACGTGGTCGTAGGTCGAGGCATCCTCGTTCAATTCGTCGAGCTGGTGCTGCGCGAAATAGGCAATCGAGAGCTTGTCGGCGCGGGTCACTTTGCCCGAGAATGGAGCGAGGCGCCCGGCGAGCAGTTTCACCAACGTCGACTTGCCGTTGCCATTGGAGCCGAGCAGCGCGATGCGGTCGTCATTGTCGACGCGCAAGGTGACGCGGTTCAGCACGGGCGTGTTCGGATCGTAGCCGACCACGACGTTGTCGGCGGCGATGATCGGCGGCGACAGGATCTTCTCGGGCGCGGGAAAGCTGATCTCGCGCACGTCCTGGGTGACCAGCGCCGTGATCGGCTTCAGCCGTTCCAGCATTTTCACACGGGACTGCGCCTGGCGGGCTTTCGAGGCTTTGGCCTTGAAGCGGTCGACAAAGGCTTGCAGGCGCGCGCGTTCGGCTTCCTGGCGCTTGACCGCTTTGGCATCGAGCATCTCGCGCATGGCGCGTTGCTCTTCGAACGAGGAGTAGGTGCCTTTGTAAAGCGTGAGCTTGCCGCGCTCCAGATGCAGGATCTGGTCGACCGAGCTTTCCAGCAGGTCGCGGTCGTGGCTGATCACGATCACCGTGCGCGGATAATGGGCGAGGTGATCCTCGAGCCACAGCGTGCCCTCGAGGTCGAGATAGTTGGTGGGCTCGTCGAGCAGCAACAGGTCGGGCGCCGCGAACAGCGTTGCGGCAAGCGCGACGCGCATGCGCCAGCCGCCGGAGAATTCGGCGCAGGGGCGGAGCTGGTCGGCGGCGGAGAAGCCGAGGCCGGAAAGGATGGCGGCGGCACGGCTCGGTGCCGAATGCGCGTCGATGTCGACCAGCCGGGTCTGGATCTCGGCGATCCGATGCGGATCGGTCGCGCTCTCGGCCTCGGTGAGCAGCGCGTCGCGTTCGAGGTCGGCCTTGAGCACGACCGAGATCAGGCTCTCGGGGCCGTTCGGCGCTTCCTGCGCGAGGCTGCCGACGCGCCAACGAGGCGGCAGGGTCACCGTGCCGTGCTCGGCCGCGAGCTCGCCGCGGATCACCTTGAACAGGGTCGATTTGCCGGTGCCGTTGCGACCGACCATGCCGACGCGCGATCCGGGCGTGATCTGCACGGAACTCTGGTCAATCAGAAGGCGTCCGGCGAGGCGGATGGAGAGGTCGGTGATGGAGAGCATGCGGCCTTGTCACCGCACCCGCGATCAAACGCAACCCGTTTTTCCGTGTCCGCAAGCCGGTGCGTGTCAACTCAGTGCGAATCGCGCTCGCGCTGCTTCAGCTCATTGAGGAGTTGCTCGAGGTGCGTCGGCAGCCTGGCTTCGGGCCGCAGGCTCTGCTGGAGCCGTTCGGCCACGGCATCGGAGATCGAGCGGCTGGTGCGCCGGTCGATTTGCTCGCTGTCATTGGCAAAAGGGCCAGCCATCGCAGGGTTCCGTGTTCTCAAAGAAGCAACACGGTACCAAGTCCTTGGCCCCCAAATGGTTTCGCCACTCGCGGCGATTGCGCGGCATTCTAGCAAAAATTGTGTGAAGCCGCGCAATGTCCCCCTCCGAATACAAAGCCCCGGCGCTGGGGGACGCCGGGGCTTCGCTTGGAAGGTACCTTGGGGGGCTCAGGTACCTTTGGAAAGGTGCTGTCGGGCTCAGTAGCAGCGGTTGATCATCCGCCAGCGGGGTCCCCAGGGGGTCGGGACCAGCCGGCGCACATAGCAGCCGCCATAGCCGTAGGAGACGGGGGCATAGAAGCGCGGGCCACCCCAGCCGTAACCGTGATGCCAGCCGCCGCCGCCGTGCCAGCCCCAGCCGCCACCATGCCAGTGCGCAGAGGCGGAGGTCGGTGCCAGCGCGGCACCAAGCGCAACCGCGGCAACGGCGGCGAGCGAAAGTTTCCTCAACATGGTGATCTCCTCAAAACTGCCGACGCGGGGCTATCGCGTCGATGGAAAGGCCGCCGAAACGGTCCGCCTCGGGAGGAGGCTTTGGTTTCGATGGACCTGAGGTTATCCGAGCGAGGCTGAACCAAACCCTGACGAGGCCTTCAGATTGGGTTCATTTAGGTGAAATCGTCGTAATCCATGTTGGCATTCTGACTCCTGGCCTGCGGCCAAGCGCCCGCGAGGCGGTTTTGGCGGTCGCTTGCCGTATGGCGAAGGCGCCGATATAAGCCCGGCAACTCCGAACCACCGTTTTCTCTTCAAGGACAAGATCATGGCCATCGAACGCACCTTCTCGATCATCAAGCCCGACGCCACAGCGCGTAACCTCACCGGTGCGGTTAACGCCGTGATCGAGAAGGCGGGCCTGCGCATCGTCGCGCAGAAGCGCATCCGCATGACCAAGGAACAGGCCGAGACCTTCTATGCGGTCCACAAGGCGCGCCCCTTCTTCGGTGAGCTCGTGGACTTCATGACGTCGGGCCCCGTGGTGGTCCAGGTGCTGGAAGGCGAGGGTGCCGTCTCCAAGTATCGCGACGTGATGGGGGCGACCGATCCGTCCAAGGCGGCTGACGGCACCATCCGCAAGCTCTACGCCAAGTCGATCGGTGAGAACTCCGCGCACGGTTCGGATGCGCCGGAGACCGCCGCGATCGAGATCGCGCAATTCTTCTCGGGCAACGAGATCGTCGGCTGATCCGTCAGCCGATCAGGTAACGAGACGCGGCGAAAGGACGTAGTGTGAACTGGCTCTGGCAGATCTTCGATCCCGCTACGATCGGGGCATTCTTCACCCAGTTCCGCGTTGAGATGGCCGAACCGACCTTCTGGGTCGCGGTCGGCAAGATCATCTGGATCAACATCCTCTTGTCCGGCGACAATGCGCTGGTGATCGCGCTCGCCTGCCGCGGCCTCAAGCCGCGGCATCGGCTGTGGGGCATGATCCTGGGTGCCGGCGCCGCGGTGGTGCTGCGGATCATCTTCACGGGCATCGTCGCGAGCCTGATGGAGCTGCCGTACCTCAAGCTGGTCGGCGGTCTTGCGCTGATCGTGATTGCGGCAAAGCTGCTGGTGCCGGAACAGGAGGACGAGGACGGCGTGGAGTCGGCTTCGCATCTGTGGCAGGCCGTGCAGATCGTCGTCGTCGCCGACATCGTCATGAGCCTGGACAACGTCATTGCGGTGGCCGCGGCCGCCAATGGCAGCGCGCCCTTGCTGGTGCTCGGTCTTGCCATCAGCGTGCCCTTGATCGTCGCCGGTGCGGCGCTGATCATGGCGCTGCTCGCAAAGCTGCCGGTTCTGGTGTGGGCCGGCGCGGCGCTGCTCGGCTGGATTGCGGGCGAGGTGATCGCTACCGATCCCGGCATCGCGCCGAGGCTGCACACGCTGTTCGACGGTCCGTTCGGCGCCTCGCTCGACAACGTGCTCAGCGCCTTGCGCATCCCGCCGCAATTCGCCCATGGCGGCGGAGGCGGCGAATATCTGTGCGCAGCTCTCGGCGTCGTCGTCGTGCTGGCCGTCGGCTCCATCTGGCGCCGGCGCAGCATGAGCGCGGCCGCGCTGGAGTCCTCCGAGCGCCACGCCAAGGCCTCGGCGGAATAGGCTTATCTTTCGAGCATAATCTTTTCGGAAAAGCGCTTCAGGCTTTTCCGGATCATGCGCTAGCGCCGCACGATCGAGCCGGCGCGGTTGATCAGGCGGGCGAGCGCGCGGAAGCGGCTGCCGACGCGATCCGCGACGAGATCGCCGAGGCGGTGCTCGAACACCAGCAACAGCTTGCGGCCCACGCTGCGGAAATGCGTCGCGGGCAAGACGCCCGGACGCGCCGCCGAGATCAGATGCGCAACGCGGAAGGCCGCGCCGAGTAGGCGGGCGCGTTCGAGTTGCGCCGGCGTCAGCAGCTCCTGCATGGCGACCGGCGGCTGGTTCTCCTCGCTGAGCCCCGCATAGCGATAGAACACGGACAGGCCGACGAAGGCGCGCTCGGTGTGGGTGATCGCGCCGAAATTGCCGTTGACGACGAGGCTCAGCGTCTGCTCGCCGCGATGATCGGGATGCACCCGCCAGCCGATGTCGGACAACAGGCACGCGGCGTGGCGCAGACGGCGGTCCTCCTCGGTCTCGCGCAGCTTCACCACGCGCGCGAGGCGGTCGGTCCAGGCGATCAACTCGCGCGCGTGCTTTGCCGAACGAGACAGCAGCTGGTTCAGCTCCTCGGCCGCGCAGATCAGTCCGTCCTTGTTGCGTTCGGACTCCGGCAGCTTCTCGTGCAGCAGGCCCTCGCGCACGCCGAAGGTCGAGAACACGATGGTCTTCGGCTTCGCCACCCGGATGATGTGCTCGAGCACCAGTGCCGCATAGGTGAGGAGCGGGCGCCGGGCGTCGGCGACGATCTCGATGTCTGCAAGCATGCCGGCGGCCGCAAGCCGGCGGAGACGTCGGGAAAAATCGAGCGCCTCGGCAGCCGAAATCGAATAGCCGTGCATCACCTGGAGCGGGTAGCCGCTCTGGATGATGTGGATGCGCGCCAGCGCGCGCCAGGTACCGCCGACGGCGTAGAAGCTGCGGCCGCTCCCGGCCTTGAGC
Organism: Bradyrhizobium sp. i1.15.2; assembly: GCF_040548425.1. Lineage (NCBI taxonomy): Bacteria > Pseudomonadati > Pseudomonadota > Alphaproteobacteria > Hyphomicrobiales > Nitrobacteraceae > Bradyrhizobium > Bradyrhizobium sp. i1.15.2. Next base: position 16,434 of record NZ_JBEPRQ010000032.1, on the reverse strand, counting down.
TGCGGCACCCCGTCGAGCGCTTCGCGCACGATGCGGTCGGCGCGTTTCAGGGATTTATGCGCGAGGTCCTGCAGCGCGAGGCCGCCGAGTGGCAGCGTCACGCCGCTGCGCACCGTGTTTTTGCGCACGTCGATCAGTTCGAGCGAGCCGCCGCCGAGGTCGCCGACGATGCCGTCGGGATGATGGATGCCGGAGATCACGCCAAGCGCCGACAGCCGCGCCTCGCGCGGGCCCGACAGGATCTCGATCTTCACCGCGCAGATGCGCTCGGCTTTCGCGATGAAGTCGGGGCCGTTGGAGGCGTCGCGGCAAGCGGCGGTCGCAATCGCAAACACCCGCCCGACCTGCATCACCCGGCACAGCGCACGGAAGCGCTTGAGCGAGGTCAGTGCCTTGTCGACGGCGTCGGGCGCTAGCAGGCCCGTGCTCTGCACCTCGCGCCCGAGCCCGCACAGCGTCTTCTCGTTGAAGATCGGAATCAGGCTCCGCGTCAGTCCCTCGTAGACGACGAGACGGACCGAGTTGGAGCCGATGTCGATGACCGCGACGCTCGAGCCGCGCTTGCGCGGCCGCTTCACGTCGACGATCCCGGATCAGGATTGATGACGTTCATTACGGCGCGTGAGGCGGCGCGGCGAGGATTCCTTGAGCGACTTACCACGGCCAGACAGACTCGGATTGGTCATGAAGTAGTTGTGGACGTTGAAAGGCTCCTCGCCCTTCGCGGTCTTCATACGCGTTGAGGACCCGTCCGGCAACAATTGCCAGCTCTGTTCATTGTCCTTGAGATTGGCGACCATGATCTGTTCGAGAACCTGCTGATGCACCGTGGGATTTTGCAGCGGACACAGCACCTCGACGCGGCGGTCGAGATTGCGCGGCATCATGTCGGCCGAGGAGATATACACAGCCGCTTTCGCGCTCGGCAGGCCCTGGCCCATGCCGAAGCAGTAAATTCGGCCGTGTTCGAGGAATCGTCCGATGATCGACTTGACGCGGATGTTCTCCGACAGGCCGGGAATGCCGGGCCGCAGGCAGCAGATACCGCGCACCACAAGCTCGACCTGCACGCCGGCCTGTGAGGCCTCGTAGAGCGCGTCGATAATGTCGGGGTCGACCAGCGCGTTCATCTTCATCCAGACCGCACCGGGCCGGCCGTGGCGCGCATGCGCGGTCTCGCCCTGGATGTGCTCGATGATGCGCTTGCGCAAGGTCAGCGGCGAGACCGCCATCTTTTCAAGATCGCTCGGCGCGGCATAGCCGGTGATGAAGTTGAACACGCGGGCGGCATCGCGGCCGATGGTCGGGTCCGAGGTGAAGTAGGAGAGGTCGGTGTAGATGCGCGCGGTCACCGGGTGGTAATTGCCGGTGCCGGTGTGGACGTAAGTCGTGAGGCTGCCGCCCTCGCGGCGCACCACCATCGACAATTTCGCGTGGGTCTTCAGTTCGAGGAAGCCATAGACGACCTGCACGCCGGCGCGCTCGAGGTCGCGTGCCCAGCGGATGTTGGCCTCCTCGTCGAAGCGGGCCTTCAGCTCGATCAGCGCGGTGACGGATTTGCCGGCTTCGGCAGCTTCCACGAGCGCCCGCACGATCGGCGAGTTGCTCGAGGTGCGGTAGAGCGTCTGCTTGATGGCGACGACGTCGGGGTCGCGCGTCGCCTGCTGGAGAAACTGCACCACGACGTCGAAGGATTCATAGGGGTGATGAACGACGAGATCCTTCTGCCGGATCGCAGCGAAGATGTCGCCGCCTTGCTCGCGCACGCGCTCGGGATGGCGGGGCACGTAAGGGGTGAATTCCAGATCGGGCCGGTCGAGGCGGGTGAGCTGCGAGAGCTCGTTCATGGCGAGCACGCCATCGACCAAAAACACCTCGTCGTCGGCGGTCGACAGCGCGTGCTGTACGAAGCTGCGCAGCTGCTCCGGCATCTTGGCATCGATCTCGAGCCGGATCACCGAGCCGCGGCGGCGGCGCTTCAGCGCGGTCTCGAACAAGCGGACGAGATCCTCGGCCTCTTCCTCGATTTCGAGTTCGGAGTCGCGGATGACACGGAAGGCGCCCTGGCCGTGAAGATTGTAGCCGGGGAACAGGCGGTTGATGAATAGCGCGGTGGCCTGCTCCAGCGAGATCAGCCGGACTATCTTGCCCTCGGCCGGCAGGCGGATGAAGCGGTCGATCTTGCCGGGCATGCGGATCAGCGCGTTCATCTGCTTGCCGTCGGCGGCGCGCGTGAGCTGGAGCGCGATGGTGAAGCCGAGGCTCGGAATGAACGGGAAGGGGTGGGCCGGGTCGATCGCGAGCGGTGTCAGCAGCGGGAACACGTTGCTGAGGAAGTAGTCCTCGACCCAGGTTCGTTCCGCTTTGGTGACTTCCTTGCCCTCGACCAGCACGATGCCCTCGTCGGCGAGCGTGCCGCGCAGGTCGCGCCAGATTGCCTGCTGGTCGGAGGCAAGCTGCGAAACGGTCCGGTTGATGAGCGCGAGCTGCTCGGACGGCGTCAGACCGTCGGGGCTGCGCTCGGCAATGCCCTCGCGCACCTGGGCCTTGATGCCGGCGACGCGGACCATGAAGAACTCGTCGAGGTTATTCGCTGAAATCGACAGGAATCGCACCCGCTCCAGCATGGGGTGGCTGGGATTGACCGATTCCTCCAGGACGCGGCGGTTGAAGTGCAGCCAGGAGAGCTCGCGATTGATGAACCGCTCGGGGCTCGATGCGATCGCCGGCGGGCCTTCGGCTTCCGGGGCTTTCTCTTTAACTTCAACAGCTTGCGCAGAATCCATCAGAAGTCGATCCATCCAGTTCGCCCCAATTTGCGACTTACGCGCAAAACCCGCGGGAGCATGTGTTAGAGCGATGACGTTTCGATGACATTGATGTTCCGCGGCCCGGCCGCGTCAAGCCGCCTTGGTCAGACATCCCGGAGCAGCTCGGCCGCCAGGGCCCGGGTGACGGGGCGGCCGAGGCGCAGGGCCTCGCTGTCCAGCAGGTCCACAGCCCGTCGGGCGGCGGCCGAGGACCGCTCCAGGCGAGTGGCGAGGTAGCTGACCACGCTCTCGTCCATGGCGAGCTGGCGGTCGGCGCAGAATTTGACGATCAGGCCGCGGAAGAGCTGGTCGTCAGGCGGCAGCAGCGAGATAACGGGGACAGCGCGGAGCCGCGAGCGCAGGTCGGCGAGCTCGATCTCGAGAGAGGCGGGCGCCTCGCGTCCGGTGAAGAGGACGTAGGCGCCGTCCTCGCGGGCCAGATTCATCAGATGGAACAGGGCGCGCTCATCGCATTCCCTCGCCTTGGGATCCTCGACCACCAGCGCGCCGGTGGCGAGCGCAGCCGGGACGGCTTCGGCGGTCAGCCCATTGGCCGTGGTCGAGCGGGCGCCTGAGGCCTCGGCCCAGATCGCGGCGAGATGGCTCTTGCCGCTTCCTTCCGGGCCGGCCAGCCACATGATCCGGTTCGGCCATTCCGGCCAGGCGTCGATGAGGGCAAGACCGGCGGCGTTGACGGGGCCCTCAAGGAAATTGTCCCGGCTCAGGCTCTCCGCATGCGGAAGCGAAAACGCCAATTGTCGGGGATGAACGCGGCCTGGCACGCTTGCTTTGCTCCGTGCCGGCGTGCCGGCTTCGTTAGAAGAGATGCCACTTAATCGAGCGGGAGTTGGCCTTTTGCGGGGCCGCTTCCCAACTCATTTGGCCTCGATCGTGCTGCTACTTGGCCTCGATCGTGCTCATGTGCCGCAACCATTCGACGAGATAGAGCGACACGGAGGAGAGCGTGAAGATCGTGACGAGGCCCATCAGGATTATATCATAAGGACCGGCTTTGAAGCCGAAGGCGAGGGCGGCCAGCACCAGCGCTGCGAACGCCACCTGGGCCACAGTGTTGAGCTTGGATACCTTCGAGGGCTTCATCTCCACAGGGCGGTCGAACAGCCACGATATGATCACGGCGGCGACGATCATGATGTCGCGCGAGACCACCAGGATGACGATCCAGCGCGGAATCGCGCCCCAGATGCCCAAGGCCATGTAGATCGAGACCAGCAGCGCCTTGTCGGCGAGCGGGTCGAGCAAGGCGCCGAGCTCGCTCGTCATGTTGAAGCGCTTGGCAAGGAAGCCGTCGACCGCGTCGCTGATACCGGCGATCAGGAAGACGGCGAACGCCACCTCCATTTGGCTCGACACGATGGCCCAGACGATGATCGGGACCAGCATGATGCGGCCCAAAGTAATGATGTTCGGTATACTCACACGGCGCTTCCCGGCACCCGGCCTGACCTCGAATTCGGCCCTTTGCAGGCTGAACCGGTTGATATCTCTACATAGTATACGGCGGCGCGCCATGCGAGCCATTGCGCGTCCCCGGAATTCGACGTAACCAGCCGCAAACCCACTGGAAATCGGGCATGACCGACCGCAAAAACGGCCTCACTTACGCCGATTCAGGCGTCGATATCGATGCGGGCAACCGCTTGGTCGACCTGATCAAGCCGATGGTGCGCGCCACCGCACGGCCCGGCGCCGACGCCGAAATCGGGGGATTCGGCGGCCTATTCGATCTCAAGGCCGCCGGTTTCAAGGATCCCATCCTGGTGGCCGCGACCGATGGCGTCGGCACCAAGCTCAAGATCGCGATCGAGACCGGCCTGCATGGCGGGATCGGCATCGACCTCGTCGCCATGAGCGTCAACGACCTCGTGGTGCAGGGCGCCGAGCCGCTGTTCTTCCTGGACTATTTTGCCTGCGGCAAGCTCGATCCGGAGGCGACCGCGTCGATTGTCGCCGGCGTCGCCGAAGGCTGCCGCGAATCCGGCTGCGCCCTGATCGGCGGCGAGACGGCCGAGATGCCCGGCCTCTACAAGGACGGCGACTACGACCTCGGCGGCTTTGCCGTCGGCGCCGCCGAGCGGGGCACGCTCCTGCCGCGCAAGGACATCGCCGCCGGCGATGCCGTGATCGGGCTCGCTTCGTCGGGCGTGCACTCCAACGGTTTCTCGCTGGTGCGCAAGATCGTGGAACAATCCGGCCTCGGCTTCGGGGCGCAGGCGCCGTTTGCGCCCGTCATGACGCTCGGCGGCGCGTTGCTGACGCCGACGCGTCTCTACGTCAAATCCTGCCTGCGCGCGATCCGCGAGACCGGCGCGGTGAAGGGGCTTGCCCACATCACCGGAGGCGGCTTCACCGACAACATTCCGCGCGTGCTGCCGAAGCATCTCGGCGTCGGTATCGATCTGGCGCGCCTGCCAGTGCTGCCGGTGTTCAAATGGCTGGCCGCGCAGGCCGGCATCGCCGAGCTCGAAATGTTGCGGACCTTCAATTGCGGGATCGGCATGATCGCAATCGTCGAGCCGGACAAGGTCGAAGAGGTCGTCGAGGTCTTCGCCGATGCCGGTGAGACCGTGGCACAGCTCGGCACTGTGATCCCGGCTGAGGGCGAGCACCGCGTCGTCTATAACGGCCATCTCGATCTGGCGCTGTGATGAAACGCCGCGTCGCCATCCTGATTTCCGGCCGTGGCTCCAACATGGCTGCGCTGATCAAGGGCGCGGCCGCGCCGGATTTTCCGGCGGAGATTTCGCTCGTCATCTCGAACAAGGCCGATGCGCAGGGGTTGGAAAGGGCCAAAGCGAGCGGCGTGAAGACGCTGGTGATCGAAAGCAAGCCGTTCGGCAAGGACCGCGCCGGCTTCGAGAAGGTGCTGCAAGCAGCGCTCGATCAGCACGGCATCGAGCTGATTTGCCTCGGCGGCTTCATGCGCCTGTTCACGGCCGAATTCACCAAGGCCTGGTACGGGCGGATGCTCAACATCCATCCCTCGCTGCTGCCATCGTTCCCCGGTCTCGACCCGCACGGCCAGGCGTTGCGCGCCGGCGTCAAGCTGTCCGGAGCGACAGTGCACTTCGTGATCCCCGAGACCGACGCCGGTCCAATCGTGATGCAGGGCGCCGTTCCCGTCAGCGACCACGACACGGCGGACACGCTGTCGGAGCGTATCCTCGAAGTCGAGCACCGCATCTATCCCGCAGCACTGAGCCTGCTCGCGACGGGCAAGGTCCGGATCGAGGGCGATGTGTGCAAGACCGCGGGCAGCGGGCCGTCGGAGAACTTTCTGGTTGCGCCGTTGGTGCGGTGAAGCGCCGTCGCACTCGGAATACTTTCATCCCAAACAAAAACCCCCGGCAGAGCCGGGGGCAACGTCATGATCTCTTGCGCAGACCGCGAGAGCAATCAGGAAACCTTGAGGTTCTCCGCGGATGCCTTGCCGCGGTTCTCCACGAGGTCGTATTCGACCACTTGATTTTCATTAAGGGTCGAGAGTCCGGCGCGCTCGACGGCGGAGATGTGGACGAAGACGTCCTTATCACTGCCGTTCGGCTTGATGAACCCATAGCCCTTGGTCGGGTTGAACCATTTGACGGTGCCCTTTTGCGGCATCCTCAGTCTCCTCCGCTAGATACAAAAACGACGCGGCCGCTTTTCGCGTGCCACGCCACAAACGGGCCTCCGGTAGTCTGTTCGAGTCTTGAGTTCAATGTCGCGAAACGCACAGTCGAGCGGCCAATTCCGATTGTGTCCGATATTGCAACATGAAAATCGCCCGTTAGCAAGCCGCGCGCGAATTTCAAGAGCCCGACCGGAGCGCCCGTCCGCAATTTGCGACCTGTGGCCGCGGAACCACAATCGGAAGCAATGCCTTTGCCTGGACGCGCCAGCCGGTTGACCCTCAGTAACAGTTCGGCACAAATCGCGGCACGCGTGCGCCGCTCCTGTTGCATTTTTGCGCGCCGCCCTTTGCTTCGGGATTTGTCGCCATGTGCTGCACGTCGCAGCCCTCAGAGACACGGCAGGCGATCAGGCTGAACCGCGTCCGTTGGATCGCGGCTGCCGCGGCGTTTGCGCTCATCATGGTACTGTCGACGACATCAGGCTTTGCGCAAAGTCCGACGCCTACGCCTACGCCTACGCCTACGCCGACCCCGACACCCACGCCGTCACCGACGCCGATTCCGATGCCGACCGCGACCAATTACGACCAGTCGGCCGGCAACAGCGCGCTCAATCTCGGCTCGAATTTCCTGGAGCGGCTCGGCAGCCAGGCTTCTGGCGGCGTCAACCGGGCGTTCCGGACCAATCCCGGCGGCGGCGGCGCATCGGCGGGCGCGGAAGATCCGCGCTACCGTACCTGGTTCGAGGGCTACGGCATCTCGGTCCGGACGGATGCGCAAGGAGACTTTGTCGGCGACAAGCGCAAGACGTTTGGCGGTGTCGCAGGTTTCGGCGCGCGGCTCGCGCCGGGTGTCAATCTCGGCTTCTCCGTCGACCAGAGCCACACCGACATCGACGTGCCGCTCGCACTTCAGTCCGCGACGCTGGACCTGACGCAACTCGGCTTCAGCGGCTCGGTCGACAAGGGTCCCTGGACCTGGGCGTTCGCGGTGGTGCACGGCTTCGGCAAGGTCCGCTCCAGCCGGGACACCGGCCTGGGACTTGCGACCGCGGGTTATCGCGCCGCAGTCGACGGCGCGCTGACCGAGATCAGCTATTACTGGACCAAGGATCAGATGCGCATCGTGCCCAAGGGTGCACTGGAATATGTCCGCGCCACTAGCGTCGCGTTCCAGGAGGTTGGCGGCCTCGATCCACTCAATGTCGGCTCGACTGCGCTCTCGCGCGCGCGCGTCATGATCGGAGCCGAGATTGGACGCTACTTCATCTTCGACCAGAAGATCCTGGACCTGTCCGCTTATGGCAAGTTCGTCGACAATTTCCATCAGAACCTGGGATCGGTGCAGGTCAGCCTCGGGACCCAGAGCATCGTCGTGCCCGGCATCGGCGAGAGCCGCTACGGCACGGATGCCGGCGCCTCGGCCTCGCTCAGCCTGACCAACACGGCGCGGCTCTACGTCAATTACGACGGCAAGTTCCGCAACGAGCTGACGTCGCACCAGGGCACGGTCGGCTTCGAACATCGATGGTGAGGCGAAGCCTGCCCGCGTCGGCCCAGAGGAGGATCCGGAAAACTGCGACGCGGTTTTACGAAAGGATCATGCTCGAGTTTTAAGTCGGCATTGCCGCGACATAGCCCGTCAATCCAAAACCCTCGCGCGCGGCCGTCATCATCGGCGCCAGCGCGTTCGGGTGGATGAACTCGTCGCGGAAACAGGGATGGATCTTTGGATCGAAGATTTTCTTCAACCAATCGACCACGATCTTGTGGCGCTCGGAGGCGCGGAACTCCTTGTGATAGGTGAGCCAGAGATCGGCGTGGTGGCTGACGCCGAGATCGACGGCGACGAGCGGGGCGCCGAGCGCGATCGAAACTGTCGGCAGGAATCCGATGCCGGCGCCGCGCTCCACCGCGTAGAGCACGCCGACCGAGGAATTGGTCTTGATCCCGACGATGCCCTCGAGCGACTTAAGTCCGAGCACGCGGGCATAAGCGCCGTCGTCGACCTGCGGAGCGCTCTGCTTGATGATGCGGTGGTTCTTCAGCTCGGCCAGGCTCGCCGGCACGCCGTAGAGGTTTTCGTACTCCTTGGACACGAAGGGATAGATGTGCAGCCGGCCGAGCTTGGCGACGATCAGATCGGGATTGGTCGGCGGCTCGAGCTGGATCGCGATATCGGATTCGAGCCGCGCGACGTCGGCCTGTTCCATCGCGCAGCGCAGGTCGACGGTGATCTTGCGATAGGTCTTCTGGAAGTCGATCAGTCGCGGCAGGATCCAGAAATTGCCGGGACCTTCGGTCACCGCGACCCGCACGGTGCCTGACATATCGTTCGACGATCGCGAGGCTCGCCGGAACACGTTGAAGGCATGACGCTCCATGTGCGCGACGTCGGCGATCATCGCGCTGCCTTCGTCGCTGAGCGTGAGCCCGCTCTGGTCGCGCAGGAACAGCTTGCAGTCGATGCTCTCTTCGAGCCGATCGATCCTGCGCATCAAGGTGGTGGAGGTGAGCCCGAGCTCCTCGGCGGCGTTGCGGAAACTTTTATATTTTGCGCAAGCTAAAAACAGTTTCAAATCGTCCCAGGACATGTCCAGGGCTTCTTCACGGTGCTGCATTATCGCAGCACCCCGGTGCAATAACTGCTGCATACGCCTGATCCCCAGCCGCTAAGCTCTTGGTCATAGCGGGGCACGAAAGCCGCGAACGATAGAGGGGTGACATGGGTATGGAAAGGGGCTCGTTTGCCGAAAGGCATGATTTCGACGCGCTGCCGCTCAGTCCGGATGTCGACGTCCGTCGTGCCCAATTTTCCGAAATCGCCGCGCTTTCGCAGCTGGCGCACCGGCTGGTGCCGGGCGTTCGGATCGGGGCGACTGAGCTTGCAAAATATTTCGCCTTCGATCCCGAGAGCATCCTGACTTTCAGCCGGAAGGGCAAGCTCGTCGGCGGCATGGCCTTCCTGTTTCTCAACGATCGCGGGCATGATGCGCTGCTGCTCGACGAGATCTGCCTCACCGCGCCCGAGACGTGCCATCTCGCGTCCGCGAAGGAAGACGTTTCCGCCATCTACATCTGGGCGATCGCGGCGACGGGGCGCGGCGTCGCCGGTCTCGGCAAGGCCGCGGCTCATCTTAGACAGCTAAGGTTTCGCAACGCGGATTGCTATGCGCAGCCGTCAACCGTGGCCGGACGCGATATCATGAAGGCGACAGGCTTCGAGCCTGTTCCAAGCTTCCAACCCGACCTCTGGTGCTACGAGCGGCCCTGGCATCGGCAGCCGATGCGCATGCCGGGCGCGATCATCCAAGCAAGGAGTTTTGCAGATGCACGGTACTAGGATTCCTCTCGCGAAGCCCGATTCCCGCGCCATCACCATTCGCCTCGCACGCGATCTCAGCGATCTCATGCTGGTCACCTCGATCCGCTCAGCCGTCTATCTCGCCGAGCAGGATTGCCCGTTCGACGAGGAGTTCGACGGGAACGACATGGTCGCCGCGCATTTCATCGGCTATGTCGGCAACGAGCCTGCGGGCTGTCTACGGGTGCGGTTCTTCGGCGATTTCGCCAAGGTGGAACGGCTTGCGGTGCGGCACCAATATCGGCGCTCGCGGGTCTCATTCAAGCTGGTACAGGCGAGCGTCGACTATGTGAAGCGCAAGGGCTTTCGCAAGATCTACGGCCAGGCGCAGGACCGGCTGGTCGATTTCTGGGCTCATTTCGGGGCCAAGCCGCTCGGTCACAATCGCAAGATCACCTTTTCCGACTTCTCCTACACGGAAATGCTGCTGGAGATCGAACCGGGCCCGGATGCCATTACGCTGGACAGCGATCCGTACGTGATCATCCGCCCCGAGGGCGATTGGGACCGGCCGGGCGTGCTCGACGCCTCGGCAGGACGGGCCGTGACGTCGCCGCTGCGGGACGTCGCGCTCGCTGGCCGTTGAAACTGCTGCAGCTGCGCGCAAACCCATGCTGGTTTCCGTCACAGACGATCCGCCGATCCTGGTCTGCGCGGATCTCCAGGTCGAATATCTGACCCCCGGACGTCGCCACGTCATCCTCGACGGCGATGCCGCCACGGCGCGCTGCGTGGAACTGCTGACGCTGTGGCGCGACAATCTCTGGCCGGTGATGCATCTGAAGCGCATCGCGCAGGCGGCCTGGTTCAATCCGGCATCCAGGCTGACCGATTGGATCGCGGAGGCGAAGCCGCGGCCGGGAGAAATGACGTTCGAGCACCCGCTGCCGTCAGCCTACAGTTCGTCGCGGTTTGTGGACTACATGTCCAATATCCGCAATGTCCGTTGCGTGCTCGCTGGCTTTTCCCTGGACGAAACTGTCTTGGCCACCGCTATCGACGGGTTTCACCGCAGCCATCGCTTCCAGGTGGTGGCCGACGCGGTGGCCTGCCGGCAGCCGGGGACAGGCGATGCTGCCGCCTACAAGCATGCAGTAGTGAATGTGATCGGGAATTTTGCTACAATCCAGTCCAGCGCCGAGCTGATCAGAACTAGCGGCGCCGTTGCGGTGTAGGCGGCCGCGATCGACGGATGGAGTGGGACATTGTCACGGGGAGATCAGCTCGAGGAGCTGGCAAGCGACCTGTCGCGTGCCGCCGAGGCGGCGCGCCGTCTTGGTCTGCCCACGACGGTGTATCTGCTCTCGATGGCGCTGGTGGAGGTGCGGGAGGCCGCTGCGGCCGATGGCGATGGGAATGACGACGGCGCGGCGTGACAGCTGCCCGATGTGCGGCTTTGTGCAACGCTGGTGAGCGCTTGCTGCCGACGAATTGACGTTGCAAGTTTTGCGCGGTGGCAATAGCCAAGGAGCTGGATCATCGAGTGATGACGCTGGCCGCGCCGGCGACGTGACGCTTTCAAGGATGCCCGCAAATGTCCATGTTGCCCAATTCGCAAGAGGCCCGGGATGTGGCCTATCAGCTCCATCCCTACACGAACGCGCGCGCCCATCAGCAGGCCGGTCCCCTGGTGATCGAGCGCGGCGAGGGCCCCTACGTGTTCGATGCGTCGGGCAAGCGCTATTTCGAGGCGATGGCAGGCCTGTGGAGCGTCGGGCTCGGCTTCAACGAGAAGCGGCTGGTCGACGCCGCGCACAAGCAGATGCTGGCGCTGCCATTCTATCATACCTTCTCCGCCAAATCGCACGGGCCCTCGATCGATCTCGCCGAGAAGCTGGTCGCGCTTGCGCCTGTGCCGATGAGCAAAGTGTTCTTCACCAACTCCGGCTCGGAGGCCAACGACACCGTTCTGAAGTTGATTGCCTATCGCTCCAATGCGCTCGGCCAGCCACAGCGCAAGAAGGTGATCAGCCGGATGCGCGCCTATCACGGCGTTACCATTGCGTCCGCCAGCCTCACCGGCCTGCCGAACAACCACCGCTCTTTCGACTTGCCGCTCCCGAACATCCTGCACACGGGCTCGCCGCATTTCTACAAGGACGGCGCGCCCGGGGAGAGCGAGGAAGCCTTCGCGACGCGGCGAGCCGAGGAGCTCGATGCGTTGATTCAGAAGGAAGGCCCGGACACGATCGCGGCGTTCTTCGGCGAGCCGGTGATGGGCGCGGGCGGCGTCATCGTGCCGCCGGCGACCTATTGGGACAAAATCCAGAAGGTGCTGAACAAATACGACATCCTGTTGGTCGCGGACGAGGTCATCTGCGGCTTCGGTCGCACCGGTAAGATGTTCGGCTGCGAAACCTACGGCATCAAGCCCGACGCGATCGTGGTCTCCAAACAGATCACCTCGAGCTATTTCCCGCTGTCGGCCATCATGATGAACGATCGCATGTTCGAGCCGATCGCCGATGAGAGCAACAAGATCGGCGTGCTCGGCCACGGCTTCACCGCGGGCGGCCATCCGGTCGGCTCGGCGATTGCGCTGGAGAATTTGAAGATCATCGAGGAGCGGGGACTGGTTGCGCACGCCGCCGAGCTCGGTGGCTACATGCAAGGCAAGCTGCGTGAACTCACCAGTCATCCGCTGGTCGGCGAGGTCCGCGGTGTCGGCATGATCGCAGCGATCGAACTGGTGCTGGATAAGGCGCGCAAGACCGCGGCGGCAACGCCGGGCGCCGTCGGCGGCATGGCCAGCCGCATGCTGCAGGAGCGCGGCGTGATCTCGCGCAACATGCTCGACGCCATCGCTATCTGCCCGCCGCTGATCGTCACCAAAGCTCAGATCGACGAGCTGGTCGCGGCGATTTCAGGTGTGCTTGATGACATGAAGCCGGAAGTGGCGAAGCTGACGCCGGCGTAAGGGAAGCGTCAATGCAGGCGGAGCGTTCCGCCGCACCCACCCTGTTGTCCCGGCGAAGGCCGGGACCCATACCGCGAGGTCTCTCGATGGGGATGGTAGGAGCCCCGAACGACGAGTCTTCGCCAAACTCTTCCCTGGGGTGATGGGTCCTGGCTTTCGCCAGGACGACGCTGGGGAGAGATGGCGGCCTATTCCGCCCGCTGAACCCCGATCACGCGGCCTTTCTCGACCGCCAGCGCCAGCTCGCCGCGCTTCAGTTTCAGTGCGGCCTCGCCGAACAGCTCGCGGCGCCAGCCGCGTAATGCCGGCACGTCGGCCTCGTCGTCGGCCGCGATCTCCTCGAGATCGTCGACGGTCGCAATCACCTTGCTGGCGACCGCATGGCGCTCCGCGGTCATGCGCAACAGCACCTTCAACAGCTCGACGATCGCGGCGCCATTGTTATTGTTGCGCGGCTTTTCCAGCTTCGGCAGCGTGGCGTGATCGCGCGCCAGGCCGCGCTCGACGGCGGCGACGATGTCGGCGCCCCATTTGGATTTCTCAAAACCCTTCGGCACCGAGCGCAGGTTCGCGAGCTTCTCGATCGTGTTTGGCGCGTGGGTCGCGATGTCGCTGACGGCCTCATCGCGCAGCACGCGGCCTCGCGGCACGTCGCGGCTTTGCGCCTCCTGCTCGCGCCAGGCGGCGACCTCCATCAGGACCGCGAGGTCCTTGGGCTTGCGCACCCGCGTCTTGAGCCGTTCCCAGGCGCGCTCGGGGTGGAAGTCGTAGGTCTTGGGCGAGGTCAGGACCTCCATCTCGATCGAGACCCATTCGCTGCGGCGGCGCTTCTTGAGGTCGGCATCGAGGGCTGCGAACACGTCGCGCAGATGCGTGACGTCGGACACGGCGTAGTGCATCTGCTCCTTGGTCAGCGGCCGGCGCGACCAGTCGGTGAAGCGGTGAGTCTTGTCCGGGCGGTGTCCGGTGACCTTCTCGACCAGCGCGTCGTAGGCGATGCTGTCGCCGTAGCCGAGCACCATGGCCGCGACCTGGGTGTCGAACACCGGATGCGGGATGATGCCCGCCTGATGCCAGATGATCTCGATGTCCTGCCGGGCGGCGTGGAACACCTTCAGCACGGCCTCATTGGCCATCAGCTCGAAGAACGGCTTGAGGTCGATGCCCGCCGCCAGGGTGTCGATGACGATCGCTTCCTCGGCGCTGGCCATCTGCACCACGCACAGCAGCGGGTAATAGGTGGTCTCGCGCAGGAACTCGGTATCGACGGTAATGACGGGGTGCTTGGCCAACCGGCTGCAGGCAGCCGCAAGGTCAGCGGTGGTGGTAATCAGATCCATGAACGGCCCATGACAAGTCCATCAGCCGTTCTGCCGAAAGCGCTGTGATGTCAAGGGGCTCGAAGCGAATTCGAGCCTTGCATTTGGGCCGGAATCGCATTTACCGACGAAAATCCTATTCGTAGCGGACCCGCCGGGAGGGTTTGCGCGTACAAGGCAGGGCCACCACGACCACGCACATGGCGACCAAGGCCAGTCCCAGGAACTCGAAAACCAACAGATCCACAGCAAAACCCCTCAGAAACATTGCTAAACTTGTCTGGGGCGAATTGAGGGTCTGTTAATTCTCGTGGTTACCGGCGGAAGGCCGGGCCGGATGGTGGACGCGGGGTTAACGGGCGCGCCATGCCGTGCAGCGTCGTGGCATCCGGCGTCAGGTCATGAGCTTCGGCAGGGCGGCCGCCAAGGCGTCCACGGCGGCGCGAACTTTCGGCGGCATCCGGGGCGAGCGGGGCCAGAGCGCATGGCAGTCGTAGAGGAATCCCGGCTGACCGCTCAACAGATTGATGAGTGTACCGGCGCGTAGGCGTTCGCGGACCAGCCAGTATGGCAGCCAGGCCAGTCCCATCCCCTGTGTCGCGGCATCCGCAATCGCATCGAGATCGTCGAACCTGAGCCTTCCCGCCGGCATGATTTCGCTCGGAGGCTGGCCCTTGCGGGGAAACAGCCACGGCCGGACGCGTCCGGAGCGGCGATAGATGATCGCCTGATGCTGGGCAAGATCGTCGAGCGATTTCGGCTTGCCGTTGGCGCGCAAATACGAGCGCGCGCCGCACACCACCATGCGCTGGCTTGCGATGCGCCGCGTCTTCAGGCCGGATTGATCGTGCAGATCGCCGGTCCGGATCGCAAGATCATAGCGGCCCTCGATGATGTCAGCGATCGGGTCGCCGAACGAGAGATCGAGCTCCAGATCGGGATATCGTCGCGCAAGCTTCATCAGCAAGGGGGCGATGCAGTGCCGGCCGAGCAGGGCGGGCATGGTCACGCGGAGCCGGCCACGCGGCTCGGACAATTCGTCGGAAGCGACGGCGTCGGCGGCCTCGGCTTCAGCGAGCACAGTGCGGCAGCGCTCGTAATAGGCTTGGCCCGTCTCGGTCAAGCTCTGGCGCCGTGTGGTGCGGTTGAGGAGGCGGACGCTCAGGCGCTCCTCGAGGAAACGAACGTGCTTGCCGACCATTGGCCCCGACATTTCGAGCGCATCGGCGGCGGCGGCGAACGAACCCACATCGACCGCCTTGACGAAGACGGCCATGCTGGTCAGGCGGTCCATGATTGCAAACTCCTGGTTTCGACTGTTCGCCCCTCTGAACCCTTTATCCAGTGCCGCCCGGTTGCCATAGCTCCATTCAATTCAATTGTTTTGGAGTGTGTTCATGGCGCGCGTCGTTCGCTTCCACAGACATGGTGGCCCCGAGGTGCTGCGCATCGAGACCGTCGACGTTGCGCCGCCAGGGAGGCGCGAGGTGCAGATCAGGGTCAAGGCCCTTGGGCTCAATCGTGCGGAAGCGCTCTTGCGGAAGGGGACCTATATCGAGACCGCGACGTTTCCGTCCGGCCTTGGTCTCGAGGCCGCGGGCATCGTCGAGGCGATCGGCGAAGCCGTGAGCGGCTTTTTGCCGGGCGAGGCCGTCAGCATCGTGCCGCCCGTGTCGATGGTGCGATGGCCCGCTTATGGCGAGCTCATAACGTTTCCGGCGGAGTTCGTCGTGAAGCACCCGCCCGAGCTCGGCTTCGACGCGGCGGCCGCGGTATGGATGCAATATCTAACGGCGTTCGGCGCTCTGGTCGATATTGCTGGGCTAAAGCGAGGGGAGGCGGTGGTTATTACGGCGGCGTCGAGCAGTGTCGGGCTTGCAGCAATTCAGATCGCGAACCGGATCGGTGCGATCCCGATTGCAGTGACGCGAACCTCGATCAAGCGGCAGGCCTTGCGCGATGCTGGCGCCGCCGACGTCATCGCCTCGGTGGAAGAGGACATCCGGTCGCGCCTGGAGGACATCGTCGGCTCAAACGGCGTTCGCGTGGTGTTCGATGCGGTCGGCGGCCCCATATTTGAGCCGCTCACCGCCGCGATGTCGCCGGGTGGCGTTCTCATCGAATATGGCGGCCTGAGCCCCGAGCCGACGCCATTTCCGCTTTTCAGCGTCCTGACCAAAAGCCTGACGCTACGCGGCTATCTCGTGCACGAGATCATCCGCGATCCCGCGCGGCTTGCTAAGGCGAAGACCTTCATCCTCGACGGGCTGCGGGACGGTGCATTGCAGCCGATCATCGCCAAAACGTTTCAGTTTGAGGAGATCGTCGAAGCGCATCGCTATCTGGAGTCAAACGAGCAGTTCGGCAAGATCGTGGTAACGATTGGAGGA
>NZ_JBEPRQ010000031.1:0-84265 GCF_040548425.1 Bradyrhizobium sp. i1.15.2 | reverse complement strand
GCCTGGCTCAGAGAACTCTTGTGCCTCTTCCTGATCCAGCTATCGCATACGCTTGCCTGTCCGCTCCCGCTCAATTCGGCTTCTTAACGGACGACTATCCAACAAGAGACAAAGCCTCGGTCAAAGGCTGCGCTCTCCGGGGTGACCGCGGCACCGTCATGGCCAACTTCCCGTTCTTAGAGCGCGACCGAAATCGTTCTTGAAGTGGCAACATGCGGTCACGTCCCGCGTTATCATTGCTGGAACGAACCGTCTTTTTCAACCTATCGGATTTGATGTCCAGAGTCTCAGGAAGCATGCACGCGATGATCGGACGTAATTCGCGTTGCGGTTCAGACTGCCTCGATAGCGGCGCTCGCTAATGCACGACTCCTTACGGCGTCAACTCTGCTTCGAGAGATATCTGCCACCGTAATACTCTCGCGAGGCCTTCCGACACACCGTCTCGTAGAACTCATCCGCGTCTTCGATGGTGTAACCAGCACCAGCGAAGCAGCCACGTGCCGTCTCCTGGAGCGTATGCCGTATTGACGTCGTGTCTTCGTAGACGGCGTTCAGACACGCGATGATGACTATAACGTCCTCCTTTGGAAGGCGTGGCTGTCCACTCATCAAGCGCGCGTGATTGATGCAGGCAACGGCATTGGCGCACGTGAACGAGTCACCCAGCCCCGAGCAGTCTTCGAATCCATTGCCTTGCTCGTTCAACTTGACGTGCGCGATGGGCAGATATTTCATGTCATCGATGTCCGGGTGGTTAAAGTCCTGGCCTATCGCGCGATCATGACCCGCTCGCCATTTCTGAAACCAGGTGTCGAGTTGGTGCAGTCCTGGCCCAACCCAGCTTTTGTTGCGTTTGAGCAGATTCTTATTTGGATCCTCGAACATAAGAGTCGCATCGAGCCTGTCGGTTTCCGCCCGTGACAGCCAGCCGTGCTCGCGCAAGGTCTGCATCACGACGTTCTCAGCGTGGCCCCAATGCGGATCCGCAGCGTACACCTGCCTGAAGTTCAGGATGGTCTGCCCAGCCGCGAACTGGGCCTCCTCTCTGAGGCCGCGGTGCTTCTTGAGCAGTGGCTCCAGCCTCTCGACGCATCGCTTGAAAGTTAGTCCCTTCTCGCCTTGGAAGGCGCCCCGGAAGTGCTGCACGCCCTTGTTCACGAAGGGCTGAGTGACCGATCGCGAAGTGTAGCCGTAAGCGCCAGTTGTCTCGTTAAGCACGCCCGTCAATGCGTACTTGTTCTTTCTGTCGTATAAGGGACTGTTCGTCAGGTCCGGATCCTTCGGCACCTTCGGCGGTTTATACTTGGCCACGCACTCGTCCTTGACAAGATGGCCCTTCATGCAACTCAGGTTCAGAAGTAGCGAAGCGTGCGCCGGCATGGAATCGACCAGGTGCGCAACGTGCACGTAAGTCGCCGCCCGGTAGTCGATCATCGTTACGAACAGGTTCATACCGCAGGTGCGGATTGGGTTGAGGGGACGTTCATTGAAACGCCGAGTGTCAGGGTCGGCGGCGTGATACGATGTGTAATACTCCCTCGCCTTCGCCAGAGCCAACCTGAGCCGTTCGTTACTGGTGAAGCCCTTCTTCCCGTCGTGCAGTGACGTGGTCGAAAGGAAGAAGTCGTTTGCGACCTCATTATAGGCGTAGCCCGCGCCAACAAGGCACAATCCGCATTTTACTGCGCTCGCAAAGTTTGGCCCGCGCCCCCTTTCGCCTCCACTATTCGTTCCCTTTTCGACCTGTCGCATTGCAGCGCTCCCCGAAGCTGGAGTTGCCCCGCCCCCGGCAAAGAGCCGATGAGGTGAAAGCCCCTCTCCATTGAGCGCAGTCATCGCATTCGCGGCCTCGGCCAGTCCGCCGACCATTTGCCAAACCTGGGAGCGAAGCGTAGCAAGTGAATGGCCCGCTTGGTGAGACGCACTGAGTGTACTTGGGGCCTTTGCCTGGCCGCCAACGATCAGCCAAACCCGGGAACGGAGAGAAGCAAGCGAGATTTCGTGGAACGCGGTCATCGCACTTAAGGCCTCACGCCGTCCATGAACGATCCACCGGTTGAGTCTCGGCGCGGAGGCTGGTTGTTCCCAATTCGCATCTCATTTGGTGAATCACTGACCGTGACGCAGGCTCACCGGTACGATCCCAGCGCCCTGCGGCTACATGCGCTCGATATTTTGGTCCGAACAGATCGACTTGATCGTACCGCGAGATCTCAAGCCACCAAACGGATCGGTGTATATTCCCCGCGTATCTACGTTGTGCGTTGGACAATTCGTCCGACTCGCAGACCTCCTGTTCGAGCACCTCGTTGGCAGCAGCGACGAGCCCCGATCGAAGAACTTGGCGAAGAGCACCGGCTGGTGGTTGCGGGCCCGTGGCGACACCACTCGTCATGTCACGCGGAACGATGGTGAAGGCAATTCTTTCCTTCCGGCTTGCAGGCATCCTTGGATATATCGCCTGCTTCTTCCCCTTGATTGTCATGTAGGCTTCAAGAGACACTTCCGTCGCCCAGTTTCTGGCATACGCGCTCAGCCGTTCGGTCTTGCTACTTGGATCGCGCGGCCCATTCGGTAAGCTTGGTCACTTGCGATCCGCAGCCTGGTACCCGGCCGACATCGACGATTTGCCTTCCTCGACTGCGACCAAACACAGCGCGTCGGCTAGAATGACGGGCGGGCCACGCAATGTAGTGATTCCGGCTCCCAGTGCACCAACAGCTTCGTCTCCAGAGGGCAGATTTCCAACGACAGCGAAGCGCTTGGTTTTCTGCAAACCGGAGCGCTTGTCCATTTCGGCAATCGCCGCAAGCCCCGACGCAGTCTTCCATCTGGTCGCGCGAGCGGGTTCCGAGCCGATGAGGGCGCCACAGAAGAAAGTCGCGGCTTTCTTGATCAATCTCCTGCAGTTCGGATCGGCCATCTACGCCCCCCTCTGCTGACTTGGCTACCCACCTGATTTGGCAGGTGACACAAAGACGCGTCCGCATGGGCGGACCGAAAGTCCGTCATGTTTGAGAAATATAGCTAAGAAGCGACAATTGTCTCGGCGGGTCTTATGCCTATTATTGTAAAGCCGCGCACATTGGGTCTTTTGACGAAATGCGAGCGCCATCCGCCAGGGGCGAGCCTCGTCATTTCCGTTTTCGCGATGTTCGACCTGGCCAACCCGGGTGCGGGCCGTCTGGAAGGCGAGCAGGACCTCTGGGTTATGGCAGCGAAGGAGCTTCCGCCCGGCAACCCTCTCGACATCGGCATGCCCAAGCCGCAAGCGGAAGTGCTCATCGGCGGACATGCCGCGGCACCAGAGGGGCGGCTGACCGAGCGCATGATGTTGGGCTGGACCGTCGGGTCGATGCAGAAGCACCTTCTGGTGACGGGCGACCGCTATTGGCAGATGGCAGCCTCCGGCTGGCGACCGACAGCCGTGCAACCGTTCCATCAAATACCGCTAACGCGCCAACGCGCGTTTGGGGGGCCCGACTACGCTGCGAACCGACTCGGCGCCGGCCATGAGGCTCTCCGCCGCAGCATGGCCGGCGAATTGGTGGCCCTGCCCAACCTCGAAAGCCCCGAGCATGCGATTCAGTTCATTGACACAAGCGCACCGCCTGCAACGTTCGGACCAATGGCGCTTGATGATAGGGAGCGTCTGCAATACGCGGGAACCTATGACGCTGCGTGGCTGAAATCGGTCGCGCCAGCTCTGGCGACCGACGCTGATCCGCGCCTTTTTCTATTCGCTCCGCCAGACCAGCGCATGACCGGCTTTATCTGCGGCGGAGAACCCTATGCGCTGCAGAACTTCTCGGCGGAGCATCCGTTCATTGCAGATCGTCTACCGGCCTTTCGCGTGCGCTGCTTCATCGGCTGGAGCGATGCGGCGCGGGGCGTCACGGAACTGCAGACGCGCATCGATACCCTGTGGCTGTTCGCGGGCGCCCGCCGCGGCATCATGATCTACCGCACCTCGATTGCCATGCAGGAATTGGACGGCGGTGACGTTGGCGACATTATGGTCGCCTACGAGCGACAAAGCGAGCCCGCGCGTCCGTTAGATCATTATCTGACCGTTCGGCGGTTGCGGCTCGCCCCGAAGACGGCCGCACGCTATGCCTTTTCAGAACATCAACTCACCCCTGGGCCTTCGGTTGCCGAACGCGAGCGCCGCGCAACGCGGCGGCGCCAACTGGCCGAACAGCGTACAGAGCGGAAGATGGCCTCCATGCGCTGGGCGCTCGATCGGGAACTCGCGCGAATTGACCTTCCGCCTTCGCTGCGCCCCGCGATCGAGATACCATCCATCGAACCCTCGAGTATTCCGGAACTGTTGCCCGAAGAACTCGAGAGCGGCGAGATCGAATTGGCCGAGATCCTCGACGCGTTGGAGAAAGTACAGGAGAAGGCGGAATCCGACATCGACAAGCTCGCAGCGCAATACGAACCCGCACGCGCAGCCCATGGAAAGATTGCCGACGGAAACGCCGCATCGAACGATATCGACGCCTTGCTTGCCGCGATCTCCTCCATGGACGCTGCGGGGTCGATGGACGCGAGCCTAGAGGGAGATCTGCCGCTGCCGGTGGACATTGATCCGGCCTTCCTGGGCGATATCAAAGACAGGCTCACGCGCGCTAGGAACTGGCGCGGCAACCTCGTCGGTACGGCACAGCAGCCGCTCGACGAGCAAAAGCAACTCGAGCTTGCGCATGCTCGTTTCTTTAACCTGGCGGCTGGCCGGCCGCTAGAGCCGATACGCAACGCCATAGCGGACGACGCCTTTTCACTTCCCGATATTCCGACGTTGGTCCTGCCGGATGAAGCGCGCAGCGTCGCCCCGGAAGCGCCGCCGCGCCTGTCGATTGACGAGATACTGGCGCAGATCGAGAGCGCCGGTACACCGTCTGAGACCGCAGCACGTCTGCGGGCCGGCTTCGCCGATGCAGAAGCGGCGCTCAAAAAGGTCCTTTCTTCACTAGCCGCCGATGAGCGTCCGCCATTCGAGGCCTTGAGTGCAACCCGTCAAGCGGCAACCGCCGATGGACCCGAAGCAGCGATCGCCGCGGCCAAAACGGAATCTACGAAGGCGCTGACTGCCCTGCAGGCCGAGATCGACCAAGCGGAAGGTCCATTGGCAGCCGGCATGGCCGCGGCCAGGCTTGCCTCACCCAAGCCGCTCAGACCAGAAACCATGCTGGCGCCAGCTGTCGCGCGGGCGCTGGGGGATCTGGTGGAAGAGGAATTTCGGCGCGGCGGCACGGTTGCCGGACGCGATCTGGCCGGCGCCGACCTCTCCAGGCGACGATTCACGAACGCGGACTTCTCCGGTGCCTTTCTCGAACGCGCGAATCTCAACGGGACCGATCTCGCCGGCGCCAAACTCATGAAAGCCACACTGTCAGGCGCGGCGCTCATCAACGCTAATTTAAGCGCGACCGACCTGACCGAAGCCAATCTTTGTGAAGCCGACTGCCGCGGAACGCGTTTCGCGGGGAGCCTGCTTGTGCGCAGCAATCTTCTCAGCGCGCGCATGGCGGGCGCCTGCTTCGACCGAGCGCGTCTTATCGAGCTGCAAATCTTGGGGGTGCCGATGATCGCGGCAACCTTCCGCTCTACACAGCTAGAACAATGCTGCTTTATCCAAGCCACCCTCGATAATACCGTTTGGGAGGACGCCATCCTCCGGCGGGCGCAATTCATGGATTTATCGCTGTCCGGTGCGAGCTTTGCTAACGCGCGAGTCGAGCAAACCTGCTTTCTCAGGGTGGCAGCGCCCCAACTCGATGTCAGCAGCTCGCAATTAGACCAAGTTAGCTTCATCGGCGACATCGATCTGCGCGACGCCCGCTTCGGCCGCAGCAGCGCCGAGGCGCTTTCCTTTCAGGCAGCCGACCTCAGCGGCAGCGACTTCAACCTGGCCCGACTAAACGGTGTTTATTTTGGTAAGTCGACTCTCGCACGCGCCTCCTTCCGAATGACATCGCTGAAACGTGCGGTCTTCACCGGCAACAATCTGCGCGGCGCCGACTTCTATGCCGCCAACCTGCTCGAGGCACATCTCAATCAGACCGACCTGACCGGCGCCAACCTGCGTCATGCAAATCTCTATGGTGCCGACCTGATGGGCTCTGCTTTAGTCGCCGCCGATTTGAGCAACGCCAATATTGATCGCACCGTCATGATGGTCCCGCGTCATGTCAATTGATCTGCTATTGCAGTCGATCGCCCATGGGTTCCCCGTACGCGAAGCTCGCGTCGATGGCCAGATGCTATCTGGACTGATCCTGGATGATGGCGTTGTGCTGAATTCCTCCTTTCGCGACAGCAGCTTCTCGGGCGCCTCCCTGACTGGCATGATGTTTCACGACTGCGACTTCAACGGTGCTTCCTTCGCCGACGCTCGCTTCGAAAAATGCACGTTCGTTGGTTGCCGCGCTGCCGGATCCGACTGGCGACGAGCAGGCTTCACCCAGTCGACGTTCATGTCATCGGATTTGGGCCATAGCGACTTCAGCGAGACGCGGTTTACCCAGACGACAGCGATGCGTTGCATCTTGGCCCATACCGTCCTGCGCGGCGCGATTCTATCTCAAAGCGCTATCATGGATTGCGGGCTTGCCCAGGTCGTGCTCGACAATGCCACGCTTACGAACGCCGCCATCACGCAAGCTGATTTGCGTAGTGCGCGGGTCACGGGAATGCGTTGCGACACGATCGTTTTCTCGGAATGCGATCTGTCGGACCGAGATCTCACCGGGCTGATGCTTGCCCGAGCGAACCTGAGCGGCGCCAAGCTCAACCGCACAAACCTGTCCGGCGTCGACCTCTCCGGCTCAATTTTGACTGGTGCGAGCCTCGTGGGTGCCGACCTCTCCAACACGACCGCCCCGAACGCACTTTTTGTTAGGGCTGACCTGCGAGCGGCCCAGCTGCGTAATGCCAATATGACGCAGTGCGTTTTCACAGACGCGCGCCTCGACGGCTGCGATCTCTCGGGCGCACAACTGGCGATGGCCGTTTTCACGGGTGCATCGGCCAGGTTCGTTTCATTTTCCGGTGCCGACATGTCCTACGCGCTGATGCATCATGCCAAGCTCGATGGAAGCGACTTTTCCGGCTCGCGCTTTCTGCGCACTGACTTTCATTGCGCGTCGGCCGGCGGCCGTCTGTTCGTGCCCCAGCAAGGCAACACACTGCATACCGTATCTGAACGCGCTATCGCCGAGCTCTACGATGCGAGCCGCATCGTCCCGCTCAACGGAGGGTCCTAAACGATGACCTTTGTCAATGCAAATGGTCCGATGTCGGCGAAGGATTACGGCTTTCCCGACGTCTGCAACACACCATTCGGTCCTGTCGTCGTGCCTACACCCTATCCGAACATCGCGACGAACACGGCGGCCATTCCCACGCAGTCTCGTTGTCTTATCATGTGCATGCCTGCGCACAACATGACGACCGAGCGTGCGGTATCGTACGGCGACAATGCGGGTTTGGCCCTCGGCGTCATCTCTGGCCTTGTCATGGGTCCTGGGCGCGCCAAGGCCGGGTCCGACAATTTGTCGATCGGCGGGTCCCCGGCAACCAAAATGGGGATGCCGACTAAACAGAATGGAGCCAATCCGAACGCGTTCGGAGTTTCACTATCGCCCTCTCAAACCCGCTTGATGGCGCAGCGCTAAGGCGCCGACAGTCCTACGATTAGGGAGCCTACGATGCCAAATGCCTACACGCGACTGTTCGTTCCAGAAACACCAGTCTCTCCCATGACGAAATCAACCTATCTGCGCCTCGGTTCTTATTCGGAAGGGGAGGCAAATATTGTCACTGGACTGACGACGACTGTCGAGCAGGGCCTTGCTGGAACGAGTCAGTATGAAAGCGACAACACCGGCATGCTTGCCTTCACCAATGCGGACTTTCAGGCAAACGTCGAAGGTGCCGCATTGATGAAAATCGGTCGCGGTCAGACCACGGAGGTCATGAACGGAAACTCCCAACATAAGGTCTCGGAAGGTACTTATGATATCTCCGCTGAGAAGGGCATATCAATCACGGCTGGCGCTAACGGGACGCCCGCCGACATCACGCTCACGGCCTCGAACGGCGTCAAGTTAATCAACAAAGGCAATAAGTCGGAAACTACCACCGGTGACGTGGAAAAGCAGACGATGGGCAACACCAAGGAGCTCTTCCTAGGCACCAAATTCACTTGCATGAGTGGCGCAGCTACCAAGCTGACGATGGCCCGCAAAGTATCGATTTTCCTCGGAGAAGCGTTCGCGTACAAGGTCTCCCGCGAATGTTCCGTCAATCTCAATGATTTCAACTCGATAACGATCGGCAACAGACTTGATATCGTCCAAGGAAACGACATCAAGCAAGTGATCGGAAACTCGACCAAATCAGTCGTTGGACCCGACTTCAAGTCGGCCGATAGTGATACCAAGATTCTCAGAAGAAGCGATTTCAAGCTCGCGCCAGTTGACGATTTGAAGGTGGTCGGCCGCGACGGCAAGGTCAGCAAGACTAGCGTGTCCGTCACAGAAGAAGAATTGAGAAAGGGAAAGTTGAACACTGAACAGTACGAGGTTGTGAACCGAACAGCGGAGATCATGTCCAGCACCGGCAAGGACGAAGTCATACAAAAGACGTCGATAAATTTCATGTAGCCGACTGGAGAGCGGGAATGACGATGACAATCCGCGTCACAAACAGCGACAGCTTGGCGATGGCCGAGCGCATGCTTGAACCTGGACATCACACAGCCCATGTAGTGTCACTCAGCGATGACGGCAGTGTGATGGAGGTCGAAGTCGCTGGCGCTCGTCACACGGCGACGGTGGCTGTTGGTTGCCTGATCCGGCCTATACCACGGGACAGAGTGCTGCTCTTCGCTAACGTGGAGCAATCCTTCGTCGTGACCGTGCTCGAGCGGGCGGCTTCCAATGATGGCATGCTCGGCTTACCAGGATGTCGCAACATATCGATTGAGGGCGAGACCATCACCATCGCCGCGCGCCAGCGGATATCCTTTCGCGCTGATAGTATCGATTTGCAGGCTAAGTTGTTTGCCGTGCTCGCGAACAAAGGCACCTGGATCGGCAAGCTCTACACGTTAATCGCGGACCGTGTCCGATGCTCGGCGCGGACCCAGGAAGCGAGCGCCGAGTTGCTTACGGTGAAGGCGGGCGAACGTGTCTCAGTGATCGAGCGTATCGACTCATTGCAGACCGAAACCCAGGTTATCAGGGTCACCGGCATTGCCTCCGAGACAGCCCACAGCAAAGTCATCACGGTGAGCGAGGATCTCCGCCTCGACGGCAAACGCGTGACGGTTGCATAATGCGCATGCCGACCACTGGCATGGCCGGCCCGACCCGACAAGACCGGCTCAGGACGGCGCAGGAGTTTATTGCGGCCGGCCGTCTCGAGGAAGCGGAGACGCTGTTGGAGCAGGTCGTCGCCACAAGCGATCCCGATACGCTCAGTGCAAAGGCTGCACTAGCGCTCGCACGGCAACGCACGGAATTGGCATTCGAGCTGCTGGCGGAGGCGGCGACCGGTCATCCCGATCACGCTGGGCTTGCTACTAACCTCGGGATCGCCCATGAGATGCTCGGCAGGTTTGACGAGGCAGTTATTTGCCTCAAACGCGCAGCGGCGCTCGCCCCACGCAGCCAGGAGATCAAGCTCACGCTGGCTCATGCGCTGGAGAGCCGCGGTGACGTTGCTGAAGCCCGCGCGATCACAAAGGCTGTTGTCGAACACGAGCCGGGCAATGCGCGCGCCCTCCTTCAGCTCGGCACACTCGATATCGGCTTGCGCGATTACTCGTCGGCCGAGATCGCCCTGCTTCGTGCCCTGGAGCTTGTTCCCAACGATCCCGATACGCTGCGCAATTTGTCGGTACTCTTGTTTGAATGCGGCTGCTTCGAGCAGGCGCTCAATGTTGCTGAACACGCGCATCTGCGCGCGCCGCTCGACACGGCCGGGCTCTCGCATCTCGCTTATTGCCGTGCCGCGATGGGACTTTGGGCGGAAGCGGAAGCAACCTGCAGGAGATTGCTCGCCTATGCACCGACCCATCTTGGCGCGCGCGAAATCCTTACCCGCGTCATGATTGCCAATGGCGAGGAGGAACGCGCAATTGCTGAGCTCACAACGTTCGTACGCGCGCACAAATCGCACCCCTCTGCTGCGCTTCTTCTGGCCGACGTTTTGCGGTTCGTTGGCCGGTTTGATGAAGCCCTAAGGCTCGCCAGCTACGTCTCGCGAACGCAAACTCAAGATGAAGCGGCTAAATCTCTCGCGACCGCGCTTGAATTGACGCTCGGTCGCTTCCCGAGGCCCGAGCCGGCCGCCTTGGGAGTTGTGATGCGAGTAATCGTGCCACCGAGGACTGGCGCCCTCGAATTCATCGCACTCGCTCGTCTCTTGCGTCGGGCCACCAGCCGGCAAAATGTGCATGTTGTCGCGGAGCCACGTTACCAGGCTCTTCTTAGGAATCTAGCCGAGCAGGCCATTCTCGATGAGCCGAGGCCCGGGCTCTCAACTACCCCCCTGCAATCGTTATTGCCCATTCTGTCGACGGACGCGCGGAACATTGCCGTTGATGTTCCCTACCTGCGCCCCGACGCCGAGCTGTCAGCGAGATGGCGGGATGCCTTGGCCGCCTTCCCAAGGCCTTGGGTTGGCCTCGTGTGGGAGGGCGGCGCTCTCGGCCTATCGATGGAGCAGATCGCCGCCGTGATTCCTCACTCGGTGACGCCGGTCAGTTTGATGACCGACGCGCGACGGCATGACTTGAAGCGATGGAGCCGTCCGATTGATGTTGGTGTGCATATCGAACACCCTGCGGAATTCATTGCAGCGAT
Source organism: Bradyrhizobium sp. i1.15.2 (assembly GCF_040548425.1). Classification (NCBI taxonomy): domain Bacteria; kingdom Pseudomonadati; phylum Pseudomonadota; class Alphaproteobacteria; order Hyphomicrobiales; family Nitrobacteraceae; genus Bradyrhizobium; species Bradyrhizobium sp. i1.15.2. The sequence goes on along the minus strand of NZ_JBEPRQ010000031.1, from coordinate 73,385 downwards.
CGCCAATCTCGACGCCGTGGTCGGGCCCGACAGCTTCGCCGTCCATATCGCCGGAGCGCTCGGCCTTCCAGGGGTAGTCTTTGTTCCGCGCGGTTATCCCTGGTATTGGGCTCAGGCGGATGGCAAGCCCCTGTGGTATCCTTCATTCGAGGTTGTCGTGCAGGAGCGGCTCGGCCATTGGTCCGGCCCTATCGACGACGGTCGGCACCGGCTCGAGACCCTGCTGCGCATACAAACGATTGACTGAGCGGCAAGCTCTTGCTCGTCGGTGGACTGGGGAAAATGTCGGCGAATGGGTTAACGTGGACGGCGCTCGAAAATTTGATGCATTCCACCCAAGCCGGTTCAATCCATTCCTTGGAGAGTGGTGGTTGGCGTACCAACAGCAGCAAGCTGAGAAGCCGAGGCAAGCTGAGCAAGCGGCGCAGCCGCGGTAAGCAGCGCGCCGCCCCCCGAGACCATCCGAAAGAAATTACCCTCACGCCTCTTCCGACAGCCTGAACTACCTCGACGACCTGTTCGAGAAAGCCGCTGAAAAGTCTGACCCGGCAGCTAAGACCCTGAGAGAGAGCCTACTCTGTCTTCGTAAGTTGGCGAATGATCTCGGACGTCTGGGACGGATGATTAGAGCAGACGATGCATCCTTGCCGCTCACGTCTAAAAGTACTGACTTCATGACCACCACGTGATTGGCGCGCTGGGCATGTTTCCTCGATTTCGAAAGGGCTGCTGGCTCGATGGTCGGCGTCAAGCCGCTTGCCCCTCTAAGGCAGACGATGATCTCATTGAAGCTGCCTGTGGTCTGAGTCGGAGAACTACCAGGACTGATGGTGACAAGCTTCGCAAGTTTCCAAAACAGTTCATTGAGGACCTGAAAGACCTAGCGGGCTGCTAAACAGTGGTTTTGCGAGTTGGTTGGAGTGTGATTCCGTGCATGTGTCTGATTCCTTTGGGCTGGGGATGCGATGCGCGGGGCAGATCAGCGGTCGGAAGACATATTCAGCTACCTGCCGTTGGAGCAGCGCGTTCCAGGGGATCATCCCCAGCGTGCCATCCGCGACGTGGCCTACGCGGCGCTGAAGGATCTGTCGCGACTTTGCCAGGCTGTACGCGCGCCATGGCCGACCGTCGATTCCGCCGGAGCGGCTGTTGCGGGCGCTGCTGCTGCAGGCGTACAGCCCGTTGCCGTTCTCCATCATTAGATGCCCCATGTGGCAGAGCTTGGCCTCGTTGCCAGCGGCCTTGCGAAACAAGCGGGCGTCGGGGTCGGTCGAAGAATGCGTATCGTTCTTGCGCTTCTCGCCACGGAAGCCACGCTCGACATTGCGTCCCTGGCCGCTGCCCGATTGCTTTTCGCTTCCACTTGGCCAAGCTTCGCAAGGAACGGTTCCTACCGCTGGACCCGAGCGTCGAGCAGCGACTGGAATGTTACGGTCGCGAGCGATACCTGCTGCTCGGGCGCAGCCCGGATGCGTTCTTCGTGACCTGTGAGGGGCATCGTCTCGGCGATTGCGGTGCGCGCTACAACTTCGCGCATGTATACCAGCAGATCGGGCTAAGGCTTCAGTTCGCTCGCGTTCTGCGACGCACGAATAAGGGGTCGGCAGTTCGAAGTACGCCCGCGCGGCTTGCGATCTGGACTCGGCCGCGTTGTACGCATGTCAGTTCGATGTCGGCGAGGCGGTCCAGATCCGCCACCACACGTCAATCCCTCGTAGGCCGTCATCCCGTTCGCGCGCCATCAGTGCAGCGCCGAGAACAGCCTGTTCAACTGATCGCTCTTCTTCCTCAGGTCGCCAGTGGCCGTCGACCAGTGCTCTTCGATGACGAGATTGCGCTCGCGCCAGGCGGTCGAGAGTTGCTCCAGCACGCTCGACTTCTCGGCTTTGGTCGAGTGCACCTCGAGACAGTAGTTGCTGAGCCCGGTGGCTTGCATCCGCTGCCTGACGCCTTCGAGCGCCGCAGTCTTCTGCGAGACGAACAGCACCGTCTTCTCGCGTGCGAGGCAGTTGGCGATAGTCTGGACTCTAGCCCGGGCGGGCCGAACAGTACATAGTCCGCGCCGCGCTTGGGGCAACGACGCTAGGGATCTACAAGGAATCGGCCGAGAGCGGCGCGAACAGTTCGATCGGATCGATGATCTCGCCGATGGTTCGCGCATCGATGAAGCTCGCCCGGGACCCACCGTAGCTGTGGGTCGGGGTATCGATCGGGTGACGCGCAACCGGATTACTCTTGAGCAAATCTGCGCGGTCGACGAGATCCTTCCACATCAGGTACTTGGTAAAGGACAGCGTCGCGAGCGCAATCGGTTCGGTGACTTCCCAGCCCTTGATGCTCTTAATGTGGCCGCGGACACCTTCGAGCTGGCCAGGCGGATCGGCTCACTCTGAAATGAGTGGGTTTGAGTTGGGCCGGTGCTCTCCGACTTGTCGGCCGAACTCAATCCGCGGGCTGCTGAAATACGAGCTTAAGAAATTCGGCGGAAGCTGATCTGGATGATCGGGCTTGCAACGATGCTCATGGGTCTGTTTGCCTCACTGTCGGGTTGCCGCATCGCCAAAACAGTCGTGTCGGTGACGGCAGCCATGCGCCAGCTCGGCGACGGCCGGTGCGATGTGGTTCTGCCGGCTAGGGGTTCTAGGAAATAGCCTCCATGTAGACGGTACCGAGTCTGATGTCCTTCGAATGCGGGAGCTTCTCCTTCAACTGCACGATCAACATGTCGCCTCAGGCAATTTTAAGCGTATCGCCACCGATCTCCCGGTTGCAAGGGCAGAGCTCGTGAGTCTGTATCGCATCCAGAACGCGTAGCGTGTCCTTTGGGCTCCGGCCGACATTGAGGCTTGTCGCATAGACATGCTGGATCGTGTTCTCAGGATCGACGATGAAGGTGTAGCGATGCGCGATGCCGTCACGCGAGCGCACTCCAAGGCCATCGACCAGCGCGCCCTTGGAGTCGGCAAACTGCCAGATCGATAGACGGTGCAGGTCCTTGTGCTCACGCCGCCAGGCGAGCTTGCAGAACTCGTTATCGGTCGAGCCACCAAGTACGACTGCATCGCGATCGGCGAAATCCTTGGAAAGGCGGGCAAACTCTGCGATTTCGGTTGGGCAGACGAATGTAAAATCCTTCGGATAAAAGAAGATGACTTTCCATTTGCCTGGGAAGCTCCTCTCAGTCAGCGTCTCGAAGGCGCTCTGCCCGTTCTCCTGGTGCAGGTGAAAGCCGGGCTTCACGCCTGTGATGTCGAACGGCGGCAACTTACTTCCAATTCCAGACATATTGTCCTCACAACAACATCGCGTCACGCGCAAACTGCGTTCCGGGACTAGTAAAGCAAGCGATATGCCACCCCATCAGACGGCAAGTACCCACCGTGCCGGTCATGAAACATTCGCCTTCGATGGCGGTGTCCTCGAACCCGATCTCGCACTGTATGATCTCCTCAATCGCCTTGGGCTAAGGCCCGGCGTTCCCCGTTCGCGCCCTTTCGCCGGGCGCTGGTAATGGAACAAACGCGCCAAGGCTTTGTCCGGTTTCTGTCAAAGCCCTTGCGGCTGTCGCATCCGCCACGGCATCCGGTCTCGGACGCCGCGCGATTAGTCGAGCATGGTCAGGCGCTTGACGCACCTTCGAACGAAATGGCACGCCGGTTGCTAAATGAATGCAGCAACAACGAGTGAGGGCTGAGGGCACGCCGACGCCGATGGCGAGCGATGGCCTCCTTCCCGAAACCCGTGTGCCCACGTTTCTGAGAGAGAAACAGCCTCGCGCGTTCGGCGCGAAAAAGTTGGCAATCGGTTGATGGAGAGCAACATGTCTTCGCTGAGACAAATCGCGTTTTATGGCAAGGGTGGCATCGGTAAATCGACGACGTCGCAAAATACGCTGGCGGCCCTTGCTGAGCTGGGCCAAAAGATTCTGATCGTCGGTTGTGATCCCAAAGCAGACTCGACCCGCCTTATCCTGCACGCCAAAGCGCAGGACACCATTCTGAGCCTGGCGGCGAATGCCGGCAGCGTCGAGGACCTCGAAATCGAGGACGTCATCAAGCTCGGCTACAAGGACATTCGATGCGTCGAGTCCGGCGGTCCGGAGCCGGGGGTCGGGTGCGCCGGAAGAGGCGTGATCACTTCCATTAACTTTCTGGAGGAAAATGGCGCCTATGAGAACATCGACTACGTCTCTTACGACGTGCTCGGCGACGTCGTCTGCGGCGGCTTCGCGATGCCTATCCGCGAAAACAAGGCACAGGAAATCTACATCGTGATGTCCGGCGAGATGATGGCGATGTATGCCGCCAACAACATCTCCAAGGGGATTTTGAAGTATGCGAATTCCGGCGGCGTGCGCCTCGGCGGCCTGATCTGCAACGAGCGGCAGACCGACAAGGAGCTGGAGCTTGCAGATGCTCTTGCCAAGAAGCTCGGCAGCAAGTTGATCTACTTCGTGCCGCGCGACAACGTCGTTCAGCACGCGGAGCTGCGCCGCATGACGGTGCTGGAGTACGCGCCAGATTCTAAGCAGGCGGATCACTATCGCAATCTCGCGACCAAGATCCACAATAATGCTGGACAAGGCGCTATCCCGACGCCAATCAGCATGGACGAGCTCGAGGATATGCTCATGGAGCACGGCATCATCAAGCCCGTCGACGAGAGCTTGGTCGGCAAGACCGCCGCCGAGCTCGCCGCTGTTTCGGCATAATTCATATTGTCGGCCTTCTCGATCCGGGAAGGCCGACATCGTCCACTCAGATGCTGGGGGACCCTCATGATTGGTACACAAAGGAAATTGGCCGATACGGTGTTACCTCCTGTATCGGCAGCTCACGTCGCCGAGCAGCGCGATGGAAGTAAGCTCTACGGCCTTCTGACTGGCAGCCATCCAACAGAAGTCGACATCAGCGATGATTACGATTTCGATCGCCATGTGCTCGCTTGCGTTCTCGCCGCATCCGCTATGGATGGCGGCCAACTTCCCGAACGGGCTGGCCTGACTAGCCAGGAGCTCAATGCGCTCCTAGTGCAATACTTCCCGTCCAGCCCGTTCAGAAGGTGTACCTGGCGCGAACAGTCCGCGTCAGCGGCTCCTGACGAGACAATTATGGTGCGCGACCTCCTGCTTGCGCAACGTTCCACCCATAGCGAGGTCGGCGGCTGGTTGGCGACGATGATCGCGCGGCGCGCCATGGAGCCCAATCACTTGTGGGAAGATCTCGGTCTGCGGAAGCGGGACGAATTGTCCCGCCTCCTGGCGCGCCATTTCGGGCCGCTAGCGGCTCGCAACTCCAAGAAGATGCGCTGGAAGCGCTTCTTCTATCGCATGCTATGCGAAGATGACGGTCTGGTGATGTGTACTACGCCGGTCTGCACGGAATGCAATGATTTTGATCTTTGCTTCGGCGAGGAGAGCGGAGAGAGCCGGATGGCAGGACGACGGCGTGATCATCTGCGTCGTCTCGATGACTCCGTTGAAAAGACCGGCTTACCTACCAAGCGCTGGACCCGCGATTGCTTGGTCGCTCCCACCGCATTGTGATCGGCAAGCATTCAGGGCTTGCCGCGATCACTTCGCTGTTGTCCGAGTTGCAGCTATCGATAACCGCCGAGCAAACCGAAACCATCATCGCGCGCGTCCGCAAGCATGCCATCGAGCACAAAGGCCGGTTGCCCAGGAACGGTGGTGGCAAGCTGGCGCGATATTCACGAGGGCTCCCTCATCAGCGGCGGGTGATCGGTTGGTCAGCCATGCGCGCGCGCGATCAGGTTGAAACATTCGGCCCGGATGGTTTCTGGGCGCGGATCTCTAGATGGAGGTTGAGAATGATGACGGACGGCATCCTTTCGCAATTGCAGAAGGCCTCGGCAGCAGAGGAGTTTTTTGCACTGCTCGGCGTCGAGTACGACGAGAAGATCATCAACGTGGCGCGGCTTCACATCCTGCGTCGCATGGGTCAATATCTTGCGGGTGAGGAGTTGACCGGTGCATCCGATCCTGACATCGCCTTGCGTTGTAAGGCTACGCTTGAGCGCGCCTATGCCGACTTCGTTACGTCATCCCCGATCGAACAGCGCGTGTTCAAGGTCCTCAAGGATGCGGCAGCGCCACAACCGAATGAGCATCCAGCATTGGTCCAGCTCGGTTCCTTGGAGTGAATCGAGTTTATATCTCGTGCTCTGGACCGTGAAAGTCCGGAGCTGACATCCCTAGGGCTTCCAATTCAAACGGAAGTTGCGGTGGCCTCGTGGATCCGCAGCTTTAACACTCACTCCGCTCTCCTTAAATGCCAATCACGACTGAGCGCTGGTTTGTCCATCCTTTCAAGCTCCTATCTCCTCCAATGTACGCCGGCAGCGGGAAGCGCACATTTGGCGAGGAAAGCCCACCAGATTCGGATGACTGCCTTGTGTCGCATTCCGGACACGCCTCGACTCGGCTATCGAATGGTCCGATCGTCGTGAGAGGCAGCCAACCCAATTTCCTTCAGCCAGAGTCTGTATTGGCGCCCAATTTTAATCGCCTACGCAATTGGTACGACAATTGCTGACATATGCTCAGCCAGTCTGGAGAAGCGCATGCACATCTTGGTCCGCATCGATGTTGGTTTTGATGTCGCGCAGGTTCGCGCGCGCTGCCTGTCGGCACCGTGATGCGTCGCGACGCCAAAGCGATGGCCGCATATTCCGACCCGGCTCAGCTGAAAGCTGCGCTTGATCCGCGCCAAAGGTTCGTCGACGATATCACCCCCGTTGGCCGATCCATGGCCGAGGTTTCGCCGGGGCAGTCCTTGCTCTCCAGCGCCGGTCGCGCGGCGCCGTTGACGGGGGGGACCCCGGCGCTCGCGCCCTCGCCAAGAGTTGCGGACTTGCCGCTGCGATCGGCGAGAGATCGAGCGCATTCGGAGCAATGGATCGCGTTTTCACAGGCAAGCACGCGGATAATGATATCAGCCGAGCCTCCGCCATATCCTCGATCCGTTCCAGTTCGGTTGCATCTCGAAGATGAGGGGGACAAATCGATCGGCTCGCGTGAGCGGCGTGGAGAACCCGAGACGCGTGCTTCCGGGCTCGTCGACACATCGAGCAATGTCTGTCTCGGCCCCGCGCTGCTGGCAGGCGGCGCCGACTGAATGGCGGCGGGCACCCGGCCGAACTTTTGACTGAAGCAATCCTCAAGCGCGAATTCAAAGCTGGGGGCGGAGCGCGCTCCGCTGGCGAACCGCTACTGAACAACGGATGGGAGTACAGATGATGAGCACCGCACCCAAAAGCGCAGCTCCGGCCGCGGGTGGTGGTCGCGCAGCGACCAAGAGGGAGCTACCCGAACGATTTAAGGCGTATAAGCACGTCTGGGTCTTCATCGAGCAGGAACGCGGGGTTGTGCACCCCGTCTCCTGGGAGCTGATGGGTGCCGGCCGCCGGCTCGCTGACAAGCTCAACGTCGACCTCGCCGCGGTTGTCATCGGCCCGGTCGGGGAGACAACGGAGCAGGCGGTCGCCGAATCCTTCTGTTACGGCGCCGACCTCGCCTATATCGTCGCGGACCATCTCTTGGCCGACTATCGCAATGAATCTTATACCAAGGCCCTGTCAGAGCTGGTCAATACGTACAAGCCGGAAATCCTACTCCTAGGGGCAACTACACTCGGCCGGGATCTCGCCGGCTCAGTGGCCACCACACTGCTCACCGGCCTAACTGCCGACTGCACCGAGCTCGATGTCGATCCCGACGGCTCGCTTGCAGCGACCCGGCCGACGTTTGGCGGTTCACTGCTGTGCACGATCTACACACTCAACTATCGTCCACAGATGGCAACCGTCCGCCCGCGCGTGATGCCGATGCCCGAGCGCGTGACGGGGGCCGTCTGGCGCGTCATCTCGCATCCGCTCGGGCTTGTAGAAGAAGATATCGTCACAAAAGTCCTCTCGTTCCTGCCGGACCGCGATTCCAAAAAGTCCAACCTTGCCTATGCGGACGTGGTTGTCGCTGGAGGGCTCGGTCTGGGATCGCCTGAGAACTTCCAGCTGGTACAGCAACTTGCCGACGTGCTTGGCGCCGAATACGGCTGTTCGCGGCCGCTGGTCCAAAAGGGCTGGGTCACCTCGGACCGACAAATCGGCCAGACTGGGAAAACCATTAGGCCAAAGCTTTACATCGCGGCCGGCATTTCCGGGGCGATCCAGCATCGCGTCGGAGTTGAGGGTGGCGACCTCATCGTTGCCATCAATACCGACAAGAACGCCCCGATCTTCGACTTCGCCCATATCGGTATCGTCACCGACGCCATTCGACTGTTGCCGGCATTGACCTCTGCATTCCGCGCGCGGCTGTCGCCGCACTCGCACGACCGCATCGCCGGCTAGGGAGCTTGTTATGATCGAGGAAAAATTCGACGCGATCGTCGTGGGTGCTGGCATGGGCGGGAATGCGGCGGCGCTTACGATGGCCCAGCGTGGCCTGAAAGTGCTGCAGCTGGAGCGCGGGGAGTATTCGGGGTCTAAGAATGTGCAAGGAGCCATCCTCTATGCCGATATGCTGGAGAAGCTGATCCCGGATTTCCGCGAGGATGCACCGCTTGAGCGGCATCTGGTCGAGCAGCGCTTCTGGATCATGGACGAGCGTTCGCACACGGGGCTTCACTATCGCTCCGATGATTTCAATGAGGAGAAGCCGAACCGCTACACCATCATCCGCGCTCAGTTCGATAAATGGTTCTCGCAGAAGGTCCGCGAGGCCGGCGCCACGGTGCTGTGCGAGACCACGGTGACCGAGCTCCTCCAGGATTCACTTGGGCGGGTGGTCGGGGTGCGCACAGACCGCGATGGCGGTGAAATCCATGCAGATGTCGTCGTGCTGGCCGAGGGGGTGAACGGAGTGCTCGGGACGGGTGCGGGGTTAAGAGGGCGGCCGAAACCGGATAACGTGGCACTCGCGGTCAAGGAGATGCATTTCCTGTCGCGCGAGACAATCGATGCTCGCTTCAGTCTCAAAGGCGACGAGGGGCTCGTCATCGAAGCTGTCGGAACCATCTCCCGCGGCATGACCGGCATGGGCTTCATCTATTCCAACAAGGAATGCATCTCGCTCGGTATTGGCTGTCTTGTTGCCGATTTCCAGCGTACCGGCGAGACGCCCTACGGCTTGCTCGAGGATTTCAAGCGTCACCCCTCCGTTGCGCCGCTGATCGAGGGTTCGGAAGTAAAGGAATATTCCGCGCACTTGATCCCCGAAGGTGGGTACAAGGCGATCCCGCAGCTTTGTGGTGAGGGCTGGGTCGTCGTCGGGGACGCCGCCCAGCTCAACAACGCCATCCATCGCGAGGGGTCCAATCTGGCGATGACGTCGGGCCGTATCGCGGCGGAAGCGATCTGTCTTATCAGATCGCGAAAGGATCCGATGACGGCGAAGAATCTTTCGCTTTACAAAAAAATGCTGAATGACTCCTTCGTAATCAAGGACCTGAAGAAGTACAAGGATATGCCGGCACTGTTGCATACCCACTCGCAGAACTTCTTTCTCACATATCCGCAGCTCTTCTCGAAGGCAATGCAGGATTACGTGCGCGTCGACGGCACACCAAAGCTCGAGAAAGAGAAGCTGACGCTGAACTCGTTCATCAAGGCGCGATCGTGGAGTGGACTGTTCAGCGATGCCGTCCGCATTGCCCGGGCCTGGCGCTGATCACGAACCAAAGATAACGACGATTGACGGAGCCAGAATCAATGCCGTGCGAGCCATCCCAACGTGTCGAGGACAAACTATTCTACAACCGTTATCTTGTTGATTCCGGCCGCGCCCATATCAAGGTGCGGCCGCACACCACGCCATCGTCGCAGCTGCTATCAATGCTGAAGGCTTGCCCAGCACGGTGCTACGATCTCAACGATAAGGGTCATGTTGAGGTTACAGTCGACGGGTGTCTCGAGTGCGGCACCTGCCGGGTGATTTGCGAAGAAAGCGGTGATATCAAGTGGAGCTACCCACGGGGCGGTTACGGTGTGCTATTCAAGTTTGGTTGAAGCTTCAGGGGAGCGCCTGACTTTGGCAGGATGCGGCGTTGTCGCGATGCAACGAGATGCGCGGGACTCAAGATTTCACCCGGGCACATTCAATCGGGGCAACGGGGCAGGCCCTTGCATGGTGGACAACCGCAGCTTCCCAGCTTCCCCCCATGATATTCCCGAAGACAGCCAAATCGAGCGGATCCAAAACAAGGGCGCGACGCATTGTATCGCGGGGATATATCGCCGGCCGGAGAGCATTATGATGATTCGAGTACAAAAGAGCAGGGCAGCCGCTAACGCGCGGGGAGCAGAGGTAGGCCGTGAGAGTTCGGTTGTCGACATCCAGGCATGCATAGCCGAACTGAGAAGCTTGCCGCGCGAGAAGCTCGCGGATGCGGTGTTCATGCTCTCGATGAATGCAAGACGGCAGGGCGAGTTGATCCGACAGGCGATCGAGAAGCGCGCCGAGGTCGACTTGGACTTTGATCCGCCGGCGAATGCGGATTTGGCGACCTATCTCGCCAATGATGCGGTCTCGACCTTACGCCACCACGTTGTTGACCTTCCGGACTTGCTGGACTTCTTGGTTCAGCAAGCGCCTGACGTCTGCTTCACCGTCCACCGGAGGAGGCCGTTTTGCTGCTCGCCGCAATCATTCGCGAACAGCGGCTCGAAGGAGTCCTTGAAGGCCTCAGGCTCGCCGGGCTGCTGAATGAGCCAGCGAAGGATCGTCATGCCGGGATCGGTTCGAACGCGGACTTGAGGGGAGCCGCCGACGGCGTGTGAGTGTTCAGGGCGCTTTGAGGATAGTCCCTGCAGAGGGTCAAAACCGCGTCGAAAGTCGCGGCGTAGTTCCTTTGTCCTCCGTTTGACGTTTATCCCGACGCGGAGCCGCTATGCACGCCCGGTCGCAGTCCCCGGCCGCGTCAAGCTCGGGTCTTTATAGTGAGCACAAGATCCGCAGTTCTGAGCTTTCTTGCTCAGTTGCAGCACGCGCGGTGCGCTGCTGGCGGATCACGGAACCGTTCGTTAACAGCCTAGCAAGGGAAATCACGGCAGGACACGTCGGCCAAGCAGCGGCGAGGCGGACGGCGCTTTTGCGCAGATGGCAGGCTTGCCGGGCGCAAGTTGATCCATGTTCACTTTAGCGTCCGGTTTGGCGCCACGTCCTCCCGACCATGCTCAAAGGAGTAAGATGGTCTCAAACTCTCGTAAGCGCGAACGGCGCAAGACACAAAGTCGCGAGCTCGGCAGGAACGATGCCATCTCGGCCCTGATTCTTGGAAACCATGGACTCGCGGTTATGCCAAGACGCCGCCTTTTGAGTTTGAGAGAGAGCGGCATTCGCCTCAGAAGAATGATGGGGTTCTCCAGGGCCTGACAAGACAAGGGCGTGGCACGGAAACAACAATCAGATTCCGCCGGGTAGCCCAGGCGACCTTCAGCAGACCGGCGACCCACAAAATGCTCCAGGCCATGGCGACCCTCCGTTTATGGCAGGGTCGTGCCCGCGGCTGATGTAATGATGAGCTGCAGGCCGACCTTCGCCAGGGCTCGCGATTCGCTTCGATCAGGCAGCGGCCTAACTGCTCTCAAAGATCAGCTCTCCGACGTTGTTGGTTCAGCGAATTCACACGATCGACAAAGCAGAAAGCCGTCCGTTCCGTTCATGCGATCGGCAATGTTGCGAAAAGTCGCCCCTTCGAAGAGATCCTTGTACCTGTCGCGCAGGAGGTTGCCCAAGACGTGTCGTCGGTCAAAATCCATGCAGCAGAAAGTAACATCGCCGTTTGGGAGAAGAACATTACGATATTGCCGTTCGTCAGGACATGTCAGTCTTCCAACGATTGGCTGTCGTGCTTCAACCATCTCAAGCTCGCCGCTGCCAGCCCTCCTGCGCGGCGGACGCAAGCGGACCAGCGCTTCGTCAGGAATGATGTCGACAAGTTCGGGATGAACCTCGCCCATGACTATGAAGAGCAGTGATGAAATGTCGGCGTCGACAAGTTGGCGCATCAAATCGACATAGTTGCGCCTGACGAGACCGCTATCCGTGTACGTGCCGTCATCAACAACCTGCACCAGGAAAACGCGGAACTGCAGCGCACGTAAGCGTCTTAGATCCTGCCCATTCATTCCGGCCAGAGTTGTGAAAATCCGAATTCCATGGCCACACGCGTAGGCATGCTCAACCATTTCGGTGCAAGCCGGATTGAGCCAAGGCTGCGAATACCCGGAAAAGCTGATGTCGACAGCTGCTGGTACGCTCGCCAGGCATCGCTTGAAATCTTGCAGAGAAAGATGCTTTACGTCGGATCTCGCTCTTTGCCGTTCAGCAAACCTGTCCTGCGAGCAATAAGAACACCCGACGACACAGCCCGTTGTCGTACTTATCTCCAAGACCCTGCCGCCAGCGACTGCAGAGCGCAGCTCCTGTAGCGTCATCGATTTGATATTATCCACTTCCGCGCTTCCCCGTTTGCAATAAGTGATCTTGAGGGTGACCGTCGAGCTGTATCCCTCATGCCAGTTCGCTCATGCATCATCTTCGTTCGTCGCCCATCAGCGCGACACGGCACCGCTGCAAGCGCGCTTGCGAAAGATGAAGAAAGCGCCACGGCTCTCTCCCGCCTAGTCCAGCAGGATCGGGCGGCTGCCGTGTGCGCTTGCATCGATTGATTTGGTCTAACGTCTCGTTTACTTCAACAAGCATCACTCATGCCAGGCGGTGCTTTCCGTCAGTCGACACGTTCGCGATGAATGTCGTCCCAATTGCGGCAACCGAGGCGCAGCTCTGCGCGATCGATAGAGTACAATATGACCTTACGTACGATTCAAGCTCTTTCGGAAATGAGTTGAATTGCGGGTTTCTATGAAATGTGACGGCGTTGCCGCTGCCCCGAGCACCACGTCATCGTGATCGTGGTGGTCGGAATCCGCCGCGCGACGTTGGGATTGCGATTGCGAGCTCCGTCGGCCGCAGTCGACAACCGAAAATCTCCATCGTGCCTTCATGCAGCAAATCGAGAATTTCAACGGTCGAAAACGCAGTGAACATAGGAGTGAGCTGGCGCTATTTGCGCGACTTGGGCTAAATAGCCAACCTCGATTCCGACTGTGCTCAAGCGAAAAGATGGTCGCTATGGCCCGTGAATTACCGCATTCAGATTACACACTTGAAATCGATAGGCGACTCGAGACTGAATTAGCGACGAGAGACGGGACCAAAACTGGCGCGCGAGCTGAAGAAGCGGTTTCCCATGCTTCGAGTCAGAATCTATGACGCGCAAACCAAGACTCGAGAGGACGTCTAGCTAGGGCGATCGATCGCAGCCACCGACCTGCTGGCTTCTTACCGACAAAATGGCGTTTGAGATCTACATCGAGGCCACCACGGCAAACCAGGCCGGCGGCGGCATTGGTAGTACAAGCTTGCCCACCCGAAAGAAGAACAACGCATTGGACGTATCTGCTCCGCATCTGTCGCGAGCCATCCGTCGATTTGCGATCGATTGGTTTCACGCGCCGGGAAGCGCTCTTGCATTCATCATCGACACTTGCCGGCTATGTGTGTGGCCTCAAGCGCGGAAATATCATGATCAGGGTGATGATCTCGTCATCGGGCTTGACCACAGGCTGTTCACAGATTCCGGGGAAGCAGAGTCCCTCGGTCTTCTCTTTCCAGCCTGTTACGCGGCGCATCGCTGCGGCATATCCTGCAATCGCGGCCCGGAACCTAAATCGCATGGGAAAAGAGCGTTCTATAGCTGCTGTTCGGATGATCCGCTAGACAACGCGCTGTCGTCTCGACCCCACGGCGATTACTGTGGGGGCGCTTTTTGCGCTCCTGGGTATAGTGCTCTGATCTCACTGGTGGACCGAGTCGGACGCGACCTGCAACCAGACCGTTATGAGCGGCAGGATAGAGAATGCGATTGTTGATTTTGCTGCGGTTTCGTCTGCGTTCCATCGCGTTTGTTGCGTTCCCGTGAGGTCGTTTCTGGTGCGAAATTGGTGCGGTCACGCCTGCTCGTGCAGACGAGCCGTGATTGACTTCTATAGGACTCGTTTCAGATACTCGCTGAGTGGATCGACCTTGCCCTCTCAAGGCTGAAACAGGGGTTTGATTCCCCTAGGGAGCGCCAGCGGCTCTAGAAGCGCTGAGATTTCAAAAACATCGCACAAATCAATGGCTTTGCTGCTACTTGACTGGTAGCGAATCTTGGTAGCTTTTGATGCATGCGATGCCATATCTGATCAAGAACTCCGCTGGGGTTTGGTGCGTTCAGCGCAAGGTTCCCGAAAGGCTCCAAGCCGCCGTTGCGCGCATAATAGGCAGCAAGAAGCCGACCCAAGCCTATCTCAAAAAATCATTGGCAACGAAGGATCGTCGCGAGGCTACACGACGAGCCCCGCACGCGCTTGCCGACATAGACCGCACCCCTAGGGAAGCCGAGGCTCTCGTAAAGCAGCCAACGGCAAAGGCTGCACTCCGCGCGAACCTCACCGATACCGAAATCAAGCGAATGGCGGAGTACATTTACGCGAAGGCTCTGGCATGGGACGAGCGCACACGATACGGCCGCGATGAACTTAAACGCATGGAAGCGGAGCACATTCGGCTGGAGGGGCGTCCGCTGAGTGGGCCTTGGGCATTTCCCTATGAGACCCTACCTGCATACGGCCTCTCGCCTGCACAGCTTGCTGAGAACCGCGAACAGCTCGCCGAAAGCCTCAAGGATTTTCGCGAGGCTCTCGCGTTGGGCGACATCTCTGCGGTTGAAGATGACATTGTCGATGCGTTGGATGCGTTTCAAATCGATTTAGATAGACGGAGCGTAGCGTATCCTAAGCTAGGCATTGAGGTGCTGAGAGGCTATGTGCGAGCCCTGCAGGCAATCGAGCAGCGCAACGCTGGTGAGCCCGTGCCCACACCACAGCCTTCGCGGTTTCGATCACAACCGCCTCTGGGACATTGAAGGAAGCCTTGGAGGGCTGGAAGAAGGAGCGCGAGAGACCAGAGGGCACCGTGCATGAGTACGGCAGAGCCATCGACATGTTCGTCCAGTTGCACGGCAATCTCTCGATCCTAGAAATAAAACGCTCGCACGCTCGCACGTTTCGCGAAGCGCTGCAGCTAGTACCCAAGGCGCGCAAGGGCTCGCTTCTAAAGGCGTCTCTGCCTGAGTTGAGCGAGTATGGGCATGCGCATCCTACAGTGGTCGACTAAACGAACGGCCACGTGAGACCTTGCAATTTGAAACGCCAGCAGAGAGATTTAATGCCTGTGTTGCGTCAACCGGTTGAGCCGGCAAGGGCAGAACGGAAATGGCCCAGAGGAGACCGAGGGTCAGTGTCTGACCCAAAGGCGAAGTTTAGTCAGAGGTTGGCCGGTTCTTTGTTTGCCAAGCCTTGCGTACTTTATGGGCCGCGTAAACGCAGAACTGTGTGAACATCCGGTCGTCAAGCATGGATTGAGTCACCTCGCTTAGAGGCTTGTTGGGATGCCAAAGTGCCTGCTGTTTTGAAACTCGCTGAACGTCGCTGAGCATACTGTCCTGTGCGAGCCTAGCTTCCATTGGATACTGCGGGTCTTGTTTGACTCTGTATTCGGATAGAGCACGGAGCGCCTTCTTTGCGGCGTCCAACTCCTTGATCTCAGGATCATCGAAAATGTCGAACAGGGTTTCGATTGAAACTCGCCGGTTGCGCAGTAGGATGCCCCCTTTTCCCATATATCGAGACGTCCCAAAGTCACAGAAGACAGGAGTGGCAACTCCAATGGGGCCGACCCCCTCCAAGATGTACCCGTCAGAGTAATGATAGGTGAGGTTTGGAGCGGGAAAGCGCAGCAGCACGTTTCCTGCGTGGGGATCGCCATGAACCAGACCGGCGTCTGCGAGCTCATTCAGGGCCTTCGCGTATTTTTGCGCCAACATAAGGCGGGTGTCTGCGTCAGTCCTCTGATCTCGCAAGATTGTTCTCAAGGAGGGTCCGCGAATTACCTGCATTGTCGAGTAGAAGTTGCCGTTTGCAACGCCGGCCGCGTAAACAGGTAGGACTGTGGGTATCTCCGCTTCGGCGAGCTTTTGGGCCTCAAAGGTACCCTGAATAATCTTGTCACGGTCGTCCGATGGCTTAATCCGCAACCAAATTTTCAAGGCTTCCTCTCGATCCAACCACTTATTCTTGGCTTTGAAAACGACCCCACTTGCTCCCATGCCGAGCACACCGAGAAACTCATGGTCCGGAAATGAAAGAAGCGTGCCCTCTTTGAAGAGACGCCCGTCTTCCAAGCGAAAAAACTTCATCCAGTCCTTTTTCATTTTCTCAGCCCTCGGCTCGAAAAGCTTATCCCGAAAAGGCAACCAACACAGCCGCTATTGGCCCTTTTGGGACCTCGCCCGATGTTCGACTTGTGTCCGTAACACGCACGATTGTGTTGCAAAACTCCGGTTGAGACGACTCGCGAACCGTGATTCCGTTCGTTTGAGGCGGCATTTGCGGGAGCAGCGGATGTTAGGTCGGCAGGAGAGCGGTCAGGGCCAGTTCTTTTACTCCTTTGATCTCGACAAGGTGGTGCCGGTTGATCACCTGGTACGGCAAATCGACGGTTTTCTGGACCTGAGTTGGGTGCACAACGAGCTCGCTCCATTCTACTCCCACACTGGCCGGCCTTCGATTGATCCGGTGCTCATGATCCGGATGCTGGTCTTGGGCTACGTATTTGCACTTCGTTCCGAGCGTCGGCTCTGCGCCGAGGTCCAGGTCAATCTGGCTTATAGATGGTTTTGCAAGCTCGGCATCGAGGATCATATCCCTGATCACTCGGTGTTTTGCCGGGCGCGGCGCGAACGCTTCCGTGAGAGCGATGCCTTACGCCGGGTTTTTGAACGTGTAGTGGCGCTGTGTATTTCGGCGGGGCTGGTCGGAGGCGAAGCGTTCTCAGTCGATGCGAGCCTGATCAAGGCCGATGTGAACAAGACTAGGCGACTTCCCGGCGACCAGCCTATTACCTGGCCAAAGGCGGAGGAAGCATCCCATGCGGTGCGCGAGTACATCGCAGCGCTTGATGCCGCCAATAGCGATAAGGACGGCGATGAAGACGGCGGCGGTTCAAGTGAAGGCAGCCGTCGCCGCAAGCCTCCCAAGGAAGTCTCGCTCAACGATCCGCAAGCAACATGGGTTACGAGGCCGGGCGTGGATCCATTCTTTGCTTATGATGCGAACTATCTGATCGACAACAAGGCCGGGATCATCCTCGATGCGGTAGGCACGCGCGCGAACCGTGCAGTTGAGATTGCTGTCACCCAGATCATGGTGGACCGTGTTGAGCGTCGCTTCGATCTGCGCCCCAAGAGATTGGCAGGCGACACGGCTTACGGCGCGGTCAGATTGCTCAAATGGCTAGTGGATCGCAAGATCACGCCGCACGTTCCGGTGTGGGACAAGTCGGCACGCCCCGATGGCACCTTTAGCCGAGCGGACTTCGTCTTCGACAAAAAGCGCAATGTCTATGTTTGCCCGGGTGGCGCGGAACTGACCAGCACCGGCAATATCGATCAAGGTCACATCGTTTACTACAGGGCCAGCAAGAGCGATTGCTCTGGCTGCGCCTTGAAGCCCAAATGCACGACAGCGGTCGTGCGCAAAATTACCCGTGACGTCAACGAAGATGTGCGCGATCATGTCCGTGCGCTGGCCAATACGGAAGCCTTCGAGCAATCGCACCGCGAGCGCAAAAAGGTCGAGATGCGGTTTGCTCATATGAAACGCATTCTCAGGCTCGACCGGCTTCGGTTGCGGGGCCTGAATGGCGTCAGGGACGAAGTGCTGCTCACAGCCACCGCGAAGAACCTGAGGCGGCTGGCCAAGCTAATCTGCCGTCTCCCGCCACAACTGGCAGTCCCGTGCTGAAATCCACCAGCAAAATGGAAACCGCCGACACGCCGTACCAAAAAAACCGCCGAAACTCCAAAGCCAAGCTCGCCCCCAAGTCAGAAACGAGTTTTGCAACACAATCCGCACCAAAGCGGACATCAGAAACGGCCATGCACTGGGACCCGCTGAGAGGCATGACGATATCGCCTAGGATTTCACACTGCTGTCGTCAGCTGGGCGGCGGCGACGACCTTTAGCCGAAGGAACTTGAAATCGCTCTGAGCTTGCGACCGGCTTAGGGTCCCATATCGCAAAAGGGGACCCATTTTTCAAACTCGCATGGGACCCAGCCGCCGGGGCGGGCGCTTTCTTCCTTACGCAGCACGAGCCGAACTCCGAGGCTTTCCGCCGTGGCCGGCAAGTCCGATACGTTTAACCTCACGAGGTGGTGGCGAGGATCACCAAGAACGTTGCGTCTGTTGTCGTCGACCCTACGCGCGCTCAAGGATGTTGCTTACGGACGTGGCGTGCCACTGACCACCGCGAGCCGTCGCGACCCCTCGGGCATTCAGTGCAGCGGCAATGTCCCTTAGCGTGGTAGCGCCGGCTTTCTGTGCCTCGCGGATGATGGGCAGAACGTTGGCGGCGAACTTGTCAGCCGAGGCCGACACCGTCTCTACCGCGCTTTTACGCGCCACGTGGAGCCTTGGGTTACCGAGGGTCACCCCCCGAGCCTTTGCTGCCGCGAGAGCCTGCCGGGTCCGTGTGCTGATAAGCGCGCGTTCCTTCTCGGCGAGAGCGGCGAACAGGTGAAGCACAAAAGGGTCGACGTCGGGGCCGAGTTCGGCAACCAGGAAGGGCACCTTGTGAGCCATGAGCCCAGAGATGAAATGGACGTCGCGGCTCAGACGGTCGAGCTTCGCAACGCCTACGTGGCACCTGAGCTTACGTGCGGCGGTCAGCGCGGCCTTGAGCTGCGGCCTATGGTCCAGTGCATCGGCTCCCTTCCCGGTCTCCACCTCCACGAACTCCCGAACCACTTCGTATCCCTCCGAAGCCGCGAAGTGAGAGAGGGCGTGCCGTTGCGCCTCTATGCCCAAACCTGAACGGCCTTGGCCGGAGGTGCTAACGCGGATGTAGATGACAAGGGGAGTTGCGGGCACGTCGGGGGTCCTCCAGAGCCGATCTGTAAAGAATATATACGCCATTTAGGATCTTTACAACTGTTTACATCCGTCGAAAGGCCGGTACTGTGCAACTTGCAGTAGGGGGCGACGAGCGTGGCGCTAGTGGGCGCACGCTTGCTGAATTGTGCATGTTGCGAGCGGTATCGAGTGAGACGTCTGCGTTCGTTAGTGAGCCGCAGGTCATTGTGCCATTCTTGAAGTGGGCAGGTGGTAAGCGGTGGCTTTTGAGAAGCTATCCCCACCTCTTCCCCGAGAGCTTTGATACCTACATCGAACCGTTCCTAGGTTCAGGCTCAATCTTTTTCGGCCTCAATCCCCAGCGCGCAATCCTCAGCGACCGAAATGCGGCTCTCGTCGAGTGCTATGCGGCTATCAGAGAGGACCACAAGCGCGTTGCGCGCCACCTAGCGCTTCACGCCGCAAGTCACAGCGCATCGCACTACTATCAAGTTCGCGCGCAAAGTCACCGGACATCAGCCACAAGGGCGGCAGCATTCGTGTACCTAAATCGGGTCTGCTGGAATGGTCTGTACCGAGTGAACCAGCGCGGCCAATTCAACGTTCCCCTCGGGACAAAGACTGCTGTCCTGTTGGATACCGATAACTTCTCGGAGGTGGCGAAGCGCCTTGCCGCAGCGACGATAGCGGCTGCCGACTTCGAAAATACAATCGAGGCTGCCCGCTCGTCAGATTTTATATTCGCCGATCCGCCCTACACAGTGAAGCATAACAACAATGGCTTCATAAAGTACAACGAGGCTTTGTTCGAGTGGTCCGATCAATTGCGTCTGAAGTCGGCGCTGGAACGCGCTTCCGAACGTGGCGCACTTTTTATGCTCACGAACGCCGACCACAGCTCCATCCGAAAACTCTATCAGGGTACCCGCATCCGCAAAGTTCGACGTTTTTCTGTTTTATCAGGAGATGCGAGCTTTAGGGGCGAGACCTCCGAGGTTGTCATCACAAACTACTGAGATTGATCGTGCAGCAGATTGAACGAGGTTTCTGGTGGCTTTTGAATGTCATGACGTATGTCGTGCCGTTCTCGCGAGAGTTCAGGAAGTGTTCTGCTCGCGATTTCAGAGAGGCCTTTCAAGAATTGGCTATCACTACATTCTTTTCCACTATGCCGCTGTGGATCATGCCTTTGCTCGGTCCGATCATCTTCAAGACGGACGTGAGCTTCTCCCATGAACTGGTCGGAACGATCACGGGTGGGGAGCTGTTTGTATACTGCGCCGCTCTCGTAGGGCCGCTGATTTACATCATTACGCGGCGGTATGGAGAGATCACTGAAGACAAAAATCGGTTCGCTTTCAACATTGCTTTTCCGCATGGTGTATCATTCGTGCTGTTCTCCGCGCTGATCTGCCTGTTTGCCGGTTTTGCGTTCAGCTTGATGAAGAACCCTATCTTCCTGCCGCAGGACAGCCCCGTTCACTTCAATCCAAATGGGATATTTTGGACGTCCATCATCGTTTACGTTTTTTCGTTGTACTGTATCTTTACCGCTTCGGCGTATCGAAATGCCATGACTGAGTTTGTTCGGGATACGCCGCGAGAAGAGGATGCTTTCTCAACTCAATTCGAGAACCGCCCCAATGCAGGATGAACTCGAACTGGTTGATCCAGATCCGATACAGTACGAATTTAGCTGCATCCGTGCCTCGCAGCCGATTGGCGATATCTTCGTCGCGTCCATTCCCTTCAAAACGCTCATACGTATGTCGTACTTCGATGTGCGGCGCGTCTTGCAAGAAGAGCGGGACATCGAGCGATACCTCGGCATACAGCGTCCGCTCGAAGACAGGCGCGTGCGGAGCTTGTCCGAGTACGTGAACTACAAGGACGCATCATTTCCGACCTCGATCATCCTTGCAATTGAAGAGGATTACGCGCTCTTCAACGACAAGAAAAACACTATGACCGTTTCGAACAAGCGGCCCGAGGAGGAAGCTCCGTCCATTGCCATCGGTCATCTGGCCAGAGTTTTGGATGGCCAGCACCGAATTGCCGGATTGAATGCGTTCAGAGGGGCTACCTTCGACGTTCCGGTAACGATATTCGTCGGCGCTGACATCTCCGATCAAGCGCACATCTTCGCTACTGTGAACCTAGAACAGACTAAGGTTCAAAAGAGCCTAGTTTACGATTTATTCTCGCTCGCACGCACGCGCAGTCCCCAGAAGACGTGCCATAACATTGCTGTAGCGCTGGACCGTGACAAGAAGGGGCCTCTTCACTCGCGGATCAAGAGGTTGGGCTTCGCCACAGAAGGTCGTGTGTTCGAACCGATCACACAAGCCACTTTCGTTGAGGCCCTGATGCCGTATCTTAGCTCGGCACCGAAAAAGGACCGAGATGATCTTCTGCGCGATAAGCCATTGGAGAAGGCCGTTGACAGCGACCTCTACCGCATGCCGCTGAGAAACCTCTTTGTCGCCGAGCGGGATTTGGAGATCACCGAGACTGTCTCGAACTACTTCGATGCAGTCAAAAGGAGGTGGCCAGTGGCATGGGACGATCAGGGGCGCGGCATGATGTTGAACCGTACAAACGGTTTTCGAGCACTCATGCGGTTCTTCCGCCATGCGTATCTAGATATCGCTGCTCCAGGTGACGTGCCCTCAGCACAAAAATTCTTTGACCGCGTATTCCGTCCGCTAGAGCTCAAGGATGAGGATTTCACCACCGAAAACTTTGTCCCCGGTACGGGCGGTGAAGCGCGCCTCTATCGCGTTCTCCGGAAGGAAGAGGCACTCAGCTGAGGCCCGGTGTATTGCTGGTGGTAGCAAAAAGTGGTAGCAGAGCTACCGCAGCCAAGCCGTTTTTTGCTGGTTTTTCAACGCTTCGCGAGGGCGCGCTTCGTTTCCCTAGGGAGCGCCATCAATTCTCATATTCAACGCACGCGTCCGGCAAAATTGTTGGATGATCTTGGCTGCGCAATGGTGGAGAACCTCGGTCAGATCGAGGCGTCCAGCAGTGATCACGCCGTCTCTTGCCTCTGCTGCCCCCATGCAGTCTTTTGCGGTCGGTCAGGAGTCAATATCCGGCGCCGATATTCTTTCGTTCGCGGATCGGTATTAGAGCAGCCGGATGACGAGCGAGAGATGATCGCGGTCGTGAAGTATTGACCGAGCCCAAGCATCACGGCGCAGGCCTTATCGGCGTTCTGAAAACTTCTCGAAAGTATCCATCAATTCGGGCTCGGCGCTCGGCTGGTAGCGGTATTCCTTCGCAAGATGCAGCAACGTGAGAGTCAAATCATATCGGTTCGACCTAACCGAAATCTCCTCCGTCACCTCGGGGAACCATACTCCCGGAGGATGGGTGCCGATCGCACGGCCAGCCCCGTCGAATTGTTCGCGAACGGCTAGACTCCCCGCTGGAAGCATAAATGTCTGCTTGGCGGTGCGAATAAACCGCCCTGACCTAAATGCCGCATCGCTCGCCTTTGACCAAATGGCTCCGCCATCGCGCGAAACGACCAGGATTGCGCGGCGCTCGGTGTATTCAAGCCATCGCATGATAGCAGCAACGAGTGAAACTCCGTAGCGCTCGGCGCACGCACTCAATTCATCTACGCCCGGCTTGTCGGTCGATGACACCCGCTTTCTGAAATCGTCGAACGGCATGAGCAAATACGCGGCAAACTCGTCGGCTTCCTTCTCGATGCCAATGCCGGCGCGCTGGATGACGACTTTGTCGTCACACTCGATCCCGTCGGGCAGCAAATGCCTATGAGCCAAGTAGTGGCCGAATTCGTGCCCCGTCGTAAATCTTATACGTCCTGGAGATACGTTTGCATTGTTGTAGATTATGGCCCATCCGTCGCGCGGCTCGCCCAGCGGATATAAGGCGCCCTCAAATCCGGGGAGGTTACCCCCCTTGATGGCCTTGAGAGGATCCTTTGGAAAGCGGCTTGCCGACACCTCCATCGCAAGTTTTTCGACGTCGACCGGAAATCGCTCGTCGCCGAGAACTGCGCGCAGCAAGTGGGTCAATTCGGTTGCCCACTTTTTATGACCGATGACCGCGCCGACGTCAGTCATTTCTTGATCATCAGATCCAACATCTGCCTGACTTTATCCTTGGTTGCGGGATCCACCGTCCGGTATTTGCGATAGAAGGCGAGATCCTGTGCGGTCTCCTTCTTCTGATCCTTTTCATCCATCAGATAATCGCTGGTCACGCCAAGTGCCGCAGCAATCCTTGCTATTTTTTCCGCCGATGGTCTTGGCGGATTCTTGTTCTCGAGCTCCCAAATGTAGCTCTTCGACGACTCAGTCTTGTCGGCCAGTTGGTCGAGCGTGAGCCCATTTTCCTTCCGGAGAGCTCGGATCTTTTCTCCGAACGTTTGCGCCATCTCATTTTTCTCCAAGCGATTCAACGAATTAAATAAGTTCAGAGTAGCGATACCAAAACTCCTTGACAATGGAAACCCGCGTTCCCATGTTCGGAGTAGGCATACTTTATGTGCCATTTTTCTAATCGTGTTTTTTTGGGCAGGATTATTTGGGTCATGAGTGACGGCATCGATACCGCGGTTGCGCCGCAGCCGCCTGCGGCGGGTCTCGCTGGCAGGAAGATCGGGCTCGCGCTGTCCGGCGGAGGAGTGCGTGCCGCAGTCTTCCATTTGGGAGTAATCAAGCGCCTCGCCGAAGAAGGGCTTCTCGAGGAGGTCTCGACCGTGTCAACGGTATCCGGCGGCAGCCTGGTGATCGCTGCGGTCATTTCGCACTCGGGAATGTCGTGGCCATCATCGCGGCGCTACCTTCAGAACATCTATCCGGAACTGCGCCGCCGCATGACAGCGGCCGATCTGTTCAGTTTCAAGGCAATAGGCTGGAGCGGCGTCGTCGAATTCAATGCTCGCCTATTCATGGACCGTGCCGCGGTGCTGTCAACGCTCCTTGAGAGGCAGTGGGGCATCCGCGGGCGGCTCGGCGACCTTCCGGACCATCCGCGTTGGCTGATCAACGCCACCTGCTTGGAGACCGGAAAGAACTGGCGCTTCGCCAAGCGCGAAATGGGCGACTGGACTTTCGGCCGGAATTACGCGCCGGACGTGCCCTTGAGCATGGCCGCGGCAGCTTCAGCTGCGGTCCCGTACGCAATCGGCGCGCTGACGCTCCGGTTACCACCCGGAGGTTGGTGGGAAACCGATCCGGCGACCGGCAAGCAGATCAAAATGCGGCCGCCACCGGCGACTTCGGTGCGCCTTTGGGACGGTGGTGCCTACGACAACATGGGCCTTGAGGCGATCTCTAAGCCGGGCTGTGGCCTAAAAGATTGCGACTTTCTGATCTGCAGCGATGCCTCGGGGCCGCTGCGGCCACCGGGCAGATCGCCGCTCGCAGCGCTGTTCAGGGGAATTCTAGCCAAGCCCCGGTTGTTCGACATCGCCGGCGACCAGATCCGCGCGCTCCGCA
The DNA here is from genome assembly GCF_040548425.1 of Bradyrhizobium sp. i1.15.2. Classification (NCBI taxonomy): domain Bacteria; kingdom Pseudomonadati; phylum Pseudomonadota; class Alphaproteobacteria; order Hyphomicrobiales; family Nitrobacteraceae; genus Bradyrhizobium; species Bradyrhizobium sp. i1.15.2. The sequence continues at coordinate 48,874 of NZ_JBEPRQ010000031.1, read as the reverse complement.
GCAGGATGCTCATCGCGGATATCGCGTCCGGCAACGTCAGCGGCGTCTTGCTGCGCATGGGCAATTCGGTGCGCAGCGTCGACATCAAGTCGGACCGAGCACGCCCGGTCGGGTTCTACGACGAGTTCCAGTCCGACGAGCAGGCAGTGACGGCCCTGCAATATCCGACCGACCTCAAGGCGCTCTCCGAAACGCAGTTCGACGCTCTTGGGCGGCACGGGTTCGAAGTCGCTGACGTGACCTTGACGACATATACCCCGGCGGGTTTCCCGCGATCGCTTCAGTGGGAGACCCGATCATGAAAAGTATCATCACCCGGTTCCGTGCCTATCACCTGGGTTGTCCCGGCTCTTCGTTCTCCTATTTCGCAGGCGGCCATTTCACCGTCATCGAAGGACGGCTCACCGACGAGAGCCGCCGCCAGCTTGAGCATGAAATGATGAACCGTTGCGGCGTTGAGCAGGCCGACCTTCTCCACATCACGAGTTGGGACGCGGATCACTGCAACAGGCACGAGCTTCTCGATTTGCTGAACCTGATCCAACCGCTGAGGATCGAGTGTCCCGGCTACGACCCCTATACCGACCACGGCGAAGGGTGTCTGGAGATCATCGCGGACTATCGAGACCGCCGTCGCAACACCAATCGGATTCCGGAGATCACACACATCACGCCGGCCTATATCAATGGGCTCGAGCGGGCCGAGAGTCAGGCTTTCCGCAACACGTTGTACAACCCCTATCACATCGGTGATTGCGCCAACGACAACTCGACGGTGAAGCATTTCCGCAAAGGCAGTTTCAACGTCCTGAGCCTCGGCGACGTCGAGTCGCCGATGATCGGCGCGCGGCTTCGCCGGTCACCGGTCCTGACGACGGAAACGGACGTCATGATCCTGGCCCACCATGGTGCCGACAACGGCTTCACCACCAAAAAATTCCTTACCCATCTGGGGCCCAGTCTGGCGATCTGCTCGGCCGACTACGACAACCAGTATGACCATCCACGCGAAGAGATCCGGGAACTGCTGCACGAGCAAGGCATCCGGCTCATGACCACCAAGACCGGCGACGTGATCGTCCGTTCCACCGGCGACCACACCGGCGCGTACCAGGCCATCAACCTGATCGAAAAATCGGGCAAGGAATCGTCCCGAGTCGACTTCGTGTCGAAGAAGAGCGGAATTCTCGACGCCAACGGCGACACGTTGCGGCAGCGCTACGGTCTGCACAAGTCGTATCCCCGGTAGGAGCAGGACATCATGGCAAAGAACATACTAATCTTCTCAGACGGCACCGGACAGGTCGGTGGTCTTCGCCCGGACGAGCGCCGCAGCAACATCTACAAGCTCTACCGGGCAACACGTTGCGGACCGGACTCCGACATCGACCCGGCCGACCAGGTCACCTTCTATGACGCAGGGCTCGGGTCGATGCCGCCGGAGGGCGCCTTTTTCGTCGTCCGCGCCTACCGCTGGCTGCACAACTTGTTCAGCCTCGCTACAGGGCTCGGAATCACCACCAACATCATCGACTGCTACTGCGCGATCCTGAGCATGTGGGAGCCTGGCGACAGGATCTTCGTGTTCGGATTTTCTAGGGGCGCCTACACGGTCCGGTGCCTCGCGGCGGTGCTGTCGATGTGCGGCGTACCGACCACCATGGCGGACGGTAAGACGCCGCTGCGGCGCGATGCGAAATCCATCAAGAAGATTGCAAACGAGGCCGTCAAGAACGTCTACCAGCACGTCAGTTCGCCGGCCGACGAAAAATACGTCGGCCAGCGCAAGGCCATCGCGCTCCGCTTCCGCCGGAAATACAACTCAGATGTTGCCGGCATTCCGAACGTCAACCCGTACTTCATCGGCGTGTTCGACACCGTCGCATCGCTCGGAAGCTACCGGCTGTCGGCGGCCATGGTGGCCGGCGCTGCGGCGCTCCTGCTGCTCGGAAGCTGGGCCCTGTCTATGTTCGCGCTGACGTTCTGGACGTGGATGCTGGTGTTGGGAGGGCTCGCCGTTGCCGTCGCCGGCATTTGGTATGTCGTTTCCCACCTGCGCTATGCCACCGGCCTCGAAGGCTACACATTTTCGGAAACGCTGCACTTCACCTCGCCGAAGATGAGGTTCTACGACCCGCACCTGGACAATGAGGTGCGGTATGCCCGCCACGCCTTGTCGCTCGACGAGAACCGTAACGATTTCGCCATCGTGAAATGGGGCAGCAAGAGCAACAAAGGTCCGCCGCGCAAGGACAGCGATCCGGACTGGCTGCAACAGGTCTGGTTCGCCGGTAACCATTCGGACGTTGGTGGTAGCTATCTGGAAAACGAATCCCGGCTCTCCGATATTTCGCTGAAATGGATGGTGCACGCGGCGACCGCGCTTCCGGACGAGACCGGACCGGACGGCGCCGGCATCAAGGTCAACCCGCTCCTGCTGCAGCTTCGGCCGGATGCACTGGGACCCCAGCACGACGAGCGCGAACCCGGCTTCTGGGGCGTCCGATGGCCGAAGGGGCTGCGTCACGTCGATCCGGAGGCGATCCTGCATTCATCCGTCTACGCAAGGGCGGCCGCCGCGCGCGTCCCGCATTTCTACTCCACCGAGGAGTACTCGCCCGAGAATCTCGCGGACCACATCAAGTTTCAGAAGGCTAAAGCCGACCGAAACGCACCGCCGCCACAGGCTGCGGTCGATCAGCCTTCCTTGTGAGACGCTAGGTGATCGAGATTGCGGACATGCGGTCCGCCGGAACATCGTGCTGGGAGTGAGTAAAGGGCGGGTGAGGACACCGGAATCCCTCGTTGATAGCAGTTAGCTAGATCGGTAGCCCGAGTTGCGGCTCTGCCTGATTGTCACCTTGTAGCGACGAGAGCGCGCCCCCCAGAAGACGCACCGGTTTGGAAAAGGGGATCTCATTCTGCAGTAAGGCGACCGAAAGGCGTTCCAACTCGCGCCGGCTAGAAACCGGAACAGGTACGGACCTGCTGCGCGTGATAATCTCGAAGTCGTTGAATTTCACCTTCAGGGTCACCGTTCGGCCCCGAGACCCCCTGTCGTCGCAATGCCGCCAGACCTTGTCGATTAAGGGCTGCAATTCTGAAAGCATGGCGTCGAGGTCAGATCGCTGGAGAACGTGTTCTCGGCGCCGACGGATTTCCGGATGCGGTCGGCGCGGACCTCACGATTGTCGATGCCTCTGGAGATCCAGTAGTAGTACGCGCCGGCCTTGTCGAAGTTTGCCTGCATGAATTCGAGCGACTGGTTACGCATGTCGAGACCGGTGTACAATCCGAGCGAGTTCATCTTAGCGTTGGTCGCTGGACCTATGCCGTGAAACTTGCCGACGGGGAGAGCTTCGACGAACGCCGGCCCCATCTCCGGCGTGATGACGTACTGGCCGTTCGGCTTGCGGAAGTCGGAGGCGACCTTCGCCAGAAATTTGTTATAGGATATCCCGGCGGAGGCGTTGAGGCCGGTCTCCTGTTTGATCTTGGCACGGATCGCCAAGGCGACGTCCCGCGCCAGCGGAATGCCTTGAAGATTTTCCGTGACGTCCAGATAGGCCTCGTCCAGCGACAGCGGCTCGATGATCGGGGTGTGCTCCGCGAAGATCTCACGAATCTGCTGGGATACCGCCTTGTAGACCTCGAAGCGCGGCTTCACGAAGATCAGATCTGGACACTGCCGCTTGGCGGTTACCGACGGCATGGCCGAGCGCACCCCGAACTTCCTGGCTTCATAGCTGGCTGCCGCCACGACGCCCCGCTCCTGAGATCCGCCGACGGCGACCGGCTTGCCGCGGAGATCCGGATTGTCTCGTTGTTCGACGGACGCGTAGAAGGCGTCCATGTTGACGTGGATGATCTTTCGCTGGCGGCCCGGGGGAACTGCCTGGTCGTCCTCGTCCTCGATGGTCACGTTGTCTGTCCGGGCGGGTCTTCCTTGACGCCGCGGGCGACGATTTTGAGCGACCCGTCCGAAAGCTGCCGTTGCAGCTTCAAGACCTCGTCCGGAGGAGCCGTCATCCAGGTCTCGATCTCGTCCGGAGTCGTCAGGATTACAGGCATCGCCTTGGGGTGGACGGCGCCGACCTCGGCATTCGGCTCAGTCGTGAGGAACGCGTAGAGGTCGTTGGTCGTCTCACCTTCCTTGACCTTCCGGACGGAGGTCCAGTTGGTCCATATGCCGGCGAAGCAGGCGAGGGGACGCGTCTCATCGAGCGCGAACCATATATCGCCGCCCTCGGACTTGTTGAACTCGCTGAAAGAATTGAACGGGACGACGCAACGGTTTTCCGCTCCCAGCCATCTCGTCCAGTGCTTGCTCTTCACGTTGCGGATGTTGGTTGTTCCGCCGTCCGGCTCCATTCGAAGCAATTCCTTGAAATCGACCGACTTGCCTTTGGCCTCAAGTTTCGCGGCGCGCTTCTTGGTCGCCTCCATGAGCGCGTGCTGCGACGACGGCATCCCCCATCGCGCAGTGACAAGCTCGCGTCCGTCGGCGCCGTTGCGCACGATCGGCGCCTTGTAGTCCGGGAACACGCCCGGCATCGGTGCCAGATTGCCGACGTATCGGTTCACGACGCGAAACAGCGCGGTTATGGCAGCCTGGTTGGTGGTGATCGAATAGAGGTTGCACATCTTTGAGCTTGTGGTGGGAAGTCTCATCCGTGTTTCGCGCGGAGCGGATGGAATCCCTTATGGTTTGAGTGGAGACGCCGCTTCGACGATTTCCGCCAGCTTCTCGCCTGGGCGGCTGCGCCTCGGCGGCGGCGGTTCATGTTTCGCGCAGTCGGCAACCATCTTGGCGAAGGGAACGATGTCGCCGTCGCTGCTGGCATTTTCGAGAGCTTGCATGTACTCGACCCGCCGATCGACCGGAATGATCGTCCAAGGAATGCCGCCCGATGCCAGCATCGTGTTCATGATAAAACGGCCCGATCTGCCGTTTCCGTCCGGCAGCGGATGGATAAACGTGAAGAGAAAATGCCCGAGTATCGCGCGGACGCGCGGGTCTTTCTCCTGCTTCAGGCAGTCGAAGAACGCTTCCATCGCATCGGGTACCGACTCCCAGTTCACGGGAGTGTGCCGAGAGCCTCGGATATGGAGGAAATGCTGGCGGTATCCGGCCATGTTCTCTGGCTTGACGATGCCGGCGGCGAGCGAAGGCTGGAACAGCGCGCGGTACCAATTGAGGTGCTCCGCCTCGACGACTTCTGCCGATTGCTCTCCCTTGAGAATGCGGTCGACGGCTTTGCGGACTTCTTGAAATGCATCCCAATATCCTTTGGCCGCCAACGCATTCTTCTGTTCGCGATCTTCCGGATCATCGTCGGGATTCCACTTTCCGCTTCTGACCTTCTCGATCAGATCTTCGGTGACCGTGTATCCCTCGATCGACAGGGAGTGGTAGGCGTCGGACGTGTAGATGTCGTCAACCGAGGCCATGTATGCGTCGTGATCGTTGATCAGCCGCGGCTCGATGTCGAAGTTCTGCAGGACCTTGTCGCGCATCTCCGCCCACATGAGACGGACGCGGGTGGCGATCGGAGAGACCTGGCGCGCGCCCGTTAGTTGCATGGGCACCGGCCCCTTGAACGGATCGGCATCCTCGCGGACATCGTGTCCTGCGCGCTGCATTGTGGCGACGATTTCGTCCGCGACCCGGGTATTTCCGAGCGTCCGATAGGCGCCCGCGATACGTCCGGCTACCAGCGCATGCCCTCCGGCCAGGAGAACGCGCAGGATGACGGGGCTGCGGACTGCGCCGATCAGGGCGACGACGTCGTTCTTGTTGTTTTGCCAGAAGGCTGGTCCAGCCGAGCACAAGGCTTCCTCAGCCGGGAATGCCCGCATTCCAGCGACTTCGATCGGGGTGACGGCGAGCTTCGGGACCCTGAGCAGATAGAAGGAATTGTCGTGCGGTAGCTTGAGCAGTTGGTTGTTGGCGTCCGGGGCATGAATGATGATCTGCTGCGGGACGTTGAGGTTCTCGGCGTTCAGCAAGACGGAGACCTCAGGAGAAAGGACCCACGCTTTGGCGAAGCGGTCATCCAGGTAGGCTCTCGCGAACTCCCAGAACGACGAGTACCAAGAGGTGGTATCGCCCTGGCGGTCGGCCGGACGGGTGGTCATAACCCATCCTTTTATGATTTCAGTCAGAAAGCCGGCTTCGGTTAGGCGCTCGCGGTCCGTGCGGGACAAGTCAGTTGACTTGAACACCCGCCGAGAGGGGTCTCCAGATAATTTCTTGAGATTACTAAGAGAATCGGCCAATTTTTGGTTCAGGCTCGGCATCTGGAACCTCCGGCTCCGGCGTTTGCGCGCACTAACTTTGGGTTGGGTGATTACACTACTTTTATGCTGTATGTTTACACTACTTTTATGTTGTGTTAAAACACTAGTATTATGTTGTTTAGTTACACTAGTATTATGCCGTGTAGCGACACTAGTATTATGACGCGCCTTCGCCCCTTTTGTGGCGGTCAGCTACCGCCACATTCCACGCATGCGCGCGCCGATATCCACCTTGGGTCCTTGGCTAGGAGCACGTGCGCCGGCAGGTACAACTGGCCAAGTCGTCCGCTCGAACAGATCCAGCAGCTTTTCTGGGATGAACCGTGTCCTCGAGGCGTAGAGGTGGCGGTCACCCAGCGAATGCTGACCGTGAACGAAGAAGCGCTGCGGCACGACCAGATGGAGGTCATCCTTTGCTCGGGTCATGGCGACGTAAAGCAGGCGGCGTTCCTCCTCGATCTCGGCCGAGGTCCCGGCACCGAGATCGGACGGCATGCAGCCGTCGACGACGTTCAGCAGATAGACCGACTTCCATTCCTGACCCTTGGCGGAGTGGATCGTCGACAGGATCAGATAGTCCTCATCGAGCAGCGGCACGCCGGCCTGATCGCTAGTCGCGTCGGGCGGATCCAGCGTGAGTTCAGTTAGGAAGCGTTCTCGGGAAGGATATCCGGAGGCGATCTGCTCGAGCTGGAGCAAGTCGGCCCGCCGTGTTTCGGCGTCTTCATGGATGCGGTCGAGATGCGGTTCGTACCAGAGGCGGGCACGCTCGAGATCGACGGGCCACTCGGAATAATGGAGATTGCCCAACGCTTCGACGAAGCCCTTCCAGTCGTCGCCCGTGCGCGGTGGCGTCGGTATGTCCGCGAGCGCTGTGATCGGATCGGAGGCTTGCGCCATGTGGTCAAGCACACGCTGCGCGGTGGCTGAGCCGATGCCAGGCAGCAAATGCAGCAGACGAAACCCGGCCACACGATCGCGCGGATTCTCGACGATCCGCAGCAATGCCAGCATGTCCTTGATGTGAGCGGCATCGAGAAACTTCAGTCCGCCGAACTTTACGAACGGGATGTTCCGACGCGTCAATTCGATCTCAAGCGGACCGCTGTGGCTGGATGTCCGGAACAGAACAGCCTGCTCTTTGAGGAGCGTTCCGGACTCGCGGTTCTCGAGAGTGCGTTCGACGATGAAGCGCGCCTGGTCAGCCTCGTCACGTACGGTGACGAGCTGCGGTTTCGCTGCCGAGGTGCGTTCGGTCCATAGGTTCTTGGTGAAGCGTTCCTTGGCAAGGTCGATAACGCCATTGGCGGCGGCAAGGATCGGCTGCGTCGACCGATAATTGCGGTCGAGCGTGATGATGTTGGCGGGCGGCGAAAATTGTGCAGGAAAGTCGAGGATGTTGCGCACGGTCGCGGCGCGGAACGAGTAGATCGATTGAGCGTCGTCGCCGACGACCGTCAGCCCCCGGCCTCCGGGCTTCGACGCGAGCAGGATCGAGGACTGCAGGCGGTTGGTGTCCTGATACTCGTCGACCAAGACGTGATCAAAGCGGCCGCCGATGTCGTCAGCCAAGGCAGCGTCGCCGACCGTCTGCGCCCAGTAGAGAAGGAGGTCATCGTAATCCAGCACGTTCTGCTTCTGCTTGGCTTCAACATAAGCCGCGAACAGTTCCTTGAGCTCTGCGGCCCACCCGGAACACCATGGATACCAAGCGCCGATTACCTGCTCGATCGGCATCTCGGCGTTGACGCAGCGCGAGTAGATCGAGAGGCACGTCCCTTTGGTAGGGAAGCGGCTCTCGGTCTTCGAGAAGCCTCTCTCATGCCTGACGAGGTTCATCAGGTCTGCAGAGTCTACGCGGTCGTGAATCGTAAAGGCGGGATCCAGGCCGATCTGTTCGGCATACTCGCGCAGCAGCCGGGCGCTAATGCCGTGGTAGGTGCCGGCCCAGGTGAGCGCGTCGGTCATGATCCCAGCGTTCTCGCCCAGTACCTTGCGGGCGATCCGTTCGACCCGCCTTGTCATCTCGGCGGCGGCGCGCCGGGAAAACGTCATCAACAGGATTCGGCGCGGATCGGCGCCTGAACGATCAGATGGGCGACCCGATGGGCGAGGGTGTTGGTCTTTCCCGAACCTGCTCCCGCAATGACTAGCAGCGGCGCAGCGGCCAGTCCTCCGGCGGCGCCGTGCTCGACCGCACTTAAGCCGCCATGGACCCGGCGATAATGTCGTTGCGATCCATGTCGCGGTCGGCGGCGAAGTCATAAAGGCGGCCGATACGCTGACCATCCCATCGGAAACGGTAATGGGCGCCTTGCACGCCACGGTCCACCAAAACCTCGTTGGTGAAAACACAGATGAATTCACTGCCTGGCAGTTCGGTCATCTTGAAGAGGACGCCGTGAACCCCATCCTCATATAGCTGCCGCCCCATCATCCACCTTGCGGTTTGCGATGTGTCGGCCGGCAGTCCGCGAAGATCGACGAAATTCCCGACGACCCTGTTCGTGATCATCCTCATGTCGATGCCGCAGGCCGGTTCGTCGGTACGGGAAAGGAATTCCTCGCGCCGGAGGATTGCCCGGGCAAGAGCGCCGCGCTCTTCGGCGGCAAGCTCGAGGACCGAATAAGGAGGCGGAAGCGAATACGTGCCCTCCGGCATGGGATAGGCGAACGGCGCGTGATTCCAGTTCTGAAGCCTCGGCGAATTTGAATCGGCGGAAATGTCGCCGCCTGTGATGCGGGCCTTGGCAGCAAGACGCGGGTTGGTGATCGTCTCGATCTCGGCGGCAACCGCCTGCATCTCGCGAGAACCGAATTTCTCGTAGATGTCGATGGTCGGCCATTTCGAGGGAATCAACCGCCGATACTGGCCGTCGACTGAGATTTGCGGATACGCCAAACTTAGCCTCCGCGCTGGGCATCGACGTACTGTCGTACCCTGATGATGTCGCTCAGATTGCCGGTGAGCATGATGTCGAGGGCAGATGCCCCCTCGAAGAACCGGTTTGGCTGGCGGATCCAGCGTACGGCGGCTTCCGGCGAATCGAGCAGGATGCCGAGAGCCTTGTAGACGGATCCCAGATGCGAAATCCGCTCGAGGGTATCCGCAGAAACGTCGCCGCCGTCCTTGCGCCAACGGAAGTAGGTCGAGCGGCCAGGCGATCCCAGCAACTTGATCTGTTGATCAGTGCTCAAGTCCCAGATCTCCGCCAGTTTGAAGAAGAAATCGAGTGTTGATGGGCGTGGTCCTTGTGGCTGCTGTGCTGTCTCTGTCCGGTTGCTGATGTCCATAGGGCTCCTCGGTTTGTGCCAAATGGGACTTGATTTACAATTTTAGTCCCATTAGATATAGTCCCAATACGAACTGATTCGGAATCATCGGTCTCTTCCGGGATTTCGTCAAGCCAAACGACGCCTGTCCGGGCGCATGAGACGGAGAAGACGCATGGATACGGTGTTGAAGATCCCCGGCGGCGAAATGGCCCAGCGGGCCCGCTCGTTCAAAGCCGAGGTCGGTGACGACCAATTCGAGTTCCACACGGTGGCGTTCGACGACGCCAAGGTCACCGGGGCCGAAGTCTGCATGGCTGCCGGCAAGCACCCGGTCGAGGATTACGTCGTGCTGCGGCACCTCGCGACCTGTGAACTGGAAACGCTCCGCCCCACCGAGACCTCCGATCTCGACAAGAACAACGTCGGCCGTTTCTTCGTCATCAAGGGCGGCGACATCCACCGCTTTTTCGTCGAGGGCCTGGCGATGGAATGGCCGCTTGCGAAGCTGCTCGCCTCGCAGATCAAGTTCCTCGCCGGCGCCGGCGACGATCAGTCCCTGTCGCTCGAGCGTCCCGGCGTCGACCAGGTCTTCGATGATGACGACGTCGTCGACATCGGCGGTGGCGGTGCCGAACGCTTCAAGCTACGGCACCGCAAGAAGACGGTGACGGTGATCTACGGTGGCGATGCCGAGTTCGAACTCGAGCGCCGCGTCTACACCACCGAGGAACTGATGACGGTGTTCGGCGTTCCTGCCGGCTACAAGTTGGACTTCATCGGTGCCGACGGCGTCTTCCGCGAGATGGCGCCGGGCGAACGCCTCAAGGTCAAGGACGGCATGGAGTTCGCCTCCCATCCGCCGGTGGGACAGTCTTCGTGACCGCTGAACTCCAACTCGCGGCACTGCGGCGGATCAACCGCCGCGCCGAAATCTGGGACGAGGGGGGACAGCCCCTCGTCTACCTGCCGAGCATGCCGGTACAGCACAATGGGGGAAAAGTGACCGTCGATGGTCTGCTCTGTCCCCGCAACCACGCCAGCTACACCACGCGGCTGTTCCTGTCGCAGGCCTTTCCGAACCGCGGCCAGAATTGGACCGCGCACCAGATCATGGGCCGCGCCTGGCACACGATGTCGTTCAACAACGTGCCGGCAGCGCTGCCGTGGTCCGAGATCCTCGCCATCCACTTGGGACAGCTCCAATGAAAGTAGCACTTAAAATCACCGGTTCGCTGCTGGATCTGGTCCGGCGCGACCTCGCTCGGCTCCACTTTTTCGCACACGAGCGCGTCGGCTTCTTGACCGCAGGTGCGGCCGCGGTGCCGGGCGGCCTGATGCTGCTGGTTCGCGAATACATGCCGGTTGCCGACGAGGACTACGAGGTCGATCCCAAGGTCGGTGCACGGATCGGCTCCAACGCAATGCGCAAGGCTGCGCAGGCGGCCTATCGACCAGCCGCGGCCCTTCTGCATGTCCATACCCACGGCGGTCGCGGCCTTCCCGGATTCAGCGGGGTGGACCTCGAGAGCGGCAACAAATTCGTGCCGGGGTTCTTCCATTCATGCCTGAAGATGCCGCACGGGCTGCTGGTGCTGAGCAACAACCGCGCGACCGGCCTTCTCTGGCTCGAGGCCGGCAAACCTTCCGTGTCGATCGATCGCTTCATCCGCATCGATCAGCCGATCGTCGAGCAATGGAGTGCGAAATATGAGCTGGCTTGATCGTCAGAGCTTTCTCGGCGCCAACAGCGAGCAGCGGCTGGCCGAGATGACCGTCGGCCTGGTTGGGCTCGGTGGTGGCAATTCGCACGTCGCCCAGCAGCTTGCGCACGCCGGAGTCGGCCACTTCGTGCTGGCGGACGGGGACCACATCTCGCTGACCAACCTCAACAGACTAATCGGGGGCACCTGGTGGTACGTGTTGAAGCGGACCGCAAAGGTCGCGATCATGAAAAGGATGATCCTTGCGATCAATCCGAAGGCCCGCGTCGAGATTCATTGCAAGCAGTGGCAGCTTGCGGGCGATGCGCTGAAGCGCTGCGAGGTCATCGTGGGCGGTCTCGACAACGTGCGCGGCAAGGACGAACCTGATGCCTTCTGCCGACGCTTCCTGATACCGTACATCGATCAGGGAATGGACGTGCACAAATTGGGCGGCGGCCACGGCCACCTGGTCGCGGGCCAGGTGGTGCTGTCCGAGCCCGGCAGCCCGTGCCTGCGCTGCATGGGAATCGTCATCGATGCGGCGCTGGCAGAAGAGTCCCGTAAGTATGGTGCCGCCGGCGGACGACCGCAGGTGGTGTGGTCGAACGGTGTGCTCGCGTCGCTGGCGGTCGGGCTGGTCGTGCAGATGGTGACGCCCTGGAGTCGACGGGCCAGGCCAGGCGCCTATCTCTCGTACGACGGCAATTCCGGCTTGGTCACCGAGACCGAACGATTTCGGCGCTGGTCGGCTTCCTGCACGCATTACCCGAGTGCGGCCGTCGGCGACATGACCTTTGACATCCGCAAGCTCATGGCCAGCGACCGGCAGGGCTACCGATGGGTGGAGCGGATCATGCGCTCGGTCCGCAAGTGGACGAGCACCGTTATCTGAGCGAGCGATGCGTACGCCGGGACTGCGTCTGCCAATTTCTTGGGCAAGACGCATCTCGGCGCTCCATCATTCGGCCGCGTCAGATATCTCAAGGAGCGGAAGATCCAGGCTGGGGATCTCGGGCATCGCCTTGCCGGCGATCGCCTGCAGGTCCCCGACCATTCCGACGGTCGACTCGACGACGGAGAGTATTTGCGTTTCGCGCTTCGCCCATTGTCGGTTCATGAACTTGCGTTCCTTATCGAGGTCGTCCCGCATGTCGTTGAACTTATCGATGACGGCATCGACGCGCTGCTTGAATTTCGTACCCGTCAGATAGTTGTAGACCTGCTCCATCTTGGTCTGCTGTCCTTGCTGGACCAGCCTCGTGTTAGACACGGCGATTAGCGCCTGCCTCAGCGATACCGCGACGGGAAGGGCGCAACGGGGATGAGCGACCCACACTCCGTCGACAAGATCGAAATACTCGACGTTTTTGGGAAGGGCGTGAGAGACGCGCGACATCGGCGCTGCAACGGCGCTGGTCCTCGCGCAGTTTGGCGAGCCAACCATCGCTCCAGTTTTTGGTACGTTCGGTTTCCCAAAGAATGATGCCGGCCGGCTGCCCGCCGGCGCCATTGACCTGCTGTACCACATCAGCACCGAACTCTCCCTTGGCGACCGGTTCGATTATGTCGGTCGGGAACCTGCCGCGAAGGATCTCCTCAAGTTCCAGTCGAACACCTCGCCTTGCGTCTGCTGGGAGCCCTGTTCGGCCTTGCGCTTGAGCTCCTCGATGGTTCGGGTCATGGATTGGATCGTGTGGTCCTTTTCCGAAATCCGCAGCTTGGCCGCATCATCGGCGTCTTGCCGGGCCTTGATCCGGACGCCCTCGACGGAGGATTGCACCCGCTTTTTCCACGGTTAGGTCGATTTCCCGCTTTTCGTCATCGAGTTCGCGCTGTTTTCGCAATACGTCGGCCTGCGCCTTCTGGGCCTCGGCGAGCTTGACGTTGTTGGCCTCGAGCGTCCTGCGAAGTTCGGCGGCTTCGGCGGACTTCGCCTGGAGTTCGATGGCTGCTGCCTCCCGCGCCTTCTTCGCCTCGGCTGCAACCAAATGATTCCGCTCAACGGCGAGCCGTTGCTTTATTTGGTCCTCGACCTGATCGCGCGCCTTTGCGAGATCGTCCCGCTCCTTGACCAGCACTTCGTTCTTGCGGGCGATCTCCGCGTCCTTATGCGCCATCTGCTCCTGAAAGCGCCGGCGATTCTCCTCCAGCAGGGGGGCCGCCAGTGACTCGGTCAGCCTTATGTCGTGACTGCAGTTGGGGCATCGAACCACCGGTTCGTGCGCCTCTGTTACCGTGGCTGTGAAGGTCATGATTCCCCCGTCGTTCGATCCGTCGCGGGATTAGACCCGGTATGGGCTGCTTCGCCATTTCTGCGACGCGGCATGGAAGCGATGTCCACACCTCTATCCAGCTCGGCGGCGCGCTCGTTCGCTTCGCTGCGGATCCCGCCGCATCATCTCACTCAGCATGAGAACATATAGGGAACATATAATTCAATGGCTAGAACTTGAGCGACGGTCGAGCGGAGGCGCAACCCATTGATTTGCTACCAAAAGTTTTGTGTTCATTAGGGCAGGAGACGCCTTGGCGGACCTCGGAGAATGCCTAGCTTGTCAGGTACTGCCCGCCCGTTAATCAGCTTGAGATGAAAAGTCGGGATTCGTCCTCGTCGCCACGACGAGGGAGGAGGTCTTGTGAGATACGTCATCGCGATATCCGGGCCGGTTGCGGTCGGTAAGTCGGCGCTTGCAGGCGAATTGGAACGGCGTTTCGGTGCCTATCGGATCTCGACGCGCACCTTGCTTATCGATGCCGGGACCAAAAACGAGCGCTCTGAACTGATTGAGGCCGGCAAGCGCCTGGACGTCCAGACCGGCGGCACATGGGTTCGTGACGGCGTGGTCGACCATCTCGGTGTGCACGGCGAAAAGGAGATCGTCCTCGTCGACTCCGTCAGGATCGCCGACCAGGTCAAACACTTGAGAGAAACGTTCGGCGAGAAATTCGTGCATATGCATGTGACCGCGCCATACGAGGTTATCAAGCAGCGCTACGAAGATCGCGGTTCGGTCGCCGACACCGGCATGGAATACGATCAGGTTCGGGCCGATTCCACCGAAAGCGGGGTCTGGCTTCTCGGCCGCATCGCAGATCGCGTCGTGGAAAACTGGAGGTGCGAGCCGTCATCATTGCTGGCGCGCGCGGTCGTGGGATTGGGTCTTTTCCCGTCGGTCGCTGAACCGCTGGTCGATGTGATCATCAGTGGTCAATATGGCAGCGAGGGCAAGGGGCACGTTTGCGCCCACATTGCCAAGGGATACGGCGTTATGGTCCGTGTCGGCGGGCCAAATGCCGGTCATCAGGTGGCTTTTCCGCCGTACAACTATCGACAACTTCCGTCAGGTACGCAGTCAAACGACAGGGCGAAGATATTAATCGCCGCAGGTTCTACGATCCATCCTGAACGAATATTGAAGGAGATCAAGGAGTGCGGTCTGACGCCCGATCGGCTGGTCATCGACGAGCAGGCGATGGTGATCGAGGACTGGGACAGGGAATTCGAAGGTCAGGACGGTGGCTTGGGGTCGATCGGCTCGACCAAGCAGGGCGCCGGTGCAGCACTCGCGCGCAAGATTCTGAATCGCAGCGACAGTCCGATGCTGGGGCCAAAGGTCCGGCTCGCCAAAAATCAAACTGACTTGGCTCCCTACGTGAAGCCCGTGCAGCGCGAGCTGGAGAATGCCTATGCAAACGGAACGCGGATCATGATCGAGGGCACGCAGGGAACGGGATTGAGCCTGCATCACGGACATTATCCGCATGTGACGGCGCGAGAGACGACCGCATCGGGTTGTCTGGCGGATGCCGGCGTGGCGCCCACACGGGTGCGAAGGATCGTCATGGTGGTCAGGAGATATCCCATCCGTGTCGGCGGCGCTTCGGGGCCGATGGGCATCGTGATCGACTTCGACAAGATCGCCGACCGTTCCGGCATCCCGGCCGCAGAGCTCAAGGAAAAGGAGATCGGATCGGTGTCGGGCAACCCCAGGAGGGTAGCCGAATTCGATTGGGAGCAGCTTAGACGCTCTGCCGTCATGAACGGCGCGACCGACATCGCGCTGTCGTTCTCCGACTACATCAGCGTCGAAAATCGCCAGGCTCGGCGCTTCGAGCAGCTCACGGACGAAACCAGGGCCTTCGTCGCCGACGTCGAACGCGTCGCCAACGCCCCCGTGTCGCTGATTTCGACTCGCTTCGAACGCTTTGGCGTCATCGACCGGAGGAACTGGCGTTGAAGGAAGAAGATCTGCTCCGCCATTATCCGCGTCTATGGCACATGGCCGAGGACGGCAGTTGGGATTCGATCCGCAAGCACGGTCTCCTTTCGACGTCGTCGCTGCTAGATCTCTACGGATACACCGGCAAAGCTCGGCGCGAACTCGAAGCTGCAAGACGGCCGGAATCGGTCCTGATCGCGTCCGATGGGTTGCCGCATGCGATCGTACGCGACCAGAAGCCGATGACGGCATCCGCTCTCGAAAAATGCCTGACCGACGGCACCACGCCGGCGGAATGGTTTAAGACGCTCAATTCACGCGTCTTCTTCTGGCTCTCGAAGGAAAGGCTCAGAGGGTTGCTGGACGCAAGAGCCTACCGGGACCGACCGCAGACCGTCTTGACGCTGGACACGGCGAGCCTGGTCGGCGCCAACCGGGAGCGCGTCAGATTGAGCCCGATCAACAGTGGCGCCACTATTTACAATCCGGCACCCCGGGGACTCGATACATTTCTCCCGATATCGGACTTCCCGTTCGAGAAAAGGCGGAAAACGCGGACGCTCCAAAATACGATCGTCGAACTCACCGTTCTCGGAGGCGTGTCCGACATCAGGGATCACGCGATAGCTGTGCATTCGATCCACAATGGCAAGCACACCGAGCTTTGGCGCCGGAAGGGAACGAATTCCGCAGACGGTCCCTGAATTCAGCGCGTTAGCGCGGGGTTGTCGATCCGAGCCGGCCGCCGTGCCTTTCGCAGCAGGTCGGCGATGTGGCTGGTAAGTCCGATTTCACCCTCGATGCGGACCCCGACGTCGCCCGGAAGCTGATCGAGGAAGCCGCGCAAGGCTTCCAATCCCCTTGAAACTTTGAAGACCTCCCAACGGTGGGCGTCGCCCGGCACGATGGTGGATGCTGCACTGTCCGTCGCGCCTTTGTGTAACTGGACGATCCACGCTCGAGAGCCGTCGTGAACCCACTCGAACCGTACGGGACCCAGAGCCGCCTTCGCGTGTTCGTAGAGTCCGTGGACGTCGGCAGAAATAGAAGTCGGAATTTTCTCCGGTACCTTGCGACCGAGCATGAAATGGTCGCCTTCGCCGGCGGTACCCTCGATGACCACTTGACCGTTAGCGTCCGTGATCGCGGCACCCGAATAGGTCGCCGGGACGGCGGCTTGGCAGAGTACCGCCGGGATGGCGGTGCCTTGCGGATCCTCGATCGCAAGTAGCTTGAAAGGATCGGTCCAGCCTTTGACGGTCGTGTAACGGCCCGGTTCCTGCTCTCTCGGACACGTTCGGGTCCATACCTCGCGAGATGCGGTATCCTGGCCGAACGTGAAGGGCGCGACCCTTCTCGCGAAGCAGGTCGTGCGAGGGACGGGCAAACCTATCGCGTGGGCAACGAGAAGCCCGAACGTCTTGTCGCCGATGTGCTGGCTGAACCTGTTCGGCCACTTCATGGCTGGTCGCGCCGGCGCCGATTCCGTGCCTTCGTATTCCCACATCAGGGTATGCGTCCGGCGCCAGCCGCGGGGTTTCGGATGGATGCTGAACTCCAAGCGGCCCCGATCGGCCGCCACCGTTTCGGGTTCGAAGCCGAATACGATGCGGATGACCGCTCGCGCCAGGTCGGACGGCATGGACGCGGTGCCTTCCTTCTCGACGCATCGCGGAGTGTCGTCCGGAGCGAATTCCGCGACCCCTCCTTGGATTACGCCCGAAACGCCGCCATCGGAAATGTCCACCGTCTCGTTCGCGATGACGAACAAGCCTTCCGCCGACATCCGAGCGAGGAGGGATTGCGCTTCGTCGACATTCGCCAGGCCGTAGTGGAAATCCCTGCTGCGCGGACTATCCGGAGTGAAGCTGCGGAGGTTGATTGTGCCTTCAGGGCTGCGTTCGATGAGACTGACCAGTCCCCCACGAACGGAATCGAACGAATGGTTCGGCTCGTAACCCGCGACACGGCAGTACTGCTGTAGAGGAAGCGTCCCGCCGGGCGAATAACTTATGAACTGTGCAACGTTGCCGATCCTCGCGAGTTCATCGAGCGATTGGTCTTTTCTGAGCGACATTGTAAGACCTCGTCGCGAACATGATCGAGAACTAAACTAACGCGGGTGCTACAGGCGGGCGCCCGCTACGTCCAGCGCGCTGCGCGGATATCACCGCATTTCACCGGGCGGATCGAAGGCTATTGACTCTCGAACGCAAGGGATACAGCGCCTCGTAGCGCTCGAGCCAAGCCCGTTTCGCCTCTACCGGGGGCAAATTGCGGACGACGATCGGGGCCGGGACGACATCCTGTCCACGCAGCCAGTCGTCCGTTCCTCGAGGCATGATCTGGCGCTGTTCGGCGGCGAGCACGCGCAGGTCGGCCTGCTTCACCTCGCGAGGTATTGGTGTCTGAATGCCGAACCGGGAGAAGATCGCTCGCTCCACCTCGCCTTCGATCCGTTTGTACTCGGGAAGCATCTGCTTCAGCGGCCGCGTGATGTCGCCGAGAAAGGCCTCCGCCGCGTCGTGCATCAATGCTTCCAACTCAAAGCCGGTGGCCGTCTCGCTCACCAACAGGCTGTGTTCCGCAACCGAATAGAAGCCATTGCACTGTCCCGAATACCGGCAGATGTGCGCAAGCCCGTGCGCGATGTCCTCGATGGTGAAGGGGCTGGCGTGCGGCGCAGCGAAATCGAACCATGCTCCGCTTTGGAGCATGATCGACGGTCCAACATCTATCCTGACAGCAATCACCTTATTCGCTTCCCACGCCATAAAGCCCTCCGACTATAACCCGGAAATCCGGTGTTGTTCCATCGACCGCGTCTGCCACACACGCCTCTTTGAACAAGGTTGCAAAATCGTATATTCCAATTTATGCAAATTTGCATGAAATTAGCAAGCGAATCGAAGCGGGCGCTCGTGGGAGAGATACAAGCCCGGATGGAGGCTAGAAAGCTGGTAACCACGCAGTTTGCGCAATCTTGCGGGGTTGATCAAAGCCAAATCAGCAGGGTGCTGGCTGGCGACTTCAAAGGCGTAAGCCATAATGTAATGCAAATTTGCATACATCTGGGAATTGATCCCATGCGATTTTTCGTTCCTTCGCGCGAGGACGAGTTTGCCAAGAAGCGCATCATGGAAAGTGCGCTTGCGGTGTGGGACGGCACTCCAGAGGACGCCGATCTCCTGGTGTCAGTGTTGGGAGGCATGGCAGCAATGCGCAGTGCACGACCGAAGTGAGACGATAGCCAAGCCGTCGACGTCGCTACGCCAGGTGGATCAAGGGCGGACGGGGATCTCGGACTCTAACTCCGAAGACCAGGGGCACCAGAACGATTTGGGCAGGAAGCTTCCGCCTACCTCGTCGAGATGCTCTTCGACGTAGGTGACGTTGGCATCGCAAACTTCAATCTGCATCTCGAACAGGCGAACCGTCTCGGGGATGAGATGGAACGACCATTCTGGATTATAGGTCGCCTTGTGCTGATCGATGACACCGGAAACGTGACGTTTGGCGTTCGACGGGTTGGCAAGTGCGGCCCGCAACTCGTCGATCCCCGCTTTGCCGCGGACCTCGAAAGCGAAGTGCTTCAGCTCCTTCTTGGGGGACATCTGACGGAATGTGAAGCGCGCGATCTCGGGCGAGGGCTGCTGAGCGTATGTTGCTCCACATGCGGCCAAGCCGGCCGCAACCATCGATAGCTTTGCCATCCTGTTAGCCATTGAGATGCCTCCCTAACGATCCTTGGCGCGTCTCGACTTCGCTTGAACCTCGAACAGCTGTTCGACCCGCACTTCCAGCGTCGTCGCGAGCGTTTCGAGAACAAGAAGAGTGGGGTTCGCGCGCCCATTCTCGATTCGACTGATGAAGCCCTGCTCGACGTCGATCTCGGCGGCCAGGACGTCCTGCGTCCATCCTTTTTCCTTCCTGATCCGCCGGACGTTCGCAGCCAGAGCCTTGGTGGCTACCGAATCCCGCGTTGGAAATCTCTCTTCGAATCCCGACCGTGCCATAGGGGCACGGTCGGGCAATACGTCGATTCTGGTCTATGTGATTTATCATATATTTACCCGCAAACCGCTAAGTTCGGGCGGTTCAGCAGGAGGATCAGCATGAATCTGTTCGAGGTTGAAGGTACGGTGACGGCGCTGGGTCAAAACGTTTTCGACAATAATCGCGATAACCGACGTTTCGGGGCGGCGAACGTTGATCGAGAAGGTTGCCGTCTGCAACGACATCGGCGCTGTCCTCGAACTCGGGCAAAGCGGACATTTTTACGTGGACTGCTTGTTCAACAGCAACAACACATTGAGGTGCCAACTTTGGGGATTGAGAGCCGACGGACTCGCCGTCGTCGACCGCCACAATATCTGATCGCAGACCGGCTTCTTCAGGATCGCCTACGGGATCCTCACCATTCCGGTATTCGGCCTCGGCCTGATGCTGCTCTTCAGCGGTATCCGACTCCTGATGGGTAACTGCGACCGGCAGAAAGTCTTCCGAGGTGGAGAAAATGGTTTGCCGCCGCCGCTTCCGGCACAGGCAATTCGGATATGAAGTCAACAGTACCCGCTCTCGCTGCAACGCTACTGGCTGCCTCAAGTCCATCCGCGATCCGGAGAATTGACTTCTGTTCGTTCGACAATGTTGCAAGCGCTGGCGCCATCACCGGTGCCGCCTCCGTCCGAGCCCTTTCTTCCCTTCGGCTTCACCGCCTTCGCAGCCGGGTCCGCAGCCGTCGCAGGTGGGAAAAGAGGGGTGCGTCGCCACGCCATCCGCCGAGCATCGATTGGACCCTCAAATCGGGAGCAAGCGACACATCGCCTCTCGTCTCCGGTTCGAAGCAACTGTTGGACCTCGTAGATTCCCTAGGCGACACACCCCCAGCGATCCCTCATTCATCGGGGTAGGAGCGGCTGTGGGGGCTTCACATGACAGAAGAGAAGCCGCCGGACGATCGGAATGTTCGGCGGAAACCGGCGTTGCTTACCGTGCACGGCGCGAATTCGGACGGTGTTTGGCAGCGCGAATTGCAAATATTGATGACACCGCACTTCGACTGTCATCCGTACAAATATGGCGGGTACGAAGGTAAGTACGGCGTGGTGAGGGCTGTAATCTACCCTTGGTCGCCGGTGATTGCCCTCGTGATCGCGATCCTGAGCGTAGGTATATTCAAAGTCGGCCTCGTCAAACTCAGCTGGCCTCTTTCCCTCCATGCGATCGCCCTAAGCTTCTGGGCGGTAGCCGCCGTAGCGGGAGTAGTGGCATCCGGCTTCCTTTACTCATATATGAAGCGATCTGCTACCGCAGAGGAACTCAGGGCTGACGTCCACGTCAGGGCATTGCGCCGGCCCCACGTCATCGCCCACAGTTTCGGCTCATATCTCATTGGACGAACGCTCGACAAGTTTCCGGACTTTCGAGTCGAGAACGTTGTTCTGGTTGGCGCGATACTGCCGCGTTCATTCCCTTGGTCGAGCATCCTGAGGGAACGAAAAAGCAGTATCCGCAAGGTTCGCAGTGAGTGTGGACTATCGGACAACGTGGTCCGGGCAATCGGACTCATACGACTATTCGTCCGAGATGTGGGAACCGCGGGAAACCGCGGATTTCTTGAAGGCGCAGACGTGCACTCCGTTCAGGGGCCCATGGAAACGTGCACACGATGCACCGCTGAAAATCAAGCCGTCGTCCATAACGTTCGTCTGCGCAACTTCGGGCATCGCGACCAGTTCTTGACCCGGAATCATGCGCGTTCGTTGTGGCTTCCCTTCCTTTGGAATTTGGAAGTGGAGGAGTTCATTTCGTTCGTCGACGATTGTGACCTAGCAGCCCAGCATCACGCGAACGGGCTTTATCGCGAAGCAGAGCTGTTGATCGATGCGATATGGGAGCGCACCTACTCCTGGACCGGCGGCCGCACCCTGGAGGCTTACGTAAGAAGTGAGATTGCCGCCCGGGTCAAGCATCTGCGGTGGAAGCCAACTGCACCATTGGTCTCGACGCTGGCGGAACAGGTAAAATTCGGTTTGCACAATATGGTGTCGGACGCGGACAGGGAGCATTTTTCCCAAAACAACCCGCTGAACGAACGAGTAGCCCGCTCCCTTCATCCGCACATTGCGATCGCCTCCTATATCGAACAGATCGTCGGCGAAAATGAGCTCTGATCGAAGGGAAGAGGTTCTTTCACAAGGTCTCAAACGGCTGGCGGCACAGCCTGCCGACGAGACCGCATGGCGCTCCGTCTACGACCGGTTGTGGCCATTCGTCACCGCGATAGCCTGGCGACGTCTTAGGGACAGGACCGCGGCGGAAGATGCGGCACAGGAGGTCTTTCTGCGACTTCTGAAGATGAAGCCGTTCGTCGAAATCAACGAGCCAGAAGAGTTCAAGGCGTACGTATGGCGGATGACAGTGAATGTGGCGAACGACATCGCCCGAAAAAATCAACATTCGGACCGTGTCCAGGAGGCCGTGTCGAAATTTGGAAGGGCCGATGAATGGGTCCAACTCAATCCGGCCGATCAACGTCTGCTATTCGAAGAAGTGATGGGCCTTGCCCAAGAGGATCTTTCGAAGGACGAGAACGAAATCTTGAAGCGCCTCGTAGTCGGCCTCACAATTCGCGAAATAGCGGGCGAACTCGGGCTCGCATATTCCGCCACTGCCGTGAGGGTGCATCGACTTCGCCGCAAGCTAGATAAGCTATTGAAATCGTGAAGTAATTTAATTTTGTGGAATGCTGTAATAAACCGGCGCTCCAAGTGGTTTCTCTAAGTACCGGTTGGAGCAGTCCCTATGACGAGAATCGAAGAAGCCGAACCGGACGCCTTGGTGCGTCCCGAAGGAAAAACCCGCATGGAAGCCGTCCTCACGGCCCGCGCCAAGCGGCTGAACCTGCGACTTGATCAGCTTCGAGAGCATGATCATAAAGTAGCGCGCGAATCGCAATACCCCACCCCGACGTGTCTCGATCCAAGTGAGGTCGATCGGTTCTTCACGGGCGATCTCACGGACGATCGTGCGTCTCACATAGAGACGTGCGCGATGTGTGCGGCGATGATCGAAGTGGCGGATCCTCCGGTTCGTTGGTTCGACGATGTGTTCGGCCATGCGATCAAAGACGCTGCGAGCGAACCCAAGCAGCCGCCTCCACGACCGCAGCAGCCCGTGATGACAGCGACGCGCTATACCGCGCCCATTCTCGTGTTTCTCCTAATGATGTTGGTCGGTCTCGCGTTCACGAGTAAAAGCGACGTAATCCTGTTCGGATTGCTCAGGGACAAGATGCCCGCCGTAGCGGTTATCGTCCTAGGTATCGTAGCGTGCACCTTGCTGTTGACCTGGCTTCTCGCAACGGGTCTGCCATCTACAAGAGCGTGGTCGGGCCTCGTCATGGGCGGCATCTGCAGCCTCGTCGTCGGCATCGTACTGGCGCAGTCAATTTTCCATCTTGTCGAGGGATATGACGGAATTACTTCCGCCCAGTATCATCTGTTGGCGACCATCGCGGAAAATCCCACGAAACGAGGCTTCATAGAGCGGGTGGCTTTCGATAAGCAGCAAAAATCGGGAACCCTCGTAGCAACGACGGATAATGGATACTACAAGATATATTGGGAGTTACCTGCAGGGACACGTCGATATTTGGCGAAGGTCTACGAAGGCAAGCTGCAGTATCAGTCAAATGGAGACAGGAAGGTTCTGACGTCCAGCAGAGAACTTCCGGCGAGTCTTCCTCCACCTGACAACAAAATTGAGAACCTGCAGAACGTCATGGCTCTAGTGCCCGAAAAGACGAGCAATGCTGCTCGGATATTTCCGATCGAGAGCGCGGCGCGGTACTAGGCCTAGGTTCGACCTATTCGAAGGCATTCCCCTGATCGCTTGCCGGCGCAGGATCAAGCCTTCCGCCAGACACCCGAATAACTAGGCCTCGACCTGGGCGTCGGAGGTTAGGAGACCCTATTCGTGCCAGACCGATCGACACATCCGCGCCCGAGGCCAAAATGGCTGGTCAATCGACAGCGCCCGCGGCCCCCGGCGACAACTCGTCGTTTTGCGTTCAAGACGGCGATCGTCCCACCGGAATACCTTGCGCCCTATCTGATCCACCTACTGGCTGAATTCCGTGGTCGCTGCACTTGCGCATTGCGCGGGACGGATTGCAACGAGGCGTTTTCAGCATCCGCCGGCCTGCGGTGTTCGGGGGCCTGTTTCGGTCTCGGCATATGGAAGCCGCGGAAACTCGAAATCCATGAGCGACCGAAACGAAATATCGCAGGAGCCACCTGCCAGAACTACTTGGACACCGTCCACCCGGATTGCGACCGAAGAAATAGGTTTTGTCTCCCGTCGCGCTCGCATGCCGACCGGATTCACTCCCGACAGGCGGGGAGCGACCGCATAATTCTGCATCCGCGCTGCATTGGCTTGTTTCGGTGACGAAACCAGCGGAGTCTGAAAGCCTAAGAATTGGGGAGCCAGAATGGCGTACGCTAAGCGTCACAAAAAGCCGGGAAAGCACCCGAAGGTCGAATCCTTCGACAAGGAGCTGCGTAAACTCGAAAGCGAAACTTTCGAGGAGCACGAGGAGTGGTGGCGGGATGACCACTTATCCGGCGCGTTTTCGGCCTTCAAGCGTACCTTGATTATAGAAAGAGCCCTCGAACTCGTTATTCCGCAGCTGAAGAAGAGAACTGCATTTTGCGACGAGCTGGTAGTAGCGATGGAGGGAGCCCTTCCTCAGAAGGGCGCCGGCAAGGGGACAACGAAGGTCGTGACCGCTGATTGGGATACGATCACGTTCAACAACTACCTCCGTGGAGGCACGATCACGCCCGATGCGGAAGAGAGGGAGGCGGTCGCCGAAGCCGCAACTGGCATTGCCATCCGCGAATTCGGGAGCAGGGACAGGGAAGGCGCTGCGATCGACCACGTATTGAAGCAGCGTCACATCTCACCGTCGGCTTGCTTGGAACTTGTGCTGGGCAGCCTTCGGCCGGCGGCTCCCGAAACCTACCGGGCGAGGCCGCCGTTCGCTTCCATCTTGGGGCCGGGATTCGCGGCCGAGCCTCAAGCCGCATCGCCGGCGCCGCTCGAGCAGATGGCGAACCAAATACATGATGAGTTGCGCGGTTTGGATGGAGCGAGGCTTATCCTTGTCGCGGGCCCCCATCTCTCCGGCAAGAAGACAAGTCTCAGGTACCTGTGCAAGAGATTCCGAAATGGAAAGCTATTGAAGCTGGAAAGCGGGTCTCATATTCCCGTGCTTGCGCTCGCGCTGGACGAGTTGGCGCCCGGCGATTTCGTAGACCAGGTCTTCCAATTCTTCCGGAATGGAGATCCCAGCGCAGTGAAAACGCCCGAGGGCGACGAGGGCTTGACCGTCGCCGCCAAGGTGGAGCATGTCCAGCGCCTTTGCAAAAGGCAGCCGGCTTGCGTCATCTTGGCCGACGTCGCGCCGATGGAAAGCGACGAATTGGTGCGAAGCCTTCATCACGATCGCGTCGCGGAAATAGTCAGCCATCTGCTTTCCGGAAATCACGAGACACGGGTCGTCCTGACCGCTCACGATCATGACAAGTTCGGCCCGATGCAGGAAGAAGCTTCGCGTCGGGGGATCCGGCCGGAGGTGTTCCGGTTGCCCCGGCGATTGCTGATCAACCGGGATCTAAAATTTTTGAGAGAAGCGTCGGAAGTCGATGAGACGTCCTCCTCGTCGTTCAAGGTGAGCGGGATAACATACCAGCTCGCGTACATAGCGAAGAAGCTGTCGCATCTCCGTCGTAAGCAGTCAGGCTTCCGGCTGCGCGTCGAGCGAAGCCTCGCGAACAACGAAGATTGGAAAATACTGGACATCGTCTGGGTGGATCTCCTCGAACCTCACGAGCGCTTTCTGCTCGGCGCTGTCGCTTCGAGCTTCGACGGTCTCCGCACCAGCGTCGTAGTCCGAATGGCCAAAGCACTGGCTCAACGCGATGTGCCCTGGATTGAAATGCTATCGACCGAGCAAAAGGTGCAAGAGGTCGCGCAACGCCTTTCCG
Organism: Bradyrhizobium sp. i1.15.2; assembly: GCF_040548425.1. Lineage (NCBI taxonomy): Bacteria > Pseudomonadati > Pseudomonadota > Alphaproteobacteria > Hyphomicrobiales > Nitrobacteraceae > Bradyrhizobium > Bradyrhizobium sp. i1.15.2. The sequence goes on along the minus strand of NZ_JBEPRQ010000031.1, from coordinate 23,320 downwards.
ACTTCGTCCAGATCGGCGCCAGACAACTCGACCTCGGCCAGCATGGCTGGCGAAAGCCGACCATGGAGGATCTGATCTTCATGGATCAAGGCTGGCGCACACATGTCATGTCGACCTGGTTCGAACATGACGACGATATGGCACGTGAATGCCTGTGGCTCGTGGCGAGAGAGGCGGCCGAGCAAGCCCGCACCTTCAAGACCGTCGGAGGTTTCGCGAATGCCAGGAGCGCCTTGGCGCGCGACTTGCAATCATTTGACGCCCTGATCGCTTCCATCGACCCGGAGGATTGCTCCACCGACCGCAAGGATGAGAGCACGTGGTCATCCGAGGCTCGGATTTTACCGAGCTTGGATCGCCGCGATGCTCCGAGACCCGACGCGATAACCGTGTTGCGGTACGCGTACCAGCGATGGTTCACGGACTACCTGGAAGGCGCCGATTACCGTCTTCTTTCGGAGCTGGACGATCCGAGCCTTCGACTGAGGCTTTTGCTCCCTCTCTTCGACCCATCTCGACCTTGGTTGAGGCTTGCCGACAGGCGACTTCATTGGGAAGAGGATGGAGACTCCGAGCGTCCGTCCGACGACTTGTATAGGCAGATTAAAAAGGCCTTTCCCGGCAAGAGGCTGCTGCCGCTTTTGACCGGCATCGCCATGGCATCGTTGCGGGTACAACGCTTCGACCTCCTGAGGACGGTGGGCAGAATGGCAGAGCAGATACTGGATGCGGACGCCGCCGGTCCGGACGCGACCAAAGCATTTCGGATCCTGAGGGCCGAAATCGATGCCGGCCTGTACGGAGGTGGAAATCCGGACGTATCGTTGCCTATGAGACCGTGGGAGAAGTCGGAGAGGGAACGACTTCTCGAGGCTCCCAGCGCCGGACGGCGATCGGAAGGCGAGCAGGAACAATCATATGACGAGGTTGTCGACCGGATAACAAAGGTTTTGGCCGGGAGGTTTCAAGACCAACCAGACGTAACCGCGGAGATGGTGGTCGCGCGGGCGAAGATCGTGGCGCGACTGGGCGAAGCCTACCACATGATGGGACTGACAAGCCGAGCGCGTCAGGCGTTCGATGAAGTGTTGGCAGCCGAAGCCAAGTTGGCGGACAAGTTGGGAGATGAGAGCGGCGTCGGCAGAATACTGGGGGGGCGTTGCGCCCGAGCGTCCATCGCCTTCTACGTCGATTGCAGCCGAAGGCGGCAGTGGATCAAGGACCAGCCAGACCTCAGATTGCCGAATGGCCTGAATTTGCCGCTGCCGCTTATTGTCCGCGGCGACGACGAGGAGTTGAAGAGGGCCCAGGACCTGCTGGCGCTCAACGTTCGGAGGATAGGCGCGTTCGACGCAGCAGACCGGCTCGGGGTCCGGATGGATCAGGCGCGACTGGCAGCCGCCAGGGGCCAATACCTGAACGCCATGGAGTTGTTGAAACCCACCGAGTCTGTACGTCTCAGGCCCGGAGCCAACATCGAGCTGTCGATGGAATTCTGTACCCTCCACACGAAGACGCTTTTGGAGGCTGCCCTGCTGACCTTGCGGTACGAAGCCGGGGCACCGCCGACGGACGACTTCTGGAACCACATTCGGGATTTGAAGCAAGGATACGACACCGATGGAGCGCCCTTGGTCGACGAACTGGTGGAACTCGCCGAGCAGAGCCTGGGGTCCTTCCGATGGTTGGTCGGCTCGCGTAAAGCGTTGTTCCTTCCTTGCGGAATGGTCTTCCGCTACTTCGAGATATGGCTGCGGCTTCTGAGGCTGCGGAATGTCGATGCGGCGGAGATGCGCCATATGGTGCGTCATATTGTTGGCGATCTCGATATCGTCATGGACCACATGAAGGCGATCCATTTTCATCGCTTCCATTACGAAGCCGATGTCCTGAAGCAGCGGTTGGAAGCAATCCTGGCGGACCCCGAGGACACGAGACCGATTCAGAGCGATCCAATCGTCTCCGAGAGTATGGCCTAGCAAATCATCGTACTGAAACTGCATCGGCTGGAGTCGGTCCTTCCGGCGTGCATCATCCTTCCTGCGTTCGCTTCAAGCAGGAAGGAGACTTCGATGATTTCGCAACACCGCTCTTCCGCCCGCGTCTCACCGGTCACGACACCCGCGCCTAATCGAGAGGCGTCGATCTACACCGTTCTTCTCACGTCGGTCGGAAGAACGCGATTCTGCACCCCCCTGAAGAGTCTGCTGGCGAAGGGGGACGAACAATGAACCTGTCTCTCCTGTCGACGTCCCCCGCGGAGCGCCTCGCCGATGTTTTTGGCGAAGCGTACCGGTTGCTGCTCGATCCGCCGTCATGGGCGGCGCTCGCCACGCTTTCCGATCACGACATGGATTGCATGCGCCGCATCGAAAGGAACTTCTTCGGCATCCTCAGCGTCCTGGACAATAGCGGGTCCAATCCCAAGCTCCTCGGGAAACTGGCCGAGGTCAATGTCGCTCTCGCGACCGCATACGGCGCGGCGGAATCGCAATTCGTCGAAGCCGGAAGTTCGGTCGCGAACAATCGGCTTGGGATCGCGTTGGCGAGGCGGCTCGCGCTCGAGAAGCTGCCTTTGAAGGTAGTTCTTGATCGAAATTCGCATGCAAGCGCGCTGGGGTCCGCCGCGCTCGCCGGACTCGATGTCGAGTTCGTTCATCGCGAATACGATTCCGATCTCGACGTGACTATTCCGCTATCCCCGACCCAGGTCGATGAACGGTTGCACGCCACCGGCGCGCATGCGGTCTGGATCGTGTCGCCCACTTACGACGGCTATTGCCCCGATCTTCGGGCAATTTCGGCCGTCTGCAAGAGGCGGAGCGCATTTCTCATCGTCGATGCTGCGTGGGGCGCACTGCACGGACTGCTGGAATGCGGTACATTTCCCCAGTCTGCGATAGCCTGTGGCGCCGATGCGTGCGTCGTCTCGCTGCACAAGAAGGGCCTCGGCCTCTCCCAATCGAGCGTCGCAAACTTCAACGATCCGATTCTTGCGCGTTACTTCAGGCAGGCCGGCGAACTCGGTCTGATGACCACCAGCCCGCTTTACTTCCTGCCGGCTTCGGTCCAGGTGGGACTGGAAGCTCTGCGCTCGGACGCCGGCGGCCAAGCTTGGCGAGCGGCCGCAAATTCGGCAAGCCAATTTCGAATGCTGGTCGACAACTACCAGGGCTGCCGGGTGGTTCGCGCCGAGCACCTTGGTTCCGGCATTTGCGGCGATCCCTGCCATGTTCTGATCAACGTTCGCGAAACGGGCGTGAGCGGATTTCAGATCCTTCAGGCCTTGGGCGGGGCGGACAATGACATCGAGATGGCAACACGGGACACCGTACTGTTGCTCTTCGGACCCGAGCACGCGGGGTCGGCAGTTGCGCTCGCGCATCTGTTTCGGCACGCGGTCGAGACCGCCGAACGTGGCCGCGACGCCGATCATCTTCGTGTTCCGTCTTTGCGCCCGCCGCGCGCCATGAACCCTCGCGATGCCCTGATGGCGCCGGCGGAGCAAGTGCTCCTTTCCGAAGCGGTCGGCCGCGTCGCTGCGCAGACCATCGGTGCATATCCCCCTGGCCAGGCCATCCTGTGTCTCGGAGAGGAGATCACGCGCGAAGTCGCGGACTACCTCTTCGCCGTCGAGCGGGCCGGAGGACGCCTCAAGGGTGTCGCGGGTCGCCTGGACGAGAGCCCTATCGAAGTCGTCGCCGAAACCACTGGACATTGAAAGGAAGCTGAAATGAACATGACAACGCTCAACAACTCGAACAGCGAAATGTCGGTGCGGCTGACCCGTATCAAGGCCTTGCGGGACCGGGGTGTCGATCCCTATCCGGCGGCTGCATTCAAGCCGACGATGCCGATTCGGGATGCACTACTCAACTCCGACGATCTCATCTCCGATTCGACCCAGTTGCGCTTCGCCGGCCGGCTTCTCGGACTCCGCCATTTCGGTTCGGGCGCCTTCGCCGATCTCGTTCACGACGACGAACGTATCCAACTTTACGTGGCCGCCGCGCACTCCGATCAGGAGGCCATGGAACTCGTCGAGTACCTCGATCTGGGCGATTTTGTCGGAGCCGAGGGCACGATGTTCATGACGCAGAGGGGCGAAAAGAGTTTCAAGGTAAAAACGCTCCATGTGCTTGCAAAGTCCGTCCGGCCGCTGCCGGCCGGGAAGCGGACAGCCGCCGGGAGCGTGCATCAGGCTCTCGTCGACCAAGGACGCTTGGCGAGGGAGCGACACGTAGCACTGATCGCCGACCGCGAGCTTCGCCAGAGGATCTTGTGCAGGACCAAGATCATTCGCGCAATACGGCGATATTTCGAGAACGAGGGGTTCGTCGAAGTCGATACGCCGATTCTCTCCGGCGCCTACGGAGGCGCCGCGGCCCAGCCCTTCGTGACGACAAGCAAGGCGCTCGGAAGCGATCTTTACCTGCGGGTTTCCCCGGAATGCAGCCTCAAGCGCGCACTTTGCGGCGGGATCCCGAAGGTGTTCGAGATCGGCAAGAATTTCCGCAACGAGGGCATCGATCATTCGCACAGTCCGGAATTCACGGCGATCGAATGGTACGAAGCCTTTTCTGACTACCGCGAGCAAATGGTCCGGTTCGAGAATCTCGTCGGAGGACTCGCCATGGAGGTGCATGGCTCCCATTTCGTCAGGTTCCGGGACCGCACATTCGATTTTGCTCCTCCGTGGCCGCGGGTGAAGGTCCTGGACGCGGTGGCGTTGGCTCTCAAGCGCTCCCCGACCGAGTTGTCCGAGGCAGATGTCCTGAACGAGTATCGACGGATTGATCCTGAAATAGGTCACTTCACATGGGGTGAGGCGCTCATGGGCCTCTTCGAGGCGCTGGTCGAGCCGGAACTGGTGGGACCGGTTTTCGTGATTGATCATCCGGTCGAGGTCAGCCCGCTGACGAAGCGGCACCGGTGCGATAGTCGTCTTGTCGAGCGGTTTGAGCCTTTTGTTGCAGGCATGGAAATTGGCAACGCCTACAGCGAACTCAACGATCCGATCGAACAGCGGCAACGGCTCGAAAATCAAGATATCGCACGCGAAGAGCCTTACGGTTTGGACGAGGACTTTCTCAGGGCGATCGAGCACGGGATGCCGCAGGCCGGTGGTGCAGGGTTGGGCATCGATCGGATCGTCATGATCCTGACGGATGCACGTCGACTTGCCGATGTGCTGCTGTTCCCCATGGTCTAGACCGAAGCGGATCCGGGAGAACCATATGGGTGGCTGTGACAAAGCCAAACTCGCGGCCACCCACAGACGAACGCTGCCAATGCGGTAGCTGCGCTCGTTACCAGTTCGTTTTCGCTGAACACCGGATGCCCGTGAGTTCGAAAGTGTGCTCCATCATGCCGCGAGGTCGGGGCCTGAACGTTTTCGATCCGGGCCCGATCTACCGCGACCTGGCGTCCTAGGGAGCCTCCTAGGACGATGGACGCGACGGCTGTGACAGGATAGGCGAGGTGGAGAGACGGACAAGATCTGCCATCTTAGCTTCGTCGGCAGTTGACCGATCGGGGCGCATTCGGTTGCGCAATGCGGGAGGCTACGTTGAAGCGAAGCCAGACGGTCCTGATGGCGTTGGCCTGCGGTTTCATCCTGGCATTCCCCCCGCAAGTGCATGAAATCTATCGGTCTATGGCCGAGGCGATCGCTATTGGCGTTCCGCGGGCCTGGATCGAACCAACCCTATCTTCGATTGCTCTGGTGCTGCTCTGTTGGGGCCTCTTCTACTTGGACCGAATCTACGGGCGGCCAGCGACGGGTGCAGGCCCGCCAGCCGGTCCGCTGGTACCAATGGCTGTCGCTCAATTCCCCATAGTCGGCGCAGCCGTCGGCATTTTCTGGTCCAGGATCGACGATGCGGCGCTCGGTCCAGTGCGGTCGGCTCTCATGCAGGCCAGACTCGACTATCTGGTCCTCGACGGCGCCGGTACCGCCGAGCAGGTGGCCCCCATCGCCGACCGCTTCGCGTCCAACATCATGCGCTTCGACGACTATCTGTTCTATTCGTCGTTTGCATTTGGTGTCCTGGCGGTCGCCTCCGGAATTCTCCTTCTCGCGATCGTGTCCCGGTATTCGCGCGGAGCGGCCATGGGCTCTGGGCGTTCGTACTTGGCGACGGCTGCGATGGTCGCGACCATGCTTCTCATCGCCGCGTTTGCAATCTCGGGCACGCGCATAGTCGTTGCTAGAGTACTAATGCCGGTTCCGTTGCTCGCGATGGCTCTTTTTCTCGCCGGGTTCTGGCTCTCGTGGCTGGGGACGGAAGGTCGACGTCGAGGCTTTCCGATCATAATCTGCATTGTTCTGGCGGCGCTATTGTACTCGGCGTTCGATCTGAACGATGACCATCGAGTAAGTACGCTTCCGAATCAAAGTCCGCCTTCGAGAACCACGGTTCGTGACCAATTTCGAACCTGGCTGGAAGCTCGTTCGGCGGACCTGAGCGCTTTCTCGAGCAAAAAATACCCGATATACATTGTCGCCGCCCAAGGCGGGGGCATTTATGCCGCCTACCACGCAGCCGGCTTCTTGGCGACCGTCCAGGACGATTGCCCCAATTTCGGACGACATATTTTCGCGATCAGCGGCGTCTCGGGAGGAAGCGTCGGTGGATCGGTATTCGCCTCGCTCCTTCATCAGGCCAGCGAAGCGGGGGTAACAAACGTGATTGGGGGGCGCCCCTGCCGCAAGACTAACGATACCTCCCCGATTTTTCAGGACGCCACAGACGAGTTGTTGAGTGAAGACTACCTCACGCCGCTTCTCGGCAGCTTCCTTTTCCCCGACGCATTCCAGCAGACACTTCCGATCGCCGTCCCGCCTTTTGATCGCGCGCAATCGCTCGAGCTTGGACTCGAACAGTCCTGGCAGAAAATAATGGCGTCGAAGCAATTTAGAAGTCTACGCGGTACAAACGACAAACTGACGCTTCCACTTTCGTCGTCTTTCACAAGTCTTTGGCAGCCAGCGCGGTCACCCGCTCCGGCGCTTGTACTGAATACCACCGAGGTAAATTCTGGGCAGCGGCGTATAATCGCTCCGTTTGAATTCGAGGGTATTGAAACCTCATTCGTGCCGATCTGGAGCGATACGGAACTCGCCCGCCGTTTTCCCAAATTCGTGCCGAATATTTCGGTCAGCACGGCCGCGTTCCTCAGTTCGCGTTTCCCTTGGGTAACCCCCGCAGGATACTTCGAAGACGTAGGGCCGAAGGACAAGAAGCCGGTAAAGGTGAGAGTAGTCGACGGCGGATATTTCGAGAATTCGGGACTGGCTACCGCTCTCGATCTCCTCAGCTCTCTAGAGGCCGCCGTCGAAGCTGATCCCAAACTTCGACCTTTCCGGGAGAAGATCGAGATCAACATCATCACACTGAATTCTAAGCGCTTCGACTTGGGGTCTTTTGCCGGGTTCGGAGAATGGCTCTCGCCAATCTCCAGCATGATGAGTACCAGAAACGCGCGCGCGCCTTTGGAAACATCACGGGCCGAATTGCTGGTGGCACGATCCGCAAAAGCATCGACCGGAATAGCCAAAAAGCTGTTTCGCTTCGATCTCGACGGTTTGGGATACCCGTTGCCACTGGGTTGGCGGTTGTCCCCCGTAACAAGACTATTGATTTCGAACCAATTGGGTACCCGGTCCCGCTGCGGGGCCGCGCCTTCGGCCGACGGTGAAATTTCGCCGGATTGCCTGAAAAAGGTCATCGCGGAGCAGTTGGGCGTCGAATGAACCGCCCATAGGAGAACAATCCATGCTGCGTTTCCTTTCGATACTGGTTATCTCGGTCCTGTGCGCTTCGGCCTGCTTGGCACAGACGAGGGATCCACAGTCGCTTACTTGCGCGGAGCAATTGGCAGACCTCAGCAAGCAGTATGCGAAGGAGTGCGCCCCCAAATTCGGGCAGCCGCCCGCCTGCGACAAATGTCCGACGGGTTCGGCAAGCTGTGCGGCCAAGTGCAACGAATGTAAGATCATCTACCAGGAGATGAAAAAGAAGGAAGATCAATGCGGAAAATAACCGCCATGGTTCGGCGGGCGTTTGCCACTGCGATTCTCGTGGTTGCGATTTCGTGTCCGAACGGCGAGGTTGCAGCGGCAGATAAGGCGGTCGTCTCGAAAGAGAGACCCAGGGATGAGGCCCAAGACCGTCAGAGCATCGAACTCGCCAAGGCGATCATGTCCGCGGATCCCAAGTTTCGCGACCTCATCGCCGGCGCGGATCCCAACGCGGTGATTTTCATATATTATCAGAATGAGAAATACGATCTTTCGCTTCTGACGATGGCGACGCTTTTGGGAGACAAGGAAGTCATCACGGCGTTGATTGAAGCCGGTGCTCGACGAGGCGAATCTTGCAACATCAGGTATCTCGTCCCTGTCAGCTTGGCCTTCAACACCATCCTTCCCGAGTTCACCAACCGTCGGGCCGGCCTTCCCCGCATCATGATGGGCCAGGCCGCAATGTCTTGTTTTTTGGCGGAGCCCTATCGCAAGGCGGTCAAACCGTCCGACCAGCCATTGCTCGACGCCGTCGTCGATGGAAGCGCCGAAAAGGTAAAGCGCGCGTTGTGGCGCGGCGCTGACAAGAACGCAAGGGAGCAGAAGCTTCCGGGAAACATCGTATGGCCAGGGCGTACCGTTCTCATGATCGCGCTGATCGAACGGAAACCGAAGATCGCGGAGCTCTTGATCAAGGCCAGAGCAGACGTGAACGCAAAGGCAGCTATTGCGTCGAGATGGGGAGGAGTCGATGGAATAGACGCTCTTAAGATCGCGATCAATTTGAAACAGAGACAGATCGTCAAATCTCTCATTCAACATGGCGTCGATGCAGCCGCCGCCGACGAGGGCGGAAACTTAGCCGTCCACGAAGCCGCGGCGGGCGGCGATACACCCTCGCTGCAGACACTCCTCGCAGACGATGCGCAATTGAAGGCCAAGGACGCGATTATCTCTCGAAACAAATCGGGCGAAACGCCGCTGGTTCTGGCCGTCCGGTCGCATCGTCCTGAGGCGGTCACCTATCTGGCCGGTCGCGGAAAAGCACTCTATGGCAGCGACTTCCTCGAGTACTGGGGCAACGGCGCGATCGACGAGACACTCACCTTGCGCTTCATCGCTAGTGACGATGCTTCTGAGAAAGACAGAGTGACGCGCAAAGCCGGCGAGATTCTACAGATACTTCTCAAGAACGGTGCAGACTCGTCTTTTAAGGGGGAGAGTGGAAGGACAGTCCTGATGCGCGCCATCGAGACCGGATTCGATCTGGGCGTGATCCAATCGGTGCTCGACGGCAAACCGCAGCTCGACGTCGTCGATCCCGACGGAAAGGACGCCTATTCCTTCATCGAGAGCCGCGACGATGGGAAAGAGTTGAAATCGCTACTCGATCGATCGCGGGGCGATAATCGCTGATGAATCAACAGGCCGAACAGTAGTTTCGCCCATTTATTTGCATCCAGCAGCCCGAACGGTTGTTGGTATCCGTACATTGACCGCAACGCCGCGGCGAGCGGTTCTGAGCGAAACGCAAGAGCTTTGCATCCGCGCTCGCAGTTTTCTCGCACACAGGCAGTGGCGCCTTCGAGGATAGCTCGACGGCTTGTACGGTGGTTGTCGAGAGCAAGGCAACGAACAGCAGCACAGCGTACTTCATGTTCCGCTCCTAGGAGAGATTGCAAAATTGCAGGTTCTAGACTTTGAGCCGCGGGTCGTTGCCCGACAACTAGGGAATTCCCTTGGGGTGCTTGGCGATGGCGAGCCCGCTCCCAGATCCGCGCCAAAAAATTCGAACTGACCCTCCAGCGGTACCTGTCGAAAGCAACGAGGAACGTCCCTAGCTTACGTATACGAGGACGTCGGAATATCGTCGTACATCGTCTTTCTTCGAATTTGTTGCGGCGGCCGTGCCGCGCCTGTGCACAACGGCGATCGGGCCACGAGCATGATATGGCGCATTGCGTACCTACCGGCTAAGCGTCGATCCCCGGTTGCCGAGGCTTGGCCGTAGGGAAGGGTTGAACTATCGGAACTACCATGACGTCGCTAATGATCTTGTCGCAGGGGCCCGTCCTTATGCACACGCGTCACCAATACGCAGTGGGGCAGGGCGGCTTCCATCTGGGAGAACTGGTCGCACCGGGCGAAAATTCGTTGATTCAGCAAGGACAAGGCACCGTCGAGGTATTTGCGAATCGCAAGTTCACCTACGTCTATGATTGTGGCTCAAACGCTGCGGAATCGTCGTCGATCGAGTAGTGGAGAATTCGCCGGAACGCCGGATTGATCTCCTTTTCCTCTCGCACTTCGACGATGACCATGTGAACGGCGTGCCCGACCTTCTCGGCGTTCCGCACGGGATGAAGGTCGATACCATCGTGATGCCATGGGTCGACGACGTCGAACGACTAATATCCTTTGGCCGCTCATACGCGAAGCGGAGCGCCACGAGCACATTCTTCCGGGGCTTGGTAGCTGATCCTACCGGCGCCCTTTTGAGCCTGCGTCCGGGGCGGATCATCTTCCTCAGGGGGCCACCGGAGGATCCGGACGCCGATCTAGGGGGGCCCATTTTCATTGATCCGGACGGAATGCCTGACCGGCCTTTCACCTACAAGGTCAGTTCGGAGCCGTCGGCGAAGGCGGGCACGAGCCGGGGCGCGCCCACCGGAAGAGTGAGCCGCGTTGGAAATGCGGTCGTTGTCGAAGTCGACGAAAGCGCCGTCATTCAAGCAGGTGCTCTCGGCTCCGAACTCTCATGGCTTTTCAAGCCCTACGTGCGTCGGGCTGATCCAGCCTTGGTCCTTAGTTTCGAGAGGCACGCAGAGCAGTTGCTGGGCTGGCCATGGGGTTCGTTCAGGAGAGATGTTTCATCCGCCACCGTTCGCGCCCAACTGGTCGACGACCCGGTCAAGTCTACACTGATTGCCAAGGTCATCGTTGACCTCACCGACGACGACACGTGAGCGAAACCACAAAATCGCGCGCAAAATCCTAAACCTTATGGCTTCACTTCGATGCAGGTGTATCTAGCAAGAAGCTCACCTCTTACTTTTTCGTGGGCCGCGGCCAACTCGTTCGATTGTTGGGTCAAACCGAGCTTCGCGAGGTGTCGGGCTGGCCTTCGGCGCAAAAGTAAGTTGTGCTCGGAATGCGTGCATCTTACGGCGCATAGTCCTACATCGGGCCGCGCCGAAGACTACATCTGGCGCGCGAGTCGGATGGCCAGACGCTTAAGAGCGCTCGACGCAACAAGGAAGCTCTTCAACAGACCGTCGAGGTGCCGCAGCAGAGCTCGATCGAACCTGTCACAAAGCCCACCGAGGCTCCATTCGAAACTGGCGACGTGAGATTCTCGGACGAAGAGATCGAAAGACTCTGTGGTTTCATGCCTGGCTATTTCCGCTCCATCAAGCGGCGGCCGAGCCCTCGTTCAATAAAGGCGCTTCTCTTCAAGCTGCAGCTCGCCCGACTGCTCATCCAACTGCGCTACCCGGAGGGTCGGGATGAGGAAGCGCGGCTGAACGAATTGTTGAAGGCATTTACCTTGGAGGCCGTCAACGCCCCCAGGGAGAACGAAAGCGCTCACACGCTAATTGCCCGACAGGTTCTCTGAGCGACGCGCCCCCTCAGGCGACGTATTTTCTGCAAAGCAGCTTGTGGATGTCCTAGGCTCCCGCCCAGTCGAAACCCTGTTCGACTCGGGCCTCTCTTGCGGCGCCAAAATGGCCCTCGCGAGCTACCTAGTGAACCTCCTAGGAGTGCCCGGCGTCATCCTGAGGCACTGTCCACCGTGAAAGACCAATTCACGGACAGCAGTTATGGGTTTCTGGTCCGCCAAAACAGCCGCTACTCCGGACCCGGTCGGGACGGCGCGCACCTCGATGAGAAAGCTCTCGGAGCGCGGGGTGGAGATTCCCACAAAGATATCCGCACCAATCATCGCGGCGCAAACCACCAACAATCTGTTGCAAGCAAGCCCGGAGACGCAGTCACATTTCTGGGCCGCTTACGGCGCACTGAATTCCAAGATCAAGTCGCCGGAAGAGGCCAGAGGTTATTATCGGCGCTTCTTCTACGGAATCCTCACGGCATTGCTGTTGCTACAGCTTTACTTCTCGTCATTCGTAGCAGTGCAGAAGGGATTGCTGGAAGTAAATAAGAGCATCGAGGCCGCGGAAGTGATGCCGGCCGGAGGCGCTCCTGCGGCCGTCGCCGGCGGCGCGGTACAGACCGCGGCACAGGCCGCAGTCCAGACCAAGAATTCGGAGCTGGCCGGAAAGCAAGCCACGTACCTTCACGTCGCCGACTATCTAATGGGGTTTCCGCGCAAGGTAGCGAGCTTCCTTGGAGTCATCGGCCTAGGCACAAGCGAATACAAGGGAGAAAAGGACAGGCCCGAGGTCGTGGCTCAAGTCCAGCTTGAACTCGCCACATCGTTCGTCGGCGGCTTCCTGCTGCCGGTGCTGTACGGAATGCTGGGCGCCATAGCATTCGTACTCAGGCGCCTCTCGGATGAGACCGTGGCCGGCGAGGAAGCGTCTGCGCTGAAGAGAAAATACTCGTTGCGGGTCCCGATCGGCGCGTTGTCCGGCCTGGCAGCCGGGTGGCTGCTCCAGCCTTCGACAGGATCCGTCACCGCATCACTTTCCCCGTTCGCCCTTGCCTTCGTGGCCGGCTACAGCGCGGATCTCGTGTTCGCAGCGATGGATCGCATCGTGGGGGCGTTCACTACGCCGTCGCCGCCTCCGACGCCTCCGCCTGCTCCCGAACTGCCATCTGCACCGCTCGAGGCCCCGGTCGATGACGGCACTCGGACCGACGAAGTGCAGCCCAATACGGCCAGCGAAGCGGCGCCCAACACTGCCAGCGGAGCGACAGCCGACACTGCCGGCGAAGCGCCGGCGCCGAGCCCGAGCGTAGAGGCCGCGACTCCGACTTCGAGAGCTCAGGCCAATCAGGACGTGTAGCGGTTTCCGCGAGGAGATGTTGTCATGAAAATAACTTTTGCTCAGGTTCAGTCTCTGGCGCCCTCAATGAAGGAGGAGTATGCGGCCGCTTTTAGCTCGCCAACCGCCAACGAAATCCTCTCAAAATTCAAGATCGCCGCCAGCGGATTGAGATTGGCGCATTTCTTTGCGCAGATGCTTCAGGAAACAGGTGGTCTCAAGATCCAAATCGAAAGCCTGTATTATTCTCCATCGCGCCTGATGGCAGTCTGGCCACGACGCTTTCCGACGTTGGAAATCGCCCAGCAGTACGCGCACAATGAGGAGAAGCTGGGCAACTACGTCTATGGTGGCCGCCTCGGAAACGTGAATCCGGGAGACGGCTTCAAGTACCGTGGCCGTGGATTGATCCAGATGACCGGCCGGGCAGCGTATGCCAAATTCGGTCACGACCTGGGCATCGACGATCTGGAAACGAATCCCGACCTTGCGTTCCATCACGACCACTGTCTCGAGATCGCCGCAGCGGAGTGGGGTGCGAGCGGCTATCACGGCAAGTCCTGCAACGAGCTTGCGGACGACGACGATATCGTCGGCGTCACGTACGCGATCAACGGTGGTCAAACGGGTATTGACGATCGGCGCTTCTGGTTGAGCAAGACCAAGGCGGTCTGGACCAGGCCAGCGCTGTCTCCGGCCCTGGATCAGATGTCCAGTCGCGCCAACGCCAATCTCGAGCTTGATCTGTCTGCAACCGAGTCTTCCCACGTGGCCGATCTGCTAGTGGCCGATGCGACAGCGCCGAGCGGCTTTGGCGCCCGCGCGGCTGCCATCGCTTTGGCCGAATGGCAAAGGTTCGGGGGACAGACCTACGATATCGACGGAAACGCCACCCGGGTTGGGCACAAGGAGGGCGAGGATCCCTACTACAAGTACGTCGGCAAATATTGGAAGGACGGTGTCAACAACGATACGCTCACCGGTCTCGATCACAGCGTGCCGTGGTCGGCCGCGTTCATTTCATGGGTCATGCGGACTGCCGGCGCTGGCACCCGTTTCAGCTACAGCCCGCAGCATTCGGTCTACATTTTCCGTTCGATCAAGGACCTGCTGCAGGCGCGACCCCAAGCAAGCTATTACGGCTACCAGTTGCGGGAGTGGAAGCCGCAAGTGGGAGATCTCGTCTGCTGGGCCCGACGAGAGGGGATCGACTATCAACATCAGAATGGCGGCGATTATCCCGGACATTGCGACGTCGTCGTCGAAGCCGGCGGCAGTCAGGTGCAGGTCGTCGGTGGCAATGTCGGCAACTCGGTCACGAAGCGGCCGCTGGGACTGAACGATGGCGGTTTCCTGCTCCCGACAAATCAGGGAGGAGAAAACCTCTTCGCGGTCATGCGGTGCAGGCTTTGAGATGCACCGGACCGAAATGCGGCAAAGGTCCACGTTTTGGCCGACCGCCGAAGGCCCCGAAGTTGACAGCCATAAGCGGTGACAACTAGGGGGCGGCATCGACCTAAACCAACTTCGAGAAGCGCTCGGTCTGGCAAAATCGTCGACGACCTAGCCCGGCGTGCAGCCGCTAAGCCGCCCGATTGGGCTCTCGTCGGATTAGAGGGGGCTGGTGACGCTTCGCGCGGAAACGCGACCGATATCCCGTGTCGCCTGGTGAGGGTGCGCAGTGGCGCTTGCTGCCGGCATCGGGCCGCGACGAAGCGATGCCCGGCTATAGGAGCTATGTGTCGGCCACGCGGCAGCAATCGGTACCCTCGTCACAAGAGCCCGACCGATCGTCCGGCCCAAGACAGCGTTCGCGGAGCCGTTGAGTAGTTACGGCTTGATGGTAACGCTTCTAAATGTTTGTTCGGTGCGGGCAGCACCTTTGCATTCGCCGCCGCCAACCGGAAATGTTCCGTCGTCGCTCAAAATCTGAACCTCCCCCGTTTCGGGGATCGCGAACATAGCTTCGGGAAAGAGCCCCTTTAAGGCGGGTGCATCGACGGGCTCGATGCCTTCGCCGTTCTCTTTTCCCGACCAGCGAAACAGCTTGAAATCCCCTTTGCCGTCGATTGGTCCCGCGACGATTAGATAGGCGCTTCCTACACGCTCGATGCTTCGTATACCTCGACCTTGTAAATCCAGTTCGATGGGAGTTCCGAAACTCGCCTCTATCTTCTGACGTACTTCTGCCTTCTCACGTACCTCCGGCTTCTCACGTGCTTCCGGTTTCTCGTCGACCAATTCGGTTGGGTTCTTGAGCGGAATGATGAGGGCCTTGTTGCCGGGCAGCGGGTTGCGAAAGCCGATGAGAAGGTTGCCGTTAACCCCCTCCGCGAGGCCCTCGATATTGAGCGCCCCGAAAGTCTTGGGAGGTTTGGTCGCAGCTTCACCCAACTTGTACTGCGAAAGCTTGGCGAGATCGTCGACCAATGTGGAATAGGGCTTCCCAAGCGGGCGAAGGGTGGGCGGCGAGGACCCCGGAATGACCTCGGTCGCAAAGAATCTGCGTCGGCGGTCTTGAACTTTCCCCTCGCTATTGGTCCCATGCGAGGAAATCCAGAAGATGGTGTTGCCAACGCGTGCGGCTCCCTCCAGGTCGGATTCCTTGTCTGGCTTGGTACCCAGGAACTTGGACAAATCCACCTGTGCCACGGAGGAGGGCTGTCCTCGGCGGTACACGCGGAGCACATTCATCTCGTCATCGGCCACCACGAAGTGATTTGCGTCCAAAGCGACCGACGCAGAGGCATCGCACATCTCGCGATAAGTGGTGATATCGGAATCCGCCGCGATTGCAGGTCCGCACAGAAGGCTCGTCGCCGCGCAGATCGCGTAAGTGAGCGCATTCTTCATGTTGGAACTCCCGTCGCGTCAAGGGAACAGTTCAAAGCTTGTAACTGAGTGCGACCAGGTACTGGCGCTGCTTGATAAGCGTATCCTTATCGAGGCCGTTGGTGTAGCTGACCGAAATCGAGGCCGCGCCGTCCGGCGTGATGTTAAACCCGACCTCGGCACCCCACAGCAAAGCATCTATGCCCCGGTTTAGCTCCCAGTGATAATTCACCGTGATATCGGCATAGAAGCGACCGACCAGGTCGGGAAACAAGTTCTCTCCGAAGGGGTCGTAGACGCTCCTATCCGGGAACGGCGTCAGATGCAGGCGGGCGACCGCCCCTGTCCACGCGTAGTCGCCGCGCGTAAGGGCGGTAGCGCCGACAACGTCGACTCTCTTGACGTCGGCTTCGGCCCGCAATTGCCAGAACCAGTCGAGATATTTCATGGCAGGCGCTCCGATCGTGCCCCCCAGCCGCACGTTCGGCGCAAACGGCTCCCATGCCGCGGTAACGCCGTAGATTCTCGCTTCCCCTCTGAAGTCGGTCTGAGCGTAAGGGCTCGCGATCAAATACTGCAGATCAAAGAAAGGACCTCCCGCAATAGCAGCCTGCGCGTCAAAACCGCCCTTTAGAGCGCTCTTTTCGCTTTTGGTCCTTGGCGAATTGATGGTTCCTTGTGCATCAGTCCAAAGCGCAACCGTGGTCCCGAACAAGGAGGGCACGCGGAAATCATGCTTTGCGTATGGGTCGTCCGGCAGGCCGGTGAAGCATGGACTCATGGGATCGTTCTGCGAGATCACGTAGGAGACACGCCCGTTGATGGTGGCGGAATTCGAGCGATCCAATCGTCATGCGTGACGCTCGCGGAAGCGCCCTTCGCCTTGGATTTCGGTACGAAGCCGGTAATGCAAGGTTCCCTCTCTGTACTGGTAGGTGTCGAGGCGATCTCTCCGCACGAATAGCCGCTGCTGGTTTTCGCAACCGCCTTTCGGAGGTTTGACCTCGGCAGGAGCCGCAGGCGGCGGACGCGTCGACGCCACCTTGTCGATATCGGCAATCTTGCGGTTCTTGAAGAACAGAACATCGTTGGCCACAGAACGTGCGCGGTCCGAGAAGGTGGTCGCGCTGTCGGCCCTGAGTCTATCGAGCTCTGCGGGATCGAGCCTCCCGTTGAGGTTCACGTCGTACTTCGCAAGTACCGGATCCTGGACGTGGAGGCGCCACACCAGGGCTTCGTTTTCGTCCAGGATGCCGTCTTTGTTCTTGTCATACTTGGCGGCGGAAAGCGTCTCCGCCGTTCCAACCGTAGGCGCCAAAATAACTATCGCAAGCGCTGTCGAAACGGCGAACCTCATTCTACACTCCCTAGCTCACGTGCCAGCGGAAATGCTCGTAAGTAAGCACGGCCGAGTCGATCAAATTGCCGAACGACTGAATGTCCCGCAATCCGATCGCAACGTCCTTTTTCGACAACCAGGGAAACTGGACACCATGGAAAAGTGCGCTTTTCCATGCCGGAACGAAAGTCGGGTTGATCTTGTTGATGTTCACCCAGAGGACTTTGCGGCCGGTGGATGGATCCATGTTCTCAAAAAAGGCGTCAATCGGTGTGTTCGGATCGATCGTGTGCGGACCCTTAGGATTGTGGCTGTGGTCGAAATACCACTCAAGGCGATGGTAGATCTCGTCGCGAGATATGAAACTGCCGGCCATCCCCGCAAAATTGGCGGACATGGTCGAACCTTGCTTCTTAGCTGGCTTGCCGTTCTTCTTGGTTGGTTTGCCCTTCTTGCCCTTTGCCATACATCCCCTTCCCGTCAGCTTCGATCGTGCAGCAGAAGATCAAACTGCCCACAAGTAAACTAGGGAATATCCCGGTTGGGAACATACGCCAGCGAGACACCGGGCTGGGCCGGGCATGACGAGTACTTGAGGCGGGCCTTAGGGATTCTCCCAGTACACCGCGACGCTTCGATTTGCTCCGATATGGCACCGTTCATCGGAGCGACAACCCATGATCGAAGCGTTTTCCATTGCGACCGCGCATCATTTCCAGGATGCCTTGGCGTCGCAGGCCAGGCTGAGATACGAGGTCTTCGTCAAGAGAAGGAAGCTGGACCACTCGTCGTGGGGAGGCTTGGAGTTTGACGAATTCGATACGCCGGCCGCAACATATCTGGTTTGGCGCGATGAGCAGCGGGTGGTCAGGGGCGTGGCTCGCTTGCTCCGTACTACCGGGCCCTACATGCTACGTAGCTATTGGCCGCATCTCGTCGAGCATGTCGACCTTCCCTCTTCGACGGGCATCTTCGAAGTTACGCGCGTGTGTGTCGACAAAACGGTCGAGCCAGCGATCCGGCGTACGATCTTCCCGGAGCTCTTGTGCGCCATTCAAGAGTTCCTGCACCGTAATGACGGTATGGGGATGATCGGCGTCACGCGTGAACATCTGCTCGCCCATTTCATCCAGTCTGGAATCGACTGGCTAGGGCCTGCACACTCCGTCGAAGGAGAGATGGAACGTGCCTTCTTTGTGCCGACACCCAGCATTCGACCGGCTTGGCATTGCCAAAAGTTCGGCATTGGAAAGGACATTCTGGCACCCGATCCGGACACGTCTGCCGAAAGGCACGCCGCATGAGCGGGAAAACAAGCCACCCCTTGGTGGATGAAGATACTGCAAGGAATATGGCCGACGCGTTGACCTTCCTTGGGCGCGTGGCGCTCGACGCTGGATACCAGTCGGTAGTCGCCGACATCCTCGCGCTGCGGGATAAAATGCAATCCATTGCGGACGCGGAGGATGCGAACCGGCTCAGGAGGGCGAACGCATGAACTCCAATTTATCACCCGCCGGTTGCGATCACCTCGAATTCTTTGCCGAGCATGAATCTCAAGTCAGGGCCTATTGTCGGCATTTTCCCGCGCTTTTCAAAAGTGCTCGTGGATCGGTGATCACCGATACTGAGGGCCATACCTACGTAGACCTGTTGTCGGCTTGTGGCGCGCTCAATTACGGACACAACCATCCTCATCTGCGTTCCGCAGCAGTGGAGTATCTGCTGTCGGACGGCATATCCGCCGGGCTCGATTTCCACACGGAGATCAAGCTCCACTTCATGTCTAAGTTCGAGCAGAAGATCCTTGCCCCCCGAGGCTTACGGTATCGCATGCAGTTCCCAGGGCCGACCGGTACCAATTGCGTTGAAGCAGCGATAAAGCTCGCGCGCAAGGCCACCGGAAGGCCCTCGATCGTCGTGTTCACAAACGCCTTCCACGGGGTGTCGATGGGATCGCTGGCTGCTACCGGCTCGGCGTCGTGCCGAGCTTCAGCGCAGGGACTTCTTGGCGGTGAAGACTTCCTTACGATGGATACGCCGGGGCCGGCCTCGACGAAATTGCCCGGTTCGAGAGAATGTCGGCGGACCCGTCAGGAGGCATCGATCCGTCGCAGCGATTTTGGTGGAGTCCGTCCAAGGAGAAGGGGGACTGAATGTTGCGTCGGCCGAATGGCTGGGCGGTCTCGCTGCCACCGCGAAGCGTCTAGGCGCCCTGTTGATCGTCGACGAGATCCAGACGGGCTGCGGTCGAACCGGACCGTTCTTCAGCTTCGAGCGCGCCGGCATCGTACCCGATATCGTGTGCCTTGCGAAATCCATCGGTGGATACGGGCTTCCGATGTCGTTGCTGCTGATGCGACCGGGCTACGACGTCTGGTCGCCCGGAGAGCACAGCGGAACCTTTGGCGGGAATTCGCTCGCTTTCGCGACGGCAGCTGCCGCGCTGGATCTGTGGACGGACGACTTCGAGAAGGAGGTGGATCGACGCTCGCGCATACTGACGCAGTGGTGCCGATCGCTGTCCGTTCGACATCCTGGTTACCTGAAGGCAAAAGGACTAGGAATGATGCAGGGATTGGAGTTCACCAAGCCATCGGACGCGGATCGAGCCGCGCGCCTTTGCGGCCCTTGATCGTATCCTAATCGAGCGTTGCGGGCCCCGCGACGAAGTACTCAAAGTGATGGCGCCGCTTAACATCGAGATCGAACTGTTCGCCTCGACGCTGATACGGCTAGGTCACATCATTGATGCGACGATCGAATCGACCGATGCGGCACCGCGACTAGAGCGAGATGATTCCGTGCTTGATGCCCATGATCACCGCGGTGATGCGATTGCCGGCGCCGAGCTTCTTCATTGTGTTGCCAACATGGAATTCGACTGTCTTCTGGGAGATGCTTAGGATTTCTCCGATCTCCCAATTCGTTTTCCCTTCCTTGCACCACTTTAGACACTCGATCTCCTGCGCGGTCAAAGCTACTGCAGGTAATTCTCGCTTGTCGACCAGCTCGCAGTACTTGAGCCAATACTGCACGCAAATCATGTAAACGCGGGCCGTCTTGTCGATTTCTGGTTCCCCTTGTCCTCGAAAGCTGAGACTAATCAGATCAGTTTCGCGGGCGGGTCCGCGCATCGGAATCGTTATTCCGGAGTGGACGCCCAATTCACGGCACTCCTCGAAGAAGTTTCGTTGAACTCGGCTGATCTGGTTCGGGAGGCAGGTTTCGGTCCATCTAAACGGGCCGCGTGCGCCGTGGACATGCTGCACGACCGGATCGATCCGGTCCCACTGCATGGCCCTGTATGTGTCGAGATAGCCGGGAGGAAACTCGCTCCACGGAATCGAAATCAGACGTTTATGCTGCGCCCGCGCGAAAACCGCGTTCTCATATCCTGCCTCCCGCATCGTCACAAGAAACAGGTTTTTCAGCTCGGCGTCGCTGCCGGCTACCTGAGTTCTCTCGATGAAATCCTCTACAGTCGTAACCATGGTGCCCCCCAGCTCCAGTGGAATTAGCCAGCGTGATGCAGAAACTCCCTCATGTACCGATTGAACGTCGCCGGCGCTTGCCAATGCGGCGCATGCCCGGCGTCGAGCAGTACGGGACTTCCCTTCCAGATGTTTCGGTATTTCAGCCCGTTGATGTATTCGATGCGGACGAAAGGATCGGCGGCGCCTTGAAGGATCGCCAGCGGACGTTCGTCGGCACAAACGGTCTCGACCTCGTCCGCGCCCACGCCGGCCATACCGTTTCGAACCATCCAGTAGCGCGCGTTGCCGTCGGCCGCGGCCGCCGCGCGAAGATGGGCGTCGGAAGCCCGCCTGGCCCCCATCATCGCGCGAACGTAACGTTGACAATCGTCCGACGAGAATCTGCGCCGACCGGCCAATGCGGTCGACGGGGTCCACCGAAATCCCGCGCCAACTCCCTCCGCATTCAGGCGAACAGGAGGGGTGCCCGTAAGGACCAGGGATCTCACCTCGCGATAATGCGCGAGCATCTCAATCCCGATGTGTCCTCCAAGGGACCAACCGACGACGTGATACGATCGATATCCGAGCCGGGTCATCAGTTGGTGAAGCAGTGCCGCGTAGCCGGGGAAACTGTAGGTCTTCCGCGGCGTGTTCGACCGGTCGGATTCACCGTGGCCGGGCAGGTCCGGTGCCACCACACCGAGGCCCATACTCTCAAGAGCGCGGAACTGCCGTGCGAAGATTTCCTTCGACGACGAGTTGCCGTGAATCAAAAGCGTACCGACGCGACCGGAAGCGCTTTCCAGGACGCCCAGACGCAGTCCGGCGACGGTTCGCCTACGCGAACGCATGATCTTCTATTTCAGGAGACCGATCCGGCGGCCACGCGGTATTGCATATGACTTTCAAGGAATGGCCTCACACAACTAAGGCTAATATTGAGAAAAGTATGCCCGTACTGATGTACCAACGGTTTTTGCGGTCTATGCGTCTTGACGTGTAATGAAGAGGCTGGTCACGCAACTTCTCTTAGCGGCCATCGAACAGTGCCGCGAAATCCGAGCGTGGGGTTCGAATTCCAACAATCTTGTGATATGCAATGTCTGATTGATCATCCTACACGCGAGAAACGGTAGGTCAAGAACCTAAGCATGTGCTTCGCAAGTATGCGAAGCATGCCGCAAAGGCATGCGAAGCCGCTTCTGCAGCGACTCCAAGAGACACGCTTCTTCCACCTTGGCGTCGGCGCGCGAGGTTTCTACATCTTTTTCCGGTTGCTTCGAAATGAAGCCTTCGGAACCGCATCAACTGGCCAGATATGTGGACGCAAGCATCTCTTACCGGGTCGTAGAAAAATTCTTCTGGCACGGGGTCCGGTATCGCCTGCCCAAGGCCACCCGAATCGCCAGTCTATATCACCGGATACAGAGCTCACTCGGCGCGAACAGTATCGTGGAGTGCAATACAGACAGGGTCACGAGGTTTATGATGGTCATCCGTCGCAAAGGTTTCTCCGGGCACCGTGAACAAGCAACTGGGAGCGGTGCAAGCTATTGCCGGGTGGGGTCATCACCACGGCTTAGTGCCCGAGGATGTCCCGTGGTCTGACCCGTACAGCGAAATGCGGCTGGCGGAGGAGCAATCCGAGCGTGAGCCATTCGATGCCCGCGACCTGCAGACAATCTTCAATGCTCCTCTGTTCACCGAGCACAAGCTTCCCATGGGCGCCAAGGGCGAGGCCGGAACATGGTTCCCACTGCTCGCGCTGTTCGTGGGGGCGCGCCAAGCGGAATACGCGGGCCTGCTTGTGTCCGACGTTCGCGAAGATGAGGAAACAGGCGTTCCGCTCATGTGGTTCATGCGGGACACCAAGGCAGGACGGCGGCTCAAGACGAAGACATCGGAGCGCGTTGTCCCCGTGCATCCCCAGCTCGCAGAACTGGGTTTTCTTGAGTACGTGGCCACACGGCGTACAGAGGGTGAGCGGGCTTGGCTATTCCCTACGGTTGCTCCTGATCAGAAAGGCGCTCTTAGTGCTTGGTCCAAATGGTGGGGCCGCTATCTACGCAACCACGTCGGCATCAATGACCGCAACAAAGTGTACCACAGCTTCCGCCATGGCTTTCAGGACGCACTCCGGCGTACCACGCCCGATGAAGAATTGCGGGATGCTCTGACAGGACGGAGCAGTGGCAAATCGGTTGGCCGAACCTATGGTGCCAAAGAAATGCTGCGGCGTTGGGTGCCCAAACCCTTAAGCGAGCAGTGGATGACGTCTCATATCCTGGTCTGGACTTGTCGCGTGTCCGCACGTCAGGGCTTGTTAAGCGCACGCGCGGTGCCAAGGTAACCCGATGAGGACGCAAGGTCGCTCTAGTGCGCGCGAGAACCGCGTCGGGTAATGCAGTAGGAGCGGACGAGCCCGGAGCAGTTTGGCAGGTCGCAGTTTGACCCAATGCTGCCGTTGCTTCCCTCGGGTGAGGCTCATTCAATACAGGCCCCGAGTTCATTACCCTTTGTTGCCGTGGTCGCCTTTACACTGCACGCACCGCGGCCTTGGCTCTTAACGCCATATTCAACGCAGGATCGTGTCCTGATGGGTACGCATACGACGAAGGCCGCCTGATTGACACATGCGCGCGAGCGCGGCGAGTTCTACGATGGCGTTGCGTGAAGGTCAGGCGGCTTGCTGATC